>JBBECA010000001.1:0-6130 GCA_040882055.1 Nitriliruptor sp.
CTCCTCCAGGAAGCGTCGTATCCGGCGATCGAAACGGGCGCGCCCCTGTTCGGGCAGACCGTGTCCGAGCCCGTCCCAGACCTCGACGGTCGCCGAGGGCAGCACCTCGCCGATCTCACGGGCGTGGTGGGGCCCCGTCACCTCGTCGCGAGCCCCGGCGAGGACCAGCGCGGGCGCCCGGACCCCGGCGAGCCGGTCGAGGGCATCGTGGGTCCGGCACGCCTCGGTCAACGCGAGGTGGCGTTGTTGCAGTTCGGCGTCCGGAGCCTCCACCGGCAGGACCCGCTGCGCCACGCGGCGGCGCAGGCGGTCGCTGCCGGTGTAGGAGCGATCGATGGCGTCCGCGAAGAACTCGCGCCACCGTCCGGCGCGGACGAGCACCTCCCAGCGGGCCAGCGCCTCGCGGAAGCTGGCGTCGGCACGTCCGACGGTGCACGACAGCACCAGGCTGTCGACGAGGTCGGGGCGGTCGGCGGCGAGGTGCTGTGCGACCATCGCTCCCATCGAGTGGGCGACGATCACCGCAGGACGATCGACGAGCTGTTCGAGCAACGTGGCCGCATCCAGGGCGAGCGTCCGGGTGGTGAGCGCCGGGGTCATCGGGAAGCGGTGGGAGACCACGTGGACCCGGTGGTCCTCGAGCAGCTCGGCCGGCGGATCGCCGAGCTGCTGTCGGGCCCGAGGATCGGTGATGGGTGCGAGCCCGTCGGTCAGGCCCGGCAGTAGCAGCACCGGGCGCCCCGATGCGGCCCCGAAGCTCATGCGCGGCACCCGGACGTCACCGAGGGACTCCCAGATCAGCTCCACGAGGTGTCGACCTCCGGTCTCGGGGGTCCCGTCGCGCCGGGCGGGGTGGACGCGGGCCGGACCCTAGCTAGGCGCGGACGAGGCCCGTGACCGGTTACCGTCCTCGGGGGCGACCGGCGGGTGCCGGCGTGCCGATCCCGGATGCGTTCGATGCGGGGGTGGAGGTCGAGCGGTGGAACAGCGTCGGTCCCAGCTCGGGGCGGCCGAGCTCATCTGGGATCCGCGGGAGCGCGCGGGTCTGCTGCGCTTCGTCGATGAGGGTGCAGCGGCGGGTGGGCCCGAGGCGGAGCAACTGACCCAGGACTTCCAACGGTGGCTCGCCGAACAGCCGGCCGCACCCTTCACCGTCCTCGTGGACTGCACGGAGATCGCCGCCGTCGACGCCGGATGGCGGCAAGGCTGGGCGGACTTCTTCATCGAGCACCGCGAGCACGCCCGCCTGGCCTGGTTCAACGCCAGCCCAGAGATCGCGCTGATCGTGACGATGTTCCGCAAGGGCACCGGGGTCGCAGGCGAGGCGTTCGCCACCGAGGACGAGGCGAGGGCCTACCTCGCCGCCTGCTCGTCGTGACCCGCCGGATCTCGGACGAGCGGGTCGTCGTCGGTGACGGTGACCGCCAGCCCACGCTCGACGAGCTCGTGGAGGCGCTCTCGCTCGCCTCGGTCGGGCGCGACGTGCGCATCGCCGTCGATCCCGCCCGCGAGGAGCCGTTGGCGGTGATCGGCGCCGCCATCAACATCCTGCTCGAGGACCTGCGCTTCCGGCAGCAGGAGCGTGAGGACGCCCTCCACCGGGTCGCGATCGCCGAGGCCAAACGCGAGTTCCTGGCCTACCTGAGCCACGACATGCAGACCCCGCTCGCCCTGCTGCTCGGCTCGCTCAACCTGCTCGACGCGGACGAGGGGCCGAACGACGTCGACGCCACCCTCCCGCTGATGCGGCAGGCGGTCGGGACCCTCCAGCGCCTCGTTCAGCAGTTCCTCGACCTCGCCCGCCTCGACGCCGAGCGACCCCTCGAGCTCCACAAGCAGCCGATGGAGCTGCACACGCCGATCACCCGCGCGACGTCGCTGTTCGCCGACCGGGGGGACATCAGCGTCGACTACCCAGCGTCGCTCCCGGTGGTCGAAGGTGACCCAGGGCGCGTCGAACAGATCGTCACCAACCTGCTCGCCAACGCCTTCAAGTACGCCCGGGAACCGGGGATCGCGGTGGTGCACCACGAGGACACCGGTTGCGTCGACGTCACCATCGTCGATCGCGGCGAGGGGTTGTCCGAGGAGGACCTCGAGCACGTCTTCGGACGTTTCGACCGTGGCCCCGAGTCCGCCCGGGCTGCCGGGACCGGACTCGGGCTGTTCATCAGCCGCGCACTCGCCGAGGCGATGGGCGGGACCCTGACCGGCAGCAGCCGCCCTGGCGAAGGCAGCCGGTTCACCCTCAGTCTGCCGGTCATCGGACGTCGGTCAGACGACGACTCGCCCCCGGCCCACCGCGGCCCATCCGCATCCAGTTGAGCCCGGCCGGTACGGTGGCCATCCGCCGCGTACGCTTTAGGTCGCCAACCTCACCTCCACCCCGGGCCGTCGGACGCCCAGGGGGTGCACCGCAGAGGGAACCCACGTGTCAGAGCCGACCCCGGAACCGGTCCGCGTCGTCGTCGTCGACGACGAGCCCGGCATCCGCCGCATCCTCGAGCTGACCCTCCGACGCTCCGGCCGCTACGAGGTCGTCGCCGAAGCCGGTGACGGCGAGGGGGCGTTGGCGGCGATCGCCGAGCACACCCCGGACATCGTGCTGCTCGACCTGATGCTCGGCCCCGAGTGGGGCGTCGACCTCATCGCCCCCGTGCTGGCACGCTCGCCAGGCACGATGATCGCCATCCTCACCGCCCTCTCCGCCGAACGTGAGGAGGATGCGGCCCTCACCGCCGGCGCCTTCGTCTACTACGAGAAGACGATGGTCGTGAACCTCGTCGAGTACCTCGACCGTGATTTCGCCCTGTTCCGTCGCGCTCTGGACGGCGACGACGTGCTCGCGCCCTCCGCGCTGCAACGCCGGTACGCCTCGGTGAGCGAGCGGGACCCGGGCACCACCAGCTGACCCTCGGTCGGCGCGTGCGACCGTCCACGACGCAGGTCAGCTGGGTCGGTCTCGCCGCCCTCGTCCTGCTCGCTCTGCTGACGGGGACTGCGGTGGTCACCGCCGTCGTGTGGTCGACCCGCGGCGCGGGGACCGGGACCACGCCGCACAGCGCCCCGCACGCGGCATCCGAGGACGGGTACGCCGTCTGGGACCGCAACGACGACGGCACCCCCGTCCGGTGGGATCCGTGTCGCCCGGTGCGGATCGTCGCGTCCGGCGTCGGCGCCCCCACCACCTACCCGCTCGACCAGCTCGTGGCCGATCTCGAGCACGCTGCGGGGGTGCTGCGCGAGGCGACCGAGATCGAGCTGACCGTGATCGGCACCAGCACCGAGGTACCGGATGCTTCGCGTTCGACGCTCGCGACCGAGGGGGCGTCACGCGCCTGGGCACCGGTCCTCGTCGGGTGGCGGGCGCCCGGGGAGGGCGACCTGCCGCTCCGTGACGTCGATCGGGCCGTCGCGGTCCCGGTCGCCGTCGGGACGTCCCGCGAGCGGGTCTACGTCACCGCCCAGGTGGTGCTCAACCCCGAACGGACCGACCTCGTACCGGGTGCTCGCGACCGTTCCAGCTCGTGGGGGGCGACGCTGCTCCACGAGCTCGCCCACGTGCTCGGCCTCGACCACGTCGACGACCCCGATCAGCTGCTGCACACCTACCCGGGCGTCGGCCCGGTCGAGCTCGGCGCCGGCGATCGGGCCGGCCTGCGCACCCTCGGTGCCGAGCACGGCTGCCTCGACGTCCCGGAGCCGCGCGAGCTCGACGTCGTCGTCCCCGCCGGCTAACCGACACGCACGCCCGAGGCCGCGCCGGTGACCCCGCCGTCCACCGGCAGGATCACCCCGGTGATCCAGGAGGCGGCGTCCGAGAGCAGGAAGACGACGGCCCGGGCGACGTCCTCCGGCGTCCCGAGCCGCTGCAGCGGGTGGGCCGCCGCGACGGCGTCCTCGTCCCAGCTCCAGAGCATCTCGGAGAGCTTGGTCCGTACGATCGCCGCCGCGACGGCGTTGACCCGGACGCCGGGGGCCAGCTCGTGGGCGAGCTGGCGGGTCAGGTGGTGCACGGCGGCCTTCGAGACGTTGTAGGCCCCGATGGCCGGGCTCGGCTGGAGGCCACCCACCGACCCGATGGAGACGATCGCCCCGCCGTGCTCGCGCATGGATGCCGACCAAGCCTCCCTGGCCCACACCAGCGGAGCGCGCAGGTTCACCTCCCAGGTCTTGTCCACCGCCCCCATGTCGACCTCGGTGATCGCGCCACCGGCCGGGTTCGTCCCGGCGTTGTTGACCAACAGGTCGCACGCACCGAAGGCGTCGATCGCCGTCCGCACCGCGTCGGCCGCGTGCGCGGCGTCGGTCACGTTGCCGATGACGGGCACGACGCGGTCACCGAGCTCCGCGGCGAGCGGCTCGAGGGTCTCGGCGCGCCGACCGGTGATGACCACACCCTCGGCCCCGGCGTCGAGCAGCTCGTGGACGATCGCTTCGCCGATCCCCCGGCTCGCGCCGGTCACCAGCGCCACCTTCCCGTCGACCCGGACCTGCACCGCCATCTCCTCACGTCGCTGGACGGCGCGCGACCCTAGCGGCGTGCGTGCGGCGACCGAGGTGTGGGACCGGCAGATCGCCGTCAGCGCACCGCACCACCTTCGACGCCCAGCGCGTCCTCGCTACGGTCGACGCCGAGGAGCGGGTCCGGGTCCTCGACGGGCTGCTCCGCGAGCTCGAGGAGACGCTCGGCCTCGAGCTCCGCGCCGGCGGTTGACCCCCGTCCACGCGGCGTCCCGACGTCGCTGATCTGGAGGAGACACTCGACGAGGTCCGTGAGGGACGTCGACGGCCGTCACCGGCCCGAGGTGGTCGTCCGTGACCTGCGCCCGGCCGAGGCGGCACGCGTCGGCGAGCTGACGCTGGCGGCCTACGACCGGTACGGGCGCATCGAGGGGCCCTACAGGGACTTCCTGGCCGATCCGCTCCGGCGCGTCGAGCGCTCCACGGCCGTGCTCGTCGCCGAGGTCGGTGGCGAGGTGGCCGGCACGGTCAGCTTCGTCACGCCCGGTGACCGCGAGTGGATGGATCGTCCCGAACCGCACGGTGATGCGGGGTTCCGCATCCTCGCGGTGGCCCCCGCGTACGAGGGCACCGGCATCGGGACCGCGCTCGTCCAGACCTGCATCGATCGGGCGCGGGATGCGGGCGCGCACCGGCTCCTGATCATGTCGATGTCGTGGATGCACCGCGCCCACGACCTTTACGTCCGGCGCTTCGGGTTCGTCCGGCGCCCCGACCTCGATGTCCGCTACCCCTCCGGTACGGGGGTCGTCCTCGCCCTCGACCTGACCGCCGATGCACCGAGCCGGTTCCCCGCGGTCGGCCCCGTGCCTGCGACGCCGCCGTGGTTCGAGGACGTGTGGCCGCCGCGCCGCTCGTGACCGGCCACGTCAGGACAGGGCGACCAGCTCGAGCAACGCGCGGATGGCCAGCGGGAAGACGACCGCGAGGGTGATCGCACCGAGTATCGACGCGATCAGCCACCGGCCTGTCCGGGGTTCGCCCGGCACCGCGTCCGCATCGATCGTGGCCTCGAGGACCCCGGTCTCCTCGACCGTCGAGGTCGGAGCGCGCCCGCCTGCGGGGGCGTCGGCCGGCGGGGACGGCTCGGCGACGGCGACCGCACCTGCCTGCGCGCCGGTGGACGCGTCGTCGACGTGGGCGGGCATGCGCGTCGTGACGGCGGCGGGGTCCTCGCCGTCCACGTACGCGGGCATGCGCACCGTGGCGCCGGCGGGATCGCGGGCGGGTGCGGGTTCCCCCTCGTCGGGGGGCAGCTCAGCAGCTGCGGCCTCGCGTTCGGCCGCCTCGCGCTCGGCCGCCTCGCGCTCCGCGGCCTCTCGTTCGGCGCGAGCACGGCGGCCGCGTTCGGCGGCACGTTCCTCGTCAGCGCGTCGTGCCTCCTCGCGGCGCTCGGCCTCGCGTTCGGCCTCGCGACGCCGTTCCGCCTCGGCGGCGGCCTCCTCCTCACGGGCCGCCCGTTCCGCGTACGCCTGCTCCTCGGCCTCCCGGGCCTCGGATTCCGCGAGCGCTGCAGCGACCAGCTCCCGGGCGCGCGACCTGGAGGTGGTGTCGGCGGTGGCATCCGCCGGCTGCGTCGACGGAGGGGGGCTGTCCGCTGGCCCGG
>JBBECA010000001.1:6230-7765 GCA_040882055.1 Nitriliruptor sp.
GCACCTGGCCCGGTGTGGCCCGCCTCGTGGGCGGCCAGCACCTCGGCGACCAGCGCCCGGGCACGGGCACGACCGTCGGTCGTCGCCTCGTCCTCGGGTGCGTCCTCGGCGTCGTCCGGCTCATCGCGGCCCTGCGCGACCCCGGGTCGGACCGCGTCGACCTCGACATCCCGCTCGACGGCGATCGCCTCGACCGCGTCGACGACCAGCGCCTCGGCGTGCATCACGCCGAGCTCCACGGTCACCTCCTCGACGGCATCGTCGATGACCTCCAGCGCCCGGGTCGGTTCGTCGGCGGCGTCCGTCGGCGCGGCCTGGTCCGCCAGGACCTGCTCCACGATGCGACGCGCGGCGGTGCGGGCGTCCTCGTCGGTGGCCACGACGGCTCCCTCCTCACAGGGGTACGTGCCGCGACGAGAGCGCCGCGGCCACGCAAGCGTCGCACACCGGGCCACGGACCCGACGACCTCCACCGGGCAGGCGGCCACCCGTCCTCCAGGACAGGGTCCGGACCTCGTCCTGCCCCGCATCGCGGGCGTCGGTCGCCTGCGGACGTCGGCGGTAGCGTGCCCTGCCATGTGCGGACGGTTCCTCTCCCTGAGCGACCCCGAGCAGCTCGCCGAGCGGTTCGCGGTCGACGAGGTGCGCACCGATCCCCTCCCCCGCCGCTGGAACGTCGCTCCGAGCCTCGACGTCTACGCGGTCATCGAACGCGACGACACCCGCCGGCTCGGGACGCTGCGGTGGGGCTTCGTGCCGCACTGGACCACGCAGCTGAAGGGGGCCCGGACGCCCATCAACGCTCGGCTGGAGACCGTCGCGACCTCCAGGATGTTCGCCAGCGCGTTCGCGAAACGCCGCTGCCTCCTACCGGCGGACGGCTTCTACGAGTGGCAGGTGCGCGAGGACGGCTCCAAGCAGCCCTACCACCTGCACGACCCCGACGGGGAACCGCTCGCCTTCGCCGGGATCTGGACGGTGTGGCGCGATCCGGCGGCGGAGCCCGACCCCGGGACAGGTGACGTCCCACCGCTGTTCTCGACCGCGATCGTGACCACCGCCGCGACGGGTGAGCTGACCCGGATCCACGAACGGGTCCCGCTGGTGCTCCCCGAGCGGCTCTGGCAGGACTGGTTGACGGCGGACGCCGACGAGGCCCCGCACCTCGAGGCGATGCTCCGGGCCCTCGGACCGCCGGCGCTGGTCGCCGAGCCCATCACGACCCGCGTCAACGACGTGCGGAACGACGGCCCGGACCTGCTCGAGCCCGCCAACCCCGCCTGAGGTGGTCAGGTCCGTGACCGGGGTGACGAGGCGGAGGGGGACGATCGGCGGCGACCGCGGGCTCGGTCCCGGAGCTCGTGGGCGAGACGCTCGGCCTCGCGCGCTCGTGCGGCGAGGCCCAGACCATCGAGCGACGCACCGGCGAGGTGGAGGCCAGGTGCCGCCACCGCGAGCGCGTGGCGGATGCGGTCGACGCGGGCGAGGTGACCGACGTCGTACTGCGGCAGCGCATCGGGCCAGCGCTGCACCAC
>JBBECA010000001.1:7865-9240 GCA_040882055.1 Nitriliruptor sp.
CCGAGGAGCGGCTCGACCAGGCTCTCGACGACCTCGCGGCCGAACCGCTCCCCCACCAGGTCGGCGACGCTGCGGTCCCCCACCACCGACCGGCGCGGGAGCGTCGGCTCGATCGCCGCACGCGCCAGACCAGCCGACGTCAGCACACGGGCCCTGGCCAGCGCGCCGAGGTCGGCCGGCACCCCCAGCACGGTGCCCGCCGGCAGCGGCCGGAGCCCGCCCCGGAGCCAGAGGTGGACCTGACCCGTCGCGGGGGCGACCAGGTCGTCGTCGTCGAAGCCGAGCTCGCGCGCGAGCCGCTCCGCCTCGGGCTGGCGGGCCAGGAACGCGTCGGCCCCGACGTCGAGCGGCGCATCGGACAGCTCGACGGTCCGGATCTGCCCACCGACCTCGTCCGCGGCCTCGAGCAGGAGCACGTCGTCGACCTCCCGCAGCCGCCACGCGGTCGCGAGCCCCGTCAGTCCCCCACCGATCACGACGATCACGGCGCGACCTCCTCGTGGTCGGTGCCACCGAGCTCCTCGGCCGCGACGGTGGCCACGACCGCCGCGAGCGCGTCGGTGACGAACCCCGCACGCAGGTCGACGGTCGTCAGGCGTCCCCCGTGTTCGGCCGCGACCTCGAGCAGCTGCGGGTCCGCCGGTGTCCCGGGGGCGACCGGCAGCTCGAGGACGTCCCGTCGCCCGTGCACGGTCAGCACCGAGGTGAGCGCGTCGACGGCCGTCGGTGTGCGGGTGGTCCCGCGCCAGGCGAGCGACCGCGCCGTCGCGCCGGTCCGCGCGGCGACCTGTTCGGTGACCTCGCGGAGGAACACCACCTCCTCCGGGGCAGCGTCCGGTCCGGGATCCGGTGCCGTCACGAGCAGGTGGGCGCCCCCCTCGACCCCGTTGGCCGCCGCCTGCACCAGGGCATCGAGCAGCAGGGGCAGACCGTGCCAGGCCACCACCCCCCGGTAGGCGGGGACCTGCTCGGAGACGGCGGCGTGCAGCTCGGCGTGCTGCGGCCACGGCGTCGGTGCCACGCCGACCACCAGCGCCACGCTCTCGCTCAGCTGACGGACGACCTCGAGGTGATCGTCCGGCGCCGTCGCACGTACCTCGTGGCCGGTCGCGAGCGCCAACGCCCGACCGAGCCGTTCACCGCCGAGGACGGCGACGCCGATCCGCGCAGGTGTGTCACCCACCGCTGGGCTCGACCACGACCCGACCCTCGGAGTGGACCAGTTCGACCACCCGGCGCAGCTGGTCGGGGTCGGTCGGTGGGAGCACACCGTGGCCCAGGTTGAACACGTAGCGGGCGCGGTCACCGGAGGCGACCAGGACCTGGCGGGCGCGCTCGAGCAGGACGTCGGTCGGCCCGAGCGCGAGCGCCGGTT
>JBBECA010000002.1:0-8939 GCA_040882055.1 Nitriliruptor sp.
TGTTCACGCGCCTGGTCAACATCGGTGACACCAAGTCGCTGGTGAACCACCCGGCTTCGACCACGCACCGCCAGCTCACCGAGGAGGAGCTCGCGACGGCCGGGGTCGAACCGGACGCGATCCGTCTCAACATCGGGATCGAACACATCGACGACATCATCGCCGACATCGACCAAGCCCTCGAGGTCGCCACCAGCTGAGCGACCACCTGCTCCACCGGTGCCCGGACGCCTCCGTCCGGGCACCGCGTCGGGACCGACTCATCACCGATCCCGGCGTCGAGCGCGCCACCCGCGGGCCGTCCGCACGTCGTACCGTCCGGCGCACCGTCGACGAGCCCTGGAGCGCCGCCGTGCCCGAGGGACACACCATCCACCGCCTCGCACGGGACCACGCCGCGTGGTTCGCCGGTCAGCGGGTGCGGGTGCGGTCAGCCTCGGGCCGGTTCGCCGAGGCCGCGGCGTTGCTCGACGGTTCGGTGTTCGAGAGCACCGACGCGTACGGCAAGCACCTCTTCCACCGCTACGAGGGCGAGCGCTACGTCCACATCCACCTCGGCCTCTTCGGCAAGGTCCTCGTCAGCGAGGTGCCACCGCCAGCCCCGCGCGAGACCTCCCGCTACCGCGTCGTCGGCGAGGAGCACGCCATCGACCTCGTGGGCGCGACCGCCTGCGACCTGCTCACCCCGGCGGAGGTCGCCGCCGCGATCGTCGCACGCCTCGGACCGGATCCGATCCGGCGCGACGCCGATCCCGACCGGGCCTGGGCGGCGCTCCAACGCCGGTCGGTCGGCATCGGACGGGCCCTGATGGACCAGGCCGTGCTCGCCGGGATCGGCAACGTCTACCGCGCCGAGATCCTCTTCGTCCACGGCCTGCACCCGGAGCTCCCGGCGCGCGAGGTGCCGCGGGAGACGTGGGAGGCGATGTGGGCGGACCTCGTCGAGTGGCTGCGCCGTGGTGTCCGCCAGCGGCGCATCGTCACCACCGACCCGGCCGAGATCGGCAGGTCGCGCTCCCGGATGCGCCGCGACGAGTCGCTGTACGTCTACAAGCAGGACCGCTGCCGGCGCTGCGGCGACGACGTCCGACGTTGGGACCTCGCCGGCCGCTGGGCCTACGCCTGCGAGACGTGTCAGCCCCCGCCCTGAAGGCGGGGGCTGACGGGTCGTGCCTCGGGGGCTCAGCCTTCGGCTTCGGCTGCGTCCTCGGTACCCCCGGACGCCTCATCGGCGCAGTAGGACTCGCCCTCGTACTCGATGCAGTCGCGTCCATCCTGTTCCTCGACGGCCACGCCGTAGGCGATGGCGCCGCCGAGCAGCAGGCCGATGATCACACCGAGCCCCACCAGCGCCCAGATGAAGATCTGGGTCGAGTTGTGCAGGCCCTCGAACTCCCGCTTCACCAGGTCGGTGTCTTCCTTGAAGCTGGCCACGTCAGGCTCCTTCTCGAGCGTCGTCGTGGTCGGGTCTCAGGCGAAGATCAGGATGAGGATGATGATGAGCAGAAGGGTGCCGAGTCCGATGTACACGTTGGCGTCTCCGTATCGTTGCGCCCATCTGGCGCGTTCACCCTCCGTTCTAGACGCTGGCGAGTCCGCGGCGGTGCCGCCGAACGGGACATCCGCCCGACGAACGGCCACCGCCATCCGGACCACTACGCTCGCGTGCCGTGCCACCGGCCGAGAGAGGTGAGGCGTGACCGGACCCGCTACCACCCCCGGTCCCGTGGATCCGCCGTCACCCGGGGGTGAGCACGACCCGCTCGACCGGCACTACTCGGCCACCTTCGGCCGGGTCGTGTTGTGGCTCGCCGTCGCGCGCTACCTGATCCCCATCGCGGCGATCCCGCTGCTGACCCGACTGCTGCGTGGCGACGTCGCGGACGGCGAGTACGCGCTGATCATCGCGCTCCGACCCGGTCGCGAGGTGATGCTCGGCGCCGGCGCGCAGCTCCTGCGGCTCGGGCGCCCCTCGCCGGTGCTGCTCTTCATCGCGGCCTTCCCGCTGTTCGTCGCGGCGGTGTGGGTCTTCTTCCTGCTCGGCCGCGTCCACCGCAGGCCCCTGCGCGAGGGCACCGGGCCAGCCTGGCTCCAGCGCCTCGCGCCTCCCGAGAAGCTCGAGGTCGGCCAGCGGGCGTTGGCGCGCCGCGGCCCGATCGTGGCGTTCCTCGGCCGGGTCGGCGGGCTGCCGCCGACCCTGCTGGCCGCCGCGGCCGGCGTGTCGGACGTCCACCCGGTGCGGTACCTGGTCGCGGACGCGATCGGCGCGGTCGTGGTCTTCGCCCTCACCGTCGGCGTCGGGTACGGGCTGGGCGAGACCTACGAGCGCAGCGGGTGGTGGTTCACCGCGGCCGCCATCGTGGTGATCCTCGGCCTGTCCACCTGGTTCACCTCGTGGGTCCAGCGCGAGTTCGAGCGTGAGGGCATCGAGTGACCCCGCGCTGCCCCCCGTCCGGCGTGCGACGCCGGGGCGGGTGACGCCGCGGCGGGTCAGCACGGGCCGGTCCGGCGTGCGACGCCGGGGCGGGTGGCGCCGCGGCGATCGGGGGTCAGCGCGGGCCGGTCGCGGGACCGAGCTGTCCGAGCCGACGGGCCTGGTCCTCGAGCGCGGCGATGCGCTCGGCGATCGGTGGGTGGGTCGAGAACAGCTTCGACACGGCGCGTCCCCCGAACGGTGCGGCGATGTAGAGGTGCTGCATCCCCTGGTTGAGCTCCGCGGGGGTCGCGCCGGCCTGGTGCAGCCGTGGGTCGTTCGCCCCGGCTTCGAGCTTGGCGAGTGCCGAGGCCAACGCGAGGGGCTTGCCGGTCAGCTCGGCACCGGTGTGGTCCGCCAGCGACTCGCGCGACCGGGTGATCGACGCCTGGATGATCATCGCGATGATCGGCGTCAGGATGCCGAGCGCGATGGCGACCAGCGGGTTCGGACCGTCGTCGTCCCCGCTGCCGAAGATCGGCAGGAAGCGCAGCATCAGCGCGAGGTACGAGATCGATGTGGCCAGCACCGCCGCGACCGAGCCGATGAGGATGTCACGGTTGTAGACGTGCTGCAGCTCGTGGCCGAGGACACCCTCGAGCTCCTCGGCGGTGAGCGACCGGTACAGCCCCTCGTTGACGCAGACGGCGGCGTTGTCGGGGTTGCGGCCCGTCGCGAAGGCGTTCAGCTGCGGCGACGGGCTGATGAACAGCCGCGGCATCGGCTGCTCCGCCCGCTGCGCGAGGGACTCGACCATCGCGTACACGTCCGGGTAGCTCGCCCGGTCCATCGGCTGGGCCTTGGCCATCTTGATCGCGAGCTTGTCGCTGAACCAGTAGCTGCCGACGTTCATCACCAGCGCGATGACGAAGAAGATGGGCAGCAGCTGGCCGGACCCCCCATCGAGCACCGCACCGATCCCGAACAGGAGCCCGGACATGGCGGCGAGGAGGAGGAAGGTCTTGGCGCTCTTGAACATCTCTGCTGGTCCGGCTCAGCGCCGTGCCCGACCGGAGCGGGGCATCGCTCGCGCGGCACGGACGGGGAACGCCGAAGGTACCCCCGGGCGGCCGACGGGATCCGGTCCCTACGCCCCTCCGGGGCAGCGAGCCTGCGTCAGTTCGCCGCGACCAGCGACGCGATCGAGGTCCCGTCGGTGACCAGGCCCGGCAGGACGCCGAGCACGATGGTGCCGACCATCAGCACCACGACCACGGCCGACAGGCTGAAGCTCGGCTGGAGCTTCGGCGCGTCGAGGATCGGGGTGTCGATCCAGACGGTCCTGACCACCTTGAGGTAGTAGAAGAACCCGATGACCGAGTTGATGACCAGGAACGCCGCCAGGGTGATGCCGAAGACGGTCGCGTCGACGGTCACGGCCTGGAGGATGGCGAACTTGGCCCAGAGACCGACCGTCGCCGGCGCCCCACCGAGGCTGAGCAGGAACACCGCGATGCCGAGCCCGAGCAGCGGGCTGCGCGCGCCGAGACCGGCGTAGTCCGCGACCGAACGCAGACCCGTCCGACGGTTGACGGCGATGACCACGGCGAACGCACCGATGTTCATCACCGCGTAGGCCACGAGGTAGAAGAGGACGGCCTGGACAGCAGCCTCGTTCACCTCGGCGGCGCCCGGCTGGGCCAGTCCGAACGGGATGAGCATGTAGCCGGCCTGGGCGACAGAGGAGTAGGCCAGCAGGCGGACCACGTCCCGCTGCTGGAGCGCGATCAGGTTGCCCATGGTCATCGTGATGATGGCCAGCACACCGAGGACCGGGGCCCACACGTCGGCGACCGGCTCGAAGGCGATGAACGCCACCGCCACCAGACCGGCGAAACCGGCGGCCTTCGAGGCGACCGCGAGCATCGCGGCCACCGGCATCGGAGAGCCGGCGTAGGTGTCGGGCGCCCAGAAGTGGAACGGCACCGCCGAGACCTTGAAGGCGAAGCCGACGATGACGAGCATCACCGACGCGAGCAGGAGCGGCGTCGAGGCGGCCTCACCCTCGAGCGCAGCCGCGATGCCCGCGAGTTCGGTGGTGCCGGTGAAGCCGTAGACCATCGACATGCCGAACAGCATCAGCGCGACCGACAACACCCCGATGAGGAAGAACTTCAGCGCTGCCTCGGATGAGTACAGGTCGCGCTTGCGCAGCCCCGCCATCACGAACGCCGGGATCGACACCGTCTCGAGCGCGACGAACAGCAGCAACAGGTCCCGGGCCGAGGGCATCACGAGCATGCCGATGAAGCTGGTCAGCAGCAGGAAGTAGTACTCGCCCTGGAAGTAGCGCCCTTCGGCGAAGAACCGCCACGAGATCCCGAGGATCGCGAGCAGGCTGCCGAGGAACAGCAGCTTGAAGATCACCGCGTAGTCGTTGACGACGAAGATGCCACCGAAGGTCTCGCGGTCCTGGCCGTAGAGCACCGCGGCGAAGACCAGCGCGACCGTGGTCCCGAGGGCCGCGACGGGGTTGACCAGCTGCTTGGCGTCACCACGCAGCGACAGGTCGAGCGCGAGCACGACCAGCGCGGTGACCGTCAGCGCCAGCTCCGGCGCGATGGCCAGGAAGTCGATGGACATCGGATCTCGTCCTCATCGTCGCCCGGGTGGGCAGGGGAACGTGCAGGTCGGTGCGTTCAGCCGGTGACGGAGCGCATCAGGGCGGCGACGGCACCGTCCTGGACCCCGAACAGCAGGCGCGGGAAGAGACCGAGCGCGAGGACGAGCACCAGCAACGGCGTCCAGGACACCCACTCGACGGTCATCACGTCGGCGAGCGGCTCGTCACGCCAGCGGTCGAGCGGCTTGCCGAGGTTCATCCGCTGCAGCATCCAGAGGAAGTACCCGGCGGTGAGCACCGTGCCGATGGCCGCGAAGACCACCAGGACCAGGTAGAGACCGCCGTACTGGGCGTCGAGGCCACCACCGGGGCTGATCGCCGCCCACATGGCGGTGAACTCCCCCCAGAAGCCGGCCAGACCCGGCAACCCGAGCGACGCGACCGCGACGAAGGTGAGCATCACGCCGTACCGCGGGAGCTTGGTGAGCATCCCACCGCCGATGAGCGCGATCTCGCGGGTGTGGAAGCGCTCGTGCAGCGACCCGGCGAGGAAGAACAGCATCCCGGTGATGACGCCGTGGGCGATGTTGCCGAACAGCGCGGCCTGGATGCCAGCCTCGTTCATCGCGGCGATACCGAGCATGACGAAGCCCATGTGGCCGACCGACGAGAACGCGATGAGCCGCTTGACGTCGGTCTGCGCGAGACAGCACAGCGAGCCGTAGATGATGCCGATCACGGCGAGCACACCGATGATCGGTGCGAACGCGATGGCGCCCTCGGGCAGGATCGGCAGCGCGATGCGGATGAAGCCGTAGGTGCCCATCTTCAGCAGGACGCCGGCCAGGAGCACCGAGCCGACCGTCGGCGCCTCGGTGTGGGCATCCGGCAGCCAGGTGTGGAACGGCCACATCGGAACCTTGACCGCGAACCCGAAGAAGATGCCCGCGAAGGCCCAGATCTGGAAGGTGCGCGAGCCGATGGTCCCCATCTGGGACAGCTCGATGATCGACCAGGTCTCGGCGCCGGCCTGGAAGTAGACCGCCAGGAACGCGACCAGCATGAAGACCGAGGCGAACAGCGTGTAGAGGAAGAACTTGACGCTGGCGTAGTCGCGGCGCGGACCACCCCACATGCCGATCATGAAGAACATCGGGACGAGGACCAGCTCCCAGAACACGAAGAACAGGATCAGGTCGAAGGCGACGAAGGTGCCGGCCATCCCGGTCTGGAGCATCAGCATCAGGCCGAGGAAGCCCTTGGGCTTGCCCGGCGCCGGCAGGATCTTGGTGGTGTAGATCGCGCACAGCAGCGGCAGCAGGTAGGTCAGGAAGAACAGCGGCAGGCTGATCCCGTCGAGCCCCAGGGTGAACCGGGCATCGATGGCGCTGATCCACCCGACGTCGGTGACGAACTGCAGCTCGCCGGTCCGCCCGTAGTCGAAGGCCGCCGTGATCCACGCCACCAGCGCGAACGCGACCGCCGTGATCCCCACGGCCGCCCAACGGATCTCACGGTCGAGCCGCGCTGGTACCAGCGCGAGCAGCCCTGCCCCGACGAGGGGCAGGAACAGGGCGACCGTCAGGGCCCATCCTGCGGTGTCCGGGTTCATCGTCTCTCCTCCTGCCCGCACCTCTCGGTGCGGGTGCCCCTGGGGGGCACCGTGCTGGCCGGTGGCCAGCGGGTTACCAGGTCGGTGGCGTCCGGGTCGGACGCGTCGGTCGAGAAAGGGTCAGCGGCCGGCGGCGAACACGACGACCAGGATCACCACGCCCGCCACGAGGGCGGCGGCGTAGCGCTGGACGTCACCGGACTGGATGCGCTTCAGACGTTCGGACCACCAGGCGGCGCTGAACGCGGCACCGTTCACGCCGCCGTCGATCACCCGTTGGTCCAGGACGCGGTAGGTGGTCATCGCGGCGCGGCGCGTCGCCGCACCGGCACCTGCGACCACGCGGTCGATCCCCTCGTTGCTGGATCGGCTCGCGGCCGGTGCGAGCTTGTCGCGGACGGGTACCACCACGTAGCGGTACCCGAAGGTGTCGAAGCCGTACTTGTCCACGAGGGCCCTGCTGACCGGCCCCATCCGGAACATCGGGTCGTGCTCGGGACGGCCACGGCCGTAGAAGCGCCAGGCCACCGCCAGGGCGGCGAAGAAGGCCACCAGGGCGTAGGCGAGCACGTCGAAGTGCCAGCTCGGCGGTCCGTGCAGGACGCTCGGGCTGCCCTCGACGGCCAGCACGTCGTCCGCGGGCGACGCCGCCAGGATGCCGCCGCCGAGCAGGCCGGATGCGGCCTCCTCACCGTGGTCGTCACCGTGGCTCTCGGCGTACTCGGCCGCCCCCGCCATGAACGGGAAGACCGCACCCTCGAGCTGCTCGGTGGCCGTCCACTGCTCGAAGTTGGCCTCCTCGGAGGGCCACACCGGCGACCCGATGTAACCGGCCGTCAGCGACAGCACGGCCAGCACGACCAGCGGCACGACCATCTGCGGACCCGACTCGTGGGGCGCGTGGTGGCCGCGGTGCTCGCCGCCGAAGATCAGGAAGCAGGCGCGAGCCATGTAGAAGGTGGTCACGAACGCGGCCAGGAGCCCGATCCAGAAGACGAGGTCGCCGAGCAGGTAGCCGTTCTCGGCGAAGATGCCGGCCGAGACCAGGATCTCGTCCTTGGAGAAGAAGCCGGCCGTCAGCGGGAACCCGGCGAGCGCCAGGGTGCCGATGATGAAGGTCCAGAACGTCCACGGCATGGGCTTGCGCATCCCGCCCATGTCCGACATGTTGTTGCTGTGGACCGCGTGGATCAGCGATCCCGACCCGAGGAACAGCAGGGCCTTGAAGAAGCCGTGGGTGAAGAGGTGGAAGACGCCCGCGGTGTACCCGCCGACCCCGAGCGCGGCCATCATGTAGCCGAGCTGCGAGACGGTCGAGTAGGCCAGCACCTTCTTGATGTCGTCCTGCACGACGGCGAGCAGCCCACCGAAGAACAGGGTGATCGTGCCGACGATCGCGATCGTCGCCATCACGGTGAACGACTGCGCGACCACCGGGTAGAGGCGGGCGAGCAGGAACACGCCGGCGGTGACCATCGTCGCCGCGTGGATCAACGCCGAGACCGGCGTCGGGCCCGCCATGGCGTCCGGCAGCCACACGTGCAGCGGCAGCTGACCGGACTTGGACACGCAGCCGAGGAAGATCAGCAGCATGCCGAGCACGATGGTGCCCATCGGCAGGTCGCCGTTGGCCGCCGCCTCGGTGGTCTGGAGGATGTTGAACGGGGTGTCGGTCGAACCGAACATGCCGGCCGAGAGCACGATGACGCCCACCATCAGCCCAACGTCGCCGAACTTGGTGGTCAGGAAGGCCTTGTTCGCGGCGTCCTGGTTGCTCTTCTCCTCCCAGTAGAAGCCGATCAGCAGGAACGAGCAGATGCCGACCAGCTCCCAGCCGACGACGGCCTGGAGGGTGTTGTTGGCGATGATGAGCACGAGCATCGAGAACGTGAACAGCGACAGCATCGCGAAGTAGTAGGTGACGCGAGGCTCACCCTTCATGTACTCGCGCGAGTAGATGTGCACCATCAGCGAGACGGTCGTGACCAGCAGCAGCATCATCGCGGTCAGACCGTCGACCAGCATGCCAAGCTCGAGGACGAAGCCCCCACCGAGCGGTGACCACGCGAAGGCGCGCTCGAGCGGCTCGAGCGAACCGTCGGTGAACGTCTCCCAGGCGATCAGGACCGACAGCACGAAGCCGGCACCGACCGACAGGATGCCGAGCTCGCTGCCCTTGCCCGGCATGCCCTTGCCGAACAGCGCGATCGCCACGGCCGACGCCAACGGCAGCATGACCACCAGCCAGGCGTACTCCATCACGGTTCCCACGTTGGCGGCCCCCTACCAGC
>JBBECA010000003.1:0-8911 GCA_040882055.1 Nitriliruptor sp.
CGGTGATGCCGACCTCGGCGAGCAGGCGCTTGGCGTAGGTGCCGACGACGACGCGTGCGGCCGTCTCGCGGGCCGAAGCCCGTTCGAGGGCGTCGCGGACGTCGTCGTAGCCGTACTTGAGCGCGGCGGTGAGGTCGGCGTGGCCGGGGCGGGGGCGGGTGAGCTTCTGCCCACGGCCGGTGGCACGGATCTCGTCGAGGTCGCCCCGAGGTTCGGGGTCCATCGCATCGACCCACTTCGGCCACTCGGTGTTGTGGATGACGACGCTGACCGGCGAACCGAGCGTGACACCGTGCCGGACGCCCCCGAGGACCTCGATGCGGTCCTGCTCGAACGACATCCGCGGTGACCGGCCGTGCCCGAGCCGGCGGCGGGCGAGCTCAGCCTGCAGCTGCTCGGACGAGACCTCGAGGCCGGCTGGCAGCCCCTCGAGGGTCGCGACGAGGGCCGGTCCGTGGGACTCCCCCGCGGTCAGGGAACGCAGACGCGGCACGGGCGAGCCTCGGAGACGACGGACGGGCGGAGGTCAGCGCCCGAGCCTACCTCTGCCGGTCGAACCTCCATCTACAGCTCGTTCCACGCGCCGACTCGTAGACCCGCATCGACATCGAGGACGACGTCACCGTCGTAGACGATGTAGATGTTGCCGTGGATCCGGTTGCTACTGATCGGTGAGCCAACCGTGGACGGAGTCCCCTCGGGGTCACCGCGATCCTGCGCGAGGATGATGCCCCACTCCCCGCTGCCCTCAGAACCCAGGTTGCCCCCCCACTCCACCTGCTCCCCGGCGATGACAGCCCCCGATTCGGCGTTGCCGAGGGACACGATGTCGCGGTCCGCGATGACCGCGACGGCCGGGTCGTACGGTGTCCACTCGGTGCTGCCACCGATGGAGACGTTCCCGGAGGCTCCTCCTGCGCCACTTGGGTCCTTCTCGACGTAGAGCGTCACATCGTCCAAGTTCTGTTTCCCCTTGACGTCGACGTTCTGCTGGTAGACGTAGAAGATGCCGGTCGACGCCCCGTTGCCGCTCTTGCCCCAGGTGTCGTGCTTGTGCACCCATCCCTGCCACTTCGACGGCGGCACCTCTTCAGCTGCCGCGTCACAGGGGCCCTGCGGCGACGGATAGCGCATCACACCACCCGGACACAGGTCGAACCAGACATCCTTCGGATAGTTGGTGTGATCGAGGTAGTGCTCGCGCGCCGTGATGCGCGGGATCCGGATCGTCGGTTCCGCAGGTTCGCACTCACCGCTCCCCCCGGCTCCGATCACGGCGTTCCCTGGGGCGCACCCGCTGGATGCCGTAGCCGTCTGCGAGATCGTCGGTGTTCCGCTGAAGCTGAGCGAGCCGTTGGTGTGCACCGCGCCGGCGTCACCGGCGATGTCGACGTTGCCGGAGATCTCGAGTGGGCCTTCCGTGAGGACGGCGTGAGTAGGCCGGAACGGGTCGGCCGTCAGGTTGTAGACGACGACACGTACGTGTCGGGTGGTCCCGTCCAGAACGCTGACGCCGTAGACACGTCCCTCTGGCCCATCGACGGACGGGTGCTCAGGACGGATGCCGAAGCCGAAGTGGCCCTCGTGCCAGACGGCGTTGCCTGGGAGCTCGCCGGTCTCTTCGAACGTCTCGAAGGCATCGAGCGCCAGCCCGGCCGCCCATGACCGCTCGTCATCGCCGGCTCCGGGCGGTGTGTGACCGGTGTCGAAGGTGCGATCTTCGACCATGGAGGCCACCACACGATCCGCACCTGCCTCCGCGGTGTGCAAGGCGTCGTCGTGGTCCCGGGTACTGGCGGTCGCTCGAAGGTTGGTCTGCGCGACCGACAGGATCACCAGGGCGACCCCGCCCACGATGATGCTCGCCAGGAGTGCCGTCACCAGGGCGGCTCCTTGCTCATCGGCAGAACGATCAGTCCACATTTCGCAGCCTCACTGATCCGTCGAGCGCCGTGTCGTGCAGACCGCGGTGGCCCAGGATGCTCACCGCGATATCGATGACGCGCGTGTTCGGTGGCTCGTCCTTGCAATCGAACACATCGGCCACCTCGAGTTGCCGCGCGAGGGTGCGTTTCACCGTTGGAGCGTCGGCCGTCCACCGTTGGAGCGCCCCGACACCGTCGGTCACGTCGAGGGTGTAGGTGACGAGCTCGTCCGACTGCAGGAGTCCGTCCCGATCGCTGTCGAGCCAGAAGCTCAGCTCCCGAGGGTCACACGGCGCCGTCGGGCCGCCGGAGGGGTACAACCGTTTCGCCTCCCTCAGCTCGTCCTGGGTGCGGATCAGCCCAGCGCGGGCTTCGGCCAGGACGTCACTGATCTCCACCACCTGCGACTGTGCTCGCAACATGGAGATGGTGACCGAGACGATCGCGCCGGCGATGACGCCCGTCATGGCCATGACGACGAGCAACTCCACCAGAGTGAACCCCGCCTCCCGCCGACGGGACCGCCGCCCGGTCACGGGAAGACCACTGTGACGCTGGCGTCCCGGTCCGCAGTGCCGTACCCGAGAAGACAATCCGCGACCGCTTGCGGGCCGGGCTCCTCGAGAGGGTCCCCATCCCACGGCGGTTCCGGTGGGCGTCGGCAGCCGACGGTCAACGCCAGCTCATCCCCGGGTGCGAACTCGGCGCCAGCGAACGTGAGACCGGTGTGCTCGCCCCAGGTAGTGCTCAGGAACAGCCCCGCGTCCGCAACCTCGGTGAGTTGCTCGGGACCGGAACCGTCCGCCGGAAGGCGCTCGACCCGATACCACACCTCCGGCATGACGCCTTGGTCGGCGTCCATCGCTATCCAGAGGGTGATGTGGCCGCCGGTGACCGTACGCGCCGAGTCGAACCGGTACGTCCAACGGGCAGCTTGGTACGGCTCCTCGTCAGCACCTGGCTCGGCAGGCTCCAAGCTGAGGCCCTGGATACCGTCGCGATCGTAGTCGGGAAGCGGGACGGGATCGGGCGGGATGGAGTTCATCCCGAAGCTCGTGGCGCCGTCCCACGCCTGGTCGCCGACGTCCCCGAGGTCGTCGACCTCCGGGTACAGGAAGAGCTCTCGTTCCCGTTCCACCTCGACGATGTTTGAGAGCGGCCGCTCCCGATCCTCCATGAACTCCGAGCTGATGACGATACCGACCTCGAACTGGGACGGTGCGACGTCGTAGTCGCCGGGGAGCTTGTAGCAGATCGCGATGCCGACCCGCTCCCCCGACTCGACGTAAGCGGCTGCATCGGTGGGAACCGAGAACGAACTGGTCGAGCCGATCTCCTCCGTGTCCGTCGGGTCGTCGACATCGAAGAGGTAGGCGTAGGTGTCGAGAGGGTCCGGCCAACTCCCGGGGGGTGTGATCGTTGCCGGCTGAACCGCGGGTGGCATCTCGACCGTGTAACGGTCGCGCACGCCGCGGTTCACGAGCGCGTGCTCGGCACACACGTCACTGCCACGCATCCCGCGGATCGTCTGGACCTGGGGCGTCACATCGAACTCGGGCTGACCGAGCCCTCGCTCGGCCTCCGCCACCAGCGTCGAGAAACGAACTTCGCGGTACGCACCGCCAGGACCATCGTAGGTCACGACTGCCGTCACACGGCGCGATGCCATCGAATCCGGAGGCTGCGTCACGACCGTGATGAGCGACAGCGTCCCTTCGGTCCGCGTGTGAGCCGCGCCGGTCACGGCGCCGGTCGGCGTGATGATCGTCAGTTCCCCGGCTCCCGGTGACGATCGCGTCCCCTGCTCGTGGTCGAAGTTCGCCGGTGTGAATGCATCTCCTTCGCGGAGCGCGATCGCTGACCACGGGTACGAGCGCACCACCTCGAGAGATTCGGTGGCCATCGCGGTGGCTTGCTGACGCAACTGGCTGTCGGACATGGCGCGCAGGCTGGCGAACGCAGCGCTCGCGATCGCGAGGAGTGCGACGGAGAGGATGAACGCGGCGATCATGAACTCGACCATGCCGAACCCACGCTGGTCGTTGTGGCGCGCTGCAGCGGACCACCCAAGGTGGTCCGGGTTGCGCTCACCTCTCAACCGCATGGTCGCCCTCGCGTGGCGCTACTCGTGAGGCGCCCTCTTGAGAACTTCGGCCCCCTCGGTCTGAACCTTAAGTGGTGGCGCGCAAGGGGCGCCTGCCTCACTTCAAGACGCGGTCGCCAGCGCAGAGTCGGAACGCATCGTCACCGTAGAGCAGGGACGCACACTCGCCATCGATCGCTCTGAGCTCGAAGCTGCCGGCGAACCGCTCGCCGCGGCGCACCTCGTAGATGGTCGAGTCGACCTGGACGATGGCCACGGGCGTGCCGGTGTCGTCGGTACGGATGTCCACGACGGAGACGATACGACCGTCGCAGTTCGCCTGACCGTTGGTGCGGCAGCCACCGCTCGGTGGTGTACTCGGAGGCGACTCACCCGGTGGCGGCGTGCTACCCGGTGGCGTGGTGCCTGGGTCCGGGTCCGTACCGGGAGGAAGATCGGACTGGTCGGGGTCATCGGGCGTCCCGGGAGATGCGGGGTCCTCCGGTGCTGTGGGAAGGCCTTCGCCGGCCCCGTCGCCCGGTGCGGAGGCACCTTCGGCGGATTCAGGGACGACCGGGTCGAAGGGGTCGCGTTCGAGGAAGACCTCGTACGTGACGAGAGGAAGGGGGGTCTCGTCGCCCGTCGCGGTACCCGCATCCGGGGCAGGCGCGGGCGTCGTCGAACCACCGGACCCGGCATCATCGCTCGGAGCGCGGCTCGCAGTCGGCTCCGACGGATCGGTTACCTCCTGCTGGGCGTCGTCGCCGAGCAGGAGTGGCACGAGGATGAGGAACCAGACCGCGATCGCGAGGAGGATGGCCGCGAGGCCCGCTGCGATCAGGATCAACCGACTGCGGCCCACCGAGGTCGCTGCAGGTTCGACCGTCTCGTCGGCGCTCACTGGTCACCCTCTTCGTCGGTCTCGACCTCCACGTCGACATCGACGTCCGCCTCGCCTTCGGGGTCTTCTTCGCTCGGCACGACGGCCTCGCCATCGGTGAGGGCCGGGGGTGTGGGCAGGACCGCGAACATCCGTCCGGTCACGACCGTCACGAGGTCTGGGGCCTCCTCACCGATGCTGAGGGCTGCGGAATCCCAGACGATGCCGCGGGGAGTGATGTCCGGTTCCTCGATGCGGCGGAGCACGTCGATGACCTGGAAGTAGGTGCCGTCGAACTCGGCGGTGAGCCCGAGCACGTAGAGGCCTTCCGAGCCCTCGACCGGTTCCGGTCGGGACGGTGCCACCGAGACCAGCGTCAAGCCGGCATCATCGGCAGCCTGCTGGAGCTGACGTAGCGCCGAGGGAAGGGCGGTGTCTCGAGGCAGGAGCGACTCGGCCGCCGCGTGCTCGGCCTGCAACTGTGGCGCCTGCTCACGGACGGCCTGTAGCGCGACGATCCGCGATCGTGCGGCCGCCTGTTGGGCCTCGACCTCGACGATCTGTGCCTCGACGGCTTCGAGTTCATCGGCTCGTGGCGACCACAACAGCAGGTACCAGATCACCAGGACGAGGATCAGCGCGAGAACAGCGAGCAACACGGTCGTCCGCTTCATCGCAGCGCCTCCGGAACCCCGTCGCTGTAGCGACCTGTGCGGATCTCCTCACCGAGGCCGATCTCGAGGTTGAAGCTGATGTAAGGCTCGTCGGGGTCGTCGAGGGTCGAGCTGGTGAAGAACAGCTCGCGGAACGCCGCCACCTTGTCGAACTCGAGGAGCAGTCGTTCCAACCCGGGTGCGTGGTTGCTGGCGCTCCGGCCCGAGAGCACCATCGTGCCGATCGTCCTCGACTCCGTGCCCGGGACGGGGACCGTCGGATCGACGTTCAACGTCAGAGAATCGAGCTCCGCATCGGACGGGATGACCGAAGCGATGTCCTGGAGGATCCCTGCCAGCGACGTCTCGTTCCCGAGGGCGGCAGCGATGAGCGTCTCCGAGTCCGCGATCCGTTGCTCGAGCTCGCTGAACTCGTCGAGCTGGTTGATCTCCGCCTGGAGGCTGAGGAGTACGGCCTGTTCGTCGGCGAGCCGTTCCTCGATGGCGGCGATGCGACCGTTCTGCCACATCGTCACCAAGGCGAGGATGAGAAGGACCAAGAGGCCAGTTGCGATCAGTCCGTTGCGCTGGCGCGCTGCCGCCTGGCGGGCGACCTGCTCCTGCGGCAGCAGGTTGACCCGGACGCTCACTCCAGCCCCCCGAGCGCGATGCCGACGGCGACCGCGAGGTTCGGTCCGACACGGGCGAGGTCCTCGGGGCCGTAGATGGTGTCCTTGGCCTCGAAGCGGTCGAAGACGCTGCCGATCTCGACCGGCAGACGGACCGCACGGGCGAGCTGGTCGGCCATGCCACCGAGCAGCGACCCGCCGCCGGTCAGCACCACGTTCGACAGCCGTGCCGACCCCGGTTGGTCCTGGTAGTAGTCGAGGGAGCTGCGCACCTCGTCGACGAACTGGTCGGCCTGCTCGGTGACGATGCGGGACGCGGGGTCCGACGCGTCGCCGCCGATGGCGAGCTGGCGCTTCTGGGCCTCCGCCTCGGCCACCGGTACACCGAGGCCGGACGCCAGCGCGCTGGTGATGTCGTCCCCGCCGAGCACCAGGATGCGCACGAACGTCGGGATGCCGCCGTCGTGGACGACGATGCCGGTCACGCCGGCGCCGACGTCGACCACGACCTCGCTGCCCGACTCCATCTGCGTGGTCCGGCCGAGAGCGCGGAGGGCGGCGAACGGGTTGAGGTCCACGCTGGCCGGGCGCAGACCCGCTGCCTCGGCGGCCTCCATGTGCGAAGCGACCATATCCTTGTGCGCGGCGACCAGCAGCAGACGCTGGAACCGTTCACCGTTGTCGGAGGTGAACTCGTCGACGGGGTGGACGTCGATCTCGGCTTCCTCGACCGGGATGGGCAGGTACTCCTGCACCTGGTAGCGGATGGAGGCCTTCAGTTCCTTGGGCTCGAGCCACGGCACGTCGATCTGGCGGACGACGACCCGTTGGTTCGCGACGCCGAGGTGGACCTTCTTGGTGCGCACCTTGGCCGAGGCGAGCAGCTCCTTCATCGCTTGGCCGACGACCTCGGTGTCGAGGATCTCGCCATCGCGCACGGCGTCCTCCGGCAGCTCGATGCCGCCGAAGTTGCTGATGATCACGCTGCCGCGGGACCGCTTCACCTCGGCGAAGGTGATGGTCCGTGAGCCGATGTCGATGCCGACCGCGCTGGATGGCACCGCTCAGCCGTTCGACTGGTCGTGGGTGACCGCACCGGCAGCGAGGTAGGCGTCGAGGTCCTCGGTGCGGATACGGATGTTCTTGCCGACACGGAGCGCGGGCAGCTCACCGGCCTTCACGAGGCGGTAGACGGTCATCGACGACACGCGGAGGGTGTCGGCGACCTCGGCGACGGTCAGCACGGGACCGACGGCGGCGCCCCTGTCCCGGGGATCCCCTGACATCGCCACCTCGTTCCATGCGGGTCTCGGGCGGTCCCCAGACGGAGACACACCATACTCAGGTCCAACGCGAGCCGCACCAGTAACACGTGCCACAGCAGACCCTCTGTGCAACGGTCGGCACGTGGCCACCGCGGCTTGAGGGAACGACCCCTCGGCGTCCGCCGGGCGCCCCGCACGTCAGAGGCCGAGGACCGACCGCACCACGCGTTCCGAGCCGGATGGGAACAGCACCGGCAGCATCGCGCCGACGGCCAGGTACGGCCCGAACGGGATACGGCTGGCGAGCTTGGCCTTCCCGAGCGCGATCAGGCCGAACGCGACGACGACGGCGCTGATGATGGTCCCGTAGGCGAACGCGACCAGCTGGAAGCCGCCGAGGTAACCGACGACCAGACCGAGCGATGCGGCGAGCTTGACGTCCCCCATCCCCATCCCGACCTGTCCGCGCAGCAGCCGGAAGGCTTCGGAGAGCAGGAACATCGCGAGTGGGATCGCGACCGCGGCGATGAGCCCGCGCCGCAGGTCACGCCACGTGTCGGTGAGCACCAGCGTGTGGATGGCCAACGGCACCAGCAGCACGAACGGGAGCCGGTAGGTCAGCCGGTTCGGGATGATGCGGTGCTCGAGGTCGATCGCGGTCGCCACGATCAACGACCAGGTGAAGATCAGCAGGGTCAGCAGCAGGACGGGCTCTACCCACCACACCCACGCGACGGCCCCGAACAGGACCGCGGTGACGACCTCGACGACGAGGTAGCGCGGGCTGATGGCCGCCCCGCAGCTCCGGCATCTGCCACGGAGAACGAGCCAGGAGACGACGGGCACGTTGTCGCGCGCCGCGATGAGCATCCCACACGCTGGGCACGAAGACCGCTTCGGCTCAGCGATCGTCTGCTGCCGTGGCCACCGGTGGATCGGTACGTTCGCGAACGAGCCGAGCAGCAATCCGAGGAGGCATGCTGAACTCGTCAGCACAGCCTGCACCGTGCTCCCTTCCTACGCGGGCGCGAACAAGGGTCTTCTGAACAGGCCTGGGGGCGACCCGAAGGCCGCCCCCACCCTCGTGTCATGTGGATTAGGAGATCGTGCCGTTCACGTCATCGCACGTACCCTCGACCGGAGCACCGGTGCCGGACGCCAGATTGTTCAGCGCGAACGTATCGCCGCCGCTGGCGTGCGTTGCTTGCATGCAGTAGCCGCTGGTGGTGTCGACCCATTCAATTGTCACGTTCACATCGCCAGAGCGGAAACCCTGACCCTCAAGGTCGCCCAGAGTTCCCGTGTACGCGTTGGCCGTCGTGTACAGCGTCTCCTGGTACGTCGCTGCGCTCCGCAACGACTGCTGCGCCGCCGAGTTCCAGGCGTTTTCGCGCTGGTTGAGGAAGACCGGGATGGCGATAGCGGCGAGGATGCCGATGATGATCACGACGACGAGGAGCTCGATGAGGGTGAAGC
>JBBECA010000004.1:0-8879 GCA_040882055.1 Nitriliruptor sp.
CGTCCGGGAAGCGGGGGAGGGTCAGGAGCCGGGTGCGCTCGGGTGCGGGGAGCACCACGGTGGCCGGTAAGGGCCGGGCGCGCTGGCGTACGAGGTCGAGGGCGGCCTCCTGGCACACGTAACGGAGCTCGTCGAACTGCAACAGCGGTCTCCCCGGGGGTGGGCCGCTCACGCTACCGGGACGCCATCGGACACCGGCGAGCCGAGCGGCGGTCCGACGCGTCGCAGGCGACCGACGAGAGGGGCCCCGCCGGTCGGCGGGGCCCCTCGGGTGTCGCGTCGGTGGCCGCTCGCGGCGGCCACCGAGGTCGGTCAGCCGACGTCCGGCAGGAGGACCGCGTCGATCAGGTGGACCGTGGCGTTCGCCGTCTCGACGTTGCCGCAGATCACGTCCGCGGTGTTGCCACCAGCGGCCTCGAGCTGGATGCCCTCGGCGCCGCCCTCGACGATGGTGACGTCCTGCTCAGCGACGGTGGTCGCGGTGCCGGCGTCGAGCAGGTCCTGCGCGTTGAGCTCCTCGTCGCCGACGACGTGGTAGGTCAGGACGGTGGCGAGCAGGTCCGGGTCGTTGGCGACGGTGTCGAACAGCTCCGGGTCCGACTCCTGGAGGGCGTCGAACGCGTCGTTGGTCGGCGCGAAGACCGTGGCGCCCTCGAGACCGTTGAGCGTGTCGACGAGGCCAGCCTGGTCGACGAGCGAGACCAGCGTGGACAGCAGCGGGTTGTTGGATGCGGCGGTCGCGACCGGGTCATCCGCCATGCCCTCGGCCGAGCCATCACCGTCGGCGGGGATCGCGGCGCACGCCTCGCCGAGGTTGGTCTGGGTGAGGTCTGCGGACGTGTCGTCCTCAGCCGCGGCGTCGTCGCCCATGTCTTCGGACATGTCGTCCTCGGCCATGTCGTCCTCGGCCGTGGTGTCGTCGGTGGCCTCGGTCTCGGTGCCGGTGTCGGTCGCGGTCTCGGTGTCGTCACCGCCGCAGGCGGCGAGCAGCAGCGCGGCGGAGGCCGCAGCTGCGGCGATGCGGAGGGAACGTCGGGTGGAACGCACGGTGGGTGCTCCTGTATCGGGAGGGGTGGGGATCGGTCTCGGGTCGGATCGCCGCCATCTACTACCGCGGTCGTACCCGGCCTCGCGTCTCTGGTTCGCGGCGTCGGACTTCCCGGCTTGCTCCCGCCGATGACCGTCCGGCCGGTGGCCGCTGCCGGGACCGGGCGATCACGCGTCCCGGACGGTGAAGACGGTGGTGTGCCAGCCGGATGCGCCGTTCGGCGCCACGCCGGTCCGTTCCTCTGGCTGCACCTCGCCATCGCCGTCGGTGGCGCGCACGGTCACCGTGTGGCGGCCCGGGGTGGTGTCGTAGGCGAGGCGCCAGGGCACCCAGGTCGCGTCGGAGACGGCCGGGGCAAGCTCGGCGTCCTGCCAGTCGCCGTCATCGATGCGGACCTCGACGCGCTCGATCCCACGCGTCTGGGCCCACGCCACCCCCGCGATCGGGACGGTCCCGGGGTCCACGGTCGCGAGCCCACGGGGGGTGTCGATGCGCGTCTGAGTCTTGATGGGTGCCTGCGCGTCGTACCCGCGGGGCTCCCAGTACTGGTCGAAGGCGTCGAAACGGGTCAGCTCGATCTCGCCGAGCCACTTGGTCGCACCGACGTAGCCGTAGATGCCCGGCGTGATCAGGCGCAGGGGGAAGCCGTGCTCGAGCGGCAGGGGTTCGCCGTTCATGCCGACCACCACGAGCGCATCCCGGTCGTAAGCCGCGTCGACCGGGAACCCGCACGTGTAGCCGTCCACCGACCGACCGACGATCTGGTCGGCATCCGGATCGACACCGGCTTCGTCGAGCAGCTCACGGAGCGGCAGGCCGAGCCAGATCGCCGTGTCGACGAGATCGCCCCCGATCTCGTTGCTGACGCAGGTCATGGTGATCGGGACCTCGACCAGCTCTCGCCGCAGCAGGTCGGTGAACGCGATCCGCAGCTCCTGGTCGACCATCCCGTGCACGCGCAGGACGTGGGTCTGCGGGTCGATCCGCGGCAGTTCCAGGTTGATGTCGATGCGGTAGAAGTCCTCGTTCGGCGTGATGAACGGGGTCAGGCCCTCCACGTCGAAGCTGACATCGTCCGGCAGCGGCAGGTCCTCGGACCGGGCGGGCCCGGGGAGCTGGAGCGCCGCCCGGGCGGCATCGACGTCGAAACCGGTGATGAGCAGCCGCCCCGCGGCGACGGACGCGGCGCTACCGGCGGTGACGACGGAGGCTAGGGTCAGGAAGCGGCGCCGGCTGAGCGGCTCGAGCGCGCTCCGTGCGCCGGACGGGGCCGAGACCGCCGGTCGCTGGGCGAGCCCGGAGAGCAGCACGAGCAGCGCTGCGAGCGCACCGATCGTGGTGACCGCGGATGGCGTCAGGGCGGCGAACCCTGCCCCGGGTGCTGCGAGCGTCGCCGCGGCGCTGATGACGCCGAACACCACGACACCGGCCAGCGCCCAACCTGGCCGGCGGCGACCGAGCAGTCCGAGCCCGGCGGCGGCGACGGCGAGCAGCAGGAGCGTGCCGGCGATCAGGACCGGCTTGTCGGCGGTCCCGAAGGTGTCGATGGCGAAGCGGGTGACCGCCGACGGTGTGCGTTCGATCACGCGGTCACCGACGGCGACCACGGGGGACGGCCACGTGGTCACCGCAGCCGCGGTGAGCTCGCCGAGGCCGAGGCCGAACGCCGCCGCGAGCACGCCGGAGAGCGCCGCGAGAGCGCGTGACGGCGCTGCCTCGGCCGGGGGAGCGGTGTCGGACGGGGTGGGAGCGGGGGATGAGGTCATAGGTGCGGTTCGTCGGCCTCGCCCCGGCGGGTTGCCGGGTGCGCGCTGGCGGGACGTGCGCGCGTCCCGGTCAGACCGATGTCGTCGCGCCGAGCGAGGCGCTGCGCACCGTGCGGGCGTACTTGTGGAGCACCCCGCGGGTGTACCGCGGGGCGAGCGGCTGCCAGCCCTCGCGCCGACGTTCGAGCTCCGCCTCGTCGACGAGCACGTCGATGGCGCGGGTCGGGACGTCGATGCGGACGGTGTCGCCCTCCTGGACGAAAGCGATGGGGCCGCCGTCGGTGGCTTCGGGGGCGACGTGGCCGATGCAGAACCCGTGGGTGGCACCGGAGAACCGGCCGTCGGTCAGCAGCGCGACCGTGCCGCCGAGCCCGGCACCCTTGACCGCGGCCGTGACGGCGAGCATCTCGCGCATCCCCGGCCCACCCTTCGGACCCTCGTACCGGATGATGATCACGTCGCCAGCGACGATGCGTCCGGTGAGCACCGCCTCCATCGCGGCGGTCTCGCCGTCGAAGACGCGCGCCGGGCCCTCGAACTCGTGTTGTTCCGGCGGGATGCCGGCGACCTTGACCACGGCGCCGTCCGGGGCCAGCGAGCCGCGCAGGATCGCGAGTCCGCCGTCCACGTGGATCGGACGGTCGAGAGGGTGGACCACCTCGCCGTCGGGCGCGGGGACGTCCATCGACTCGAGCTCCTCACCGAGGCTGCGGCCCGTGACCGTCAGCGCATCGCCGTGGAGGAGGCCCGCATCGAGCAGTTCCTTGAGGACGACCGGGACCCCCCCGACGCGGTCGAGGTCGGTCATGAAGTAGCGGCCGCCCGGCTTGGTGTCGGCGATGTGCGGGACCCGGCGCCCGATGCGGTCGAAGTCGTCGAGGGTGAACTCGACCTCGGCCTCGCGCGCGATGGCGAGCAGGTGGAGCACGGCGTTGGTCGATCCGCCCACGGCCATCACGACCGCGGTCGCGTTCTCGAGCGCCTCGCGGGTGATGATGCGACGAGCCGAGATGCCCTGTTCGAGCAGGCGCACCACCGCCTCGCCGGAGCGGCGGGCGAACTCGTCGCGCCGCGGGTCGGGCGCCGGTGCGCTCGACGAGCCCGGGAGGGCCATCCCGAGCGCCTCGACGGCGGAGGCCATCGTGTTGGCGGTGAACATGCCGGCGCAGGACCCTTCCGAGGGGCACGCCGCCCGCTCGATGCGATCGAGCTCGGCGTCATCGATGGCGCCGCGCCCCCGCGCGCCGACGGCCTCGAAGACGTCCTGGATCGAGATGTCGTGCCCGTCGTGCTGGCCGGGGAGGATCGAACCGCCGTAGAGGAAGGTCGCCGGCAGGTCGAGCCGGGCCGCCGCCATGACCATCCCGGGGAGCGACTTGTCGCACCCGGCGAAGGTGACCATCCCGTCGAAGCGTTCGGCGTGCATGACCGTCTCGACCGAGTCGGCGATGACCTCGCGGCTCACGAGCGACGCCCGCATGCCCTCGTGGCCCATCGCGATGCCGTCCGAGACCGCGATGGTGTTGAACTCGATCGGGTACCCGCCCGCGTCCCGGACCCCGAGCTTGGCCTGCTTGGCCAGCCGGTCGAGCGGCAGGTTGCAGGGGGTGACCTCGTTCCACGAGGACACGACACCGACCTGGGGCTTGCCCCAGTCGTCGTCGGTCATCCCGATCGCGCGCAGCATCGCGCGGGCGGGCGCACGTTCGTAGCCGTCGGTGACGTCGCGGCTGACGGGCTTGATGTCGGCCACGGCGGGCCTCCTCGTGTGGTGCGGGTCGGTGCGCCCATCCCACCACAACCGGCCGCTCCGGGCGAACCCGTGGCGGCCGCGGGCTAGCGTCCCGGTCCCGCCGACGAGGAGGCCGACGTGTCCGAGGAGCTACCGAGCGACCTGCTGCACCGTCTCGTGGCGGGCGAGACGGTGCCGGCCTCCGAGGTCGAGGTGAGCGCCGAGGGGTTCGACACGACCGCGATCGGGCTGGTCTGGGACACCTTCGCCAGCGACCGGATCACCGCGCACGTCGACTGCGGTCCGGCCCACCACCAGCCGTACGGCATCGTGCACGGCGGGGTGTGGTGCTCGGTGGTCGAGACGGTCGCGTCGATCGCGGGGGCGTTGCGGGTGGCCAGCCGGGGCCAGTTCTGCGTCGGCGTATCGAACACCACCGACTTCCTGCGATCGCACCGGGAGGGTCGGGTCGACGCGGTGGCGACCCCGCTGCACGTCGGGCGCCTCCAGCAGCTGTGGCAGGTCGAGATCACGCGTGCCAGCGACGGCAAGCCCGTCGCGCACGGCCAGGTTCGGCTCCAGAACGTCCAGCCGGACCAGATCGGCGGCTGACGCGACCGAGGGAGGCAGGCGGTGAAGCTCGATGCGATCACCTACGGCGGCCCGCTCGCGGCCGTCCCCGACGACATCCGGGCCGCGGAGGGACGCGGCTACGACGCGTGGCTGGTCTCGGAGGTGGCGCACGATCCGCTGCTCGCCTGCGCCGTCGCCGCTGAGCACGCGCGGGACATCGCCGTCGGCACCGCGATCGCCGTGGCCTTCCCACGCTCACCGATGCACGTCGCCTACCAGGCACACGACCTGCAGGCGCTCTCGGGTGGCCGCTTCGTGCTCGGGCTCGGGTCACAGGTCCAGGCCCACATCGAGAAGCGCTTCAGCGCGACCTGGCGCGCTCCGGCGGCGCGGATGCGCGAGTACGTCCTCGCCCTGCGTGCCATCTGGCACGCCTGGGAGAGCGGTGAACGCCTGCGCTTCGAGGGCGACCACTACCGCCACACCTTGATGACGCCGTTCTTCACCCCCGAGGACCACGGGTACGGACCACCGCCGGTCTGGCTCGCGGCCGTCGGCCCGCGCATGACGCACGTGACCGGCGAGGTCGCCGACGGGTTGCTCTGTCACGTCTTCACCACCGATCGCTACCTGCGCGAGACGACCCTGCCCGCCATCGAAGCCGGGGCAGCGGCGGCGGGGCGGACGCGCGCGGACGTCGAGATCGCGCTGCCGGTCATGGTGGTCACCGGACGTGACGACGCCGAGCGCGATGCGGTGGCCACGTACGCCCGGGGTCAGCTGGCCTTCTACGGCTCCACCCCCGCCTACCGCGGGGTCCTCGAGGCGCACGGGTGGAGTGGGCTCCACGACGAGCTGCACGCCGCCTCCCTGCGGGGGGAGTGGGAGGACATATCCGCCATGATCGACGACGAGGTGCTCGAGGCCTTCGCGGTGGTCACCGAACCCGACCGCGTCGGAGCGGCGATCCGTGAGCGTTTCGGTGACCTCGTCGACCGTGTCAGCCTCACGACGGCCTACACCTTCCCCGAGGAGGACTGGCAGCGGCTCGTCACCGATCTGCGGGGATGACCAGCGCCCCGCGGGTGGTGGGGCGGGGGCCGCTCGACGTCGCGGCTGCGGCAGTGCTGTGGGGGACCGCGGGCACCACCCAAGAGCTGTTGCTGCCCGCAGCGGCGCCGGTGGCGGTGGCCGCGTTCCGTTGCCTGCTCGGCGGCGGGGCGCTGCTCGTCCTGGTCCTGACGCCCGCCCGTCGCGGGGTGCTCGCCGCCACGGTGCGCGGTGGCGGCTGGCCGCTCTGGACGGCCACCGTCGCCATGACGGTCTTCCAGGCGACCTACCTGCTCGGGATCCGAACCGCCGGGGTGGCGGTCGGCACGCTCGTCGCGCTCGGCAGCGCGCCGGCGTGGGCCGGCCTGATGGCCCTGGTCGCCGGCGAGCGACCGCGCCGACGGTGGTCGCTGGCGACCGTCGTGGCCGTCGCCGGCCTCGCCGCGCTCGTCGGCGCCGATGCCGGTGACGCCACGGTCACCGGTACGGCGATCGCTGCCTGCGCCGGTGCCGCCTACGCGCTCTACGCCACCGCATCGGCGCGGCTCACGGTCACCGACCGGGTCGGTGTCGTGGCCGTGGTGTTCACCGCGTGCGGCCTGTTGCTCCTGCCCGCCGCCGTGCTCGGCGGCGGTGTGTCGGGTTCCGCGAGCGAGCTCGTCGGGCTGCTCTGGTTGGCCGTCGGCACCACCGTGGCCGCCTACCTGCTGTTCCTCCGCGGCCTGCTGACCGTCCACGCGCCGGCGGCGACGACGCTCTCGCTCCTCGAGCCCCTCACGGCGGCGTTGCTGGCGTTCACGTTGGTCGGCGAACGGACCACCTGGCTCGGGGCTCTCGGGATGGTCGCCCTCGTCGTGGGGGTGGTGCTCGCGGCCGGGGACCGGCCCCGCCGCAGGGTGGCGCCGTGAGCACCTCGGCGGCGTCGACCACGGACCTCACGGGCGACGGGCCACCCCCGGGGTTGGTCCGTGACGTGACGGGGTGGCACGCTCCCGCCCCACCGCGGCCAGTCCGCGTGTCGCCCGCCTCCGGAGGAGACCTGTCGTGGCCCACCTCGAGCACGCGTCCGCACTCGTCGAGGCGATGCGGACGGTCATCGACCGGTCCGCGGCGCACCTGGCGTCGGTCTGTGGCGACGGCGGCCGCATCAGCACCTCGAAGGTGGACGAGCACCAGACGGTGGTCTACGACCTCGCCTCGGTCTCGTCCGCGGTGGTGGCCGCCGAGGAGCTGAGGGCCTGGGGCGAGAAGGGCGAGGTCGAGGCATCCCTCGCGCTGGCCTTCGCCGCCGACACCGCGGCCGACCTCCGAGGACGCGTGCTCGGGCGCGAGTCCGAGTGGGGTCTCGAGGTCGGGGTGCTCGAGGAGGTCGCCGACGCGATCGCCGCCGGGCGTGACACCGGTTTCCTCTCCGACCTGGCCGGGCACGTGCTGCGCACCGGCGAGGCCGGGCCGCGGCACCTGCCCGAGGACCTCGAGATGGTGCGTCAGACCTTCCGCCGCTTCGCGGAGGAGCAGGTCATGCCGCGGGCCGAGGAGATCCACCGGCACGACCAGGACATCCCCGACGAGATCATCCAGGGCCTCGCCGAGCTCGGCTGCTTCGCGCTGTCGATCCCGGCCGAGCACGGTGGGTTCGCCGAGGGCGGTGACGACGAGCTGCTCAACATGGTGCTGGTCACCGAGGAGCTCTCGCGCGGCTCCCTCGGCGCGGCAGGGTCGCTGATCACCCGGCCCGAGATCATCGGCACCGCGATCCTCAAGGGCGGGACCGACGAGCAGAAGGGGCGCTGGCTGCCGCCGATCGCCTCGGGCGAGAAGATGTGCGGCGTCGCGGTCACCGAGCCGGACTTCGGATCGGACGTCGCGGGGGTCAAGACCACGGCGACCCGTGATGGGGATGACTGGGTGCTCAACGGGGTCAAGACCTGGTGCACCTTCGCGGGGAAGGCCGAGTACCTGCTGGTGCTCGCGCGCACCGACCCGGACCGCAGCCTCGGCCACAAGGGGCTCAGCCTGTTCGTGGTCGAGAAGCCCTCGTTCCCCGGCCACACCTGGGAGGTCAGCCAGGACGGTGGGGGCAGGCCCGGCGAGGGTGGCGCCCCGGGGGGTCGGATGGAGGCCAAGGCCATCCCGACCATCGGCTACCGGGGGATGCACTCGTTCGAGGTGTCGATCGACGGTTGGCGGGTGCCACACGCCAACCTGATCGGTGAGGACGAGGGTCTCGGTCGCGGGTTCTACCTCCAGATGCAGGCGTTCTCGAACGCCCGGCTCCAGACCGCCGCGCGTGCCCAGGGGGTGATGCAGTCGGCCCTCGAGGAGGCCGTCAGCTACGCCGAGCAGCGGCACGTGTTCGGGACCGCACTCGCCGACTACGAGCTCAACCGGACCAAGATCGCCCGGATGGCGGCGCTCATCGCGGCGTGCCGGGTCACCTCGTTCGCCGTCGCACGCTCGCTCGCCCGGGGCGAGGCGTCCGCGGGGCTCGAGGCGTCACAGCTCAAGCAGCTGTCCTGCCGGGTCGCCGAGTGGGTCACGCGCGAGGCGCTGCAGATCCACGGCGGGTACGGCTACGCCGAGGAGTACACGGTCTCGCGGCTGTTCGTCGACGCCCGGGTGCTGTCGATCTTCGAGGGCGCCGACGAGGTCCTGGCCCTGCGCGTCATCGCCAAGCAGATCCTCGCCGACGCACTCGCGGGCTCGTCGG
>JBBECA010000005.1:0-47669 GCA_040882055.1 Nitriliruptor sp.
CGCCACGGGCCGAAGACGTCGACGAGGTGTGCGATCCCGTGCTCGCCTCGTTCCGCTCGCCCCCGCGCTGACCCCCGTCCCGCTGACCCCCGTTCCGCTGACCCCCGTCCCGCTGACCCCCGCCCCGCTGACCTCCGCCGCGCTGACCCGGACCGGCGGTCCGCGGACGGCCCGTAGGCTCGGGCCCATGACCGCTCACCCGCCTCCGCCCGACATCCGCGCCTACCTCGAGATCCGCACGGCGGCTCCGACGGGGTGGTCCCCCGACGGTCGGCGCCTGCTGGTCAGCTCGAACCTGCCCGGCACGGCGCAGGTGCACCGCCTCGACCTCGGTGAGCACGAGCTGCCCGTCCCCGTCGAGTCGCTGGTCCCGCTCACCCGGTTCGAGGAACCGACCGGCGCCGGGTACCTGCCGGCCGACCCGCACGGTGGCGACGACGACGTCCTGCTGTTGGCCACCGACGAGGGCGGGAACGAACGCCACCAGCTCTTCACCGCCGGCGCGGACCCGGCCGAGCCGTACCGCGGACCGGACGAGCTGGATCCGCTCGTCGTCGACCCCGAGTTCATCCACCGCCCGGGAGGGATCACCCGCGACGGGCGCACGCTCGCCTACGCGACCAACCGGGGCGACGGCGTCGCCTTCGACACCTGGGTCCGCGACCTGGTCACCGGCGAGGAGCGGTGCGTGTTGGCCACCGGTGGCTGGACCGGACCGGGCGGGTTCTCGCCCGACGGGCGCTTCCTCGCCGTCACCGAGGTGACGACGCGGCCCGGCGACAACCGGGTCTACCTGCTCGACCTCGACGCCCGGGGGGGGGCCCACGGTCCGGTGGACCGCGATCACCCTGCCGTCGTGGAGCTGCTGCCCCACGACGACCTCGAGCCCTCCTCGGTCGGGACGCCGTCGTGGCTGCCCGACAGTTCCGCTTTCGTCCTGTCCGCCGACGTCGGCCGCGACCACGCCGCCCTGTGGCGCGGTCGGCCGGTCCCGGCGCCGGAGGGCACGGTCGACGTCGAGTTGGAGGTCGTCATCGAGACCGGGTGGTCGACCGGCGGGGCCTTCGACTGGTCGGGCACGCACCTGCTGGTCAGCTGGAACGAGGACGGCATCAGCCGCGCCGAGCTGCGCGACCCCCACACCCTCGAGGTCCGCGGCCCCGTCCCGCTCCCGGGGGACGGCGTCGTCGGGGGCTACCGCTTCACCCGCGACGGCCGCTGGCTCGCCTACTCCTACTCCTCACCGCTGGTGCCCGGCGACGGGTGGCTGGTCGACACCAGCTCCGCAGCGCTGACCCGGTTGACCGTCAGCCCGTGCGAGGTCGATCCGGCCACGTTCGTCGACGCCGAGCTGGTGCGCTTCCCCTCGTTCGACGGGCTCGAGATCCCCGCGTTCGTGATGCGGCCCCGGCCGGCTGCGGACGGGGCGCCGGCGCCGGTCGTGGTCGTCATCCACGGGGGGCCGGAATCGCAGCACCGGCCCTCGTTCGGTGCGCTGACGCAGTACCTCGTCGCGTCCGGGTTCGCGGTCGTGGCGCCGAACGTGCGCGGCTCGACGGGCTACGGCAAGGCCTACCAGCACCTCGACGACGTGGACAAGCGCCTCGACTCCGTCGCCGACCTCGCCGCGGTGCACGCCTGGCTCGGCACCCAGGACGACCTCGACCAGGACCGGGCCGCGCTCTACGGCGGCTCCTACGGCGGCTACATGGTGCTCGCTGGGCTCGCGTTCCAGCCCGAGCTGTGGGCCGCGGGGGTCGACGTGGTCGGGATGAGCGACCTCGTCACCTTCCTGGAGAACACCTCGAGCTGGCGCCGGGCGTTCCGCGAGCGCGAGTACGGCTCGCTCGAGCACGACCGCGACGTGCTCGAGGCGGCCTCCCCGATCAACCGGGTGGACCACATGCGGGCACCGCTGCTGATCATCCACGGCGCCAACGATCCGCGGGTCCCGTTGTCCGAGGCCGAACAGATCCACGAGGTGCTCAGCGGCCGCGGGGTGCGTTGCGACCTGCTCGTCTACGAGGACGAGGGCCACGGGCTCGCCAAGCTCGCCAACCGGATCGACGCCTACCCGAAGGTCGCCGACTTCCTCCACGACGTGCTCGACCGCTGACCGGGCTGGCGACCGGGATCGGGACCGCTGGTCACCCGATCATGAAGGTCCCAGCCAGCAGCAACGTCGCGAACACCGCCACGTAGCGGGCGAAGCCCAGCAGATCGTCGGTCTGCACCAGGCGCAGCAGGAAGCGGATCGCCCAGTACCCGCTGACGCCCGCGGCGATGACACCGGCGGCGATCTCGACCGTGCCGAACGGCAGCGTCCCGGGCTCCCGGGTGCCGAGGTCGGGGATGCGGGCGAGCGTGGCACCGATGATGATCGGGACCGACAGCAGGAACGAGAAGCGGGCGGCGGCGGCGCGCGAGAGCCCCATCAGCATCCCCGCGGCGATGGTCGCGCCGGACCGGGAGATGCCCGGGAAGATGGCGAACGCCTGCGAGACACCGATGACCACCACGTCGCGGGTCGTGATCGCGTCCTCCCGGCGGCCAGGATCGATCTGGCGCTCCTCGCCCACCAGATCGGCGGCGTCCTTGTCCAAGGTGATGGCTGCGCGGCGCCGCCTGATGAGCTCGGCGACCACGAGCAGCCCCGCGGTCACGTAGAGGAAGGCCACGACCGCCCGGGGCGAACCGAACGCCGCCTCGAAGGTCGACTCGAACAGCAACCCCGCGAGCGCTGCGGGGACGGTGCCGATGGCGAGCAGCAGGACGACGCGTTGGGCCCGGCGCTGTTCGCCGTCCTCGACGACGCCGACGCCGACCGAACGTGTGGCGAGGTACCAGAGGTCCTCACGGAAGTAGACCAGCACGGCCACGAGCGTCCCGGCGTGCACCATGACGTCGAAGGTCAGCGATCCGGACTCCCACCCGAGCAGGTAGGGCACACCCTGGAGGTGCCCGGAGGAGGAGACCGGCAGGAACTCGGTCAGCCCCTGGAGGAGGCCGAGCACGATCGCCTGGAGGATGAGGAACACGGGGACGCGAGCGCGGCGGGGAGGGGGCGAGAGCCGCCGGCGGGCGAGCGCACCCTAGCTAGACCGGCGTCGCGAGCTCTCGGGGCCGTGACCGCGCTCGTGCCGTGGTCGGTCACCAGCGCCGACGCCATCCGGGCGCGCTCCGAGGTGCGCTGACGCTTGCGTTAGCGCGTGCCGTGGACGGCCAGGGTGACCGTGCCGCGCAGCCCGGCGGCGGCGACGTCGGCCGCCGCATCCTGCGGGACGGCGAGCCACATGATCGCGGCCTCGACGCTGACCACCTCGGCGTGCTCGGCGAGCACCGCCCCGGTGCCGTCGACACCGGTGGCCACGACCTGCACGGCGGTTCCGGTCGGTAGTGCGGGCACCAGCTCCGCGGGGATCGGCACCGCGCTCCGACCGGCGCCGACCAGCCCGCTGAGTCCGTCGTCGGTCACGTGCCCGTCGGTGAGGATCGCCCCGGCCGGCAACGGGGCGGCGAGCGTCCCGGAGGCGTCGCGACGCGCCGACGATGGGGCCAGATCGCCCGGCCACCGCACGGTTCGGAGCGTGTCGGCGTCGAGGGCGGCACCGACCGGGAGGTCCTCGGTGGCGACCAGGACCGGGACCGGTTCGCCGTAGGGGGCGGCTGCGGCGCGGAGGGCGGCCCCCGACAGCAGCGCGACGGTGAGGACGGCCAGCAGCGTCGTGCGGCTGCGTGGTGTCAGGCCCCAGAAGCGGTCGCTGATCGCGTCGCACCACCCTGGCAGCACGAGCGGTGCGCCGCCCACCTCGGACCGGGTGCGGCGACCCGGTCGGGCGACGGGGGAGGCGACGGGGCGAGGTGAGCGGCGCATGCCGGGCAGCTGACCACGCGCCGCCGGCCCGGCCCGATCCGCGCTCCTCGAGCCTGTGGATGGGCAGGCGGGATCAGGCGCGCTCGGCGTCAGGCGCTCTTGGCGTCGCTGCCCTTGGAGCCCGTGGAGCTGGAGCCCGTGGCCTTCTCCGAGCTCTTCGAACCGGAGCTCTCCGAGCCGGAACTCTTCGAACCGCTGTCCGACGAGGAGGCGCTGCTCGAGCTGTCGGAACCGCCGGAACCCTTCGACCCGCTGCTGTCACCATCGCTGCTGGAGGAGGCGTCCGAGTCCGATGCGGACGCGCTGCCCGATGCCTTGGCGCTGGTCGCGTAGTCCTTCACGTGCCAACCGGACCCCTTGAAGATGATGCCGGCGGCGCTGAACACCTTGCGCAGCTCACCCTCGCAGCTGGGGCACTCGGTGAGGGCGTCGTCCTTGAAGGACTGCACGACCTCGAGGTGCTGTCCGCAGCCGCGGCAGGCGTACTCGTAGGTGGGCATGGGGCGGACCTCCGAGGGACCGGGTCGACTCACGGGATGGCGGGGCGCGGGTGCCCGTCCTCGCACTCGGTGGAGGGGAGTGCCAACCCGGGGAGGATGCCGGGTCCGGCACGCCCCCGCAAGGTGCGTTGCCGCGCCGCCGCGCAGCGGAACGGAGCCTGGGCGGCGCAGGGCGTCACCCCGCGGCCGGCGTCAGGCTCGGGTGTCGGTGCGGGATCGCTGCGTCAGGCCCGGGCGCCGGTGCGGTAGGTCGCGCGATCGGTGACCACGATGTCGACGGGGGCGTCGTGGACCTCCCGAGGGACGCGGGGGACGAGCTGGCAGGCGAAGCCGACCCCGATCCGCGTCACCGCGTCGCCGACCTGGCCGAGCAGCCGGTCGTAGTGACCGCCGCCCTGACCGAGCCGACCACCCACCGGGTCGAACGCGAGCCCGGGGAGCACGACGGTGTCCACGGCGGTGGCGTGGATCGGGCGACCGGTCGGTTCGCGTACACCTCGGTAGCCGCTCGCCAGAGGGGTGTTCGGACCCGCCTCGACGAGCGTGAGCTCCGCCCCCTCGACGCGCGGCAGGGCCGTGGTCACGCCGCGCGAGCGCAGCCACGCGGTGAGGTCGGTGAGGTCGAGCTCGCTGCCGTGGGCGGCGTACAGCGCGACCACCCGCGCCCGACGGAGCTCCGGTAGTCGGCGCAGCCTGGCCACCGCCGCCGCCGATGCGGTGGCCCGTTCGATCCCCGTCAGCCCGTCCCGGGCGGCTCGCGTCGCCCGACGCAGCGCCGCCTTGCGGTCGCGCAGCGCGGCCACGTCGGTGCCGCCCCCACCGAGCTCCCGCGTGCCGTCCGCGTCCACGTCGTTCCCACCTCGCCGCCGGCCACCGCCAGCGCCCGGTGGCGAGCCTACGACCGGCCGCACGCCCCGACGAGGCCGAGGATCGAGGACGGTGCTCGGTAGTCTCGCCCGGTCCCGCCCGACGATGAAGGAGCGCTCCCCGTGGTGTCGAAGGCCGTCCTCCCCGTCGCCGGGCTCGGGACGCGGTTCCTGCCCGCCACCAAGGCGGTCCCGAAGGAACTGCTCGCGGTCGTCGACCGGCCGGCGATCCAGTACATCGTCGAGGAGTGCGTGCGCGCCGGTCTCGACGACGTCCTGCTGGTGACGGCCTCGGGCAAGGGCGCGATCGAGGACCACTTCGACCGCATGCTCGACCTCGAGCAGGCGCTCGAGGCCAAGGGCAAGAGCGACGAGCTCGCCGAGGTGCGCGCGCTGGCCGAGATGGCACGCATCCACTCGGTGCGTCAGGGCGAGGCCCTCGGCCTCGGACACGCCGTGCTCCAGGCCGAACGGCACGTCGGTGACGAGAGCTTCGCGGTGCTGCTCGGCGACGACATCGTCGACCCGGCGACCCCGTTCCTCGAGCGAATGGTCGCCGCCCACGAGCACACCGGGCTGGCGGTCGTGGCCCTGATGGAGGTGCCCGAGGACCAGGTCCACCTCTACGGCGTGGCTGACGTCACCGCCGGCGAGAAGGACGGTGAGTTCCGCATCTCGCGCCTCGTGGAGAAGCCGCCGGTCGACGAGGCCCCGTCCAACCTGATCGTCGTCGGACGCTACGTGCTGCCGGCATCCATCTTCCCGATCCTGCACGAGACCCCGCCGGGTCGCGGGAACGAGATCCAGCTCACCGACGCGTTGCAGACCCTCGCCGCGGACGAGCCCATCGTCGGGATCCGTCTGGACGCGCCGCGGCACGACACCGGCGACAAGCTGGGGTTCCTGAAGGCGACGGTCGAGCTCGCGGCCGCCCGCGACGACCTCGGCGACGAGTTCGTCGCGTGGTTGCGGGAGTGGTTGGGGTCGCGATCGTGAGCGGCTTCGTCGGGCACGGTCGGCACGACGTGGTCACCGCTGACGAGCTCACCAGCGTCGAGGACCACCTCGCCGCCCTCATCGAGCTGCTCCCGCACCCGGATCCGATCGTGCTGCGGCTGCAGGATGCGGTCGGGCTGGTGCTCGCCGAGACGATCGTCAGCCACGTGTCCCTCCCGGCCTTCCCCAACAGCGCGATGGACGGGTACGCGGTGGTCGCCGCCGACCTCGACGGGGCGAGCGTCGACCAGCCTGCCCACCTGCCCGTCGTCGGCGAGGTGGTCGCTGGCGACAGCGAGGTGCCCTCGATCACGTCCGGCCGGTGCCTGCGCATCATGACCGGCGCACCGCTGCCGCTCGGGGCGGACACCGTGGTGCCGGTCGAGACCACCTCGGGTGAGCGGGGCCAGATCGCCTTCCACCGGGCCTACCCCGCCGGTGCGAACGTGCGCCGGGTCGGGGAGGACCTCGCGCCCGGTCAACCGCTGGTCGCGGCCGGGCGCCGCATCACCCCCGCCGACGTGGCGCTGCTGGCCAACGCGGGTGAGACCCGCGTGCCGTGCAACCCGCCCCCGCGTGTCGTGGTGCTCTCGACGGGTGACGAGCTGGTCCCCGCCGAGCGGGACCCCGGTCCCGGCATGATCCGCGACGGCAACGGCCCGATGCTGTCGGCGCTCGTGCGCCAAGCCGGGGGGACGCCGTTCAGCGGTGGGATCGTGCCCGACGACCGCAAGGCGCTGATGCACGCGCTCGACTCCAACCTCGGGCACGCCGACCTCGTGGTCTGCACCGGCGGCGCCTCGGCGGGGACCCGCGACCTGCTCCCCGACGTGATCGGCGCCCTCGGGGAGGTCACCACCACCAAGGTGGCGATGCAGCCTGGGATGCCGCAGATCCTCGGTCGCATCCGGGACGTGCCCATCGTGGGTCTGCCCGGCAACCCGGTGTCGGCGTTCGTCTCGTTCGAGGTCTTCGTCCGTCCCGCGCTCCGCACCATGCAGGGACGCCGCGACGTCGCTCGGCCGCGGGTCCGCGCGCTCGCCGCCGAGACGATGACCTCGCCGCCCGGGAAGCGGTCCTACCTGCGGGTCCGTCTCGCGCACTCGGGTGGTCGGTGGTCGGCAGCACCGACGGGAGCCCAGGGCTCGCACCTGGTCTCGTCCATCGCGCTCGCCGACGGCCTCGCGATCATCCCCGAGGACGTGACCGAGGTCGAGGCCGGGTCCCAGCTCGACGTCCAACTGCTGGTCGACTGATGAGCGGCACCGGCGACGACCTCACCCACCTCGACGCCCGTGGTCAGGCCCGCATGGTCGATGTCGGCGGCAAGCAGGTGACCTCGCGCACGGCCGTCGCCGAGGGCCGGGTGCTCATGGCGCCGGAGACCGCCCGCCGGCTGCTCGACGGGGACCTGCCGAAGGGCGACGCGTTCCCGGTGGTCCGCATCGCCGGGATCCAGGCCGCGAAGCGCACCCCCGAGCTGCTGCCGCTCTGCCACCAGGTCGCGCTGACCTCCGTCGACGTCGAGGTCGAGGTCGACGCCGGCGCGGGGGTGGTCACGATCACGGCCACCGCGGTCGCCGCGGACCGCACCGGGGTCGAGATGGAAGCGCTGACGGCCGTGTCGGTGGCCGCGCTCACCCTCTACGACCTGGTCAAGGCGGTCCAGAAGGATGTGCGCATCTCCGACGTTCGACTGCGACGCAAGACCGGGGGTCGCTCGGGCGATCTCGATCTGCCCTAGCGCGGACGGCCGACGGAGGGACGCGGATGCGGTCCGCAGCGCGCGATGCGCACCTGTCCCGGCGGCCCCGGCCGCTGCTCGCACGGCGGTTCGTCACGTCACACCAGCTCGCTACCTTCCGGCGCGGTCCCGGGTGCTTCGTGGCGCTCGAGGCCGGTGTTACCGTCGCCACGCCGGCGCCCCGAACGACGAACGGGGAGCCGCGCGGGAGGCGACGGGTGCACCGTGACACCGAGGTGGTCGGGTGAACGAAGCGCTGGTGCTGTTGGTCCTGCTGTGGGCCGCGTTGCTGGTCCCTTCGGCGCTCCGGTCCCGGACCGGGTCACCGCACGCGACCGTCGGAGGGTTCGAGCGCGCCATGGATGTCCTCAGGAGCTCGCCGCAGAGCGAGAGCAACGGCCGGCAGCTGCTGGTCCCGGGTGATGCGGGCCGCATCGTCGACCACCAGGGGATCGCGGCCGCTGAGCAGCCGAAGCCCTACCGGCGCGAGGATCCGCGCGTCGAGGCGCGCCGGCTGTGGTTCGTGCGTCTGGTCGCCGGCACCGCCGTGTCCCTGCTGCTCGCGGTGATCTTCGGTGGGGCGCTCTGGGCGATCGCCTTCGTGGCGGCGGCTGCCACCGGCGCCTACGTCGCCCTGCTGCGTCGTTGGAAGCTCCAGGCCGATCAGGTCCGCTCCGTGGTGCGCGAGCTCGAAGCGGATGTCGCGCCGCAGCGTGTCCCGGTCGGAGCGGCCGTCGGCGAGAACGCCGGCACGGTGCGGCTGCGTCGCTGGGACGGCTGAGGTGGCGGGTCTCGGGCCGGATGCCGGTCCGAGCGGCTCGTGCGGGCACGATCTGCTCGGCCTCAGCGATCCGGTGCGGGCGCGCTTCGTCGCGCGTCACGAGGCACGCGAGACCGGCCTGGCGGCCTCCCGTGACGCGATCCGCGCCGCCGCGAACGCGATCCGGGCCGTCCACCGGGGTGAGCTCGAACGCGCGGACGGCCTGATCGCTGACGCCCGAGCACACCTCCGGACCGCCGTGGATGCCAGCGCCCCGTTCCCCGAGGTGCTGCACGCCGGGTTCGTGGCGGACGCGGCCAAGGAGGTCGCCGAGGCGGTGCTGACGCGTGCGGCCTGCGCCGGTGCGCCGCTGCCGGGCCCCGAGGAGGTCGGGGTCGGCGTCGACGACGCGGCGTGGCTGCACGGCCTGGCCGAGACCGTCGGGGAGCTCCGCCGCTCGTGCCTCGACCGGGTCCGTGCGGGCGACCTCGCCACGGCCGAGCAGCGGCTCGACACGATGCAGGAGATCCTCTCCGCGCTCGTCACCATCGATGCCCCCGACGGGTTGACGCGGGGGCTCCGGCGCGCGACCGACGCCGCGCGCGCCATCACCGAACGCACCCGTGGCGACCTGACGACGGCCGCCGGTCAGCGCGACCTCCGGGCCGCGCTCGATGCCCACCGCGAGGCGATCGAGCGCCTGCTCGCGGATCGCAGCACGTGAGGCCACCGCCATCCGCAGCGCATCGCCGGTGGCGCTCGCGCGCACGGCCCGGCACGGTAGGTGTCGCCGTGGCCACCGAAGGTCACCGCGGGAGCTGACGGGACGACGTGGACGAGCCGGGAACCGACCGACGAGCGTGGACGAGCCGCCCTGCGAGGTGGTGGGTCCGGCGTCTGTCGGCCGCCGCCGGCGTGTTGGTCCTGGCGCTGGCCCTCGTGGTCGGTGTCTCGGTGTGGTCCATCGACCGCAACGTCGACCGGGTCGACGTCGGGGGGCTCAGGGGCGAGGGCGACGAGGAGGACGACGGGAACGACGGCGAGGGTCGGGGTGACCGCGCGGAAGCCGACGAGCTCGATGCGGAGCCGTTGACGGTGCTGGTGCTCGGGACCGACTCCCGCGAGGAGCTCTCCGAGCGCGAGCGCCGCGAGCTCGGGACGGGGTACGTGCCCGGCGCCCGGGCCGAGGTCATCGCGTTGACCCGACTCGATCCCGTCGCGGACGAGGTCCGCATCCTCAGCGTCCCGCGCGACGCAAGGGTCGAGCTGTGCGACGGCTCGGAGGGTCGGATCAACGAAGCCTTCGACATCGGCGAGGAGGCGGGGTACGGCGGCGAGACCTGCACGGTGCAAACCCTCACCCGGCTGCTGCGTACGCCGATCGACCACGTCGTGACCGTCGACTTCGGCGGGTTCGTCGACATCGTGGACGCACTCGGCGGTGTGACCATGTACCTCGCGGAGCCGCTCGAGGACGAGGACGCCAACCTCGACCTCCCCGCCGGATGCGTCGATCTGGACGGTGCGCAAGCGCTGGCGTTCGCGCGGGCGCGCCACATCGACGACGACTTCGGGCGGATCGCTCGCCAGCAGCGGCTCGTCGGCGAGATGCTCGACGAGGTGAGCGAGCTCGGCCTGTTGCAGGATCTGCCGCAACTGATGCAGCTGGCCGACCGGGTCGCGCGGGCGGTGGATCTCGACAGCTCCCTCGACCTACTGCGCCTGCAGGAGCTGATCCGCGAGCACCGCTCGACCATCGCGGGGGGGCTCGAGGGGCGGTCCATCCCGGGGGCGATCACGATGGTCGGCGCGGCGAGCATGGTCGAACTCGACGACGACGCGGCCGGGCAGCTGGTGCCGTGGCTCCTGACGGGTGAGGTCGATGAGGGATCGTCCGAGAACGGGTCGTCCGGAGCGGACGGAGCGTCCGACGTTGATGGGTCGTCCGAGGCTGACGGTTCGCGCGCAGGCGCTGGGTCGTCCGACGAGGCAGCCGCGCCTCAGGACCAGCCGTGGTGGGAGACCGCGGATCCGCGCATCGTCGGGACGGACCGGGGGGTCGCCGACGAGGATGTGATCGGCGGTCCCACCACGTTGGATGGCAGCCGGCCATCCGGCCTCGTGGACGACCGCGCCGGCGACCCCTGCTGAGGGGGCGGGTCCGGACCGTCGTGCCGGGGGCCAGCAGCTTCACAGGCGCGTTCGACCCTGCGTGAGGGCGCGGCTACCATCCCGCCTCGCTCCGGCCTGCGCCGGGGCACCCGTACCCCCGGGGGTGTAGCTCAGTTCGGCAGAGCACTTCGTTCGCAACGAAGGGGCCGTCGGTTCAAATCCGATCACCTCCACCCAAACGTCCTGGCGATATCCCGGCGGAAACGCCGGGATATCGCTTTTCCAGGGGGTTCCTCGACAACGAGGTGTGCACCCGTGCACCACAGCGCGCTTGCTGACCGCATCCGGGTCTACGAGCTGGTGCTGCGGGACGGCACGCCCGACGATGTCCGGCGCTACATCGACCCGACCCTGCTCATCGAAGTGTTCGACGACCTCAACCTCCCAAGCGCGGTCCGCGACGCGTGGACACCCGCGGTCGCACGCTGGCACGGCCGGTAGTCACCGACGGGCGATGACACATCACCGTGACGATGTGCGGGTTCGAGATCGGATCCGCCTGCACATAGTTCCACTTGCCGTCATTGCCGAGCATAACGCGGCGCGTTACTATCATGGCGATGATCCGCAGCTTCCGCGACCGCGACACCGAACGCCTCGCTGCGCGGCAGCGGGTCAAGAAGTGGTCCCCCGAACTGAGCAAGGCTGCTCTACGCAAGCTGCGGATGCTCGACGCGGCGGAGGAACTCACCGATCTGAGAGTCCCACCTGGCAACCGGCTCGAGCGGCTCAGAGGTGACCGCCAGGGGCAGCACTCCATCCGCATCAACGACCAGTGGCGGGTCTGCTTCCGCTGGGACGGCGGCAACGCCTTCGACGTCGAGATGGTGGACTACCACTAGGAGATCACGATGGCCAAGCTCCCACCCGTCCACCCCGGCGAGGTGTTGCTCGAGGAGTTCCTCGAGCCCGTCGGGTTGTCTCAGTACCGGCTCGCGAAGGACGTCAGCGTCCCGCCGCGCCGCATCAACGAGATCGTGCACGGCAAGCGGGGCGTCACCGCCGACACCGCCCTGCGCCTGGCCCGCTACTTCGGGACCAGCCCACGGTTCTGGCTCAACCTGCAGGCCCAGTACGACCTCGACGTCGAAGCCGACCGCCTCGGCGACCGACTCGACCGCGAGGTCGCCGCCCACGCCAGCTGAACGCGACGCGCGGCAGCCGTGACGATGTGCGTTCATCGTCGCGGTGGCCAACGCCCATAGCTGCACGTCGCGACTCCTCGTGGAACGAAGAGCTCAAGACCCCCGCAGCTCGACCTCGAGGAAGTCTCGAGGGGTCACGACGCGGACCTTGCCCACGCCTTGGAGCGTGAGAAGATCCTGGTCGCCGCTCACGATGACGTCGGCGTCGCCGGCGAGTGCAGCTTCGATGAGACGGTTGTCGTCGGGGTCCCGGACGACGTCGACGGTCTGGGTGGCTCGCCCACGATGGCCGCCAAGGTGATGAGCTCGACGAGCCCGCTGGGCTGACCGATCACAGCTTGCAACTTGGGATAGGTGAGCACCCGCTGAAGCTCGTCGAGCAGGGCGATGCTGGTGATCAGGTCGAACTGGCCCGCCAGGGCGGCATCGAGCACGGCGCCGGGCGTGCCACCCCATCCCAACCCCGACACGATGGTGTTGGTGTCGAGTACCGCTCGGATCACGACACCTTCCGGGCCGCCTCGATCGCTTCGTCGACGGTGGCGGGATCGAGGCCAACCTCCGCGACGCGCTCGCGAACCTGGGCGAGACGACGTGCCAATTCCTCACGAGCTTCGGCGCGAACCATGCCTCGCAGCGCCTCCCATTCGTCACGGTTGACCAGCATGGCGACCGGCCGGCCCCGCTTGGTCAGCGAGATCGCATCCGCGCCACCTGCAACGTCGTCAACGAGCCGGCCCAGCTGCCCACGAGCCTGCTCCACACCGACGAAGCGTTCCACCATCACCGACTCCAACCTTACGGTTTACCTGAAGGTAGCACTCTGGACAGGCCGCTGCCGCGCGGCTGGTCGGATGCTGATCTCGCGACGCCACCGTGGCGCGGGCAGCGTGAGGCCTACCTCCTCGCCGTCGAGGCCATCGCTCGGCTGCGCACCGATGACGTGACGGAGCTGTGGAGCCGCGCCGTCCACGTCGTCGGTTCGCCAGACCACGAGACCCGGCCATCGCCGATCGAGGCGGCGAGCACCGCGGTGTAGAAGGCCTCCCACGTCGCGGGTGTTCGCCGCCGCGCCTGCGCCGGTAGCTGCCCCGCTGGTGCATGGGCAACACCCACGCCCCTTCGTACTACCCGGTAGCCGCCGCCATCGCCGTGATTGCGGGCGTCGGGGCCGGCTGTCCTCGCTCCCATAACGACCAGCTGCCAGCTCAACATGCGAAGCGCAATACCTCGCCGACCGGGGGATGATCCACACGAGACGAAGTGGGTGATGACCGTCGCGAGAACCTCTCGCGGGCCCGTGGCTCGGCGCCGAGGAGCTTCGAAGAGCGGGGAGCGCGGCGCCTGGCTACGGTCTGCCACAGAGACGCCGAGGGAGCCCTCCGACCGAGGGCTGAGAACGCGCCAGGCGGGCGCACTACCTCGGAACCTGATCCGGGTCATGCCGGCGGAGGGAGCGCGTCGTGTTGGCTACATCTGTGAGCGTCCTGTTGCTCGTCGCGGTGCTCGCGGCGTTCGTGGTCGTCGGCGTGCGCGCCGGTCGCGAAGGTCCACGCGCCGACCTCGACGATTTCATCGTCGCTCGTGGCAGCCAGGGCCCGGTCGCCCTCGGCCTGTCGTTCCTCGCCTCCGGCCTGGGGGCCTGGATCCTGTTCGCGCCGCCGGAGCTCGGCGCGATCCTCGGGATCGGGCCCGTCATCGGGTACGCGGTCGCAGCCGCCGGTCCGTTCCTGGTGTTCGCGTTCGTCGGCCCTCGGCTGCGCCGGATCGTGCCGTCGGGCCAGGGGCTGAGCGAGTTCCTGCGGGTGCGGTTCGGCCGCTCGGCGAGCCGCCTCGCGACCGCCGTCTCGCTGCTCTACATGGGCGTCTTCGTGGCCGCCGAACTGGTGGCGATCGGCGGGCTCGTCGAACTGCTCGGCGGCGTCCCTCGCCAGCTCACGGTCATCGTTGTCATGGTCGCCACCCTGGCCTACACCACCTACGCCGGGCTCCGGGCGTCCCTGCGCACCGACCGGTGGCAGAGCTGGCTCGTGATCGTCCTGCTGACCGTCGCCGCGGTCGCCGCTCTCGTGGGTGTGGACGGACCCGTCGCCAGCGTCCGTGGCAGCGGCCTCCTCGGCATCGACCGGGTCGGGCTCGAGAGCGCCGCGACGCTGATCCTGGCCGTCACCGCCGCGAACCTGTTCCACCACGGGTACTGGCAGCGGGTCTGGTCGGCCCGTGACGACCGGGCCCTGCGTCAGGGCGCCCTCATCGGTGCCGCGGTGACGATCCCGCTGATGCTGATCGCCGGCGGGCTCGGTGTGTTGTCGGCGTCGGTCGGTCTCGCCGAGATCCCGGCGCTGTCGATCTTCGCGCTCGCTGCCGAGCTCCCCACCGTGGTGGTCGCGGCGGTCATGTTGCTCGGCATCGCGCTGGTCGCCTCGTCGGTCGACACCCTCGAGAACGGGTTGGCCGCGCTGCTGGTCTCCGAACGGCCCTCCCTCGGTCTCGGGCAGGCCCGCATCTTGACCGTCGTGATCGTCCTGCCGGCCGTCGTCGTCAGCCTCGTCGCGACCTCGGTGCTGCAGTTGTTCCTCATCGCCGACCTGCTCGCCTCCGTACTGCTCCTGCCGGCCCTGCTCGGTCTCTGGTACCGCACCACCACGACGGCGGTCTGGGCGGGGATCGTCACGGGCGCGGCCGGCGCGTTCGGTGCTGGCCTGGTCGCGACCGGCAGCCTCGACGGCGCCGTCGCCAGCATCACCTTCCCCGACGCCGTCCCGACGCTCGCACCCTTCGCCGGTGCGCTCCTCGCCAGCAGCATCGTCACCGTCATCGTCTCGCTGCTCGGCCGCCCGACCGTCGACCTGGCCGAGCTCGACGGCCTCGTCCGGGAACGGGCCACCGTCGCCACGGGCCCGCCGAGCGGGAGCTGACCGTGCTCCGCCGTCCCCTTCCCCGGTTGCACGTGCTGACCTCCGCGGACCAGCGCGCCGACGACCTGCGCACCGTCGAAGCCGTGCTCGATGCCGGCGCGCCCGCCATCCAGATCCGCGTGAAGGAGCGCACGGACCGTGAGCACCTCGAGGTCGCACGCGCGATCGTGGCCCGCTGCCGGCGGGCCGGCGCCCTCAGCATCGTCAACGACCGCGTCGACCTCGCGCTCGCCGCGGATGCCGACGCCGTCCACCTCGGCCTGACCGACCTGCCGATCGCGACCGCCCGCGAACTCGCCGGCGACCGGCTCGTGATCGGTGGGACCGCGCGTGACCCCGAGACGGCCCGTCGGCTCGTCGCGGAGGGCGCCGATTACCTCGGTGTCGGGCCCACCTACGCGACCGTCACCAAGGTGGGGCTGCCCGATCCGATCGGTCCGAGCACGGTCGCGGCGATCGTCGAGGCGGTCGACGTGCCGATCATCGCGATCTCCGGCATCACCGCGGCCCGGGTGCCCGAGGTCCTGGCCACCGGCGCGCACGGGATCGCCATCGTCGGCGCCATCGTCGACGCGCCCGACCCTGGTGCCGCCACCCGCGAACTGCTCGACCTGCTCACCGATGGTCAGGGCTCGCCATGACCCCCGACGCGCTGTTCGTGGGCGGGGGCCTGATCGGTCTCGCCAGCGCGTGGCAGGTGGCGCGCGCCGGGCTGCAGGTCACCGTGTTCGACCCCGCCCCGGGCGCCGCCGCCTCGAACGTCGCCGCCGGCATGCTCGCCCCCGTCACCGAGGTGGTGTACGGCGAGGAGGATCGGCTCGCGCTGAACGTGGCGGCGGCACGTCGCTGGCCGGCGTTCGCCGCCGAGCTCGAGGCGGCCACGGGCACCGATGTCGGCTACTGCGCGACCGGCACGCTGCTGGTCGGGTTCGACCGCGACGACGTCGCCGCCCTGTCGGACCTCCACGCGTTCCAGACCGAGCTCGGGCTCGGGGTCGAACAGCTGCGCAGCCGCGAGGCCCGCGCTCGCGAGCCGATGCTCAGCCCCCGCGTCCGGGTCGGGCTTCTGGCCGGGGAGGACCATCGCGTCGAGCCCCGGGCGTGCGTCGCCGCGCTCCTGCGTGCCTGCGCCGATGCCGGCGTCGTCTTCGAACGCCGACAGGTCGCGCGCGTCGAGCGGCGGGGGGACCGGGTCATCGGTGTGCGCACCGCCGACGGCGAACAGCACCACGCTGACCAGGTCGTGCTCAGCGCCGGCGCGTGGGCCGCCACGATCGACGGGCTCGATGCCGAGCGACCGGCGGTGCGACCGGTCAAGGGCCAGCTCCTCCACCTGCGTGACCCGTCGGGCCGGCAGGTGCTGCGCACCACCGTCCGCGGGCTCGTCCGCCACCGCAGCGTCTACCTCGTGCCCCGCGACGACGGCCGGCTCGTCGTCGGCGCCAGCCAGGAGGAACGCGGCTTCGACACCACCGTCACCGCAGGTGCCACGCGCGAGCTGCTCGACGACGCAGCCACGATCGTCCCCGGCGTCGACGAGCTCGAGCTCGTCGAGACGATCGCCGGTCTCCGGCCCACCACGCCGGACAACACCCCGCTGATCGGTCCCGGCCCTCTTGATGGGCTCGTCCTCGCCACCGGGCACCATCGCAACGGCGTGCTGCTCGCCCCGATCACCGCCGAGGCGATCGCCGCGACCCTCACCGGCGCCGAGGTCGACCCGGTCCTCGCCGTCGCCCACCCGGCCCGAGCAGGAGCAACGACGTGACGATCGAGCTCAACGGTCAGCCGCGCGCCCTCGACGGTCCCGTCACCGTCGGGGCGTTGGTCGACCTCGAGGTCGCCGACCGGCGTGGCGTGGCGGTCGCCGTCGACGGTGACGTCCTGCCGCGCTCCAGCTGGGATGCCACCACGCTCCACGACGGCGCGAAGGTCGAACTCGTCGGCGCCGTCCAGGGCGGTTGACCCGGCACCCGTCCGGTCCGCCGCACCCGCCAGAGCCCCACCATCCACCACGCATCACCACGGACGAACAGGAGGCCACATGGACGAGCCGCTCACGATCGGTGGTACGGCGCTGCGTTCCCGGTTGGTGCTCGGGACCGGAGGCGCGACCAGCCTCGAGGTGCTCGAGCGCGCCATCCGCGCCTCCGGCACCGACGTCGTGACCGTCGCCCTCCGCCGGGTGACCGACCGGAGCCCGGGCTCGCTGCTCGACGTGATCCAGCGGACCGGCGTCCGCGTCCTGCCCAACACCGCCGGCTGCTACACCGCCGGGGAAGCGGTGAAGGTCGCCAAGCTCGGTCGTGAGGCGTTCGAGACGGACTGGGTCAAGCTCGAGGTGATCGGCGACGAACGGACCCTGCTCCCCGACCCGGTCGAGCTGCTCGATGCGGCCGAACAGCTCGTCGACGACGGGTTCACCGTCTGGCCCTACACCAACGACGATCCCATCCTGGCCACCCGGCTGGTCGATATCGGGTGCGCCGCCGTCATGCCCCTCGGTTCCCCCATCGGGTCCGGGATGGGCATCCGTAACCCCTACAACCTCGCCATCATCCGTGAGCAGGTCGACGCCCCCATCATCCTCGACGCCGGCATCGGCACGGCCTCGGACGCCGCGCTCGCCATGGAGCTCGGCTGCGACGGGGTGCTGCTCGCCTCGGCGGTGACCCGTGCACGCGACCCCGAAGCGATGGCCACGGCGATGCGGTACGCGGTCGAGGCGGGACGCCTGGCGCGGGGCGCCGGCCGCATCCCGCGCCGGCTCTACGCCGAGGCGTCCACCACCGACGACGGCCGTCCCGACCTCCTCGGGCCGGACACGGATGGTTCCACGGGATGAACCCGGCCGTCTTCACGCTGCTGGTGATCACCGACCGGGACGCCGCCGCCCGGGCGGGCCGGACGCTGCGCGACACCGTCGCCGCAACGGTTGACGCCGGCGCGCCGGCGGTGCTGTTCCGGGACAAGGATCTCGTCCGCGAGGAACGGTGGACGCTCGGCGAGGAGTGCGCCCCGGTCGTCCGACGCGCGGGCGCGCTCCTGTCCGTCGCCTCCGACCTCGACCTCGCCCGCCACCTCGGTGCGGAGGGCCTCCACCTCGCCGGCGACGATCCGCATCCGGGGCAGCACGCCGCCGGGATGCTGGTCAGCCGTTCCTGCCACGACGACGCCGAGGTGGCGATCGCCGCCGGTGAGGCCACGGACCTGGTGCTCGTCTCGCCGGTCGCCCCGACCGCATCGAAACCCGGCTACGGGCCAGCGCTCGGACCTGAAGGGTTCCAGCACCTCGTCGCCCTCGCGGGTGACCTGCCCGTCCTGGCGCTCGGCGGCGTCACCCCCGACAACGCGCCAGCGTGGCGTGCCGCCGGAGCCCACGGTCTGGCCGTCATGGGCGGCGTCATGAACGCACCTGATCCCGCGGACGCCGTCCGCCGACTCCTCCACCCCGCGGAGCTGCCATGACCACGCCCACCATCGCGCTCACGATCGCCGGCTCCGACTCCGGCGGTGGCGCCGGCATCCAGGCCGACCTGCGGGCCTTCGGACAGTTCGGCGTCTTCGGGACCAGCGTGATCACCGCGGTCACCGCCCAGAACACCGTCGGTGTGTCCGACGTCCACGTGATCCCCGCGGCGACCGTTACGGCGCAGATCGACGCCGTGCTCGGCGACCTCGCCGTCCGAGCCGTCAAGACCGGGATGCTCGCCACCGCCGAGCTCGTGGAGCTCGTGGCCGCGCGCGCAGCCGCGGGCGAGCTCCCGAACCTCGTCGTCGACCCGGTCCTGGTGTCGGGCACCGGTCACCGGCTCCTGGAGGATGGCGCCCTGGCCGCCTATCGCGACCTGCTCCTGCCACACGCGATGATCGTGACCCCGAACCTCGAGGAGGCGGCGGTGCTGGTCGGTCGCCCGCTCCGCACGCTCGACGACGCCCGCAGCGCGGCCCACGAGCTGGCCGAGCTCGGTCCGCATCTGGTGGTGGTCAAGGGCGGCCACCTCGAGGGGCCCGAGGCTGTCGACGTCATCGTCGCCGGGGGAGAGGAGCACGAGCTCCGCGCCGACCGCATCGCCACCTCGAACACCCACGGCACCGGCTGCACCTTCGCCGCCGCCGCGGCGGCGGGGCTCGCCAACGGCGTCGAGCCGCTCGACGCCCTGATCGCCGCGAAGCGCTACGTCACCGGAGCCATCGCCGGAGCGGCCGGTTGGCGGCTCGGGTCGGGGAACGGACCGCTCGACCACCTCGGCTTCAGCCCGCGGTCGTCGAACGGGTACGGGGCCTCGACGTGAGGTCGACGTCGCTCCCCCGTGACCTCAGGAGAGGGAATCATTCCCGTGGTGAAGTCCCCGAACGTCCTGACGCTACGCCGACAGGCAAAGCCAGCACCGTGATTTCGAGCAGAGTGCGAAGAGGGCTGAAACGCGCTAACTGGATCGTTACCCGGTTGACGCGTCGACGCAGCTCGGGCGCGTGTCCCAGCGAACGCTACAGCCCCGGCGCGTACAACTGCCGAGCTGGCTGGCCGTGTGCCTGCTCGAGCAGCGTGACGTTGAAACCCCTACCTGAGCGCGGAGACCGATTCTTGATCATGAGGTGCGCACGGTGCACCACAGTGACACCGGCGCTACCTCGACCCGACCCGGCGTTGTGGTCAGTGTGGCGCTGACCAGGGATCGATCAGTTCGAGGTCGAGTTCCGCGAAGTCGGCGATGTTCCGGGTCGCGAGGGTCGTGCCACGCGAGGTGCAGATCGCGGCGATCATGCCGTCCTCGACCGCGAGCGGTCGCCCGGTGGCGCGCCGTCGCTCCTGCAACCGAGCGTAGGTACGGGCGGCCGGCTCGTCGTAGGGGAGCACTGCGCCGGCGAACGTGGAAAGCGTCGACTCGATCGACTCCAACAGGCCGTCCCGGCGTCGCCCGGCCGGCAGCGCTCGGACGCCGGTGAGCAGCTCCCCGACACTGACCGAGGTCACCCCGCACGGCTCGCGGAGCGATCTGAGCCAGGTGAGTACGCGCTCGTCAGGTCGGGACTTGAGCGGCTCGGAAAGCACGTTGGTGTCGAGCACGATCACCCGACGTCGACCTGGCGGGGCTCGGAGCGTTCCGGCAGCATGATCTCGTCGCCTCGCCACGGGTCGGTGGCTTCGACCCAGGCCTGTGCCAGCCCACCTTGCGTGAGCGTCGTGGTCAGGATCGCGCGCACCTCGGCCTCCATCGACCGGCCATGGTCGGCGGCTCGACGCTTGAGGCGGCGTTGCACCTCGTCGTCGAGGTTGCGCACCGTGATGGTTGCCACGATCGACCCTCCAGGTCTCTAACAGAGATGCTGTCAATGCTAGCACGACTCCCGTTGCGCTACGCAGGCGGATGCAGGTGGGCTGAGGGTGAGTCCCACGTAGTGGTCGGCGCAGCGCATCACCGTGAGTGCGCGCGATCGACCACGCGCCTCGCCCCGCTCGATCTGCGAGGTTCCCTCGCCTGACGGCTGCACGCCGCTGGTGTCGGCACCGGCGAGTACCGTTGCGCACCGAGACGTCAGCGACCCTCCGGGAACCCCGTGCCCGACGACCGCTTGAGCGTGTTCGCGTACCTGACCGCCGAGAAGGCCGAGCGCTACCGGCAGGTCATGCGCGCGTTCCTGCACGCCAAACAACGGTTCGTGCTGCACCTACGCCCCGACGAGGTCGTGACCTCCCTGCACGACGATGGGACCGCCGTCGACCGCGACGGCGTGCAGACGCTGCTGGCCCAGCTGGTCGAGTGGGGCAACCTGCGGGCCGACCCGGACACCGCCGAGGTCGCCACGGTCGAGGAGTTCTACCGGGCTCGGTTCCTGTACCAACTGACCCTCGAGGGCGAGGCGGCCGAACGTGCCGTGGCGTACTTCGAGGAGCTGCTGGTCGTGCCCGGGGAGCTGCAGACCTCGGCGCTAGCCGACATCCAGGAGCTGTTGGCCGAACTGCTCGGTCTGGCCCGGGACGACCAGCCGGATCCGGGGAAGGTCCACCGGTCGCTGACCACGTTGACGGCGCGCTTCGAGGAGCTGACCGATCGCGCCCGCACGTTCATCACCGGGCTGCAACGCACCGTGGACCTGCACGGCGTCGACCTCGATGCCTTCCTGGCCTACAAGGACCGGCTGATCGAGTACCTCGAGCGGTTCATCGGCGACCTCGTGATCGCGCAGTCGCGCGTGGCTGCCCTCCTGGCCGAGATCGACCACGCCGGGTCGGCGCGTCTGCTGGCGCTGGCGGCGGATCGTGACCTGAGCGACCGCCTGGAGGTCACCGAGGAGGACCGCGCGGCCGCCCACGCTCGCTGGGCGGATCGTTGGGTCGGGCTCGGATCGTGGTTCGTGGCCCCCGCCGGTGATCGTGCACAGGCGGACGTGCTGCGCGAGCGGGCGCGTCGAGCCATCCCGGCCCTGCTCCAGGCCGTCGCGCAGATCAACGAGCGTCGGGTGCTTCGGACCGACAGGCCGGCGGACCTGCGAACCCTGGCGCGGTGGTTCGCCCAGTGCCCGACCGACGCCGACGCCCACCGACTGTGGCGGGCGGCGTTCGGGCTCAGCCCGTCTCGGCACCTGAAGGTCGACGGTGACACCCTCGACGCCCGCGCTGACGACCCGGTGCCGGCCGCGACCAGCTGGCTGGACGCCCCGCCGTTGCAGGTGTCCCCGCAGCTGCGTCGCACCGGCCAGTACGTGCGGCGCGGACGCCCGTCCACCATCGTGGATCGATCGGCCGAGAAGGCCCTGCTGGCACGGCAGGCCCACGAGGAGGCCACCCAGCTCGCCGCCGCGCGGACCCAGCTCGTGACCGACGGCACCGTCCGGCTGTCCGCGCTCCGCCAGCTCGACCGTGCGGCGTTCGGGCTGTTCCTCGACCTGCTCGGCGACGCCCTCTCCGCGGTGGCCCTCGACGCGCGTGGCGGGGCCCGCACCGTCCGGCTCACGTCCGCCGACGGCGGCCTCGAGATACAGCTCACACCGACCGACGACGGCGCCGAGGCGACCATCGACACCGTCGACGGCTGGCTCACCGGGCCCGACCACCACGTCGCCATCGTCGACCTCGCCGGCACGCCGGACCCCGACGGGGCCTCGTTGCTCGTGGAGGTCGGAGCGTGAGCGCGACGTCGCCCGGCGTCCGTGACCGACGGGACCAGCAGGTCCGGCACGAGCGCCGCCGCGCGGTCCGGGCCCTGCTCGCCTCGCCGCTGCTGCACGCCGACCGCGACCTCGAGGCTTTCCGGCTGGTGCGTCGGCACACGGACTGGCTGCGTCGGTGGTTCGCCCACGAGGCCGGATGGACCCTGACGGTCGACACGACGCTGGCGCGGCTGCGCAAGGTCCCCGCCACCGTCGACGACGGCACCCGTCCGGCTCGTGCCCGGCGATCCGACCCGCCGTTCTCCCGACGCCGGTACGTGTTGCTGTGCCTGGCGCTCGCGAGCTTGGAGACCGCCGACCGGCAGGTGGCGCTCGGCCGGCTCGCCGAGCTCATCGTGAGCTCGGTTGCCGCCGACCCCGACCTGGCTGCAGCCGGGATCGCCTTCGAGCTCGACACGCGCGACCAACGGCGGGACCTGGTGGCCGTGGTCCGGCTGTTGCTCGAGCTCGGGATCCTGCAGCACGTCGACGGGGCCGATAGCGACTACGTCGCCGGCACCGGGGACGCGCTCTACACCATCGACCGCTCGGCGCTGTCGGCCGTGCTGGCGGCGCGCCGACCACCGTCCAGCATCGACGCCGACGACCTCGACGACCGGCTCGCCGCGGTGACCGCCGAGGTCGTGCCGGACACCGTCGACGGTCGCAACCGCGCCACCCGAACCCACCTGACACGGCGCCTGCTCGACGATCCCGTCGTCTACGTCGACGACCTCGACGACGACCAGCGGGCCTACCTGTCGAGCCAGCGTGCCCGCCTGCTCGCGGCCGTGGGCGAGGCCACCGGCCTGGAACCCGAGGTCCGCGCCGAGGGCATCGCCATGGTCGACGACCGCGGCGACGTGACCGATCTCGAGGTCCCCGACCAGGGAACCGACGGACACCTGACCCTGCTCGTCGCCGAGGAGCTGGCCGGGCGACTGCGCCGGGACCCGCACGTGATCGTGACCACCGGCGAGGTCGAGGCCAAGGTCGCGGACCTGGTCGCCGTGCACGGCCACCACTGGCGCCGTGACGTGCGCGACGCCGGGGCCGAGACCCGGCTCGCCGCCGAGGTCGTCGAACGCCTGGCGGCGGTTGCGCTGGTGCGGATCGTCGAGGGCGGCGTGGCCCCGCGCCCCGCGATCGCCCGGTACGCCGTGGCCGCGCCGACGTTGCCCCCCGCCCCCGCGCCCAGCCTGTTCGAGGCCTGACCGTGGATGGCACCTCGAACGGCCACCCCGCCGACCTGCCGGCACCGACGAGCGCCCGGTGGCAGCCGCTGCGGCTCGGCCTGTTGAACCTCTACCGCTTCGACGACGAGCAGTTCCGTTTCGGCGGTGGGCGGTTGCTGCTACGGGGGAACAACGGCACCGGCAAGTCGCGCGTGCTCGCGCTCACCCTGCCGTTCCTGTTCGACGGCGAGGTCGCTGCGCACCGGCTCGAACCCGACGGCGACACGGCCAAACGGATCGAGTGGAACCTGCTGCTCGGCCGCCACGACGATCGGCTCGGCTACACCTGGATCGAGTTCGGCCGCGTCGACGACGACGGCACGCCCCACTTCTGCACCCTCGGCATCGGCCTGCGGGCGGTGAGGGGCCGTGGCTTGGCCGGCAAGTGGTGCTTCGCCACCGACCTGCGGATCGCCAACCGCCGAGGTGGCGGACCGGCCGACGACGGCACGCTGTCGTTGGTGGCCGACGCCGGCCAGGCCCTCACCCGTGACCGTCTGCGCGCAGCCCTCGACGGCCGCGGGGAGGTGTTCGACACCGCCCAGGCTTACCGGGCCGAGGTCGACCGTCGCCTGTTCGGGCTCGGTCAGCACCGCTACGACGCGTTGGTCGACCTGCTGATCCAGCTGCGCCGTCCGCAGCTGTCACGCCAGATGGACGAAGAAGCACTCTCCGACGCGTTGAGCGAAGCCCTGCCGCCGATGCCCCGCGCTGTCGTGGCGGACGTCGCCGAGGCGTTCCGAACGCTCGAAGCCGACCGCGAGCAGCTCGTCTCCTTCGCCGCTGCGGCCACCGCGACGAACACCTTCCTCGACACCTACCGCCGGTACGCCGCCGTGGCGGTCCGTCGCCGTGCGCTCGAGGTCACCCGCACCCACGGCGACTACGAACGCACCCAGCGCCGCCTGCGCGAGGCCGACCGCGAACGACAGGACGCCGACGACCGTCTCGCCGCCCTGACCGCCGAACGGGACGCCGCACGCGAGGCCGAACGACACCACACCGAGGAAGCACGCACCCTCGAGGCCTCCCCGGCCATGGACCGCGTCCGCGAGCTCGGCCACGCCCGTCGGGCTGCCACGGACACGGCGGCACGCGCCGCCGAGGTCGCGGCCGATCGCGACCGTGCCGCGGACCGGATGGCCGACCACGAGCGCCGCGTCGCGGCGTCGACCAGCCGTCAGGACGCCTCGAAGGAGACCGTCGTCCGGGCGGTCGAGCAGGCCGTCACCACGTCGCACGCGGCCGCGCTCGGCCAGGGGCATGCCCGCGCCATCGCCGGGCTCGAGACGGCGGACGTCCGCGGGACCACGACGATCGAGGGTGCGCGGGCGGCCGCGGACGACCGCCTCGCCCGCCGCCGCGATGCCCTGACCCACCTGCGGTCCCTGGCTGCCCGCGTGGGCGACGCCCGGTCCGCCCTGGCGTCGGCACGGCAACGCCGAGACGATCTGGCGGCCCAGCTCGATGCCGCCCGCGACGACGAACGCGACACCGCGACCGCCCGCGAGGCCGCCGTCACCGACGTCCTGGCGGCCTACCGGGGGTGGTCGGATGAGCTCGAGGAGCTCTCGGTCCCGGCGCCCGACGAGCTGGCCTGGGAGCTCGAGACCTGGCGGGACGCTCAGACCGCCCGCTCGCCCCTGGCCCGCGCCGTCGACCACGCCACGACGCTGGCCACCGCACAGCTGGCGGACGCCCGGGCCACGACCCGCCGCGACCGTGACGAACTCCGAGCACGCCGCGACGAGCTGGCCACCGAGCGTGACCGGGTCGCCGCCGCTCGTCACCTGCCCCCGGCCGCGCCCCACACCCGCGACCCGGAGGCTCGGATCGGCCGTTCCGGCGCACCGCTCTGGCAGCTGGTGGAACCCGTCTCCGACCTCGATCCCGTCCGCGCCGCCGGGTACGAGGCGGCGCTGGAAGCCGCCGGGCTGCTCGACGCCTGGGTCACGCCGGACGGGCAGGTGCTCGATGCCGCGACCCACGACGTGGTCGTCGCGGCCGCCGACCTGCCGGAGGCCGACGACGGCGGCCTCGGGACGGTCCTGGTCCCCGCCGTGGACCCCGAGGATCCGCAGGCGTCGGCCGTGGACGCGGAGGTCGTGCGGGCCGTCCTGGCCCGCATCGGGCACCACCCGGCCGACGGGACCCTCTGGGTCGCCGACGATGGCCGTCACCGGGTCGGGCCTCTGCACGGCCGCTGGTCAAAGCCCACGGCGGAGCACCTCGGTCACGCCGCCCGCGAAGCGGCGAAGCGTGACCGGCTGACCGCGCTCGACCGTCAGCTGGCCGACCTCGACGCCGGCCTGGCGCAGATCGACGCCGATCTCGACGAGCTGTCGCAGCGATCCGACCGGATCGCCGACGAACAGGCGGCCGCTCCCACCGACGCCCCCATCCGCGAGGCCGCCGCCGCCCACCTGGTCGCGGTCCGCCAGGTCGCCGCGCTGCGGGATCGTGTCGCCGAGGCTGATGCTGCGGCCGCGGGCGCCACGACCAGGCTCGACCAGGCCCGCGCGGCCCACGACGAGGCCGCCGCCGACCTCGGGCTCGGCGACCAGCTCGACCTCGACCAGCTGGGCGAGGCCCTCAGCCACCACGCCACGGCGCTGGCGGCCCTGTGGCCCACGCTGCAGGCGCACGCCAGCCAGCTGGTCGATCACGACCGTGCGGTCGCTGACCTCGATGCGGTGACCGCCGACCTGCAGCTCCACCAGGAACGCGCCCGTCAAGCACACGACGCCGCGCTGGCCGCCGCCACCCGGCGCGACACGCTCGAAGCGACCGTCGGTGAGGAGGTCGACCAGCTCCTCACCCGCCTGGAGCTGTCCCGCTCCGACCTGGCCGCCGCCACCGCGCGCCGGGAGCAGCTCGACGAGGACCGGATGGACGTGGCCGGGGTGCGCCGAGCCGCGCAGCAGCGCATGGAGGATCTGGCCGAGGCGCTCGATGAGCACGCAGGACGACGGGTCGGCGCGGTTGCCCGCCTGGCCCGCGTCGAGGGCGCCGGCCTGCTGCCGGTCGCTGATCCCGCGCTGGCCGATGTCACGGCCGACGGACCCGAGGGAGGGTGGTCGGCCGACCGCGGCGTGCGCGTAGCCCGCCGCATCGACCAGGTCCTGGCGACCACCGACGTCGATGACGCCAGCTGGACCCGGATCCAGCGCGGCATCCACGGCCACTACGCCGACCTCGAACACGCGCTGCTGCCACACGATCTGCACCCGACGGCATCGTTGGTCGACGACCTGTTCGTCGTGACCGCCCCGTTCCAGGGCGCCGATCGCGCCGTGCCGGCGCTGCACGGGCTGCTGGTCGACGAGGTCACCAACCGGCAGGCACTGCTGACCGCCCGTGAACGTGAGGTCCTGCAGAACCACCTCATCGGTGACGTCGCCGCCCACCTGCACCGCCTGCTGCGCGAGGGGGAGGACTGGGTCACCGAGGTCAACGCCGAGCTCGACCGCATGCCCACCTCCACCGGCATGAAGCTGCGGTTCGCGTGGCACCCGCGCGCGGACCTGCCCACCTTCGCCCCGGCGCGTCGCCACCTGTTGGCGCACCACGCCGGCTGGTCCCCCGAGCAGCGCGACGAGATCGGGGCCTTCCTGCAGGAACGCATCGCCCAGGTCCGCGAGGCCGACCCCACCGGGACGTGGTCGGCCCACCTCGACGCTGCGCTCGACCACCGGGGCTGGCACCGCTTCGTGGTCGAACGTCAGCAGGACGGTCAGTGGGTGCGCCTGACCCGCCGCAGTCACGGCACCGGGTCCGGCGGCGAGAAGGCGCTGGCGCTGACGGTGCCACAGTTCGCCGCGGCCGCCGCCCACTACCGCTCCGCGGATCCGCACGCCCCGCGCCTGATCATGCTCGACGAGGCGTTCGTCGGCATCGACGCCAGCATGCGGGCCAAGTGCCTCGGACTGCTGGAACAGTTCGACCTCGACCTGGTCATGACCAGCGAACGCGAGTGGGGCTGCTACCCGACCGTGCCCGCCCTGGCCATCGCCCAGCTGGCCACACGCGCGGGGATCGACGCCGTGGGCGTGTCCCGCTGGGTGTGGAACGGCCGCGAGCGCCTCCGCGCCGATGCCTGAGCGTGCTGGCGGCCACGCGGCGCCCGTCGAGGTCGACCGGGAACGGCTCCGTGCGCTGCTCGACGGCGACGACCTGGCCTGGCTGCGCGACCGGGTCCATCGCCGGCTCGAGGCCGGCCGCGGGTCCATGGGCACGGTCACGCTCACCGACCCGTCCGCCGGTCAGCGGGCAGCGATCGACCGGCTGCTCGGACGGCGCCCGTCGAGCGGGGCGCGGGTGACGGTGCCGCTGGATGTCGTGGACGCCGTGCTGCGGGAGGCCGGCATCTGTACCGGGTTGCGGGAGGCCATCGAGGTGCTCGACGGCCCCGTCGTGGACCGGGCGGGGCAGCGCCGCACGACCGCGCAGGCCTGGGGCACGGTCACCGCGGGACTCGCCGGCGACGAGGCGTGGCAGCGCGGCTGGCGTGACGACCTGGTGGGCTCGGGGCTGCTGCGCCGGCTCGCCGACGACCCCGAGCACGCGACGATCCTGCTCGAGCGGATCCGTCGTGTCCTTCGAGCTCTCCCCGCCACCGGCATCCCCCTGGCCCACCTGGCGGCCCGGACCCTCGGCGACAGCCACGCCCTCGACCCGGACCGTCCCGAAGCCACGCTGGTGCTCAAGGCCCTCCAGCACCAGCACCTGCCGCCCGACGAACGAGGCCCCCTGCCCACCGGCGTCGACCGTCGCGCGCTGTGGGCAGCTGCCGGGGTGCTGCTCGATGAGCTGTCGGCTCCGGTCCTGGTCTGGAACCTGTCGACTCCGGGGGCGGGTCTCGTCGATCAGACGCTGCGGTCCCACGCGGCCGTGGGCGAGCCCGTGCGCCTGACCCTCCGTGCCCTGCTCCACCACCCACCGGACCTCACCGGGCTGGCGGGACGGACGGTCTTCGTCTGCGAGAACCCCACCGTGGTCGCCGCGGCCGCGGACACCCTCGGCCCCGCCGGGGCCCCGCTGGTCTGCAGCGACGGACAGCCGTCGGCCGCCGTCCAGACGCTGCTCCGTCACCTGGCAGCCGCCGGCGCCGTCCTCCTCCACCACGGCGACTTCGACCGTGGGGGTCTGCGCATCGCGACCACGATCATCGAACGGTTCGGGGCGGGTCCGTGGCGGATGGACGTCGCGTCCTACCGTGCAGCCCCCGCCGGCCCGACGCTGATGGCTCCCGTGGAACCCGTGGGGTGGGCACCCGGGCTCGCCGCGGCCGTGAACCACCGGTCCACGGTCGTCCACGAGGAACAGGTCCTGCACCACCTCATCGACGATCTCCGGGCCGGCCACCACCACGTGTAGCGGTTGCGCGCCGACATCGAGCTGCTCCTGCCCACGTGTCAGGGTGGAGGTGCGGAGGAGACGCCTGCTTCGCGGGACGTACACAGCGAGCGGAGGTGATCGGAGGTCGCCGCTAGCGTGGCTGTGACCCCCCGGGAGGTTCTGCGTGACGCGACTCGATCTGCCGTTCGGTGGTCTCGGCGGCCCCCCCGCACGTGGCGGGGTGATCCACATCGTCGGTGGCGGTCCCGGCGATCCCGGCTACCTGACGTTGCGGGCAGCGACGCTGCTCTCGACCTGCGACGTGGTGGCCTACGACCACCTCTCCCCAGCCGAAGCGCTCAGCTTGGTGCCAGCACACGCGGACCGCATCCTGGTGGGTCGTCGCGCTGGTGCGCCGAGCTACAGCCGCGAGGAGGTCGACGAGCTGCTGCTCGCGCGCGCTGCCGCTGGGCAGGCGGTGGTCCGGCTCAAGGGTGGCGACCCGTTCGTGTTCGGGCGTGGCGGCGAAGAGGGCAGCTCGTGCGCCGACGCGGGTGTCGCGTTCGAGGTGATCCCGGGCGTCACCTCACCGGTCGCGGTACCGGGGGCTGCGGGTATCCCGGTGACCCATCGCACCGTCTCTCCGGGCTTCATGGTCGTGACCGGCCACGAGGTCTCGGATGATGAGCCGCTGGTCGATCACGTCGGTCTCGCGCGGTTCCCCGGCACGGTCGTGCTGCTCATGGGTCGGTCCCGGTTGCGGACCCTTGCCGATGCACTGATCGCGCACGGTCGCGATCCCGAGACGCCCGCAGCGGTCATCTCGTCGGGGACCTTGCCTGCACAGCGATCCGTGGAGGGCACGCTGGCCACGATCGCGGATGCGGCCGACGCGGCCGAACTGGAGCCGCCCGCGGTCATCGTGGTCGGTGATGTCGTCGCGATGCGGGAGCAACTCGGATGGCGGGAACGCCGTGTGCTCCAGGGCGTTCGTGTGCTGTTGCCACGGAGTTCACAGCGACCGAGCCGTGTGGCTGTCGAGCTGCGGCATGCCGGGGCAGCGGTGTTCGAGGTGCCCGTCGCTCGAGAGGTCGAGGGTGACTCGGCCGCGTTGGCGCGCCTCGCGGTGGAGATCCGGGATGGTCTGGTCGGCACGCTCATCGCGACGGATGTGCGTGGGATCCGGCGGTTGCTGGACGCGTTGTCGCAGGTCGGCGCCGATGTCCGCTCGCTCGCCGGGACGCAGTTGTGGTCGGTCGGGTCCCGGACCGGGGCGCGCCTGCGATCGGAGTTGGGCCTGCGACCGGATGCGGACCTCGCATCAGCGACGGAGCTGTTGGCGGCCGCGACTCCCCCCGAGCACCCCGTGGTCGTGCTGGGAGCCCAGGACGAAGCCCGCGCCGTCGCGGCCCCGCTCGGCGGACGTGCCGTGGTGAGCTCGCGTACGGTGCCGTCCCCGGGTGTGGCGGTGCCGGAGGTGGATGTGGTGGTCCTGCCCGCCAGTGGGCTGGTGGAGCCCACGGTGGAGGCGCTCGACGACCGCGACGACCCGATCGTGGCGATGGGCCCGGCCACGGCTGCAGCGGTCCGGGCGCAGGGCCGCAGCGTCGCTGCTGAGGCGAGCGAACCCACGGGCGGCGCCGTCGTCGAGGCGGTGGTCGCGGCCCTCGGCGAACGCCGGGACCGCCCTACGCCGGCCTCCGTCGGACCTCGCGGAGCGCGAGGTGGACGTGATGCTGCCGCCTGCTGTTAGGGTGCCCGGCGCATACCCGACGGGTTGGATCCAGGAACGCGGTGCGATTCCGCGGCGGTCCCGCCACTGTGAACGGGGAGCGCAGGACCCCGGACGGAGACGTTCGGCGACCGGAGCGGTCACGGGTCGAGAGACCTGGAAGGCCGGGACCTGCGTGACGATCCGTGAGCCAGGACACTGACCTCCCGTCACGAGCCGCAGGGGACGTGGTATCCCCGAAGGATCACGACATGAGCAGTCTGTCCGCAGCCTCCGCCCTCCGGCCGACCGTGCACGAGCGGTACGCCGCGCTCGCGTGGGCGTTGGTCCTGTCGACCATCATCTTCCTCGTCTCGTTCGAGCAGGGGATGCTGACCGCTGGCGCGCCCGTGGCCCACGAACTGTTCCACGACGCCCGGCATCTGCTCGGGTTCCCCTGCCACTGAGTCGTGCTGGCTCCCAGTATCCGCCGCGGCCTCGCGGCGGGGCTGCTCGCGGGTGTGCTCGCCGGCCTGTTCGCGTTCGTCATCGGGGAGATCCCGGTGCGCGAGGCGATCCGGATCGAGGAGTCGCTCGGAACAGCTCCCGCTGACGCCCCCGCGGCGAGTGGACCCGATGATCACGCGGACTTCCCGGTCTCGCGTACGACGCAGCAGGCGCTGCTCCCGGTCGCGACCGCGATCGTCGGAGCGGCGTTCGGTGGCCTGTTCGGTGTGGCGTTCGCGCTCATCCGTCGGTCCATGCGCGAGCGTGACGACTGGCGCGCCTCGCTGAAGTTGGGCGCGGTCGCCTGGGTGGTCATGGCGTTGGTGCCGCTGCTCGTCGCACCACCGAACCCGCCCGGTGTCGGCGATGCCGCCGCCGTCGGCGCCCGTTCCTCCTGGTACCTCGCCGCGATCGTTCTGTCGGTCGGGGTGGCCGCGGCGCTCTGGGCCCTCGCGCGCCGTCTGCGCGCCACAGGTCTGCGGGACGCGCCGCGCCAGGTGGTCGTGGGCGGCCTCGGCCTGGTCGCCTTCGGCGCGTTGGTGCTGGTCCTACCGGCCCCCGCTGGCGCGGCCGGGTCGGGGTTCCCTGCCGAGCTGCTGTGGCAGTTCCGTCTGGCGTCATTCGCCACCCAGACCCTGCTGTGGGCCACGATCGCGGTGTGTTCCGGGCTGCTGTGGGAGCGTGAGCACGCCAGGGCAGCCGCGCAGCCGGAGCGGACCGCGTGAGCCGGCCCCCGAGCGTGTTGCTGATCCGCCACGCACCGTCGACCGCGACCCGGCGGTTCCTCTTCCCCGCCGACGAGCCGCTCGACGATGGTGGTCGCCGTACGGCCGGTGAGTTGGCGGGCTGTGTTCGCGCCGACCGGGCGGTGACGAGCCCCGCGGCCCGTTGCCGGGAGACGGCGGCGTTGGCCGGGTTCCCCGACGCCGAGGTGGAGCCGGGTCTCGCGGAGCTCGACTTCGGCAGCTGGGCCGGACGCGACCCCCACGAGATCGGTCGGGCCACCCCCGCCGAGCTGGAGGGGTGGTACGCGGATCCGAACACCGCGCCCCACGGCGGCGAGACCCTGGACGCGCTGAACGACCGGCTGGCCCGAGCCCTCGACCGCCTACGCCATCGGGGTGGCACCACGGCGGTGTTCACCCACGGCGGACCCATCAAGTGCGCGATCCTGCAGGCGCTCGAGGCCCCGATGTCGTCGATGTGGCGCATCGACATCGCGCCGTGCAGCCTCACCGAGCTCCACGCCCGCCCCGACGGCGGGTGGACCCTCGTGCGCTCGAACGTGCGGGTCGCCCCGGCAGGTGCAGCGTGATCGGTACCCACTGGGGGCCGATCGGTCTCGCGACGGGGGTGTGGCTCGACCACCGGTTCGGTGATCCGCAACGGGGGCACCCCGTCGCCGGGTTCGGGCGGATCGCTGAGGAACTGGAACGCCGCTGGTACGCCGACGACGAGCTCGCCGGCATCCTCTACGTCCTGGTGCTAATCGGCGGGGCCACCGCCGCGACCCGCGTGCTCGAGCGCGCGCTGCCAGGCCCGGGCCGGTTCGTGTTCGGCAGTCTCGTGACCGCGACCGCCCTCGGCGGGAGCGGCCTCGGGCGCGCCGCGACCCGGATGGAGGCCCTGCTCCGGGCCGGGGATCTCGAGGTTGCTCGTACCCAGCTCGGCTGGTTGTGCGGCCGTGACGCGACCGCGCTGGATGCCGACGGCCTGGCCCGTGCGACGATCGAGTCGGTCGCGGAGAACACCTCGGACGCGGTCGTGGGGACGCTGGTCTGGGGCGCTGTGTTCGGTTCGAGCGGGATGGTCCTGCACCGTGCCGTGAACACGCTGGACGCGATGGTGGGCTACCGGACCTCGCGCTACCGGCGCTTCGGTTGGGCGGCGGCTCGATCGGACGATGCCATGAACCTGGTGCCGGCGCGGTTGACCGCGCTGCTGACGGCTGCTTGTGCCCCGATCGTCGGCGGCCGACCCCGTGACGCCTGGCGGGCGTGGCAGCGAGACGCTGCCGGCCACCCGAGCCCGAACGCCGGCCCGGTCGAGGCCGCCGCTGCCGGGGCGCTGGGCGTGACCCTGGGCGGCGATGTCAACCGCTACGCCGACCACCACGACGTACGCCCCACCCTCGGGGAGGGACCGGCTCCGAGCATCGCCGACATCGGACGAGCCGTGCGGTTGTCCGCCGCCGTGGAGTTGGCCTCGCTGGTGCTCAGTGCGGCGATCGCGTCGCTGTGTGGCCACGTCCTCTCGAGCCGTCGACGAGGGGGCCGAGCGTGAGCGGTGCGATGCTGGTCGCCGGGACCACCTCGGACGCGGGCAAGAGCGTCCTGGTCGCCGCCATCTGCCGGTGGCTGGCACGCGAGGGTGTGAAGGTCGCCCCGTTCAAGGCCCAGAACATGGCGTTGAACTCGGCCGTCACCGCCGACGGTGCCGAGATCGGCCGTGCCCAGGCGGCTCAGGCCGCAGCGGCGATGGTCGCACCCGAAGCGGCGATGAACCCCATCCTCATCAAACCGACCGGCCACCGCCACAGCCAGGTCGTGGTCATGGGACGGCCGGCCTTCGAGGCCGGCGCGCGCGACTACCACGAGCGTCGGCTCGCCCTCCGACCCGTCGTGCTGGACGCTCTCGCGGATCTCCGCGAGCGCTTCGATGCCGTGATCTGCGAGGGGGCGGGCAGCCCGGCGGAGATCAACCTCCGTACGCACGACCTGACCAACATGGGCCTCGCGCGGGCTGCGGATCTTCCCGTGATCGTCATCGGGGACATCGACCGCGGCGGGGTGTTCGCCGCCCTCTACGGGACGATCGGGTTGCTCGAACCCGCGGATCAGGCGCTGATCGGCGGGACGGTCATCAACCGCTTCCGAGGCGATCCCGGGGTGCTCGCACCGGGACTCATCCAACTCGAGCACCTGCTCGGCCGTCCGAACCTCGGGGTGTTGCCCCACGTCGAGGGGCTGTGGCTCGATGCCGAGGACTCGCTGGCGATGGACCGCGGGCTGCCCTCGACGCCGCCGATCGGTGCCGACGTCCTCGACGTCGCCGTCATCCGCCTCCCGCGGAGCTCGAACACCACCGACGCCGACGCCCTGGCGGCCGAGCCCGGGGTCCGGGTGCGCTACACGACCGACCCGACCGATGTGCTGCGCGCCGACCTGGTGGTCCTGCCCGGGACCAAGAACACCGTGCTCGACCTCGCGTGGCTCCACCACCGGGGTCTGGCCGGCGCCATCGCCACCCGCGCGACCACGGGACGGCCGGTGCTCGCGATCTGCGGTGGCTACCAGATGCTCGGCACCACGGTCCACGACGACGTCGAGTCGCGGGCCGGCACCGTCGCCGGACTCGATCTGCTGCCGATCGTGACGACGTTCCGGCCCGACAAGGTGCTCGCGCGACGCACCGGGACGAGCCCGAGGTACGCCACCACGGCCGCCGGCTACGAGATCCGGCACGGCCGTGTCGAACGTCGCGGCGGCGAACCCTGGCTGCTCGATGACGACGGCGGGGAGGAAGGGTGCGCCCGGGGGGCCGTGCTCGGCACCTCCTGGCACGGGGTCCTGGAACATGACGAGCTCCGACGAGCCGTCCTGGCCGACGTCGCCGCCCGGACCGGTCGGGCCTGGCTCCCCGGCGACGAGCCGTTCGCGCGGGTGCGCGCCCGACGGCTCGACCTGCTGGGCGACCTCGTGGCCGACCACCTCGATACCTCAGCGCTGTACCGGTTGCTCGACGAGGGCGCGCCCCGGGGGCTCCCGGTGGTCGCACCGGGCGGTGCGCCGCCCGCGGGCCCGCTCCCGGAGCCCGGCCCGTGCGACCTCTCGTCCGACCTCTCGTCCGACCTCTCGTCCGGCCCGGATCCGTCCGGCTCCGGCCCGCTCCAACCCACCGCGGAGTCCGCGTGACCACGATCCTGTTCCTGACGACGGCCGACACGGAGATCCTCGCCGCGGCGGGTGCCGTCGAGGCCCTCCCCGACGACGCCCCTCGGGTCCGCGCGCTGAACCCGGCCCGTGCGCCGCTCGGTGGCGCCGATGCACTGGCAGGGTGGCTCGACGAGGTCACCGCGGACGTCGAGGTCGTGATCGTCCGGCTGCTCGGCGGACGCGCTGCGTTCCCCGAACTGCTCGACGCGCTGCGCGAGCGCTGCGTCGCCGGCGGGGTGCCGCTGCTCGCCCTGTCGGGCGAAGGCTCCCCGGACGCGGAGCTCACCGCGCTGTCGACCGCACCGACCGCGGTGGTCGCGCAGGCCTTCGAGTACCTACGTCTCGGCGGGACCGCGAACACCGAACAGCTCCTGCGGTTCCTGGCCGACACGCTCCTGGTGACCGGACTCGGTTTCGACCGTCCGCAGCAGCTCCCGGACCACGGCGCCTACCACCCGCGCCGCGTGGACGCGCTCGCTGGCCTGGATCCCGCCAAGCCGCTGATCGGCGTCGTCTTCTACCGCTCCCACCTGGTGTCGGGGAACACCGGCTTCGTCGACGCCCTGATCGACGCGATCGAGGCCGCAGGCGCGGAGGCCGTCGGGCTGCACTGCTACTCGTTGCGCCCCGGAGCGGACGGCGAGGTGCCGCTGCTCACGATGCTGCACGACCACGACGTCCACCCCGACACGCTGGTCGTCACGGTGCTCGCGATGGGGGGCGCCAACGCCGCCGGCCACCCCATGAGCACCGTCGCGGGCGACGATACGTGGCACGCCGAAGCGCTGGAACGGCTCGGGGTGCCGGTCATCCAGGCACTGACCGCCACCGCGAGCCGACAGCGCTGGCAGGCGGCCGACGTCGGCTTGTCGCCGATGGACACCGCGATGCAGATCGCGCTGCCGGAGTTCGACGGTCGCATCATCGGGGTGCCGTTCTCGTTCAAGGAGCTGACCGAGGACGACGACCGGGTCGCCGGGCCGCTGGTGCGCTACGTCGCCGACCCCGAACGGACCGCCCGCGTTGCCGGGCTGGCGGTCAACCATGCCCGGCTCCGGCACGTCCCCAACGCCGACAAGCGCATCGGCCTGGTGCTGTCCAACTACCCCACCAAGCACAGCCGTATCGGCAACGGCGTCGGACTCGACACGCCTGCGTCCACCGTCGCGATCCTCCGCAACCTGCGCGACGCCGGGTACCGGCTGGGCGACGACGTGGACGAGCACCTGCTGGAGGACAGCGACGCGCTCATCCACGCGTTGATCGCCCGGGGCGGCTTCGACGCGGAGGACCTCACCGAGGAGCAGCTCTCGAACGCCGATGCGCGGCTCCCCGTCGCGGACTACGTCGCCTGGTTCCGGCAGCTCCCCGACGATCTGCAGGCCAGCGTCGAGGCGCAGTGGGGCCCGCCGCCGGGCCAGGTGCTGCTGCACCCCGACGGCGAGCACCTGGTGACCGCGACGATGACGTTCGGCAACGTGGTCCTCGCGATCCAGCCGCCGCGCGGGTTCGGCGACGACCCGATCGCGATCTACCACTCGCCGGACCTCGCACCGACCCACCACTACCTCGCCGCCTACTGGTGGCTGACCCGGACCTTCGGTGCACACGCGATCGTGCACGTCGGCAAGCACGGGACCCTCGAGTGGCTACCGGGCAAGGGTGTGGGCATGTCCGCCTCCTGCGCGACCGACGCGGCGCTCACCGATGTCCCGCTGTTCTACCCCTTCGTGGTCAACGATCCCGGCGAGGGCACCCAGGCCAAGCGCCGCGCCCACGCCACCATCGTCGACCATCTCGTGCCGCCGATGATGCGTGCGGAGACCTACGACGACCTCACCCGGCTCGAGCATCTGCTGGACGAGTACGCGGAGCTCGAACTGCTGGATCCGGCCAAGCTGCCGGCCCTCCGCGATCAGGTGTGGGCGCTGCTGGTCGACGCCCACATCGCCCCGGCGGTCGGGGTCGACGAGATGCCTGACGACCCCGACGACTTCGGTGCGCTGGTCACCCACGTCGACGGCTACCTGTGCGAGATCAAGGATCTGCAGGTCCGCGACGGACTGCACGTGCTGGGCGCCCCGCCTCAGGACGAACAGCTCCGGGGGCTGGTCAAGGCCATCCTGCGTCTCCCGCAGGGGCGGGTCCCAGGCCTGCGTTCGGTCGTGGCGGCTGCGTTCGGGATCGACGAGTCGGTGCTGCTCGGTGACAGCGGGCTGCGCATCGGCGACGGCCGAGACGTGGCGAGCTCGTCGTCTCCGGACCTCGAGGGGCTGCGTGCGCTGGCACCCGGACCGGTGGCGACGCGTGCGGACGTGCTCGACCGCATCGACGAACTGGCCGACCGGCTGATCGGAGCGGTGGCGGCGGTGGCCTGGTCGAGCGCTGAGACGGCCGTGGCGGTCGCGGGCGTGCTCGGCCGGCCAGAACCGGACGTGGAACGCGTCGTCGCGTTCGCGTGCGAGGAGGTCGTCCCGCGCATCCGCGCCTGCGCCGGCGAGATCGACGCGCTCCTCGACGGGCTGGCGGGACGCTTCATCCCCTCCGGACCGTCGGGATCGCCGACCCGCGGGCGCATCGACGTGCTGCCGACGGGACGCAACTTCCACTCGGTCGATCCGAAGGGCCTGCCCAGCCGCCTGTCATGGGGGGTCGGGCAACAGCTCGCCGACGCGCTGCTGCAGCGTTCGCTCGACGACACCGGCGAGCTACCGGAGACCATCGGCATCGTCGTCTGGGGCACCGCGAACATGCGCACCCACGGCGATGACATCGCCGAGGTCCTCGCCCTGTTGGGGGTCCGCCCGGTGTGGCACGAGGAGACCCGCCGGGTCGCCGACCTGGAGGTGATCGACCTGGAGGAGCTCGAGCGGCCCCGCATCGACGTGACCGTCCGGATCAGCGGGTTCTTCCGCGACGCGTTCCCCCACCTGGTGGCCCTGATGGACCGGGCTGTGGAGCTGGTGGCGGGGCTCGACGAGCCGCCGGAGCGGAACTTCGTGCGCAAGCACGCGCTCGCAGACCGGCGGCGACTGCTGGATGACGGCGTCGGTGAAGCGGAAGCGGCACGTCGGTCGACCACCCGCATCTTCGGGGCGAAGCCGGGGGCCTACGGCGCCGGGCTGCTGCCGCTGATCGATGCGCGCAACTGGCAGGACACCGCCGACATCGCCGAGGTCTACACCGTGTGGTCCGGTCACGCCTACGGCCGTGGGCTCGACGGGGTCGAAGCTCGCGACGACTTCCACACCAACCTCCGCCGGGTCCAGGTCGCGGTCAAGAACACCGACACCCGCGAACACGACATCCTCGATTCGGACGACTACTTCCAGGAACACGGCGGCATGGTCGCCACGATCCGCGCGCTGACCGGCGACGATCCGCAGGCCGTGATCGGCGATTCCAGCGACCCGTCCCGCCCCCGGGCCCGCACCCTCGCGCAGGAGACCGACCGGATCTTCCGTGCCCGGGTCGTGAACCCGAGGTGGATCGCCAGCATGCAGCGCCACGGCTACAAGGGCGCCTTCGAGCTCGCCGCGACCGTCGACTACCTGTTCGGGTACGACGCCACCACCGGGGTCGTGAAGGACTGGCAGTACGACACGCTGGTCGAGCGTTACGTCCTCGACCCCGAGGTCCGCGACTTCCTCGAGCGCTCGAACCCGTGGGCGTTGCGGGGGATCGCGGAACGACTGCTGGAGGCGGCGCAGCGCGGCCTGTGGGCCGAGCCTGCACCCGAGCGTCTCGAACAGTTGCGCGACGCGTACCTCGAGACCGAGGGACTCGTCGAGGAGCGCGGGGAGGTCGCGCCGTGACCTACCCCTTCAGCGCCATCGTCGGACAACGACAGCTGGTCACCGCGCTGCTCATCGACGCCGTCGATCCACGGATCGGTGGGGTCCTGGTGCGTGGGCACAAGGGCACCGCCAAGTCGACCGCCGTGCGCGGGCTGGCCGCGTTGCTGCCCGACATCGACGTCGTCGCGGGGTGTGCGTACGCGTGCCCGCCGGACGCGCCGGCCGATCTGTGCACCGTGTGCGAGCAGCCGGGACGGACCGCCACCCGGGTGCGCACCCCGCTGGTGGAACTGCCGATCGGCGCCAGCGAGGATCGGTTGCTCGGCTCGATCGACCTGGAGCGGGCCCTGGCGGACGGCGTCCGTAGCTTCGAGCCGGGTCTCCTGGCGCGGGCACACCGCGGCGTGCTGTACGTCGACGAGGTCAACCTGCTGGACGACCACCTCGTGGACGTGCTGCTCGACGCCGCCGCCATGGGGGTCAACCACGTCGAACGGGAGGGCGTCTCGGTCCGCCACCCCGCCCGGTTCCAGCTGATCGGCACGATGAACCCGGAGGAGGGCGAGCTGCGTCCGCAGCTGCTCGACCGTTTCGGGCTGACCGTCGAGGTGGTCGCCCCGCACGATCCGACGCAACGGGCCGAGGTGGTGCGCCGCCGGCTCGCCTACGAGAGCGACCCGGACGCGTTCGCGACCCGCTTCGCGGGCGACGAGGGGCAACTCGCCGACCGGATCGTCGCCGCCCGCGACCGCCTCCCCGAGGTGGTGCTGCCTGAGAGCTGGCTCACCCGGATCGTCGAGGTGTGCGCCGCGCTGGAGGTCGACGGGCTCCGCGCCGACATCGTCACCGCCCGGGCCGCGGTCGCCCTGGCCGCGTGGCGGGGTGCTGGCTCGGTCGCCCGCGAGGACGTCCGCACCGCGTGTCTGCTCGCGCTCCCGCACCGTCGTCGCCGTGGCCCGTTCGACGACCCTGGTATCGACGAGGACGAGCTCGACCGCCTGCTCGGCGACGATGATCCGACGCCACCCGACGGCTCGGATGGGCCCGACGACGGCGTGCCGGACGGGGGACCCGACGACGGCGCGGACGACGGCGCGGACGACGGCGGCGCCGAAGGCACCCCTGACCGGTCGTCGACGCCCGGCGAGCCGCAGCCGGCCGACGGGTCCGCTGTGGGGCCGTCCGATCCCGGCACGCCCGCAGACGCCGACCCGCACCCGGCGGCACCCGGCGACGCAGCCGAGGACGATGGCAGCGCGGCCGACGCGGCGAGGGAGCCGCAGCCATCAGAGGGGCAGGGCGCCGCTCCCGACGGACGCGTGGAGCAGGCGGCGGCCGCGGGTCGGCCGGCGCTGCTGACCGTGCCGTCCACGGAGATGGGAGCCGACGGTCGCCGCAGCCCCGGGCCGAGCCGACGCGGTGCCAGCGTCGGCGCCCGGCCACTCCGTAGCGGTGAGCGCCCTCACGGGCAGGAGGTCGCGCTCGCCGCCACGCTGCGGGCCGCGGCCCCCGAACAGCGACGACGTCAGCGTGAAGGATCCGGCCTCGTGCTGCGACGCCAGGACATCCGCCAACACGTGCGTCGCGGTCGCCAGGGGTCGTTGATCGTGCTGTGCGTCGACGCCTCGGGATCGATGGGGGCCCGGCAGCGGATGTCGGCGGTGAAGGGTGCGGTCCGGGCGCTGCTGTTCGACGCCTACCAGCGCCGGGACCTGGTGGCGATGGTCACCTTCCGTGCTGACGGTGCCCAGCTGGTGCTGCCGCCGACCGCGGGCGTCGAGCTCGCCGACCGTCAGCTCGCCGCCCTGCCCACGGGCGGACGGACCCCTCTGGCGGCGGGGTTGTTGCGGGCCGGCGAGGTCATCACCACACACGCCCGCCGCGATCCCGCCCGGCGGCCGCTGCTGGTCGCGGTGACCGACGGGAGGGCCACCGGCAGCGAGGACGCACTGGCCGATGCACGCCGTGCTGCCGAGCGGCTCACGACCCGAGCGGTGCCGGCGGTGGTCGTCGACACCGAACAGGGCTTCGTCCGGCTCGGACTCGCCGGCGAACTCGCAACGACGCTGCGAGCACCCTGCCTCCAGCTCGACGAACTGTCATCCGGCTCGCTGAGCCGGACCATCCGTGTCGCCACCGGCCGCGCGGCGTAGAGGAGCATCCCCATGACGAACCCGTCCACCTCCGACACCCCGCAGCCCGAGACCGGGGCGAGCTCGGCCACACCTGAGCCCGAGGGCAAGAGCGCCTACGAGGGTGCGACCCCGGAGGCGACCGCGGACACCCAACCCCGCCGCCGGAAGCGTGAGACCCCGCTGCTGATGGTGCACACCGGCACGGGCAAGGGGAAGTCGACCGCCGCGTTCGGGATGATGCTGCGCGCGTGGCAGCAGCAGTGGCCGATCGCGGTGTTCCAGTTCGTGAAGTCCGGCAAGTGGAAGGTCGGGGAGCAGGCGGCGGCCGACAAGCTCGGCGGCATCGACTGGTTCAAGATGGGCGACGGCTGGAGCTGGACCTCCCGGAACCTCGACGAGTCCGCGGACCTCGCCCGTGAGGGCTGGGAGGAGGTCAAGCGCTGCCTCGAGCAGGAGCGCTACCGCTTCTACCTCCTCGACGAGTTCACCTACCCCATGAAGTGGGGCTGGGTCGACCCCGAGGAGGTCGTCGAGGTGTTCCGCGCCCGTCCGGGGTGGCAGTACGTGATGGTCACCGGGCGCGACGCACCCGCGCCCCTAATCGAGGCCGCCGACCTCGTCACGGAGATGACCAAGGTCAAGCACCCCCTCGACGCCGGGTGGCGCGGGCAGAAGGGCATCGAGTGGTGACCGATCCTGTCCTGATCTCGGCACCCCGACCGCTCGTGGTGCTGGTCCCCGACGGTGCCGCCGAACCCGGTGTGATCACCAGCCTGCAGCGCGCCCGCACGCCGCACCTCGACGGCCTCTGCGCCGAGCAGGGGGTCGGCCGTCTCACCACGATCCCGGACGGTTGGCACCCGGGGACCGAGGTCGGGGTCGCCCGGCTCGCCGGCATCGCCACCTCCGCCCCTCCCGGTCGAGGCTGGCTGGAGGCCGCCGCCCTCGACGTCGAGGTGTCCCCGGGTCGCGCGGCCTGGCGACTGGACCTCACCGCCGGAGAGGTGCCGCCGGGCCGCCTGACGGCGGCGCTGCGCGAGCACGCCGACGACGTGCAGGTCCACGACCTCCCCGGTCGTCGTCACCTGTTGGTCGGCCCTGCGGCCTGGGGCGACGCCGCCACGGGGCACGACCGTCCGGTGCCCGACTCGTGGCGGGAACGGCTCACCCAGGTCGAGCACGCCTCGGAGGCCTCCCTCCACGTCTGGGGGCTGGCCGCGCGGCCGACGCTGCCGGCGCATCCGTCCCTCGCCGTCCTGCCCGGTTCGAGCGTCGTGCGTGGGATGGCACGTCTGATCGGTGCGGCGATCCTCGACAGCCTCGACGCAGCGTTGGACGCGATCACCCGGGGGGCGTACGCGACCGTGCTGATCCACGACGCCGGGCCGGACGAGGCCGCCCACGCGCGTGACCGTCACGCCAAGGTCGATGCGATCGAGCGCTTCGATGCCGCTGTCGTCCGGCCCGTGCTGGCCGTCGCCGCGTCCGCCGGCGCAGCCGTGCTGGTCGCGCCGGACCACGGGTGCGACCCGGCGACCGGCGGACACACCCCAGAGCCGGTCCCGGCCACGTGGCCCGGGGCGCCTGGCGACGGTCGGCGGCTCACGGAGGCCGCGACGACACAGGTGTGCGCCACCGACGCGGTGCAGGTCGTGCTCGGGCTCGGATCCGCGCAGGAGGAGGCTGCATGAACGCCTTCCCACGCATCGTCGTCGCCGGGACCCGGTCGGGGGTCGGCAAGACCACCGTGGCCACCGGACTGATGGCGGCGCTCAGCGCGCGCGGTCTGGAGGTGTCGGGACACAAGGTCGGCCCGGATTTCATCGATCCTGGCTACCACGCCGTTGCCACCGGCCGGCCACCCCGCAACCTCGACGCGTTCCTGCACGGACCGGACCGGATCGGGCCGCTGTTCGCCCACGGTGCCCGCGGCGCCGACGTCTCGATCGTCGAGGGCGTCATGGGGATGTTCGACGGGCGGGGCTCCGACGACGAGGCCTCGACCGCGCACGTGGCCCGGTCGTTGCGGGCGCCGGTGCTGCTGGTGGTGGACACCAGCGCCGCATCACGGTCCGTCGCCGCCGAGGTGCACGGGTTCGCGACCTTCGATCCGACCGTGCGCATCGCCGGGGTCGTGCTCAACGGGCTGGGCTCGGAGGCGCACGAGGAGCTCGTCCGTGACGCGTTGGCCCCTCTGGAGATCCCGGTCGTCGGCGCGTTGCACCGGGACGACTCGCTCGTCACCCCCTCCCGACACCTCGGGCTGATCCCCGCAGCAGAACGCTCCGACGACGCCCGACGGACCGTGGCCGAGCTCGGTGACGCGATCGCCGCTTGTCTGGACCTGGACGCGGTGCTCACACTCGCCCGCAGCGCCCCACCGCTGGACACGGCCGTCTGGTCGCCCCAGGCCGTGGTCGGCACGCCCGTCGCTGGGCGTCCACGGGTCGCGATCGCCGGCGGGCGCGCGTTCACGTTCGTCTACGAGGAGCATCGGGAGCTGCTCGTCGCTGCGGGAGCCGAGGTCGTGACCTTCGACCCGCTGAGCGACGGGGGGCTCCCGGAAGGCACGGCCGGCGTGTACCTCGGCGGCGGGTTCCCCGAGGTGCATGTCACGGAGCTGGCGGCCAACACACGACTGGCCGACGACCTACGCACCCTGGCCGCTGCCGGCGGCCCCATCGTCGCCGAGTGCGGTGGCCTGCTCTACCTGTGCCGCGAGCTGGACGGTCACCCGATGGTCGGCCTCATCGACGCGAGCGCCACCTTCGGTGACCGGTTGACGCTCGGCTACCGGGAGGCACGGACCGCTGTCGCCGGCGCCCTCGGCCCGGCAGGCACCGGCGTTCGCGGGCACGAGTTCCACCGCACCACCGTGACCCCCCGGGCAGGGACGCAACCGGCGTGGGAGCTGACCTCCCGCAGGGACACGGGTCCGGAGGGCTTCGTCACCGGCTCCGTGCACGCCAGCTACCTCCACGCGGCGTGGGTCGGCGCGCCCCACGTGGCGCGGTGCTTCGTCGCTGCCGCCGCACGGGGCGCGGCGGACCCGGCCCGGCGGGCCACCCGCTCAGGTACCTCGGATACCGAGGTCCTCCACCGATCCGAGGTGACCCGATGACGGACGCCGTGGAACACCTGGGGACACGGGCGAGCGCCCGGTCCCGCGCGGGTTCGCTGGTGGGGATCGGGGTCGGGCCCGGCGATCCCCAGCTCATCACGGTCAAGGGCCGCGACGCCCTGCTGGCCGCGGACGTCATCTTCGTGCCCGTTTCGGTGACCTCGCCGCCCGACGAGCCGGGGTACGCGGAGCGGGTCGTACTCGCCCACGTCCCGCACGCGACACCGATCACACGCCTGCCGTTCGAGCTGGACGAGGACGCCCGCGAGGACAGCTGGCGCGCCGCCGCGGCCGCCGTCGCCGAGGTGGTCACCGACGGGCGGACCGCCGCGTTCGCCACGATCGGCGACCCCAACGTCTACAGCACCTTCACCTACCTGGCCGCCGAGGTCCGCAGCGTGGCCCCCGACGTCGTCGTGGCCACGATCCCTGGGATCACCGCGATGCAGGACCTCGCCGCCCGCAGCGGCACGGTGCTGGTCGAGCACGAGGAGGTCCTCACGCTGGTGCCCATCACCGTCGGCGTCGACGCGGTCCGCGACGCGCTGACCGGTAGCGACACGCTCGTGCTCTACAAGGGTGGACGCCAGCTGCCCGAGATCCGCGCCGTCCTCGAGGAGGCCGGGGTGCTCGACCGTGCCGTGTTCGGCGCGCGCCTCGGGCTGTCCGGACAGGACGTGCGCGACCACGTGCCGTCCGAGGCCGCGCCCTACCTGTCCACCATCATCATCCCCCCTGACCGGAGAGCATCATCGTGAGCGCGAAGATCCTGTTCGTCGGCGCCGGCCCCGGCGCTGCGGACCTGCTGACCCTGCGGGCCGCCGCCGCCATCGCCGCCGCCGACGTCATCATCTGGGCTTCGAGCCTGGTCCACGAGGACGTGCTCCAGCACGCGCGTGCCGGGGCGGAGGTGCTGGATTCCAAGGTGCTCACGCTCGAGGACGTGCTGGAGGTCTACCGCCGGGCGCAGACCGAAGGGCTGACCGTCGCGCGGATCCACTCCGGTGACCCGTCGGTGTACGGCGCGGTGCAGGAGCAGCTCGACGCGGTCGACGAGCTCGGCATCGATCGGGAGATCATCCCCGGCGTCACGTCGGTGGCGGCGGTCGCCGCGGCGGTCGGCCGGGAGCTGACGATCCCCGAGATCGCCCAGTCCGTGGTGTTCACCCGCATGGCCACCCGCACCCCGATGCCGGCCGGCGAGGACCTGCGGGAGCTTGCCCGTCACGGCACCACCATGGCGCTGTTCCTGTCCGCCTCACGGCCGAAGAAGCTGCAGGCCGAGCTGCTGGCGGGGGGCTACCCGCCGGAGACCCCGTGCGTCGTCGGCTACCGCGTCTCCTGGCCCGACGAACGGATCGTGACCTGCCGGCTGGACCGGCTGGCTGCCGCGATCCGGGACCTCCAGGTCACGATGCACACGCTCGTGCTGGTCGGTCCGGCCCTCCACGCCCGTGGTACCCGCAGCAACCTGTACTCGCCCGCGTTCGCCCACACCTACCGTCCGGCCCGGGACGACGCGGATGCGGCGGTCGACCCCGAGTCGGCTGCCGTGACGTCGCCGGCCCCCGTTGCATCGCCTGCCACCTCGTGACCGACACCTCGGATCCGTCGACGGACGGGCGCACGGAGCCACCGGCTCGCGCCCGGGCCGGTCCGGTGCATGCCGAGACGCGATCCGCCGGGCCCCCAACGACCGTGACCGGCGGGTCACCCACCCAGCCGACGCGCGAGCTGCGCGAACCCGACCTGCCGCGCACCGCCAAGGTTCGTGACGGCGAACGGCTGCGGACCGGCTTCACCACCGGAGCGTGCGCGACGGCCGCGACCAAGGCCGCCGTGCTCCTGCTGGTGACCGGACGGGCCGCCGATCGGGTCGACGTCTGGCTGCCGGTCGGTCGCCGTGTCGAGTTCGAGGTCGAACGCTGCGAGGACGTCGGAGGCGGCGCCACCGAGGCGGCCGTGGTCAAGGATGCGGGCGACGACCCGGACGTGACGCACGGAGCACACCTCACCGCCACCGTCGCGTACGCCGACGAACCCGGTGTGCATATCTACGGCGGCGACGGCGTGGGCATCGTGACGCGTCCGGGGCTCGGCCTGGAACTCGATGGCCCCGCCATCAACGGCACACCACGACAGATGATCAGGATCGCCGTCGAGGAGATCCTGGATCCGTACGCCGACCGGGGCGTCGACGTGGTGATCTCCGTGCCCGGCGGCGAGGACATGGCCAAGCGCACCACCAACAAGCGGCTCGGGATCATCGGGGGCATCTCGATCCTCGGGACCACCGGCATCGTCCGGCCGTTCTCGACCGCGTCCTGGCGGGCCTCGGTGCTCCAGGCGATCGACGTGATGGCCGCCCAGGGTTTCGACACCTGTGTGCTCTCGACGGGTGGCCGCACGGAACGGGCGGCGATCCGGTTGCTGCCTGAGCTCGACGAGGTCAGTTTCGTGGAGGTCGGTGACTTCACCGGTGCCGCGATCGAACGGTGCGTCGAACAGGGGCTGTCATCGCTGGTGTTCGTCGGGATGGCTGGCAAGCTCACCAAGCTCGGAGCCGGGGTGATGATGACGCACTACACGCGGTCACGGGTCGACACCGGCTACCTGGCCGAGGTGACGGCGCGGGCCGGCGGCACCCCGGAGCTGGTGGCCGACGTCGCGGCGGCGAACACCGGTCGCCACGCCTTCGAGCTGTGGGCCGCGGCCGGTGTCGCCGGGACCGCCGGCGACACGTTGTGCGAGGACGTCGCGACCAACCTCGCCGGCTGGGCCGAACATCACGGTGGCCACCTCGACGTCGATGCCGTGCTGGTCGACTTCGACACACTGGAGCCGGTCGGGTGGACCCGCTCCGCGCCTCGGCGCCTGGCCCGGGCCGGCGCCCCCGCGGACCTGCTGCGACGCGACGGCGACACCACCGACAGGGGCGCCGGCGCCCAGGGGTCCGACCGTGGCTGAGCGCATCGTGGTACTCGGGGTCGGACCAGACGGCGTACTGGCCGGCGTGGTCCCCGACGACACCCGCCTGCTGGTCGCCGGAGCCCGCCATCTGGAGGTCCATGCCCCCGACGGCATCCCGACCATGCGCATCCCCGGCGACCTCGAAGGGGCCCTCGATGCGATCGATGCGATCGACGGCACCGTGTGCGTGATCGGTTCGGGTGACCCGGGCTGGTTCGGGATCGTCCGAGCGCTCACGGCGAGGTTCGTCGATGTCGCGCTGGAGATCCACCCCGCACCGTCATCGGTCGCCGGCGCGTTCGCCTCCATCGGCCTGCCGTGGGACGATGCAGTGGTCGTCTCGGCCCACGGCCGTGACCCCCGTGCCGCGATCGCGGCGGCCCTCACCCATGCCAAGGTGGGCGTGATGACGGCACCGTCCGCCACGCCCGCAGCGATCGCCGGCGCCCTGCTTGCGGTGGGTTGCGCGCCCCGCCGGGTCGTGGTGGCGGTACGGCTCGGCCACGACGACCAGGTGATCCATGACACCGATCTTGCGGGCGCGGCCGCGCTGGAGGTCGCCGAACCGAACGTCCTGCTGCTGCTCGATCCGGCGCGCACGGGCGCAGCACCTCGCTCGGTCGTCGGTCACACCTCCGCTGCACGCCCGTGGGCGCGCCCGGTCGCCGACTACGAGCACCGCGACGGCCAGTGCAGCAAACCAGCCGTCCGCGCGCTCGCACTCGCACATCTCGGCCCCGGACCGGGCCGGCTGCTGTGGGACGTCGGGTGCGGTTCCGGCAGCGTCGCGG
>JBBECA010000006.1:0-8629 GCA_040882055.1 Nitriliruptor sp.
AGCTGAGCCACTCCTGGATGCCGCTCATCCCGGCCCGCTGGGCGAGGTCGAGGAAGAGCGCGAGGTCGAGGCAGAGCGGTGCCGCGAGGATCGAGTCGCGGCACAGGAAGTCGACCTTGATCTGCATCGGGTAGCCGAGCCACCCGAACAGGTCGATGTTGTCCCACCCCTCCTTGTTGTCGCCCCGGGGCGGGTAGTAGTTGATCCGGACCTTGTGGTAGAGGTCGCCGTAGAGGTCGGGGTAGGTCTCGGGCTGGAGGATGTAGTCGAGGACGCCGAGCTTGGAGTTCTCCTTGGTCTTGAACGACTCGGGGTCGTCGAGGACCTCACCGTCCCGGTTGCCGAGGATGTTGGTCGAGTACCACCCCGCGACGCCGAGCATGCGCGCCTTGAACATCGGGGCCAGGACGGTCTTGAGCAGCGTCTGACCGGTCTTGAAGTCCTTGCCGCAGATCGGCACGCCGTGGTCCGAGGCGAACTGGCGCAGGGCCGGCACGTCGACGGTCAGGTTCGGCGCCCCGTTGGCGAACGGGATGCCCTCGAGCAGCGCCGCGTAGGCGTACATCATCGACGGCGCGATGGTGGGGTCGTCGGCGTCGATCGCCGCCTCGAAGGCGTCGATGTCGGCGTGGGCCGGACCGATCTCGATGTAGATCTCGGTCGAGGCCGCCCAGACCATCACCATCCGGTCGCAGCCGTGCTGCTCACGGAAGTCGCGCAGGTCCTGCCGGATCGCTTCGAGCATCCCGCGCTTCGAGCGGTCGGGCTTGACGTTCTCGGGATCGAGCCGCTTGACGTAGTTCGGGTCGAAGGCGGCCGGCATCGGCTGGATGTCGCGGAGCGCTTCGCCGATGGGCTCGAGGTGGCGGGCGCTGTCGAGCACGCCGGCCTTGGTGGCCGACACGTACGCGTCGTCCTCGAACGGATCCCAGGCACCGAACACGATGTCGTCGAGACCGGCGAGCGGCACGAAGTCCTTGATGAGCGGCGAACGGTCCTCGGTCCGCTTCCCGAGCCGGATGGTGCCCATCTGGGTCAACGAACCGATCGGCTCACCCATCCCCCGCCGTGCGAGCTCGACGCCGGCGATGAAGGTGGTGGTGACGGCACCGAGCCCGACGCACACCACGCCGAGCTTTCCGGTCGCGGGAGCGACGGTGGGAGCGGCCAGATCGGACACGTGGGCCTCGCAGGTCGGGCGGGACGTCGGCGCGCGGAGGCGACGGGGCCGCACGCGCGTGGGCCGGAAGGGTAGAGGCCCGAACCCACCCACGGGGACGACGCGTGAGCTGCGAGTGGCGTCAGAGCTCGTCGAGCGCCGCGGTGATGGCGAGCTCGAGCTCGGCGGTGTGGTCGCGGTCGAGCGGCGAGCCATCGGCGTCGCGCACGTAGAACGCGTCCACGACCTCGTACCCGAGGGTCTGGACCCTCGCGACGACGATGTCGAGCTCGAGCTCGGCGAACGCGGTGGCGATCGCGTAGAGGACCCCCAGGCGGTCGAGGGTGTTCACCTCGACGATGGTCGACGCCCCGGCCGGGTCGGCCTCGATGGTCACCGTCGTGGCCACCTCGGGCAGCCGTGCGACGCGGCGGTCGTCGGCCCTGGACTTCCGGGCCACGCGGGCGCGGACGGCGAGCCTGCCCGCGGCGGCCTCGGCGAGGTCGCCCTCGACCCGCGCCCACCACGACCCGGCGGCACCGGTCGGAGGCCGGACCCGGAAGGTGTCGACGGCGAAGCCGTCCTCCCGCGTGAAGGCGTCAGCGGCCACGATCGAGCCGCCGTGGAGCGCGACGACCCCCGCGACCTTCGCGAACCAGCCCGGGTGATCGATGGCGACCACGTCGAGTTCGTCGGGTGCCTGACGCACCTCCCCCGCCACCGCGAACGCCCCCGGTGAGGGAGCGGGTTCGTCGTCACCGGGCCGCCGCTCGCCGGGCGTGACGCGCGTGCGCGCCTCCGTCGGGCCCGGACGGTTGACCGCCATGAGCGAGTGCCGGACCACCGCCCGGGCGGAGACCGCGGCGGCGTAGCGCTCGGGCGACAGCGCGAGGTGAGCACGCACCTCCTCGGGGTCGGCCCCGAGCTCCGGCGCGAGGGCGATCGCCTCACGCACCGTCAGTTCGCCGCCATCGGCGACGCCCTCGAGTGGTTCCTCATCGAACACGGCGCGGACCTTCGTGACGAGGGTGGAGACGAGCTGCGCGGTCCAGTCCGTCCACGCCGTCGGGCCGGTGGCGCGCCCGTCGGCGGCGGCGAGCAGGTGCAACGCCGCCAGGGTGGAGCGATCACCGACCGTCGCCGCGAGCTCCCGAGCCAACGCCGCGTCGGTGACGTCACGCTTGCGGGCGGCGTCGGGTAGCAGCAGGTGGAGCTGGACGAGGCGACCGACCAGATCGGCGCTGGCCTCCCCGCACCCGAGACGTCGGACCACGGCCTGGGCGACCGGGATGCCGGTCTCGCTGTGGGGTTCGCCGTGCGCCTTGCCGACGTCGTGGAGGAGGGCCCCGAGCAGCAGCCCGTCACGGTCGTCGACGTCCTCGAGGGTCGCCGCCGCCCACGGCTCACGCCGGACGAGGTCACCGAGCGCCGCGGCCGCGTGCCAGGCGTGCCGGTCGAGCGAGAACCGGTGGAAGGGGTTGCGTTGCGGTCGCCCGCGGAGCGGCACCCACTCCGGGATCATCGCGGTCACCAGCCCGACGTCGTCGAGCTCGGCCAGCGCCGGGAGCGCGACGTCGCCGCGCCACAGCACCTCGAGGAAGCGGGTCCGTGTCGCATCGGTCCACCGCCAGGGGTGGCCCTCGTCACCGTCCCACCCCGCGTCGACCAGCGCCCGGATGCGTGCCGCCGAACGGCGGTCGAAGACCGCCCCCGTGTCGGTGAGGGCCGCGAACAGCCGGACGGGCAGGTCGGGCGCATCGAGCGCGACGGAGCGGGTCGGGCCGGCAGGCTCGGGCAGACGCAGCACCCCGTCGACGAGCTCGAAGCCGTCGACGACCGACTCGGTGGGTCGTCGCAGCCGCCGACGACCGCGGGAGACGTCGGCGTCGATCAGCGCCCAGGCGCGCCGGTGCACGTGATCGACGGTGCGCGCGGCGAGGTAGAGGTCGGTCAGCAGCTGGTGGGGGGCGAGGTCGTGCCCGGCGCGGTCGACGTACCCGCAGCGCGCGGCGACCGGATCCTGCAGATCCAGGCGGAGCTGCTCGTTCTTGCCGGCATCCCCGCGCTCGGCGGCCACGAGGTGCAGCCCCACCCGGGCCGCGAGGAGCCGGTCGTACGCGCGGCTGAGGCGCGCCCGGTCCGGCGCCGCGACGTAACCGGCCGGCACCAGCGGGTCGATGCCGGTGGTCCCGACGAGCGCCGCGGCCGCCCACCGCAGGGACTGGACGTCGCGCAGGCCCCCCGCGCCGTCCTTGAGGTTGGGCTCGAGGACCTCCGCCGCGTCGCCGGCCTTGGCGCGCCGTGCCGCGTCGGCGCGCGACAGGGCCCGCAGCAGCCGCTGCGGGCGACGTTTGACCCGGTGGAGGGTCTCGGAGCGGATCTGGTGGGCGAGCCCACGGTCGCCCGCGAGCGAGCGCAGGTCCATGACCGCGGTCGCGGTGTCGAGGTCGTCGACCGCGGCGACCGCTTCACGCCGGTCCCGGACCGCGTAGCCCACGGTGAGCCCGACGTCCCAGAGCGGGTAGACGACCTCACGGACGATCAGCTCGAGCTCCTCGCGCTCGAGCCGCTCGTGCACGAACAGGAGGTCGACGTCCGAGCCCGGACACAGCTCGCTCCGCCCGTAGCCCCCGACCGCCGCGACCGCGAGCCGCGGGTGGCGCGAAACGGCCGGGAGCGCCAGCTCGACGATCGCGGCGTCGACGGCCGCCGTCCACGCGCTGCACCACGCCCGCCCGGGAGGTGGCCCGTCGGTGAGCAACCGTTCGCGCGTGGCCTTGAGCTCGTCGACGACGTCGCCCGACGGCCGCGGCGAGGTCGCGGGGGGCGTGGCGGTCCTCGGTGGCTCGGTCACGTGGAGCTCCTCTCCGGGCCGGGCTGGCCCCGCGGCTCACCGACGTGACGAGTGGTGGCGGACGGCGACGCTGCCGCCCGCCGAGCCGACCTCAGAGCGCGTCGGTGTCCTCCTCACCGGTGCGGATGCGGACGATGCGCTCCACCGCGGTGACGAACACCTTGCCGTCTCCGACCTGGCCGGTCCGGGCGTGCTTGACGATCGCATCGATCACGTCGGTGACCTGACCGTCACCCGCGAGGATCTCGAGCTTCACCTTGGGCACGAACTCCACGGTGTACTCGGCTCCGCGGTAGACCTCGGTGTGGCCACGCTGTCGGCCGTAGCCGCGGACCTCGCTGACGGTCAGTCCCTGGACGCCGAGCTCCTGGAGCGCGTCCTTGACCTCGTCGAGCTTGTGTGGCTTCACGAGCGCCGTCACGAGCTTCACGTTGAACCTCCTCCTCCCCGCGGCGGGCCGGGGGTGCCTACACCCATCGTGTGCCGCCCCGGGTGGGGCGACATCACCGCGACCCGGGTGGGCCACGGACCGGCGGGGCCGGTTGCGGGTGAGCGGAAGGTCGCACCACGCGTTGTCGCCGGGGTGTCGCGACCGTTTCACACGCGTTACGCCTCCGCCGGTCACCTCGTCGGAGGACGCAGCACCGGCACGGACCGCTGGAGCCGCGTGCGCCGCCTGCACCTCGCGCGACGCATCCGTGCATCGGACGCACGGACGGGCACACGAGCGTGCGCTGGCGCGTTCACTCCTACGAGGTAGCCACACCCCTGGCTACCGGTCCGCACCCATCTACGTCCGACGCCCCATCGGACGGGTGCGGGTGGGGTGCACGTCCTTCCCCCAGGATGTCACCCCGCCGGTCGACGCCGTGCCCCGCGCGTCCCGGCTCCGGACCCCCCGCTTCGGCGGGGGGTCCGGTCATGCGGCGGCCCCCGGTGGTCCCCGCGGGACGGATCGCCGGGAGCCGTCCGACCCTCGCCTGCGACGTCCGCTGACCGCACGAAGTGACTACTCCGCATCAACCATCCGGACCAGCCGTCCGATGCTCAAGGGCACACGAGAACCGGGGGGCCCGTTGGGTCGCAGCGCCGCACGACGCCGCACCGGTCCGCTGCTGCTCGCAGCGACCGTCGCTGCGTTGTTGGCCACCCCGGCCACCGCCGAGGCGGGGCCGCACGACCACGGCGAACGGGACAGCGCAGCACAGGGGGATGCCGCCGACCCCTCCCGCGAGGCTCACGCTCACGGATCACGTGGGGACCGCAACGGTCCGCGCAGCCGTCCCGACGTCGGCCGTGATGGCGGCGGCGACGACCGGTCTCGCGGCGAGGACCGCGACGGGTCGAGCTTCCGTACCACCGCTGCGCGCCCCGACGACCGGGGTTCCTCACCCCGTGGCCGCGACCGCGACGACCGCAGGTCCGGGCCCCCACACGGCGGATCCGAGCGTGGCGCCCCGCCCGCCGGGGACCGCCCGCCCCGCGAGCCCGACCGAGCGCCGGCACCTGATCGAGCGCCGGCACCTGATCGAGCGCCGGCACCTGATCGATCCCCGACGGCACCATCGGCGCCGGGTGGCCGCGGCGACGCGATCCCCGCACCGCGGCCGGACCGCGGCACGGACCGACCGTCGCGGGACGGGTCGGCGCCGACGCCACCGGACCAGGGAGCCGAGGTGCCGGCACCGACCCCACCCCCCACCGACAGCGCCCCGTCCACCGCGACGGACTCGGTCGTACGCATCGCGGCCGCCGAGCCCACCACGACGGCGCCCGACCCCGGCGGCGCGAACTCCGAGCCGCTGACCGAGCCGTGGTCCGAGGAGGCCCCCGTCGGCGACGAGACGACCCCGGAGCGACCGGCTCACGACCGCGGCCACGTCGCCGCCGCGCTCCAGCTCCCCGGCGCGCGGGACCTCGGTCTCCCGGCCGGGCTCGCCGGGCTGTTGCTGCTCTACCTTGCCGGCCACCGCCTCCTCGACCGCGGCGCGCTTCCCATGGCGGTCGCCGATCCACGGGGGGAAGATGGCCCGCTGGTCCTCTGAGCACGCCACCCACCAGGGCCGTCTCCGCGCGGTCACCGTCGGACGCGTGGTCACGGCCCTGTTGCTAGCAGCGCTGCTCGCCACCGTCCTGCGCGACCTGACGGATCCGGCCGGCCGGCCCCTGCTCGCCTGGGCGTTCGGGCTGCACCTGCTGGTCCAGCTCGGCGCGCTCCTGCTCACGCGGCGGCGGACCGAACCGCGCTCGAGCGTCGAGGTGACGCTGCTCGCCGACGTCGGCGCGTTGGCCGTCGTGATCGCCGTGACCGGTGGTCTGGCCAGTCCCTTGGCCGCCCTGCTGCTGACGGAGGCGGTCGCGGTCACCCTCCTGTTCGGCCGGTGGGCAGGCGCCCGCGCGTCGATCCTCGGGTCCCTGGCGATCGCGTGGGTGTTCACCACCGGCCCATCGGCTCTCGACGTCGCCGCGACCACCGCCCGGCGTGCCGACCTGTCCACAGGCATCGCCCTCGAGCCACCCGTGCGGGCCCTGCTGCTGCTGCTGGTGCTGTGGATCACCACCCTGGCCACGGGGTGGGTCGCCGACGTCATCGAACGCGACCTGCGTCGCCGGACCGAGGACCTGACCCTCCTCCGGGAGGTCACCCCCGATCTCGACCCGCGCCAGGGGACCATCGCGGTCGCCGAGGCCCTCGCCGAGGTGCTCGTCGACCGGCTCGGGCACCCGGCGAGCGCGATCTGGCTCGTCGACGGCGGGCAGCTCGAGCTCACCGCGGAGTCCGGGACCCGCCAGCACCCGAGCATCGAGCCGGCCGACCGATCGCTCGATCTCGAGGACGATCTGGTCCTACGCACCCTCGCCGCCGACACCGTCCACCCGATCCGTGGCACGGACCCCCGCCCGGAGCCGCTCGTCGCCCTCTTCGGTGACCGGGCCCCGCTCGCGGTCGTCCCGCTCGGCCTCGACGACGGCATCGTCGGGCTCTTCGTGGTCGAGGTCACGTCCCGTCTCGGACGGCGCCCGACGCTCCGGATCCGTGAGCTGCGGCTGCTCCAGATGCTCGCCGAGCAGGCATCGCTGCTGCTCGAGAACGCCCGCCTCCAGACCGAGCTCGCCGACCAGGCCATCACCGACGCGGTGACCGGCCTGCCGAACCACCGCTACCTGCAGCAGCGGCTCGGCGCCGAGCTGGAGCGGCTCAGCCGCGACGAGGACCGCGGCGACCGGCGGCCCCTGTCGGTCGCGCTGCTCGACCTCGATCACTTCAAGGCGGTCAACGACACCTACGGGCACCCGACCGGCGACCTCGTGCTCGCGGCCGTCGCGGAGGCAGCACAGCGGACGCTGCGCGGCAGCGACGTCGTGTGTCGCTACGGCGGCGAGGAGTTCGCGCTCATCCTGCCGGAGACCAACGAGAGCGCCGCCTGGTTGGCCTGCGAGCGCGTCCGACGCGCTGTCCGTGAGCTGCGCCTGACGGCCCTCGACGGGCGGGCGCTGCCGATGGTCACCGCCTCGCTCGGGGTGGCCACGATCGCTGGCGCGGCGCTCGATCGCGCCACCATCCTGGCCCGCGCCGACGAGGCGTTGTACGCGGCGAAGAACGGCGGGCGCGACCGGGTCATCCACGACGCCGACCGGACCGTCCCGCTGCCCTGACACGCTCCCCGGCCGCGTCGAGACGCATCGAGCCCCGACCGGTGGTCGGGGCTCGATGCGTGGTGCGGCTGGGCGTCAGCCGAGCCGAGCGATCATCAGCTCGGCCGCCTCGGAGGGGTTGGTCGCCACCGAGATGCCGTAGCTCTCGAGGACCTCTTTCTTCTCGGCGGCGGACTCGCCACCCTCGCCGCCCTCCTTGACGATGGCGCCGGCGTGGCCCATCTGCTTGCCGGCGGGGGCCTCGTAGCCGGCGATGTACCCGACCACGGGGGTGTCGGGGATGTTGTCGCGGATCCAGGCGCCGGCCTTCTGCTCCTCGGCGCCACCGATCTCGCCGACGAACGCGATCGCCTCGGTCTCGGGGTCCTCGGCGAACGCCTCGATGACGTCGAGGAACTGCGTGCCGATGATCGGGTCACCCCCGATGCCGACGCACGTGGAGATGCCGATCCCGGCCTGCGCCAACTCGTGCATGATCTGGTAGGTGAGCGTGCCGGAGCGCGACACCAGCCCGACCTTGCCGGGCGAGGTGATGTCGGCCGGGATGATCCCGACGTTCGACTTGCCGGGGCTGATCAGGCCGGGACAGTTCGGGCCGATCAGTCGCACCCCACCACGACGGACGACCGTGTCGTAGACCTCGGTCATGTCGTGGACGGGGACGCCCTCGGTGATGGCGATGATGGTCTCCACCCCCGCCTCGTAGGCCTCGAGGATGGCGTCCTTGGTGAACGGCGCGGGGACCATCACCATCGAGGTGTTGGCGCCAGCCTCGGTGACGGCCTCCGCCACGGTCGTGAAGACCGGCACGTCGAGCCCCTCCCAGGTGGTCCCGCCCTTCTTCGGGTGGGTCCCGGCGACGATCTTCGTGCCGTACTCCTGGTTGCGCTTGGCGTGGAAGGTCCCCTGGGACCCGATGCCCTGGACGACGACCTTGGTGTTCTCGTCGATGAAGATGC
>JBBECA010000007.1:0-47003 GCA_040882055.1 Nitriliruptor sp.
CGAACATGGGTCATCCCCTCTCCGCACATCAGTCGAGCTCGCTGATCAGACCGTGGCCCTCGCACGCCTCGCACGTGTGGCTGAACGCCTCGACGAGGCCCTGGCTGACGTTCTTCCGCGTCATCTGCACCAGGCCGAGGCGGGACACCTCGGAGACGCGGGTCTTGGTGCGGTCCCGCAGCAGCTCGCGCTTGAGGCGACGCACGACCTGATCCTGGTTCGCCTTCAGCAGCATGTCGATGAAATCGATGACGATGATCCCGCCCATGTCGCGCAGGCGCAGCTGACGCACGATCTCGTCAGCGGCCTCGAGGTTGGTGCGCAGCACCACCTCCTCGAGGTTCATGTCACCGTTGCCGGTGAACTTGCCCGAGTTGACGTCGATGACCTTCATCGCCTCGGTCGACTCGATGATCAGGTAGCCGCCCGACGGCAGCCAGACCTTGCGGCTGGTGGCCTTCCGCAGCTGGTCGGTGACGTCGTAGGCGTCGAAGAGCCGCGGCAGCGTCTCGCGCCGCTCCCGGGCCGCCTCGATGTCGATCACGGTGGCCACCGGCTCACCCGTCTCCTGCCCCGGCGTGTTGGCCGCCCCCTGCGACGGTTCCTCGGTCGGTGCCTCGGTCGCCCCCTCGACGGGCGCCTCGGTGGGCGCCGCCTCGTCCCCCTCGACGGGGGTCGGTGCCGGCGGCGTCGCCTCACCACCGTCGGTCACCGGCTCGGCCGTCCCTGCGTCCGCCGTCGCGGGATCGGCTGAGGCATCCTCGACCGACGGCGCCCCGGCGGCGCGGGCACGCGCGTCCGCGGTCGGCTGGCCGTAGAGCTCGACCTTGGCCGTCAGCTCCGGAGCGACCTCGTCGAGGTAGCCCCGGACCTGGTGGTAGAGGTCCTCGTCGTCGACGATGCAGCGATCGAACTCCGGCCCGAAGTTGTCGCGGATGACCTTGACCACGAGCGGCGGTTCCTCGTACACCGCCGACATCGCCTTGGCCCCCTCGACGTTCTCCTCGACCTTCGCCCACTTGGCGAGCAACCGTTCGAGGTCGGCGGTGAGCTGCTCCTCGGAGGCGTTCTCAGCAGCCGTCCGCACGATGACGCCGTGGTGGTCGGGCTTGACCTGCTTGACGATGCGACGCAGGCGATCGCGTTCCCTGTCGGTCAGCTTGCGCGAGATCCCGAACAGGTCCGAGTTCGGCGCGAGCACGCTGTAGCGGCCCGCGAGCGAGAGGTGCATCGTCAACCGCGGGCCCTTGGAGCCCATCGGGTCCTTGGTGACCTGGACCAGGACCTTCTGGCCGGGCTTGAGCGCGTTCTCGATGCGTTGCGCCGCGCCCTCCTCGAGGTCGAGTTCGTCGTAGAGCACCTCGCCGGCGTAGAGCACGCCGTTGCGGCCCTTGCCGATGTCGAGGAAGGCCGCCTCCATGCCCGGCAGCACGTTCTGGACCCGCGCCATGTAGATGTTGCCGACGAAGGTCACGTCCTTCTTGCGGGTCACGTAGTGCTCGACGACGGTCCGGTCCTCGAGCACCGCGATCTGGGTGCGGTCCTCACGGTTGGTCACGAGCATCGTCCGGGGCGGCCCCTCGAGGATCGCTCGACGCACCTCCTCCGGCACGCCGCCCGGTCGTTGCCCACCGCGGCCGCGGCCGCCGTTGCCACCGTTGCCGCCGTCCCGCCGACCCCGCCCCTTGGCGGCCATCCGCGTGCCGCCCTTGGCGATCGCGGCAGCGACCTCGCGGTCGGCCGCGTCGGTCGCGTCGTCGCCCGCGTCCTCGGAGCCGTCCCGGCCCTTCGCCGTCCCCGCACCGCCGCCCTCGGAGCCGCCGCTCTTGGCGCCACCACCCTTCGAGCCGCCGCTCCTCGAGCCGCTCTTCGAGGCACCGCTCTTCGAGGCACCGCTCTTCGACCCGGACCCACCGCTCTCGGACCCACCGCGACCGGACCCCGTGTCCTCGGAGGCATCGGACGCGCCCGCCGGGGCGTCCTGGCCGCCGGAGGAACCACCGCGACCGCGCCCACGTCCGCGACGCCCTCGGCGTCGTCGCTTGCCGCTGCCGTCCCCACCATCGCTGTCGCCGTCGCGGCCACCGCGGTCGTCCGGACCGTCCGTGGCAAGGCTCGTGTCCTCGACCTCACGGTCGTCGCTGGGGGCGGTCGAGGCGTCACGGCCCGAGCCGCCACGTCCGCGACCACCGCGGCGGCGCGTACGCGTGCGACCGCCACCATCGTCGGTGGTGCTACGGCTGTCCCGCTGGGTGGCGTCGGGCTCCTCGGTCGGGGAGGTGTCGGGGTCGTTGTGGTCGGTCACGTGAGGGACTCGCTAGGTCACGCGGCCTCCGCGTCGACGTCGAGAACCAGCGGCACGACCTCATCCGACAGCGCTTCCCGGAGGCCACCGTCGACCGTCTCACCCTGCGCGACGCGCGTGGTGATGACGGGCGGGGCCACGTCGGGCTCGCGGACGGTCCCCGAGGCGACATCCGTCGCCAGGGCCGTCAACAGGTCGGTGGGTCGCACGGTGGGGCCGTCGTTGCGGAGCACCGCTCGGAGGACGGTGCGCGCGCCACCAGCATCGGTGGGCGCCGCCCCTGAGGGGCTTGATCTGATCGCTGCAGCGAGCGTCAGCACGGCCGGACGCACGTCGATCACCCGGTCACCGTCGGGACGGTGCCGGATCACCTCGGCGTGCTCGGCATCGAGCAGCTGGCGGCTGCGGGTGGTGAGCACGTGGGTCAGCGCGTCAGCGTCGACGGCTGGCCACTCGAGCTCCCAGAGGGTCGCCCGGAGCATGCGCGCGAGCTTCGGCGCGCCGTCGGGTACCTCGAGGTAGGTCGTGATGTCCATGCCCTCGGGGAGGGCGGCGGACAGCGCCGCGAGGTCCCGCGCGGGGACGATCGGGGCGGCGAAGGTCAGCTCGGCGTACTCACCGGTCGAGCTCACGCCGACCGGGAGCGCGTCGGGGAAGGAGACCTTCGCGTGGGGGCTGAACCCCTCGGAGTAGGCGATGGGCAGGTCGGCACGGCGCAGCGCACGCTCCCAGACCGAGGACAGGTCGCGCGCCGACACGAAACGCACGCGCCCCACCTTGGTCCACCGGATGCGGTACCGCTGCACCGGACCTCCTCGTCCTCGTCGCCTCGTGGGTGTCTAGCCGACCGGGCGGGTTCAGCCGCCCACGTACCGTTCGGCCTGGGTCGGCAGTTCGGGGGTCCCGCCGCCGAGACCGGTCGGCAGGACCGGCAGCGACACGCGGCCGTCCGGCACGTTGGTACCCCCGTCGTAGCCCGTGTCGTGCACGAGCGACAGCCCGGGGCACACCCCACAGTCGTAGCAGGGGGTCCACCGGCAGTCCTCGACCACGTCGTCGGAGGTGGCGGCCTCCCAGTCCTGCCACAGCCAGGCCTTGTCGAGCCCGGAGTCGAGGTGGTCCCAGGGCAGCGCCTCGTTCTCGTCGCGCTCGCGGCCGGTGAACCAGGCGAGGTCGACCCCGGTCTCGTCCATCGCCTGGGTCCACATCGGCAGGGTGTCGATCTCGTGCCAGCCGTCGAACCGGGCACCGAGCCGCCACGCGCGCTCGACCGCGGCAGCGACGCGCCGGTCTCCGCGGGCGAGCAGCCCCTCGATGACGCCCTCCTCCGGATCGTTGGTCCGGAGCTTGAGCCCGTTGACCTTGCTGATGGCCTGCCGGATCATCGCGAGCTTGCGGCGGATCTCGTCGGGGCTGTCCTGCGGCGCCCATTGGAACGGGGTGTGGGGCTTCGGCACGAACCCGCCGACCGAGATCGTGACCTTGTTCGCACGGCCGTGCTTGCGCGCGACCTCCCAGACCTTGATGCCGAGCTCGGCGATGGCGAGGACGTCCTCGTCGGTCTCCGTGGGTAGCCCGACCATGAAGTAGAGCTTGCAGTGGCGCCACCCCTGCGAGAAGGCGATCTCCGCGGTGCGGAGCATGTCCTCCTCGGAGACCATCTTGTTGATCACGGCGCGCATGCGTTCGCTGCCGGCCTCGGGCGCGAAGGTCAGCCCGGACCGTCGGCCGTTCCTGGCCAGCTCGTTGGACAGGGTGACGTTGAACGCGTCCACGCGGGTCGAGGGCAGCGACAGCGAGGTCGTGGTGCCCTCGTACTCGTCGGCGAGGTCGCGCGCGATCTTGCCGATGCCGGAGTGATCCGCGGAGGAGAGGCTCAGCAGCCCCACCTCCTCGAAACCGGTGTCCTTGACACCCTCCTCGACCATCGACTGGACGGTCTCGGGCAGGCGCTCACGGACCGGGCGGGTGATCATCCCGGCCTGGCAGAAGCGGCAGCCACGGGTGCAGCCACGGAAGATCTCGACGCTGAACCGCTCGTGCACGGTCTCGGTGAGCGGCACGATCTGCTTGCGCGGGTACTGCCACTGTTCGAGGTCCTGCACGGTGCGCTTGGGGACGATCGCCGGGACACCGGGCTCGACCGCGACGGTCCGTGACAGCCGGCCGTCGGCGGCGTAGCGCGGCTCGTAGAACGCGGGGACGTAGACACCCTCGACGGCAGCGAGCCGCCGCAGGAGCTCACGGCGGTCGGTCCCGTCGACGCTGCCGGCCTCGACGGCGAGCTTCCAGCGGCGCACGACCAGATCGATCTCGAGCGCCACCTCCTCACCGTCGCCAGCGACGACCGCGTCGAGGAACGGTGCGAGCGGTTCGGGGTTGAAGGCGGCGTGACCGCCGACGAGGACGATCGGGTCCTCGGTGGTGCGGTCGGCGCTGTGGATCGGGACCCCACCCATGTCGAGCAGGTTGAGCAGGTTGGTGTGTCCGAGCTCATGCGGGAGGCTGACGCCGAAGACGTCGAACGCCCACAGCGGCCGGTGGTGCTCGAGCGAGAAGGTCGGGATGCCACGCTCGCGCATCCGCTCCTCGAGGTCGATCCAGGGGGCGTAGGCACGCTCGGCGAACGCGGTCGCCCGCTCGTTGAGGACCTCGTAGAGGATCTGGATGCCCTGGTTCGGCTGCCCCACCTCGTAGGTGTCCGGGTAGCACAGCAGCCACCGCGTGTCGGCCGCGTCCCACGCCGTGCGGACCTGGTTGTGCTCGACCCCGACGTACTGCGCCGGCTTGCTCACCTCGGGAAGCAGCGGCTCGAGGGCGTCCCAGACGGACGCCGGGACGGCCGCTGCGGCGCCCGGGCGACGGAACGCGGCGCGCTGGCCGCGGACCGGCGGGGCGGGGGCGGCGATGGTCGGCGCTACGCCGAGCACGGCGGGGCTCCTCGGGGCGGGGCGAGCGGACCACGAACGCGGTCCGGGACGGCGAGCGGCGCGAGGCCCGCGCGTGCGCGCGCAGCGCGACGCTCGACGTGGGAGGAGGGTAGCGGCCGACGTGGACCACGCTCCCTGGGACCGGCGGCCCGAGGCGCGCCCCTACGCTCGGGACGACGCCGACGCCACGACCCCGGCCGGGAGCCCCACGTCATGACCACCACGCCCCTCCGGGTCGGCCTCGTCGGTGCCGGACGCATCGCCCGGATGTTCCACCTGCCGATCCTGCGCGACCTGCCGGACGTCCGCCTGGTGGGGGTCTGCGACCCGGACCCGGGTGCGCGCCGGACCGCCGCCGAGATGGCGTCCGGGGCAGCCGCCACCGCGGACCTCGCCGAACTGCTCGCCGACGGCGCCACCGACGCCCTGGTGATCTGCAGCCCGCCGAGCCACCACCGTGGGGCGGTCGAGGCGGCGCTCGAGGCCGGGCGCCACGTCTACGTCGAGAAGCCGCTCGCCGTCACGCTCACGGACGCCGTCGCGGCTCGCGACGCCGCTCGGGCCCGCCCCGAGCTCGTCGCCGCGACCGGCTTCAACGTGCGCTTCCACCCCGCGGTGCGGGGCGCCTTCCAGCGTCTGCGCGAGGGACAGCTCGGCGACCTCGTCGCCGTCCGCGGGGTGATGACCTCGTCCCCGCGGGAACTGCCCGGGTGGAAGCGCGACCGCGCCACCGGCGGCGGCGCCCTCCTCGACCTCGCCTCCCACCACGTCGACCTCGTGCGTCACCTCCTCGACGAGGAGCTGGTCAGCGTCTCGGCGCGCCTGCGTACGGTCCGCACCCCCGACGACACCGCCGTCGTGCAGGCGACGACGGCGTCGGGGGTGCCGGTCCAGCTGCTGGTGTCGAGCTCGTCCCCCCAGCGCGACCAGCTCGAGCTGGTCGGCACCAGTGCCACCGCGCAGGTCGACCGCATGGCCAGCCACCGCGTGCACCTGCACCGCGACCTCGCGCCGACGAGCACGCTCGACCGCCTGCGCACCGCGAAGTCGGTCGCCGAGAGCGGGCTCCGCGGGACCGCCGAGCGCCTGCGCCCGCCGGCCGAGCCATCCTTCGCCGCCGCGTTGCGCGCGTTCGTGGCGGCCGCATCCAGGCAGGCTCCGTGGCGAGGCGCCGACCTCGGTGATGGCCTCGCGAGCCTGCGGGTCATCGACGCCGCCGCCCGCTCAGCCGCCGGGCACGGCCAGCCGGTGACGCTGACCGGCGACCCGAGCGACACCGCGAGCGCCCGGTGAGGATCCTGCTCGTCAACGACGGCGGCGCACCCGTCGGCGGCGCCGAGCTGCAGGCGCTGCGCCTGCGCGAGCTGCTGCGCGACCGCGGGCACGAGGTCCGGCTGCTCGCCGCGGACACCGGTGAGCTCGGGTTGCCGAGCCAGGCCGACGTGACCGTGCACGGGACCACCCACCACAAGCTGCGGGTGCTGAACCAGACCGTGAACCCGGACGCGGCCAGGGTCCTGCGGCGCGAGCTCGCCCGGTTCCGACCCGACGTCGTGCACGTGCGGATGTTCCTCACGCAGCTCTCGCCGACCATCCTGCCGGTGCTGCGCGACGTCCCGACGATCTGGCAGGTGGTGCTCCACACCGCCGTCTGCCCGCGGGGCACCAAGATGCTGCCGGACGGCACCGCGTGCCAGGTGCGAGCGGGGCGGGTCTGCCTGGACAACGACTGCGTGAGCCGACCCACGTGGCTGGCGGCGATGATCCAGCAGCGGCTGTGGCGACGCTGGTCCGGCGCCATCGACCAGGTCGTCACCCTGTCGGAGTCGATGCGGACCACGCTGGCCGCCAACGGCATCGACGACGTCGAGGTGATCGCGAACGGTGTCCCCCACCGTCCGCCGAGGCCTCCGCTCAGGGACCCACCCACGATCGCGTTCGCCGGTCGGCTGGTGCCGGAGAAGGGCGCCGATGTGCTGCTCGAGGCCGTGGCGGCGCTCGCGACCACCCAGCCGGACCTGCGGACCGTCGTCGCCGGTGACGGACCCCAGGCGGCCGAGCTGCGGGAGCGAGCGCGGACGCTCGGTGTCGACGACCGGGTCCGGTTCCTCGGTCACGTCGACCGCGACACCGTCGAACGCGAGCTCGCGCGGGCCTGGGTGCAGGTCGTGCCCGGCCGGTGGCCCGAACCGCTCGGCAACGTCACGCTCGAGGCGATGGCGCGCGGCACCGCCGTCATCGCCACCGCGATCGGCGGTCCCGGCGAGGTCGTCGAGGACGGCCGCACCGGCCTGTTGGTCGAGCCCGGCTCGGTAGGGTCCTTGACCGCCGCGCTCGCCGAGCTCGTCACCGACCGCGACCGTTGCGAACGCCTCGGCGCGGCCGGACGCGTGCTCGCGCAGCAGCGCTACACCGAGGCCGCGACGGTGGACCGCTTCGAGGCGCTCTACGCGCGGCTGACCGCGACGTCCACAAGGTGAGGACCGACCCCGTGAGCACTCCCCCGGAGCTGTCGGTGGTGATCGTCACCCCGCACGACTTCGCCCAGATCCGGCGCAGCGTCCGGCACGTCCGCGAGCAGGACCTCGCCGAGCGCACCGAGCTGCTCGTGGTCTGCACGCGCGAGTCGGCCGTCGCCGACACCCGTGCGAGCGAGCTGACCGGCTTCCACGGCGTCCGGTTCGTGCCCGTCGGAGCGATCGACAACGTCGACCACGCCGCGACCCACGGCGTGCTCGCCGCCCGGGCCCCGGTGGTGGCGATCGTCGAGGACCACGCCTACGTCCAGCCCGGGTGGGCCCGGGCCATCGTGGACGCGTACACCACGGGCCCCTGGGTGAGCGTCGGATCGGTCATGGAGAACGCCAACCCCCGACGGTCGCTCAGCTGGGCCAACCTGCTGCTCGGCTACGGGTGGTGGATCGACCCGGCCGCGGCCGGCGAGATGCACGACGTCCCGAGCCACAACGGCACCTACCGCACGGCCGTCCTGCAGGCCTTCGGTGACGACCTGGTCACCCACGTCGGACGCGACGGCGACCTGCACGACCTGCTCCGCGCCGACGGCGGGCGCATGTACCTCGCGCGCGAGGCGCGGGTCGCCCACGCCAACCCCTCCCGGTTGGCACCGACGGCCGATTTGCGCGTCAACGCCGGCCGTCTCTACGGCTGCGAGCGTGCCGAACAGGCCGGTTGGTCCGACCTCAAGCGGGCCATCTACATCGCCCTCGCGCCGCTCATCCCGGTGGTGCGCCTGCGCCGCCTGCGGGGCGAGCACCTCGTCGAGGGCCAGCACCACCACCAGCTGCGACGACGGATCCTGCCCGGTCTGCTCGTGGCGCTGTTGCTCGACGCCTGGGGCCAGGTGCTCGGCTACCTCGGGCGGCCGGGACCGGCCAAGCAGGTGCTCGCCACCTTCGAGATGGACCGCATGCAGCACCTGACACGCAGTGACGTGGCGGCGCTCACCGATCCGGTCCCACCCGCGTGAGCGCGGCCACCCGCCCGCAACCGACCCCCGTGGTGACGGTGGTCGTACCGGCGTTCCGTCGCGCCGACCGGCTCACCTCCTGCCTCGAGGCCCTCGCCGCACAGGACGTGCCGCGGGACCACTTCGACGTGGTGGTCGTCGACGACGGCAGTCCGCAGCCGCTGGCTCCCGCCGCGCTGCCCTTCACCGAGCAGCTCCACGTGACCGTCCATCGGCAGGCGAACGCGGGTCCGGCCGCGGCGCGGAACGCCGGGGCGGCGCTGGCACGGGGCGCGTTGCTCGCCTTCACCGACGACGACTGCCGACCCCGGCCCGACTGGGTGCGCGAGCTGACCGCGGCCCACCACGGGGAGCCGGAGGCGCTGCTCGGCGGCGACGTGGTCAACGCGCTCGACGACCCGTACGCCGAGGCGAGCCAGCTGTTGGTGACCTTCCTCTACGACTGGTACGCGGACGAGGACCGTGGCCGGTTCTTCGCCTCCAACGACCTCGCCGTCCCGGCGGCCGGGTTCCACGCGCTCGGCGGCTTCGACGACAGCTTCCCCCGGCCCGGCGGCGAGGACCGTGAGCTGTGCGAACGGTGGGCACGCGACGGCCGTCCCCTCCGACGCGTCCCCACCGCCATCGTGGACCACGAACACCGGATGGACCTGCGCGGGTTCTGGCGGCAGCAGACCAACTACGGACGTGGCGCCCACGACCTGCACCGGCGCCGACAGGCGGTGGGCGGAGGCGGGCTCCGGCCCGAGGGACCGCGCTTCTACTGGCGCATGGTCACCGCTCCGTTCCGTACCGGTCGTCCGGACGCGTGGAAGCTCGCGACGCTGCTGGTGCTCTCCCAGGTCGCCAACGTCTACGGCTTCGCCAGCGAGATCGTCCGCGCCCGTCGCAGCTGACACCTCGGATCAGGCGGTCACCTGCAGCAGCTGGGCGTGCCGCGACGCGAGCTCGTCGAAGGGGGCGACGTCGACGATGCGGCCCTCGTCGAGCAGCACCACCCGGTCGCAGCGTCGGACCGTGGAGAGCCGGTGGGCGACGGTGATGACGGTGCGCTCGCGCCGCAGCAGCTCGAGCTGATCCATCAGCTGCCCCTCGGTGGTCTGGTCGAGCGCCGACGTGCCCTCGTCGAGGATCAGCACCCCGGGTCGGCGGTAGAGCGCGCGGGCGATCGCGACGCGCTGCCGCTGTCCGCCCGAGACCCGCGCGCCGCGTTCTCCGACCACGCTGTCGAGCCCGTCGGGGAGCGACGCGACGAAGTCCTCGAGCTGTGCGAGGCGGACGGCCTCGCGCACCCGGTCGTCGTCGACGTCGTCCTCGGCGACACCGAGCGCGATGTTGCGACGCAGCGAGGTATCGGCGAGGAAGATGCTCTGGTGCACGACCCCGAGGTTGGCGTGCCATCCGGCCGTGTGCTCGGCGAGCGGCTGCCCGTCGACGGTCACGCTGCCCTCGGTCGGCGGGAGCAGGCCGAGCAGCACATCCACGAGCGTCGACTTGCCGCCCCCGGTGGGTCCGACGATCCCGACGAACTCACCCGCGCGGATGGTGAGGTCGATGTCGCGGAGCGCCTCCTCGTGTGACCCCGGGTAGCGCACGTGCACGCCCTCGAGGCGGAGCTCATCGGTCAGCGGGAACCGGGGCGTGCGGTCGAGCTCCTCGTCGTCGACCCGTTCCGGGGCGGGGAACCGCAGCACGTCCTCGTGGACGAAGCTGATGCCCGCTTCGGCGAACTTCAACGAGTTGAGGGCGACCATCACCTCCTGGAGGGAGGGCTGCATCCGCACGGCGGTGTAGCCGAACAACCCGAGCACGGGCAGGGCCTCGAGCGCGCCGCCGGAGATCAGGACGTTGACCGCGAGGAAACCGAGGATGAAGAGGATGAGCGCGGTCTCGATCACCATGCGGGGCAGCTCGCTGGCGGTGGAACGCAGGTACTTCGCCCGCGCCAGCCCCTCGCGTTCGCGGGCGAAGGCGTCGACGTAGAACCGTCGCCGACCGAGGACGGTCACGTCGCGCCACCCCTCGAGCGACTCCTGCAACGTCTGCAGGCTCCGTCGCGAGTGGCCCTGCGCACGCGAGCCGAGCCGCTTGACCCGCGGGTGGACCACGCGGGTCATCGCCCAGGTCACCGGACCGAGGAAGCCGAGCGCGGCCAGCGTCGCGAGGGGACTCGTAGCCACCAGCACCAGGCTCAGTCCGATGATCACGCACGTGTGGGAGACCAGCTTGACCGCGGGCACCAGCGCTTCCCGCGAGAACTGACGGACGTTGTCGTAGGCGTTGCGTACCAGCTCCGAGGAGTTGCGCTGGAGGTGGAAGGTGTGCGGCATCGCGAGGTAGCCGGCGAACAACCGGGTCGAGAGGCGGGCACCCGCATCCTCCGCCGACTGGTACTGCAGGTACGCCTGGCCGATGACGATCGCCGCACGCACGAGGAAGAACAGCACGATGAGCACGCCGACGACCGTCATGATCGTGGTCTCGCTCGCGCCCGGGAACACCTCGCGGAGGTCCCCGATCACCGGCAGATCGAACCCGCTGGCCTCGCTGGTGATGCGGGTCAGCAGCCCGAAGACCACCAGCGCGCTCAGCGCCTCGAGGCCCGCGACGACGATGGCCAGGCCGATCACGGCGACCCATCGGGCACGCCCCTCCGGCCCGAGCAGGACCAGGCAACGGCGCAGCGAGGTGAACACGGGGTTCCGAGCGGGTGGCGGTCGTCGACGGGACCGCCGAGGGTAGTGGGCACCACCCTCGCGCACCCGTGAGGGGAACCGGCGGGCAGTCGGACGTGCCGCGCCAGGGGGCGGTCCGTAGGCTCGGCGTGCCGGGGGCCGGCGCGGGCCTCGGCGTCCTCGATCAGCTCCCGACGCCACCGCGCTGCGACCTGCTCCCGAGACCGACGATGGACCCCTCATGGCCGGATCCCCCACCCCCTCGCCCGCTGCCGACCGGGGCGACGACCGCACCGTGGTCGTCGTCGGCGCCGGGCCCGCCGGGCTCACGGCGGCGTGGGTGCTCACCCGTGAAGGGGTCGACGTCGAGGTGCTCGAGGCGGACCCGGACAAGGTCGGCGGGATCTCGCGCACCGAGGATCACGGCGGGTACCGGTTCGACATCGGCGGTCACCGCTTCTTCACCAAGGCCGACGAGGTCGAGAAGCTCTGGCACGAGATCCTGCCCGCGCAGGAGTGGCTCCACGTCGAACGTATGTCGCGCATCTACTACCGGGGGGTCTTCTTCGACTACCCGCTGAAGGCGAGCGACGCCCTGCGCAAGCTCGGTCTGTTCGAATCCGTCCTGTGCGTGTTGTCCTACCTGAAAGCCAGAGCCCTCCCGCGCCGTGACGTGCGCAGCTTCGAGGACTGGACCGTCAACCACTTCGGCTGGCGCCTGTACCGCATCTTCTTCAAGACCTACACCGAGAAGGTGTGGGGACGGCCGTGCACCGAGATCTCGGCGGACTGGGCGGCGCAGCGGATCAAGGGGCTCTCGCTGCTGTCCGCCGTCCGCAACGCCCTCCCGACGATGCCCTGGGAACGGCGGCGACGCGGCGGCGACGCGCCGGTGATCAAGACCCTGATCGAGACCTTCGCCTACCCGCGGCTGGGTCCGGGCCAGATGTGGGAGCACGCTGCGGCGCAGGTCGAGGCCGCCGGCAACCCGGTGCGGATGGGCACGCGCGTGGTGGGCATCGACCGTGACGATGCGGGCGTGATGAGCGTCACCGTCGAGGACGCCGACGGCCGACGGCAGGTGCACGGCACCGACTACGTGACCTCGATGCCGCTCTCGCAGCTGGTCCAGATCATGGATCCCCCTGCCCCCGACCACGTGCGTGAGGCGGCCGATCTCCTCGAGTACCGCGACTACCTCACCATCGTGCTCGTGGTCGACCGCGAGGAGGTCTTCCCCGACAACTGGATCTACATCCACGAGCCCGAGGTCCAGCTCGGTCGCATCCAGAACTACAAGAACTGGTCGCCCCACATGGTCCCCGACGCCTCCCGGACGGCGCTCGGGCTCGAGTACTTCACCACCGCCGGTGACCTCGACCTGTGGGAGACCGACGACGAGACCCTCATCGCGATGGGCATCGAGGAGTCGGCACGGATCGGTCTGGTCGACCCCGCCGAGGTCCTCGACGCGACGGTGGTCCGGATGCGTCGGGCCTACCCCGTCTACGACGAGCACTACGCCGCCAACGTCGAGGCCATCCGGGTCTGGCTCGACGAGGCCGTGCCGAACCTGCAGACCGTCGGGCGCAACGGGATGCACAAGTACAACAACCAGGACCACTCGATGATGGCCGCCCTGCTCGCCGCGCGGAACCTGCTCGGCGAGGACTGGGACCCGTGGAAGGTCAACACCGACGCGGAGTACCACGAGGAGGTCCGGCCAGGCGCGGACACCGCTGGGCGGGGCGTGCCGGGCAAGGCCGCACCGCTGCCGGGCCGGTGACCGACGCCGTCACGGTCGTCGTCCCCACACGGGACCGTCACCACCTCGTGACCGAGGCGATCGACAGCGCGCTCGCGCAGCGCGATGTCCCCGTCGAGGTGCTGGTCGTCGACGATGGCTCACGGGATCCGGTGCTGCTGCCCGCCGACCCGCGGCTGCGGGTCGTCCGGCACCTGCGGTCACGCGGCGTATCGGCGGCGCGCAACCTCGGCATCTCGCTGGCGAGCACGCGCTTCCTGGCGTTCCTCGACGACGACGACCGGGTCCACCCCGACTGGTTGTCGCGATCGCTCGAGGTGCACGCGAGCACGGACGCGCCCGAACCGATCGGCGTGCTGTCGTCGGTGGCCGTCGTGGACGAGCACGGCGACACACGCGAGGTGCGGACCCCGCCGCGGCTGCTGCCCCGTGGGTGCCGCTTCTCGCTCGAGCCGCTGGAACCCGGACGCTCGTACTTCAGCAAGCAGACGCTGGTGGTCCCGCGCGAGGCGCTGCTCGCCGTCGACGGGTTCGACGAATCCTTCCGCTCGCGCGTGGTCACCGAGCTGTTCTGGCGCCTGAACGCGGTCTGTTCCCTCGTCGGTGTCGAGGACGTGACCTACGAGCTGCGCGCCCACGACGGTCCCCGGTTGTCCGGCGATCCCCAGCTCCGGCAGGCCAGCTTCCAGCAGCTGCTCGACGTCCACGGCGAGCTGCTCGCCACCTACCCGACGGCGTTCGCGCGGCTGCTCGCCGAGCACGCGCGCACCTCCGCACGCGACGGGCGCTACCTCGCCGCGGCCTCCGCTGCGGCCCGCTCGCTGCGACTCGCGCCGCTGCGGCCCCTCCGCCATGCCCGGCGCGATCGCCGCACCAGCTGACGACGGTCAGCCGACGGCGCCGCCGAGCAACGCACCCGTCGCGAGCACGTCGTCGGCCGTCCCGGTCGCGAGCGCGAGGATCGCCGCCGCCCACATCTCGGCACCGCGTTCCAGGGTCTCGTCGGTCCACCAGGCCGAGTGCCCGGTCTGGACGATGCGCCCCTCGGCGAGCAGATCGTCCACGTGGTCGCCACCGAGGTGCTCGTCGTCGACGGCGTAGCCCCGCAGGTGACCGCGCCGGATGGCATCGATGACCGCCTCGTCGTCGACCAGTCGGCAGCGGCTCGAGTTGATCAGCACCGCGCCTTCGGGCATCAGTGCGAGCTGTTCGGCGGTGACGATGGCTCCGCCACGGAACGGCAACGGGCAGTGGAGGCTGACCACGTGGCTGCGTCGGTACAGCTCGGCACGGTCGACGTAGGTGACCCCCGGCACGGGCTTCGGCGCGATGTCGTAGCTGATCGTGCGCATCCCGATCCCCTGGGCGAGGTGGGCGACCCGGCTGCCGATGCGACCGCAACCGACGAGCCCGAGCGTGCGTCCAGCGAGCTCGAAGCCGCGGAGCGACGTGCCGGCGTGGACGCGGCCGCGGGACCGGTCGTTGCCGAGGTGCGCACGGCTCGAGAGCATCAGCATCAGGCCGATGGACTGCTCGGCCACCGCCTGGGTCGAGTAGTCCGGGAGGGTGCAGAGCAGGATCCCGCGGCGGTCGAGCGCGTCGATGTCGATGAAGTCGAAGCCCGTGGCGTGCAACGCGATGGCCCGCAGGCGGGGCAGGCGGTCGATGATGTCGGCCGTCAGGGTCGGCGACACCTTCGGTGTCAGCGCGACCACCTCGGCGTCCGCGAACCGGGCGACCATCTCGTCGGGGGTCATCCGATCCGGACCGGCGTGGAAGGTGATCTGCGCGATCCGCTCGAGCGCGGCGGCGTCCTGCGGCCGCAGGCTGTCGCGGCCCTGCACGGACGCGAGCACGACCCGCGGCCGGCGGTCGACGCCACCAGACTCCACCTCGTCCCCCGGCGTCGTGTCGGCTGTCGCGTCGGCTCAGGTCGGCTGGAACGGTACCGAGCTGCGACAGCACCGCGACGCAGGTCCAACGCCCGTCCGGCCCCGCTTCGTCGTCGTGGGCTCGCGCCGAGACGGCGGTGATCCGGCCTAGACTCCCTCGTCTGCACACGCACCGAAGATGGGATGGAGGGCGCCGTGGCGACCACCTCCACCCACGTGGATGCGCCGGCTGCGCGGGGTACGTCCGGACGGTCGTGGCGGCTGGCGCCTCCGGCCCTCGTGGTCCTCGGGTGGCTGGCCGCGCTGCCGCTGGTCGGTGACTACGGCAACCCCGACGGACCGTCGTACGCGATCGTGGCCCGGCTGTGGCTCCAGGGCAGCTGGGCCGACGCCGTCAACGCCTACTGGGGGCCGTTGCTGTCGTGGTTGGCCGTCCCTTTCCTCGCCGTCGGGGTCCCGGACCTGCTCGCACTGCGGGTGGTGCTGCTGCTCGGCGCCCTCGCCTGCCTGGTGCCCCTCCGAGCCCTCGCCCACCGAGCTGGCGCCGGCGAGCGGGCGACCGACCTCGCGCTCGTGGCCACCGCTCCCCTGTTGGTCTACGCCGCCTCGTTCGGGCTGTACGCCGACGTCCTGATGGCCGGCGCCCTGTTGCGCAGCCTCGAACTGGCCACGCGCCGCGAGGTCCGCGAGGACCCTTGGCTCCTGGTGCGGGCGGGAGCGTGGGCCGGGGTGGCGTACCTGGCGCGGGCGTACGCCGTCCCGGTCGTGCTCGTCTCGATCCCGCTGATCGCGCTCACCCACGTCCTCACGTCGCCGGAGGCCGATCGCCGACTCGCCCGGGCGGTTCGGCACGCCGCCATGCTGCTCGCAGGGTTCGCGCTGGTGGGGGGCAGCTGGGCCGTCGTGCTCAGCCTCTCGGAGGGGGAACCCACGTTCTCGACCTCCGCCGGGTTCAACGCCGACCTCGTCGCGCCCGGATCGGCGGGGAACCCGTTCAACCGGCCGGGGCTCCACGAACCCGTCCGGGCTGGTGGCCTGAGCGGCTGGGAGGAGCCGTCGCAGCTGCCGATCCCGCTGCGATCGGACGCGGGATCGGCTGGGACCGGCGGCGAGCTCGGTGAGCGCGATGCCAGCCAGCGGGCCGAGCTCGCGGTGGCCAACGCCCGGATCGCGGTCGGGTCGGTCCTGCGCCGCGGGGCACCGCTCGCGCTGCTGGCGGCGCTCGCCCTCGCCGCGGTGGTCGGCGGCAGACGTCGGGCGTCGTCCGCGCTGTTCGCTCCGCTACTGACCGGCGCCGTCGCGGCCGGCGGTCTGCTCGCCATCATCGCCATCGAGCGCTACCTGTGGTTCCCGATCCTCGCGGCCGTCCCCGCCGCGGCGCTCGGACTGGACGTGGTGCTCGCGCGCAGCCGCCGCCTCGGTCTGGCCGTCGGCGCCGCGACGATCCTCCTGATGGTCCTCGCTGCGGCGCACGGGCTGCTGCCTCGCGTCGGCGCCCACGAGGAGGTCACGGTCGCTGCAGCGACCCTCGAGGACACACCGTCGCTCGGCCGGGTCGCCACGATCGACAGCTGGCAGCGCTCGCACCTGCTGTGCTTCCACACCGACTGCACCTACCTCGGGCGTCCGGACGCGGAGACCGTCGCGGCGGTCGGTACCGAGCTCCGAGCCGCTGACGTCGACCACCTGCTCGTCTGGGGCGACGACGTCCGCGAGCTACCGGGCCTCGCGGAGCACGTCGACCGGCGGAGCGACCTGACGATCCTCCGCGTCACCGCGGACGGGTTCGAACCCCACCTCGTCTTCGACGACCTCCCGTGACGGACGGACCCTGCCGGCGCGCCGGTAGCGTTCCCCGAGGCCGTCCCGCGAGCCCAGGAGCCGTCGTGCCCGGTCGACACCTCGAACTCTGTGGCATCAACGAGGTCAACAAGGGCGCCGAGCTGATGCTCCACGCCGTGGCCGACCAGACCCGATCCCACCTGCGCGGGTGGACGGTCTCGGTGGCGCAGGACGCTGCCTCGTTCGAGGCTCGGGCCCGGGCCGGCGTGCACCAGCGGGTGCGCTTCGACCGGTTCGGATCGCTCGGCCTCGCCGCCGGTGACCTCATCCCCAGCCGGGTGCGCGGACCCCTCGGCCTGGTCGCCGAACGGCAGATCGACGCGGTGCTCGACGCCTCCGGCTTCGCCTACTCCGACCAGCAGCGGCTCGAACCGTTCGCGGACCGGGTCCGGGACTACACCCGGTGGCGCCGGCAGGGCAAGACGATCGTGCTGCTCCCCCAGGCGTTCGGCCCGTTCGACGCACCTCGGACACGCGAACTCGGAGCGGCACTCCTCGCGCAGGTGCAGCTGGCATTCGCCCGTGACGAGGTCTCGCGGCAGGCCCTGCTCGACCTCGGTGTCGACACGCCGGTCGAGCTGGCGCCGGACTTCACCTGTCTCCTCCAGGTCGAGGCGTCGAGCGACCAGCGCGGTCGCTTCGGTGGCCGCACGTGCGTGGTGCCGAACTTCCGGATGGTCGACCGCATGCCGCCGGACCGGGCGGCCGCCTACCAGCGCGTGCTGGTCGAACTGCTCACCGAGCTCGAGCAGCGCGGTGCGCGGCCGTTCGTGCTGATCGTCAACGCCAAGAAGGACGCTGAGCTCATCCGTTCGCTCGCGGGCGCGCTGCCCAGGCCTCCGGAGATCGTCGCCCCCGACGACCCGCTGGACGTGAAGCGGCTACTCGGCGTGGCCGACCTGGTCGTCGCGTCCCGGTACCACGGGCTGGTCTCGAGCCTGCTCCAGGGGGTGCCGGCGTTGGCCCTCGGCTGGAGCCACAAGTACCCAGCCCTCATGGCAGATCACGGCGTCCCGGACCTGCTGTTCGAGGTGGAGGACCGCGACGGTCTGCTCGACGCCGTCACGACGTTGGGCGACCCGGACGTCCGCGCCGAGCGGGCCGCCGACCTCGACCGGCGGGCGGCCGACCTGCGAGCGCGCACCGAGGCGATGTGGCGTCGGGCCGCCGCGACCCTCGACGCCTGACCACAGCTCAGTCGACGAGCCCGCGACGGCGCGGACCGACCCGCTCGCCCACCGCGTCGGTCACGACGGTGCCGAGGCGGACGACGTCGAGCCAGGACTTCAACGCGACGACCCCGAGGGTGTGTCGCCACCCGCTCGGCAGACCGGCTGCGGCGAGCTGGGCCCGGACCCACCACGGCGCCAGCGGGCGGAGCCGCTCCCACGAGGCGTAGCCCCGTACCACGTGTCGGTGGCGGGGATCCCTGGCGGCGAGCTGGCGCTTGCCCCGGGCGGTCCGGCGGGTCTTGCGGGTCAGCGCCGCCACGGAACCACGCGCCGGATGGCTGACCGCGGTCGTGACGATCAGGCCCTGACGGACCCCGGCTTCGGCCGCTCGGCGGCCGAACTCCGCGTCGCCGCCGGAGGTCAGCGCAGCATCGAACGGGCCAATGCGGTCGATGACGCTGCGCCGCACCGTGAGGCAGCAGGTCGGGACCCACCCCGACGCCAGGTAGTCGGCCACCGGGAAGCCGAAGAGTCGGTTGTGGCAGGCCGCCACGGTCGGGCGGTCTACCACGATCTCCACGGGACACCCGGCGTAGTCGAGGCCTTCCCGCTCGACCGCGCTCAGCACCCGCTCGAGGTGATCGGGAGGGACGGTCTCATCGGCGTCGAGGAAGCACACCAACCACCCACGGGCAGCGTCGATACCGGCGTTCCGAGCCCCGTAGGAGGTCCGCACGCGGTCCTCCACCAGCACCTCCACCGTCGCCGGACCCGCGGCAGCGATCGCCACCGCGGCCGCTCGGGTCCGATCACGCGAACCGTTGTCGACGACGAGCACCTCGAACCGGGACGTGGGCAACGTCTGCAGGTGCAGCGAGGCCACCGTTCGGTCGATGCCCTCCGGGTCGTCGAGGACCGGGACGACGACCGAGATGTCGGGGGCGGTCACCACCGCCGACGGCTCACGAGCGGACACGGGCACGGACGCCTGCGAGCGCCCCGGCGAGCCGCCCACGGAGCTTGCCCACCCGGACCACGAGCTCGTACAGCTCGGTCCAGGGGCGCATCCGTCGCACGAAACGCGCCAGGTCCCCCCGCGCCCGCGCGTCGCGGAAGACCGCGGCGCTGCGACGCGCCAGGATCCGGCGGAGGCGGTACAGCAGACGTGCGACCAGCGGCAGGTCGGTGGAGGGAGCGACCCGCTTCGGTGGGTGCCACCGCCCCTGCCGCTCGGTCAGTGCGAGCCGGTAGGCCAGCCCCTCGCGCCGGTCGCGCAGCCCGCCGGCCTGCGTGGCGGCCGCCGCATCGGGCGTGATGGTCTCGAGGTGGAGCCGGCCGGCGGCGATGCCGCCGGTCACGAGCTCCTGTATCCGCGGGTGTCGGGTCACCACCACGCTGTTGCCGCTGCCCACGTACTCGGGCAGCCACGCGTCGCCCACCGCGACATCAGCGGTCTCCGCGAGGACGTCGTCGCAGAAGTCGCAGGCGCTCGCCCGGAAGAACCCGTACGGGTACTTGGTACCGACCAGCTCCTGCACGACCCGGGGCTGGCTCGGCTCACCCTGGCGGTCGACGGCGGTCACGCCCTTCTCGCGGGCCGTGCGCCCCGGGATCTTGGTGCGGAAGTCGATACCGCCGAGGCGGTCGGGCGGCACGCCGAGCTGCCACCCGAGCGATTCGGCGTACCCCGTGGTCTTGAGGTGACCGCAGATGATCCCGACGGTGAAGCGCACCCGATCGGCGATAACCGGATCGGTGGCCGCGAGCCGGCGCAGCCCCTTGATGAAGCACGGCACGCCGGTGATCGCGTAACGGGCCGGTTCTGCGCGCACGGTGGCGATCACCGACGACAGCTCCACCGGGTAGTAGGCCGCTCGGCTCCCACGTCGCAGCGTCTCGAGATCGTCGGCGATCGTGTAGGTGAACAGCCGCGGGTCCTCGTCCTGTGGGTCGGCGGGTGCGACCTGGATCACGCGGTCGACGAGGTCGGTCCGCAGCAGCTCCGCGAGCAGCCACTTGGCCAGCCCGCCCGAGCTGCCCTCCCGCCGGTAGTCCCCCTCGGCGACGTACCCCGCGTACGTCGCCAGGTGGTAACCGAGGTCGGAGCGGTGCGGCGCGGGAGCGAAGCGCTCGGCTGCGAGCTGGTCCTCGTGCGGTCCCTCCGCCGTGAACGGACAGACGCTCAGCACGGCGGTGGACGCCGCCCCTCGGGTCACCACGGAGGGATCGGCGACGAGCTCGGGCCGGTACACACCTTCCTCGGTCATCCGGATGCGCAGCGGCGCGTCGGGGACCGCGGCACACAGTCCGCAGCCGATGCAGTACCCCCCGTCGACGACGGAGCCGAGGAGGACCTCGAACGGATCGGCGCTCACCGGGGGCCGGTCAGGACGCGACGCGACACGACGAACGCGAACGCCGCGGCGCTGTAGAGGTACGACAGCCAGTGCCACGCCCCCGCCCCGAGGGCGAACCTCCGACCGCCCTTGTCCGCGAAGAACCGCAGCAACCGCGCGTCGAGGGCTGCTGAGGTGGCCAGTCCCACGGCCGCGGCGGGTCGCGCCGGGCGCACCCCGGCGACGCCCGCCAGCGCCGCGACCACCGTGGCGCAGGCGATCGTGACCTTGAGCCGTTGCACGCGCGAGACGTTGAGGTCGTCGATGAAGCCGTGGCCGTCGAGGATGAGCTCGCTCCACGGCACCGCACGATCGCGGACGTCCGCGGTCACCATGCCCCGCGCCGTCCAGCGTTTGAGGTGGGTCACCTGCAGCGTGTGCAGCACCTCGATGCGGCTGCCCGCAGCACGCATGCGGTACCCGAGTTCGATGTCCTCGATGCACGGTCGGGTGTAGCGCTCGTCGAACCCGTCGACGCGCTCGAAGGCCCGCCGTCGGACCGCGCCACACGCGCCCCAGAAGGTCTCGGCGCCCCGCTTGGCGGTCTGGTGCACGTGGTGGTTGAGCAGGTTCTTGTAACGCGAGGCGACACCGCCCGCGGGCGGGTCGTCGTCGTAGGAACCGATGACGGCGTCGACGTGGGGCCGCGCGGCGAAGTGCTCCTGGAGCTGCCTGATGGCGTCGCGCGGCACGACCACGTCGGAGTCGACGAAGTAGAGGATCTCGGCGGTGGTCACCGCGGCGCCGTCGTTGCGGGCTGCGGCGGGTCCCCCTCTCCCCTCCCGGACGAGCACCCGGTCGACGAGCGGGGCGACGAGACGTTCGACCGCCGGGTCACCACCGTCGACGACGACCACGAGCTCGTCCGCCGGCGGGTCACACGCGGCGAGGGCCGTGACGGCCTGCCGCAGCTCCTCCGAGGGCGCGTGGGCCGGGACCACGACCGCCACCCGCGGTCGCTCGGCCGCACCCGTGGAGGCAGGGACGGGGCGGGCGGCAGCAGCTGGGTCCAAGGTCACCGGGCGGAGGCTAGCGAGGCTCGTCCGACCTTCCAGCTGCCGCTCATCCTCCGGCGACCCACACGTCAACCCTCCGGGTCCCCGGAAGCCAGGGTCCCACGTTCGGCCAGGTCGGCGCGGATCGCTGCCACGCAGGCGTCGAGGTCGAGCTGGCTGGTGTCGAGCCGCAGCTCGGGGTCATCCGGGGGTTCGTAGGGGGCGCTGATGCCGGAGAAGTCCGGGATCTCGCCGGCGCGGGCCTTGGCGTACAGGCCCTTGACGTCGCGCTGCTCGCACACCTCGAGCGGGGTGTCGACGTGGACCTCGACGAACCCGCCGTCGGGGTGGAGGTCGCGGACCTGCTGCCGGTCGGCCCGGTAGGGGGAGATGAACGCGGTCAGCACGATGAGCCCGGCGTCGTGCATGAGGCGGCAGACCTCGCCGATGCGTCGGATGTTCTCGGCCCGGTCGTCGGGTGAGAACCCGAGGTCGCGGTTCAGTCCGAAGCGGACGTTGTCCCCGTCGAGCACGTAGGCGGCGATGCCGTCGGCGATCAGGGCCTGCTCGACCGCGAACGCCAGGGTGGATTTGCCCGACCCCGACAGACCGGTGAACCAGACCGTCAGCGGGCCGTGGCCGAGGACCCGACGCCGGTCGGCGCCGGTGACGTGGCCGTCGGCTCGGACGATGTGGCGCGAACGCGGCGCGTCGGTCGCCATCAGCTGTCGCCGAGGAAGCCACGGGCCGCCAGCAGTTCGACGACAGCGTCGGCGGACTCCTCGAGGCTGCGCTCGGCGGTGTCGAGCCGCAGGTCGGGGTCGCTCGGGCGCTCGTAGGGGGTGTTCGCGCCCGGCACGTGCACCTCCTCGCCACGGTCGGCGGCGGCGTACAAGCCCTGCGGGTCACGGTGCCGCCGGACCTCCTCGGGGGCGTCGAGCGCGACCTCGATGAAGCGGGCCGGTCCGATCAGGTCGCGGGCACGGTCGCGGACCGCGGCCTCGGGTGCCTGCACGGCCAGGAGGGTGATCAGCCCCTGACGGCCGGCGATGACGGCGACCTCGGCGGCGCGGCGCAGGTTCTCGGACCGGTCGGCGTTGACGAACCCCAGGTCCCGGGAGAGCCCGAGCCGGAGGTTCTCGCCGTCGAGACGCAGCAGGGTCCGCCCACGGTCGAACAGACGCCGTTCCACGGCGGCGGCCAGCGTGGTCTTGCCCGCACCCGTGGGGCCGGTGAACAGCACCGTGCACGGCGACTGGCCGAGGCGGGCGGCGCGCTCGGCCGAGGTGATCTCCGAGCGGTGGTGGACGACGCCGGAGGGCGCCTGCCGATCCCAGGACGAGGACGGTCCGTGCAGCATGCCCGCGGCGACGGTGGCGTTGGTCAACCGGTCGATGAGGATGAACGAGCCGGTGGTCGGCTGCTGGTCGTACGGGTCGAAGACCAGCTCGCGGTCGACGGTCAGTCCGCACCGGGCGATGTCGTTGAGCTCGAGCTGGTCGGCGTCGACCTCGTCGAGCGAGGCGATGTCGATGCGGTGTTCGATGGTCCGCAGCGACACGTTCGAGCGGCCGCTGGTGGTCTGCAGCAGGTAGGTGGCACCGGGGCGAGCGGGTCGGTCGGCCATCCACACGACCGTGGCGTCCACGTCGTGCGCGCGCAGGGGCTCGTCGCCGGGGGTGACCAGCAGGTCTCCGCGGGACACGTCGATCTCGTCGGTCAGGGTGACCGTGATCGCGTCGCCCGGACCTGCCACCTCGAGGTCGCCGTCGAAGCTCATCAGGCGCGCGACGCTCGAGCGCACCCCCGAGGGCACCGCCACGACCGGATCGCCCGGGCGCAGGCTGCCGGCGGCCACCGTGCCCGCGAAGCCGCGGAAATCGAGATCGGGACGCACCACCAGCTGCACGGGGAAGCGCAGGTGGTCGAGATCGACGTCGCGGCGGACGTCGGCGGTCTCGAGGTGCTCCATCAGCGGCGGGCCCTCGAACCACGGCATCTCGGCGGCCGGGTCCACCACGTTGGCCCCGGTCAACGCCGACAGCGGCAGGACGTAGGGGTCCTCGAGCCCGAGCTGCTCGGCCAGTGCGGCGTAGTCGTCGCGGATCTCGACGAACCGGCCCTGCGACCAGTCGACGAGGTCCATCTTGTTCACCGCGACCGCCACGTGCCGGATCCCGAGCAGCGCCGCGATCGAGGAGTGCCGGCGCGTCTGCTCCAGGATGCCGTAGCGGGCGTCGACCAGGATGATCGCCAGCTGCGCTGTCGACGCACCGGTCACCATGTTGCGGGTGTACTGCACGTGACCGGGGGTGTCGGCGATGATGAACTTGCGCCGGGCGGTCGAGAAGTAGCGGTAAGCCACATCGATGGTGATGCCCTGCTCACGCTCGGCCTTCAGCCCGTCCATCAGCAGCGCGAGGTCCACCTGGTCCCCGGTGGTACCGGAGGTGACCGAGTCGGACTCGAGCGCCGCGAGGTGGTCGGCGTAGATCATCCCCGAGTCGTGCAGCAACCGGCCGATCAGCGTCGACTTGCCGTCATCGACCGACCCGCAGGTCAGCAGCCGCAGCAGGTCCTTCTGCTCGTGTTCGGCGAGGTAGGCCTCGATGTCGGTCGCGATCAGCTCGCTCTGGTGCGCCATCAGTTGCGCCTCCCTAGGTGCACGATCATCAGAAGTACCCCTCGCGCTTCTTCTCCTCCATCGAGCCCGACTGGTCGTAGTCGATGACCCGACCCTCACGCTCCGACCGGGTCGCCAACAGCATCTCCTGGATGATGTCCGGCAGCGTGGTCGCCCGGGACTCCACCGCACCCGACAGCGGGTAACACCCGAGGGTGCGGAAGCGGATCCAGCGCTCCTCGGGCTCCTCACCAGGCTCGAACCGGAACCGGTCGTCGTCGACCATGATCGTCACCCCGTCGCGCTGGACGGTGGGGCGCGACGCCGAGTAGTACAGCGGCACGATCGGGATGTCCTCGAGCCAGATGTACTGCCAGATGTCGAGCTCGGTCCAGTTCGACAGGGGGAAGACCCGGACCGACTCCCCTGCACCCACCCGGCCGTTGTAGAGCTGCCACAGCTCGGGCCGCTGGTTCTTCGGATCCCACCGGTGGTGACGATCACGGAAGGAGAACACCCGCTCCTTGGCCCGCGACTTCTCCTCGTCCCGGCGCGCCCCACCGAACGCCGCATCGAAGCGGCCGGCGGACAGCGCCTGCTTGAGCGCCTGGGTCTTCATCAGATCGGTGTAGTTCTGCGACCCGTGATCGAACGGGTTGATGCCCTCGGCACGGGCCTCCTCGTTGGTGTGCACGATCAGGTCCAGCCCGAGCTCAGCCGCGGTCCGATCCCGGAACGCGATCATCTCCCGGAACTTCCACGTCGTATCGATGTGCAGCAACGGGAACGGCAACCCACCCGGGAAGAACGCCTTCCTCGCCAGGTGGAGCATCACCGAGGAGTCCTTGCCGATCGAGTACATCATCACCGGCCGCTCGCACTGGGCGACCACCTCACGGATGATGTGGATCGACTCCGCTTCCAACTGACGCAGGTGGGTGCGCGTCTCGGCGGGCGCGAGGGAGCTCATCGAGGATCCAGGGACGACGACGGAGGGGTCAGGCGTTCGCGAGACGCTACGGACCCGACCGTGCCCCTACCTCGTCGAGCAGGGGGAACGTGGCGACGCTCCGCTCCCGCGGCACCGTGCCGGCTAGAAGCGGCGCATGTGGACGTTCAACAGCAGCCCGACGATCGCGAACCAGACGATCAGCGAGGTGCCGCCGTAGCTGATGAAGGGCAACGGGATGCCCGTCACCGGCATGATGCCGACCGTCATACCGACGTTGACGAAGACCTGCAGGGCGAGCATGGCGACCACCCCGGTGGCCAGCAACGTGCCGAACAGGTCCTTGGCGAGCACCGCGATGCGCAGACCACGCCAGATCAGGGTGAGGAAGAGCCCCAGCACGACCAGCGCACCGATGAAACCGAACTCCTCACCGATGACGGTGAAGATGAAGTCGGTGTGGTTCTCCGGCACGTAGGACAGCGAGGTCTGGGTGCCCTCGAAGAGCCCCTTGCCCCCGAACTGTCCCGAGCCGATGGCGATCATCGACTGCCGGGTCTGGAACGCCGGCCCCTGCGCGAGCGACGGGTCGCCGGCGTTGAGGAACGAGGTCAACCGTTCGAGCTGGTAGTCCTGGATCACATCGGCTCGGAAGACCCCGGCGATCGCCGCGGTGGCGGCCACGCCGAGCTCGGCCAGGTAGCGCCCCTGCACCCCACCGATGACGAACAGCACGCCGCAGAGCCAGATGAAGACGATGGAGGTGCCGAGGTCGGGCTGGAGGAAGACCAGACCGAACGGCACCGCGGTGATGGCGAGGCACACCCCCACCGTGGGCAGGCCGGGTTCCCCCTTGCGCTCGTGCAGGACCGCGGCGAGGGCGATCAGCACCGCGATCTTCGCCAGCTCGGAGGGCTGCATCGGGAAGCCGGCGATCGTGATCCACCGCGTCGAGCCGCCGGCGGCGGTGCCGAGCGGGGTGAGCACCAGCGCGAGTAGGACGACCGCGATGCCGTAGATCGCGGCCGCGTAGGTGCGCAGCTGGCGGTAGTCGACGACGGCGGCGACGGCCATCGCGCCGATGCCGAGCACCAGACCGATGAGCTGCCGTGAGAGGTAGAACATCGACGGCAAACCCTGTTCGCTCAGGGTCTGCACCTTGGCCGAGTAGATGGCCACCATGCCGACGCCGGCGAGCGCGAGCGCGGTCAGCACCAGGACCGGGTCGAGGTGCTTGATCGGCGCGTACGCCTCCTGCCAACGCGACGCGACCCGCTCGCGCTGCAGCCGCTCGACGCGGTCCTGCCCGAACCCGACCTCCACGTACACCTCCTCCCGGATCGTCCGTCCGCGGTCAGTTGTTGATGCGGTCGCCCTCGACGAACTCCGCCTCGTCGGCGTCGGTGACGCCGAAGTAGTGCTCCATGATGGTGCGCGCGAGCGGCGCTGCGGTCTGCGAGCCACCGCCACCTTGTTCGACGTTGACCACCACCACGATCTCGGGATCGTCGGCGGGCGCGTACCCGGCGAACCAGGCGAACGGCACCAGTGGCTTGAGTTCGGCGGTACCGGTCTTGCCGGCCACGGGGATCTCACCGAGCGGGAACGCGCGTCCTCGGGTGAACGCGCCGCGCGCGGTCCCCCGGTCGTCCATGACCACCCGCTCGAGGCCGGTGCGGATGGCGCGCATCTCGGCCTCGTCGAGCCCGAGCTCACCGAGCACCTCGGGCTGGATCTCGCGGACGGTCGCCCCGTCGGGACCGACCACGCGCTGACCGATCAGCGGCTGGTAGAGGGTGCCGCCGTTGGCGATCGCCACGTACGACGCCGCGACCTGCAACGGGGTGGCCTGCACATCGCCCTGCCCGATGGAGCTGTTGATCGCGTCACCACCACGCCAGGTGCCACCCGACACGCAGAGGTCGGCGTTGACGTCACGGCCGTACCCCGGCGGCAACGTCTCGGCGAGCTCGCAGTAGGTCTCACGCGCGCGCTCCCAGTACTCCCGGCGCCACTCGCGGGACGGCACGACGCCGGCCGCCTCGCCGGGTAGGTCGACCCCGAGCGTGCGCCCGAACCCGAAGCGACGCGCCACCTGCGGCAGCACCTCGTCGACGTCCTCGCCCTGGGCCTGCTCGACCCGCCACTGGGCGTGAGCGAGCTCGTAGAAGTAGGTGTCGCAGGAGCGCATCAACGCCGTCGAGAGGTCCATCGGGCCCTCGTTGGCGGTGTTCCAGTTCCGGAACGTGATCCCGCCGAGCTCGTAGGAGTTCCGGCAGTTCACGGTGCCGTTCGGCCCGATCCGGCCCGCCTCCATGTAGGTCGCACCCGTGACGGTCTTGAACACCGAGCCCGGGGGGTACGCCGCCTGGATGGCGCGGTTGATCAGCGGCTGCTCGTTGTCCTCGTCGTTCACCTCGTCCCAGTACCGCTGGCTGACCCCACCGACGAACTCGCGAGGGTCGTAGGTCGGGTAGGACGCCAGGGCCAGCACCGAGCCGTCATCGGCGTCCAGCACGACGGCGGACCCGGCGGTCGAGGGCAGGTTGCGACCCGACTCGGTGTGGACGTTGCGACGGCTGGCGAGGATGCCCTCGGCGAGCAACCGTTCGGTGGCCGCCTGCAGGTCGAGATCGATCGAGGTGACGAGGTCGCCACCGGGCACCGGTTCGCGGTCCTGGAGCACCCCGACCACCCGGTTCGAGCGGTTCACCTCGAGCCGTCGATCCCCCGCGTCGCCCCGCAGATCGGGCTCGTAGACCTGTTCGAGCCCACCCCGACCCACGAACTCCCCCGGCCGGTACTCGCCGGCGTAGGGCTCCTCGTCGAGCTCGGCCTCGGAGATCTCGCCGAGGCGGCCGACCAGGTGCGCACCGAGCTGCCCCTGGGGGTAGGTGCGCACCGGCAGGCTCTCGGCGACCACCCCGGGGAACAGCTCCTGCTGCTCGCGGACGGCGTAGACGATCTCGGGCGCCACGTCGATCGCGATCGGGATCGGACGGAAGGTGCTGTACCGCCGGGACGTGAGCCGCTCGATGATCTCAGCGCGATCGAGACGCAGCAGGGTCGACAGACGTTCGAGCACGCGGTCAGCACCGGCGTCGACCGGCTCACCGAGACCATCGAGCAGCACCTGGCGGTCGGCCGAGATCGTCAGCGCCGGCCGGTTGCCGACCAGCTCCTGCCCTGCGGCGTCGAGGATCCGCCCGCGCGGGGCCTCGGTGACCACGGTCCGGACACGGTTCTGCTCGGCCGCCAACGAGTACCGGTCCCCCGCCAGGATCTGCAGGAACCACAGGCGCGAGAACAGCGCCAGGAAGAGGCCGACGATGACCACCGTCAGGACGGTCAGCCGCAGCGCGTTGTTCGTGGGGTCGGTCGTCGCCAAGTCAGGTGCCCCGCGGGGTCGCGCTCGGTCGGGTGGTGTCCCCGCGCTCGAGGAGCGGGAGGAGGCGAGGCAGGGGACGGTCCGCACGCCGGAGCGGTTCGCGGAGCCACGTCCGACGGTACCAGCGAGGCCGGGTCGGCCCGGGCGGGATCCTCGCGACCCCGGTCAGGCGAGCGCGGCGGACCCGTCGAGCGGGAAACGATCGGACAGGCGCCGGACCAGGCCGAGCACGATCGGCGCGAGCAGCGTGTTGAAGACCGCGACACCGACCGACGCCTGGACCAGCAGCTCGAAGGTGACGCGGGACTCACCGAGGAGCGCGGACAGCACGCCGTACCCGGCCGTGCCGAGCAGCCCCGAGGTGAACGCGAGCAGCAGCGGCGCGGTGATCGAACCCGGCGCGAGGTAGGGCCGAGCCGCCCCCACGGTGTAGCCGATGCCGGTGAGCACCAGCACCGCGAGCCCGACGGGTGCCTGCGTGGTGAGCAGGTCGGCGATGAGTCCAGCCGCGAACCCGACGCGCAACCCCGGCAGCGCGCCGTCGCGCAGGGCCACACCGAGCACCACGAGCAGCAGCAGGTTGGGACGGAACCCCCCGAGCCCGATCGCCGGGAACAGGGCCGTCTGGAGCACAGCGGCGGTGAGCAACAGCAGACCGATCGCCGCCGTCCGTACGATCACTGGTCATCCTCGACCGGCACTTCACCCTCGACCTCAGCTTCAGCCTCAGCCTCCTGACGCTCCGCCTCGGCCTCCTCCTCCACCTGACGTTGGAGGTCCTCGATGTCGACGAACGGCTCGACGTCGGGGACACGCACCTCGAGCTCGTCGAGGTCCTGGAACGGCGGCAGCGGTTGCACCGGCGCGTCGACCACCACGAGCACCTCGTGGAGGCGGGTGAAGTCGACGAAGGGGCGGACGGTCACGTCGCGGGTGAGCGCGGTGGTCGACTCCCCCACCCTGGCGATGGTCCCGATCGGGATGCCCTCGGGGTACTGGCTGTTGCTGTACGCCGACGTCACCAGCTCCTGCCCGACCTCGAGTTCAGCTTCAGGGTCGGTGACGGAGAAGACCAGCGGCTCGCCACCCCGCCCCTGCACCGTGCCGGTCTCGCCCGTGGTCGAGGTCCGAACGGCGGCGAAGAAGGTGGGGTCGATGGTCAACAGCACCCGGGAGGCGCTCGCCGTGGTCTGGACGACACGGCCGACCAGACCATCGCCGTTGATCACCGGCATGCCCCGCTCGACACCTTCGTCGGTGCCCGCGTCGATGGTGATGGTCCACTCGAAGTCGCTCGCACCGAGCGCGACGGTGCGAGCTCCGACGGTCACGAGCTCGGCCCGGTCCCGGATCTCGAGCAGTTCACGCAGCTCGGTGTTCTCACGCTCGAGGTCGAGCGCCGAGCGGGTGCGCTGTTCCAAGGTCTCGAGGCGCGCCTGCAGGCGTTCGTTCTCCGCCCGGACCGAGAAGATGTCGGTGACGCCGCCGACGGCATCCCCGAGCGGACGCACCAGCGTGGCGATGCCCTCCTGGATGGGCCGCACGACCGTGGTCGCCACCCCCCGGAGCCGATCGAGCGGCCCGCCGTCCCCGCTGCGGAAGTCCACGGTGATCAGCACCAGCGCGGTGACGATCAGGACGACGAGGAGGACGCGCGCCTTGCGACGCTGGTACATCAGTGGCGCGAGCTCGAGATGAGCACCTTCTTCAGCGCCTCGAACTCCTCGAGGCACTTGCCGGACCCGATGGCCACCGAGGACAGGGGGTTCTCGGTGATGTGGATCGGCATGCCGGTCTCGTGCTTCAGGCGCTCGTCGAGCCCCTTCAGCAGCCCGCCACCACCGGTCAGGACGATGCCCTTGTCCATGATGTCGGCGGCGAGCTCCGGCGGGGTCTTGTCGAGGGTGTTCTTGACCGCGTCGATGATGGCGTTGACCGGCTCCTCGATGGCCTTGCGGACCTCCTCGGCCGAGACGATGATCGTCTTCGGCAACCCGGAGACCAGGTCACGACCGCGGATCTCGGCGTGCGGCTCGTCGGGCAGCGGGAACGCCGACCCGATCGCCATCTTGATCTCCTCGGCGGTGCGCTCGCCCAACATCAGCGAGTACTCCTTCTTGATGTAGGAGATGATGGCATCGTCGAGCTCGTCGCCACCGATGCGGATCGACTGCGACGTCACGATGCCGCCGAGCGAGATGACGGCGACCTCGGTGGTCCCACCACCGATGTCGACGACCATGTTGCCCGCGGGCTCGTGGACCGGCAGACCCGAACCGATGGCGGCGGCCATCGGCTCCTCGATGATGTACGCCGCGCGTGCGCCGGCCTGGATCGTGGCTTCCTCGACGGCGCGCTGCTCGACCCCGGTGATGCCGGAGGGGACGCAGACCACGACGCGAGGCTTGGCCAGGAAGCGCCGCTTGTGCACCGCCTGGATGAAGTAGCGCAGCATCTTCTCGGTCACGTCGAAGTCGGCGATGACGCCGTCCTTCAGCGGCCGGATGGCCATGATGTGGCCCGGCGTGCGGCCGATCATCCGTTTGGCCTCGGCGCCGACGGCCAGGATCGCGCCGTTCTTGGTGTTGATCGCGACGACGGACGGCTCGTTCAGGACGATGCCGCGACCGCGCACGTAGACCAACGTGTTGGCCGTGCCGAGGTCCACGGCCATGTCACGGCCGAGGAACTGGAAGGTGTTACCGATGTTCGCAGCCACGGAGGACCTACCGAGTGGAGAGCCGGGCGAGGGAGGTGAAGCTACGCCGGTGAGCGTGCCACATCGAAACGTGACGCGGGACCGAGGTCCCGGTGTGCGGCAGGCGCTGACCCGGCAGGACCGCAGCACCACACACCGTGCGAGCGTCGGGAGAGGCTACCTCGCCCGGGCGGGTGAGGCGTCACGGCGCGCCCCGGGCGGTCGGACCTGCCCCCTCACGCACCAGGAGGACCCGTGCGGCGAGGACCCGTGCGGACCGCCGGGGGGTCCCACGGCCGCTCGACCGGATCCAGCCCGCCGTGTGCGCCTACCGTGTCGTCGATCACGGCTGGCCCAGGCGGACCGGGAGCTCCACGTGCACACCGAACGCTTCCCCTTCTCGGTGCGGTCGCCCTGGTCACGTCTGCTCCCAGCGGTGTTCCGCGACGCTCCACAGGCCGTGGTCGAGTGCAACGAGATCGGGCTGAGCGCGAGCTTCGGCCCCTTCCTCATCACGACACCGTGGCGCAACGTGCGGGACGTGGCGGTGTCGGGCCCCTACCGCTGGTTCCGGGTGATCGGACCTCGCCTCTCGCTGGCCGACCGGGGCCTGACCTTCGGCACCAGCACCGACGCCGGTGCCTGCATCCGTTTCCACGAGCCCGTGGCCGCGCTGTTCGGATCACGACGGGTCCACCCGGGGCTGACCGTCACCGTGGAGGACCCCCACGGGCTCGCAGCAGCCATCGAGGCGCGGATCGGGGACGGCGACCGCTGAGCGTCACCGGTCAACCGACGAGGCCGCGACGCGCCAAGCTCACCCACCGGCGGCCGCCCACCACGAGGTGATCGAGCAGCTCGACCCCGACCAGCTCCCCCGCCCGGGTGAGCCGCCGGGTCAACAGCTCGTCGTCGCGTGACGGCGTCGGATCGCCGCTCGGGTGGTTGTGGGCCAGCACGAGCGCCGCCGCGTTCGCGAGCAACGCGTCCCGGAACACCTCCCGCGGCGCCATGAAGGTGTGGTCGAGCGACCCGACGCTGACCACCACCAGCTCGATCACGCGGTGCTTGGTGTCGAGGAGCGCGGCGACGCACCGTTCCCGGTCGGCGTCGGCCAGGTGGGGCACGAGCAGGTCCGCCGCGGCCTCGGGTGAGGTCAACTCGGCCCGATCGTCCGCACCAGGCCGGTAGGCGACCCGGTCGCAGGCCGCACACCGGGCGGGAGGATCGAGCAGCGCAGCCCCGCTCGCAGGGCCATGGAGCCAAGGGGTGGACACGTCGCACCTCACCGTTCGTCCGCCCCCGGACGAACGGCAGCGTGCCGGACGGGACGCGCGGCGGCGGATCGGCCCGTCGAGCGCTGTGGACGACCCCTCGGGGCCCGTCGCCGGAGAGCCGGACGCCACACCCCCCGGCTCCGTAGGCTTGGTCGGTCGGAGCGGGAGCTGGGCGCAGGTGGGACGGGTGGTGTCGAGCAGCGAGGACCTGCCGGCACCGCTCCGCGCGCTCGTCGATGCGACCGTGCAGCGGTGGCGCTCGGGGCCACGACCGGCCGAGGGCGATCCCGCGGTGGCGCTCGCCGCCGCGATCGAGGCCGGGGCGGTCGCGCCCGTCTACCAACCCATCGTCCGTCTCCCCGGAGGCGACCCGGTCGCCGTCGAAGCCCTGGTCCGCATCCCGTCCCTCACCGACCCCCGTCTCGGCGATGCCACCCACATCGTGGCGGTCGCCGAAGCGTCCGGGTTGATCGTGCCGCTCGGGCTCGAGGTGCTCGGCCGAGCGTGCGTGCAGCTACGGCGGTGGCGGCGCCGAGCACGGACACGCGACCTCCGCGTCAACGTCAACGTGTCGCCGTTCCAGCTCCGCGAGGACCGTTTCGTCGACCAGGTCCACCGCACGCTCGAGGTGACCGGTCTACCCGCGTCGGCGCTCGTGCTCGAGATCACCGAGACCGCCGCCTTCGAGGGTGACGGCGTCGCCGAAGGTGCGCTGTTCTCGCTGGCACGGCTGGGCGTCGAGCTCGCCGTCGACGACTTCGAAACCGGTTTCGCCTCCCTCGAGCTGCTCGCCGCCACCCCCGCACGCTCGATCAAGCTCGACCGCTCGTTCGTGGGTTCGGTGGGCGATCTCCGCGAGCCGCCCCGCGGACGCGCGACGGTGGTACAGGCCACGATCGGGCTCGGCCGGTCCCTCGGGCTGCGCATCGTGGCGGAGGGCATCGAACGATCCGATCAGGTGCGCACGCTCACCGCCTGGGGCTGCGAGTTCGGCCAGGGCTACCTGTTCGGTGGCCCGCCCCCGCGCAGGGGCTCGACCTGGCGGCGGTGCGGATCCCGCTGGGGGACGCCACCGACCGTTCCGGACACCTGCCCCCGGGGGCGACGCTCCTCGCGGTGGCGGTGGCGGTCGTGCTGTCGGCCGGCGATCCGGATCCCGGTACCCGCCGCGCGGATGCCCTCGCCCTCGCGCTCGGTCTCGCCGAGGCTGCTGGTCTCGACCGCCGTGGCGCCGACCAGGCCGCGGTCCTCGCGACCATCGCCGAGGCCCCCAGCGAGCTCGCCGCCGCGGTCCACGCGGGATCGCCGGTCGAAGCGGCAGCCGAGCTCAGCGCGGCCCTGTCGGTACCGGCGCGACTGACGATGCCACCCGCACCCGCGTGCCTCGCGGCGGTCGCCTGGTCCCTGGCGGGCGCACGCCGACGCGGGGACACCCTGTCCGAGAGCCTCACAGCCGTCGACGCGAGCCCCGGTGTCCTCGCCGACCGGATCGCGACCTGGTGGGAGGACCAGCCGACGAGTCCCGCCCCGCTCTACGAGATCACGGCCATCGAACGTCGTCTCCGCTCGCGCGGCGAGTCGGGGCGCCGCTTGCGTTCGCTGACGGCGTTGACCCGGGCCATCGGCAGCCCCGGCTCCCTCGACGACGTGCTGGAGATCACCGCGGAGGAAGCCCGGTCGGCCGTCGGAGCCGCGTCACTGTCGATCTCGCGCTTCGAACCCGAACACGGGCACCTGCGCACCATCGTCAACGTCGGGGCCCTCGCACCGTGGGAGGAGCGCCGGCCCACCGACGAGTGCTACCCGCTCGACGCCTACCCCCAGGGCGCCTCGCGGTTGCTCGACGGCGTGGTCCACATCGCCTCCGACAGCGACGCCGACGAAGCCGAGACGGCGCTGCTGCGCCGGCTGGGCAAGGGCTCGAGCGTGGCCGTGCCCATCGAGGCCGACGGGGCGGCGTGGGGCGAGGTGTACGCGACCACCGAGATCGGTTCCCCCCCGTTCACCAGCGCGGACGTCCCGTTCCTGTCCGCCATCGCCGGGGTGATCTCGCTGGCCGTATCGCACACCCAACACGTCGACCGGTTGACGCGGTTCGCCGACGAGGATCCGCTCACGCGCATCGCGAACCGGCGCGTGCTCGAACGCCAACTGCAGGTGCTGCTCGAGGAGGGCGCGGCGGGCGACACCGAGGTGGGGCTGCTGATGCTCGACGTCGACGGGCTCAAGGACGTCAACGACGAGTGGGGCCACCCCGAAGGTGACGCGCTCCTCGTCCGGGTCGCCGACGTCCTCTCTCGCGTGGCGATGACGAGGTCCGGTGCGTGGCCGGCTCGCCTCGGTGGCGACGAGTTCTGCATCGCGATGCTCGGGTCGGACGGCGTCGAGGACCTCGTCAACCGTCTGCGGGTCCGCCTGGCCGACGGCCCACCCCCACAGCCCCGGCTGTCCGCAGGTTTCGCCGCGGTCCGCCCCGGGTCGGCGCCGGTCAGCGAACTGCTCCGGCGCGCCGACGCGGCCCAGTACCTCGCCAAGCGCACCGGAGCCCCGCTGGTCGCCGTCGGTCCGGACAGCGACATCCCCGATGCCGCATCGGTCACCCCCGCGACGCCGCGCAGTGAGCGTCGGGGCCAGGGGCGCGCGAGGGGCACCGCCGCGGGCCCCGCGCTCCGACGCTGGCGAGCCAGCACGGACGGCGGTTCCCTGGTGGAGCGGCTCGAAGCGCTCGGCGACGCGGCGGTGAACCTGCTCGACCTCAACCGCTGGACGCTGTCGACGCACGCGCCGGGGACCACGACCATCCACATCCGCAGCCTCCACCTGCGTCGCCGCCGCCCGAACCCCCAGCTGTCGTCGCTGGTCGCCGACGAGGTGTACGACCTCGCGGCGTACCCGGCGACCGAGGCGGCGCTGCGCGACGGCATCGGGTTCAGCCTCCACGTCGACGACGCCGCGACCGACCCGCAGGAACGCGCGCTGCTCAGCGAGTACGGCGTCGACTACGTGATCGCGGTTCCGGCACGGGACGGCGCCGGTACCGGCCTGCTGCTCGAGCTCTACGGCGACGACGACTCGCTCCCGCTGGCCGAAGCACGGGCGCTGGTCGAGGCGCTCGGCTCGCGCACCCTCCGTCGTGAGCTGCGCTGCAGCGGCCTCGACGAGCGGGGCTGACGATCAGAAGCGGCCGGGGAAGAACAGCTCGAGCTCACGAGCCGCGGACTCGGGCGAGTCGGAACCGTGCACGATGTTCTCGCCGATCACGGTGGCGAAGTCACCACGGATCGACCCGGGGGTCGCCTCGATCGGGTTCGTGGCGCCCATGAGCGAACGCATGCCGGCGATCGCGTCGTCGCCGGTGACGCACATCGCCACCAGCGGTCCACCGGTGATGAAGTCGACCAGCTCGCCGAAGAACGGCTTGTCGGTGTGCTCGGCGTAGTGCTGCTCGGCGACGGTCCGTTCGAGGGTGCGCATCTCGAGCGCTTCGACGCGGAAGCCCTTGCGCTCGATGCGGGCGATGACCTCGCCGACCAGGCCGCGGCGGACACCGTCGGGCTTGACGAGGATGAGGGTCTGCTGTGCGGGCACGGTGGAGCTCCGTCGTTCGTGGGGGCGGGTTCAGAGGTCGGGACGCGGATGGTCCCAGGGGCCGCCGCGGACGGCAACCTCGGGACCTGGCCGCTCAGCGGTCGTCGTCGGGCGGCGCGTCCTGCTCACCGTCGCTCACGTCGTCGCGTTCGTAGGGGTCGGCGTCGGGATCGTCCTCGAGCAGGGCTTCGAGGGCCGAGGCGAACTGGGCCTCGTCGGCCAGCAGCTCGGTGGCTTCGGCGACGTCCTCCTCGTCGAGCTCGTCCTCGTCATCGGGTGCGACGACCACCTCGTCGCCGTCGTCGTCGGTCAGCGGGAGGTAGCGGTCCCGCGCCGCGCCGACCGTGGTCAGCGACCCGGCGACGAGGATGCCGTCGCCCTCCCCCGCGAGGGTCTCGGCCCGTTCGAGCGCACCGTCGAGCGACGCGACCGCATCGATCACGACCTTGCGGTCGCGCCACAGCTCCTCGGCGACCGCCGTGACGCGTTCGAGCGGTGCCGCACGCGGCGACGGTGAGGTGGTGAGGATCACGTGGCTGGCGACGTCGCGGAGCTCGCGCAGGATGCCCGTGACGTCCTTGTCGTCGAGCAGACCGACGACGAGGACGAGCTCTCGGAACTCGAACGCCTCGGAGAGCGCCAGCGCGGCGGCGCGGGCGCCGTGCGGGTTGTGGGCACCGTCGAGCACGACCGTGGGGTCGCGGTGCACGACTTCCAGCCGACCGGGGACCTGGACCGCTTCGAGGCCGTGCCGCACGACGTCGTCGTCCATCTCGTCGAACGCGGCGCCGGTGAGCGCGACGAACGCCCCGAGCGCCAGCGCGGCGTTGCGCGCCTGGTGGGCCCCGTGCAGCGGCAGCAGGATCTGGTCGATGGTCCGCTCGGCGACCCGCAGGGTCACGAGCTGGCCGCCGACGGCGACCCGGCGGTCCACCACCTCGAGGTCGCGTCCCAACTGGACGAGGGTGGCGCCTTGTCGGGTGACGGCGCCCTCGACCAGCTCCTGGACCTCCCCGGCCTGTTCGGCGTTCACCACGATGCTGCCGGGCTTGACGATGCCGACCTTCTCGGTCGCCACCTCGGCGGGCGTGCCGCCGAGCTGGGGGTGGTCGACGTCGATCGCGCTCAACACCGCCACGTCACCACGCACGAGGTTGGTCGCATCCCAGCGGCCGCCCATCCCGACCTCGATGACCCCGACGTCCACCGGCACGTCGGCGAACCAGGCGAACGCCATGGCGGTCAGCAGCTCGAAGTAGGTCACCTGGTCGTCGCGCTGACCGTCGATCAGCTGGGCGAGCCCATCGACCTCGGCGTGCAGCTCGGCGAACCGCGCGGCGCCGATCGGACGACCTGCGAGCGACAGCCGTTCGCGCACCGACTGCAGGTGCGGCGAGGTGTAGGTGCCCGCCGACAGCCCGGCGGCGCTGCAGAGCGCCCCGACCATGCGCACGATCGAACCCTTGCCGTTGGTCCCGGTCACGTGCACGGTCGGGTAGGCGAGCTGCGGGCTGTCGAGCACGTCGAGGAGCGCGGTGATCCGGTCGAGGTCCGGCAGCATCCGGCCTGGCCCCCGGGCGGCGAGGGCGGCGGTGGCGGCGTCGTAGTCGGCCACGCTCACGCGTCGATGGCGGCGAGGGCCTCGCGCTGGGCGCTCAGTTCCTCGATGCTGCGCTCGAGGTCCGCCTTGCGCTCACGCTGCTGCTGGACCACCTCTGCGGGCGCCTTGTCGACGAAGTTGGCGTTCCCGAGCTTGCCGTCGACGCCCCGCAGGTCGCCCTGCGCCTTGCCGAGCTCCTTGTCGATGCGGGCGAGCTCGGCGTCGACGTCGATCAGGCCCGCGAGCTCGACCTGCGCCTGCCCGCCGTCGAGCACGATGGTCGAGGTCCCGGCGCGCTCGGTCAGCGCGTCCTCGAAGGTGACCTCCGAGAGGCCGGCCAGCGACGCGACGAGCGTGCGGTGGGCTTCGAGGACCTGCCGCGAGCTGGAGCTCACGGTGAGGGGGAAGCGGGCCGACGGGGCGACGCCGTTCTGCGACCGGAAGCGACGCACCTCGGTGACGAGGTCGCGGATGGCGGCGAACCCGGCCTCGGCGTCGGCGTCGGCGTCCTCCGGCCGGCCGGTGGGGTAGCTGGCCACCATCAGCGACTCGGGGCCACCGGCGGCGCCGGTGAGCGCACGCCAGAGCTCCTCGGTCACGAACGGGATCATCGGGTGCAGCAGGCGGAGCAGATCGTCGAGCACCCGGGCGAGGACGGCCTGGGCGGTCGCCTTGGCCGTCGGGTCGTCGCCGTAGACGCGGGGCTTGACCGCCTCGAGGTACCAGTCGGCGATCTCGTCCCACGCGAGGTGGTAGAGCGCCGCCGAGACGCGGGCGTAGTCCCAGGTGGCGTAGGCGTCCTCGACCTGTGCGCGGGTGCGTTCCAGCGTGGACAGGATCCAGCGGTCCTCGAGGGCGAGCGCGTCACGGGGCGGCAGGTCACCCGGACGGGTGTCGTCGAGCACGCGGAGCCCGAACCCGACGATGTTCCACAGCTTGTTGGTGAACCGCTTGGCCCCCTCGACCCACTCGGGGGCGAGGGGCACGTCGGTCCCCGGCGAGGTGTGCTGGAACAGCGCGAAGCGCAGCGCGTCGGCTCCGAAGGCGTCGATGAACTCGAGGGGGTCGATGACGTTGCCGAACGACTTCGACATCTTCTTGCCGTACTGGTCACGCACCATGCCGTGGTTGTAGATGACCCGGAACGGCACCTCGTCGAGGAACCAGAGCCCGCTCATCAGCATCCGCGACACCCAGAAGGTGTTGATGTCGTACCCGGTCTCGAGCACGGCGGTCGGGTACCAGGTCTCGAGCTCGGGGGTGGTGTCGCCCGGCTTCTCCCACCCGAACACCGTGAACGGCCACAGTTGCGAGCTGAACCAGGTGTCGAGGACGTCCTCGTCCTGCACCAGCCCGCCCTGCCCGCACTCGGTGCAGGCGGTCGGGGCGTCCTCACGCGTGACCGTGATGTGACCGTCGGGGCAGTACCAGGCCGGGATGCGGTGGCCCCACCAGATCTGCCGCGACACGCACCAGTCGTGGAGATCGTCGAGCCACTCGAGGAAGGACCGCTCGAACCGTTCCGGCAGCAGGGTCGTGCGTCCGTCACGGACGGCGGCCGCCGCCTTGTCGGCCAGCGGCCGCACCTCGAGGAACCACTGGTCGGAGAGCCGCGGCTCGATGACGGTCCCGCAGCGCGAGCAGTGCCCGACGGCGTGCTCGTGGTCGTCGACGCCGAGCAGCAAGCCGAGCGCGTCGAGCTCCTCCTTCACCTGCCGACGGGCCTCGAAGCGATCGAGCCCGGCGAAGCGCTCCCCCACCACGTCGGTGAGCGTCGCATCGTCGGCCATGATGTCGATGATCTCGAGGTCGTGGCGCAGGGCGATCGCGTGGTCGTTCGGGTCGTGGGCTGGGGTGATCTTGACGGCACCGGAACCGAACTCGGGGTCGACGTAGTCGTCGGCGATGACGCGGAAGGTCCGGTCCTGGAAGGGGTGACGGACCTCGCGGCCGATCGCGTCGGCGTAGCGCTCGTCGTCGGGGTGGACGGCGATCGCGGTGTCACCGAGCATCGTCTCGGCACGCGTGGTCGCCACCTCGATGCCGCCCTCCCCGTCGGCGCCTGACGTGGCGGGATCGGTGTCGGCGTAGGGGTAGCGGAACCGGGCGAGCTCACCGCGGTCGTCGCTGTGGTCGACCTCGATCTCGGACAGGGCGGTGCGACACCGCGGACACCAGTTGATGAGCCGGTTGCCGCGGTACATCAACCCCTGCTCGTGCAGCGTGACGAACACCTCGCGGACGGCGCGCGAGCGCTGCTCGTCGAAGGTGAAGGCTTCGCGGTCCCAGTCGAGGGACGAGCCGAGCCGGCGGAGCTGGCCGAGGATCCGGCCGCCGTACTCCTCCTTCCACGCCCACACCCGCTCGATGAACGCGTCGCGGCCGAGGTCGTGGCGGGTGAGACCTTCGTTGGCGAGCTGCTTCTCGACCACGTTCTGCGTGGCGATGCCCGCGTGGTCCATCCCCGGGATCCAGACCGCGTTCTTGCCCTGCATCCGCGCCCGGCGGATCATCGCGTCCTCGATCGCGTTGGTCAGGGCGTGCCCGATGTGCAGGGCGCCGGTGACGTTCGGCGGCGGGATCACGATCGCGAACGGTTCGCCGTCGCCCCTGGCGTGGGGCGCGAGGTGGGAGCCGTCCGGCTCGGCGTGGAACAGCCCGGCCGCGACCCAGTCCTCGTAGAGGTCGGGTTCGACCGCGGCCGGGTCGTAGGCCTTCGGCAGCTCGGTCATGACGGACGCTCGTGGGGCAGACGACGGGGGAGGGCCGCGGGCGGGCCGCGGGCCGGCCACCGAGCGTAGCCCCGGCTGGGGGCCGCTCGGCCTACACCGCAGGCACCTGCGTGCCTCGCCACACCAGATCCACGTGCGGTTCGACGTCCTCGCTCCACACCACCGGTGGCGCGGATCCGTCGGCGGGGACGAGGAGCAGCCGATCCGCGCTGTCGAGCAACGCCACCCACGCCCCGTCGGGCGAGCGCCACCCCCCGGTGACCTCGTAGCGCTCGTCGGCCTCGACCGACCACAGCGTGCGGCCGTCGAGGCGGACCTCGAGCTCCCCATCACGTCCGGCGGCTGCAGGACCGACCACGTCCGGTCGGGGCGAGGTGTGCCGGTCACCGATCGCCTCGAGGTCCGGCCCACCGAGCTCGTCACCCGTCGCCGGGTCGATGCGCAGCAGCGTGCCGTCCGGTTCCCACGAGCGCACCACCAGGCCAGCATCGGTCCACGCCACCAGCTCGCCGCCGCGATCGCACCACACCTCGTCCTGCGCCCCGTCGGGCGCGACGGTCGTCACGCACGGCTCGTCGCGCCAGGACAGGTACGCGACGGCACCGTCGAAGCTCGGGTCCTCCAGCGGGTCGAGCTGCGGTGGCTGGACGACGCCGAAGGCCAGGACGGCGGCGACGACGGCGGTCGCGACCACCCCGGCCGCCACCAGCAGTGCCGCGCTGCGGCGACCGGCGGTCGTCGTGGACGCGCTCATCGCACACCCCCGTCGGTCGTGACGACCTCCCGCCGCGCACGGCCGAGCCCGACCGCGAGCAGCACCAGCAGGATCCCCACCAGCAGCAGGGTCGCCGGCGCGCCCATCGCGTCGCCGAAGAGCTCGAACACCAGCTGCGGGACGAACAGGAACAGGCCGACCGCCCCGACGCCGAGGTGGTGGACCCCGCCCCCCGCGACCGCGGCACCGACCAGCCCCGCCGCCGCGGCGATCGCCAGCAGCAAGCCGAGCACCCGCTGGTCGCCGAACGCGCCGCACTGGAGCGACAGCAGCGTCAACACGGCGCCCGTCGTGGCCCCGACCCGACGCGGGTGCAGGGAGCCGGCCTCGGCGACGAGGAACCAGACCGCACCGAGCGCCGCGAACGGCAGCGCGTACCAGAAGGGCTCCTCCCCGAGATCCGGCCGCAGCAGGACCGCGCCCAGCACGGTGAGGAGCGCGGCGAGCAGTGCGAGCTGCGGGAGCGCGCGGCGGCGGCCGAGGTAGAGCGGCAACGCGGTCAGCGTCGCGACCACCCCGAGCAGCAGGGTCAGGTCCTCGTGCCCCATCCCGACCAGCTCGTCGCCGACGATCGCGGCACACCAGGTGGAGCCCGCGACGACCCCCACCTGCAGGACCGACACCAACCGGGCGATCGCGGACGAGGCGGTACCCCACAGCGCCCAGCTCGCTCCGCCCATCAGCACGGTCACGAGGGCCGCGAGAGACAGCTGCCCCGGCGCGGTCAGTTCGTGCCACAGCTCGCCGACGAGGAGCGCGACGGCCCCGAGGACCAACGCGGCACCCACGTACCCGATCGCCTCGGCAGCGCTGGTGCGATCCCGGGCACGTCGCCGTGGAGCGCCCGGCGGTGAGCCCTCCTGCCGGTCACGTTCGTGGGCAGCGATGGCCTCCGCCTGCTCCGCGGAGATCAAGCCCGCCCGCTGCCACTCACCGATGCGATCGAACGGTCCCTCGGTCGCCACGTTCAACAGCTGCCTCCTGGTGCGCTGGACCAACATCGTCGAACACCGGGCCACGACCGCACAGGCGGGACCGCCCCCAGGCCAGCCTGGGGGCGTGGTCGCGCGCCGACCCGGCAACCAGATCCGCCCGACCGGGGAGATCCGACGTGACTAGTGTCAACGGTCCGCTCATCGGACGCTCAGGGCGCCGTACCGCAGAGCGAGCGGCAGACAAGGGAGAGAAACGATGCGAGATGTTGGGAGACGGACACGACGGTCACCATCGCGGCTGCTGATCACGCTCATCGCGGCCACCGGGTTGGTGCTACCAGCGGCGGGGGCGACGGCGCAGCCGGCGCCCGACCCGCGCGAAGGGCTCGGCGCGGGGATCGATGATGCGGAGCAGGCGAGCTGGAACGCCGATCTGATCGCGCACCTCGACAAGCCCGAGGGCTTCTACAACCCGGCCAACCCCGGCGACTTCGCGTTCGCCAACAGCGACATGGCGTTCAGCCAGAGCCACGCGTTCGTCGGCAACTACGCCGGCGTGCAGATCTACGACGTCACCGACCCGAGCGACCCCGAACTGCGCACCGCCGTGGCGTGCCCGGGCGGGCAGGGCGACGTGTCGGTCGTCGGCGACCTGATGTTCATCTCCGTCCAGCAGTTCGGCACCGTCGATTGCCAGCCGCTGACCGACGACACCGCCCCCGAGGACGTCTTCCTCGGCGTCCGGGTCTTCGACATCAGCGACCTCGACTCCCCCGAGCAGGTCGCGGCGGTGCAGGCCTGCCGCGGTTCGCACACCCACACCGCCTTCACCAGCCCGGGCGACGCCGACAACGTGTGGGTGTACGTCAGCGGCACCAGCGGCGTCCGCGACAGCAGCGCGACCGAGGGGCTCGACTGCGAGGTCGGACCGATGATGCCGGCACCGACCGACAACGACCCCGACCGCATGGTGCCATCGAACGACCCCGACGACTTCGACGCGGAGACCGAGACCGACCGCTACCAGATCGAGGTCATCCAGGTCCCGGTCGACAGCCCCGCGGATGCGGAGATCGTCGCTGAACCGCGGCTGTTCGCCGACGAGGCGACCGGCAACCCGGTCGGGTTGAGCGGACAGACCGACGCCTGCCACGACATCACCGCGTTCCCGGAGCTCGACCTCGCCGCCGGTGCGTGCGAGGGCAACGGGCTGCTGATCGACATCTCGGACCCCTCGGATCCGGTGCGCATCGACTACGTGGAGGACCAGGAGCACTTCGCGTACTGGCACTCGGCGACCTTCAGCAACGACGGGTCGAAGGTGGTCTTCACCGACGAGCTCGGCGGCGGCGTCCAGGCGACCTGCGTGCCGGGCAGCGACCCGGACGACGGGGCGAACGCCATCTTCACGATCGAAGACCCCGGCGACGGCCCACAGTTGGACTTCCGCAGCTACCACAAGATCCCGATCAACCAGACCGAGACCGAGAACTGCGTCGCCCACAACGGCTCGATCGTGCCGGTACCCGGCCGTGACCTGATGGTCCAGGCCTGGTACCAGGGTGGCTGGTCGGTGATGGACTTCACCGACCCGGACGACCCGTTCGAGGTGGCCTTCTTCGACCGTGGCCCGCTGGACGAGGACGAGTCGATCCTCGGTGGGTTCTGGTCGGCGTACTACTACAACGGCCACATCTACGGCAGCGAGATCGCCCGTGGGTTCGACGTCTTCGAGCTGACCGCGAGCGACCACCTGTCGCAGGCTGAGCTCGATGAGGCGGCGTCGGTGCGCTGGCGCGAGCTGACGCCACAACAACAGACGATGGTCACCGACGCCGACCGCAGCGCCTGTGCTGGGGTCGTGCCGGTCGAGTTCCCGGACGTCTCCAGCCCGGCGCACGGCGCCAACATCTCCTGCATCGCCGGTTACGGGATCGCCCTCGGCTTCCCCGACGGGACCTACGGGCCCGGCCAGGACGTCGACCGCGATCAGATGGCATCGTTCATCCAGCGGGTGCTCGCCACAGCTGGTGTGGAGCTACCGGCCTCGCCGTCCGATGCGTTCGATGACGACGACGGCAACACCCACGAGGAGGCCATCAACCAGCTGGTGGAGCTCGGTGTCGTCCAGGGCAAGACGGCGACCACCTACGCCCCCGACGATCAGGTGACGCGCGCACAGATGGCGGCGCTGATCGTTCGAGCGGTCGAGAAGATCCTCGGCGAGGAACTGCCGGCGCCACGGAGTCCCTTCACCGACGTGCCATCGGGTGGTGTCCACACGACCGCGATCGACAAGGCGCACGCGGCCGGCCTCGTTGAGGGTCGTACGGCGACCACGTTCGAGCCGAACGAGGACGTCCGTCGCGACCAGATGGCGTCGTTCATCGGCCGCACGCTCGAGCTGCTCTTCCACGAGCTGGTCGAGCTGAACGCGATCGACTGACCCGCGCCGAAGGCAGGGCCCCGGACCACTCGGTCCGGGGCCCTGCCGTTGGGGTCAGCTGCGCAGCTCCTCCAGCAGGCGTTGCATCCGCTTGATCTCGGTCTCCTGCAGGTCGACGATCTCGACCATCAGCACCGACACGTTCGGTTCCACGTAGGTCCCGGTCGCCGCCTCGAGCTCGTGGACCATCGTGATCGCCCCGTAGTGGTGCTCGATCATCGCTTCGAGGAAGCGGATGTCGAACATCCTGCCCTCGGACGCTTCGAGCGCGGCCATCTCTTCCTCGGAGACCATGCCTGGCATGCCCTCGTGGCCGTGCGTGTCGAACGGATCGGGGACGTCCTCGCCGCGGAGTTCGAGCCACCGCGCCATCTGGTCGATCTCGGCCCCCTGGCCGGGTCCGATGCGCCGTGCCAGGGTCAGGACGCGCTCGTCAGCGGCGCGGTCCGGCGCGAGCGCTGACATCGTGATCGCCTGCCCGTGGTGCACCATCATGTGCTGCATGAAGTGGACCTCGTGGTGGCTGTACGGCGCGCTGCGCGGCACCGCGACATCTCGCGGAGATATGCGTTGGGTCGGTTCTCCTGGTGCGCCGGGTCGGACGTAGATCGGTCCGTCCTCCGCGGCCACGGCACCGTGCGCACCGAGGGCCAGACCCACCACAACAACAACCGCGCCCACGCGGGCCGTTCGGACGCTCATGGCTCCCCCTCCGGACTGTGAGGAGCACATCGTGGCACAGCTGGCGCCCCGGCGCCGCCCAGCTCATCGCCAGCCGCTGTCCGTCGTCCGTGTCACCTCGTGACCGCACCCGGGTCGGTGTTGGCGCCGCACAGCAGCACCCCGACCCGCTCCCCCGGCGACGGCCGGTAGACACCGGCCCGGAGCGCCGCCAACGCGACCGCGCCACCGGGCTCGACGATGGTGCGGGTGCGCTCCCACAGCGCACGCTGGGCATCGACCACGGCATCGTCGTCGACCAGGACGCTCTCGGCGACGAAGCTGCGGGCGGCCCAGAGGTGCTCGCCGACGCGTCCGGCGCCGAGCGCGGAAGCCGCCACACCGGACACCTCGACGTCCACCGGCGACCCGGCCTCCAGCGCACGGTGGAAGGTGGCGGTGCCGTGGGTCTCGACGGCGACGACCTCGGTGGCGCCGCGGTACCACGAGGCGATCCCGCCGATCAGCCCACCGCCGCCGACGGCGACCAGCAGCGAGTCGAGCTCCACCTGCTGCTCGAGCTCTCGGGCCAGCGTCCCCGCACCGAGGAGCATCTCGTGCCGGTCGTAGGCGTGCCCAGCCACCACGTCCGGGTGGTCGGCCAGGTAGCGCTCGCACGCGGTGGCGGCCGCGACGTAATCGCCGTCGACGACCCGCACGTCGGCGCCGTAGTCCCGCATGCGATCGAGCTTCTCCCGGGGCGAGCGGGCCGAGACGAAGACCGTGGCGCGGCGCCCGAGCGTCTGCGCGGCGTAGGCGTAGGCGGCGCCCGCGTTCCCGCCCGAGGCCAGCGCGACCTCGTCACGCTCAGCGGCCAGCAGGGTCGCGAACGCGCCACGGGCCTTGAACGTGCCGGTGACCTGCAGGTGCTCGAGCTTGCACACGACCGGGACGTCGGCCAACCCGCCGGCCTCGACGTGCAGCACCGGGGTCCCTCGCACGTACCCGTCGATGCGTGTCGCAGCCGCCGAGACGTCATCCGGTCCCAGCGGGGTCGGGGCGTCGGCGCTCGGGTCGGGCGAGGTCAGGCCGAGCGCTCCTGCGGCTCGTCGAGGTCGCGACGCACGCCGTGGGGCACGAGCGTCGGGTTGACCTTCTCGCGCACGGTGTCGGCGGTGATGACGCAGGTGGCGACGTCCTCGCGCGAGGGCAGCTCGTACATGGTGTTGAGCAGCACCTCCTCGAGGATGGCGCGCAGGCCCCGGGCACCGGTCTGGCGCAGGATCGCGAGGTCGGCGACGGCCTCGAGCGCTTCGGGTTCGAACTCGAGCTCGACGCCGTCGAACTCGAAGAAGCGCATGTACTGCCGCGTCAGGGCGTTCTTCGGACCGGTGAGGATGTCGACCAGCGCTTCGCGGTCGAGCGGCTCGACCGAGCTGACGATCGGCAGGCGACCGATGAACTCGGGGATGAGCCCGAACTTGACCAGGTCCTCGGGCAGCACGTCACCGAGCAGCTGGGCGAGGTCCTTGTCGCGCGAGGCGGCGACCTCGGCCCCGAACCCGACACCGCGGCGGCCCTGGCGCTGTTCGATGACCCGCTCGAGACCGGCGAAGGCGCCCCCACAGATGAACAGGATGTTGCCCGTGTCGATCTGGATGAACTCCTGGTGGGGGTGCTTGCGGCCCCCCTGCGGCGGCACCGAGGCGACCGTGCCCTCGAGGATCTTCAGCAAAGCCTGCTGGACGCCTTCGCCCGACACGTCCCGGGTGATCGACGGGTTGTCGGACTTGCGGGCGATCTTGTCGACCTCGTCGATGTAGATGATGCCCGTCTCGGCCTTCTTGACGTCGAAGTCGGCGGCCTGGAT
>JBBECA010000008.1:0-5103 GCA_040882055.1 Nitriliruptor sp.
CCGGACGAGTGGAAGGAGTTCACCCCGATCAACGCCGAGTTCTTCGAGGACTCGGTGACGGGGCTGGGCTCGCCGGGTGGCGCCGCCACCGTCGGCGCCGTCGACAAGGACCACCCGAAGGTCGCCGCCTGGGACGCTTGAGCAGCGCTCGCCGTTTCGGCGCGCACGGGACGCCTCGGTAGCATCCCGCTCGCCGGCACCAGCCGGCGACCGACGCGGACCAGGGGAAGCGCGAGATGACCTACGTCATCGCCGAGCCGTGCATGGACGTCAAGGACACCGCCTGCGTGCAGGAGTGCCCCGTCGACTGCATCTACGAGGGCGACCGCCTCCTCTACATCCACCCCGCGGAGTGCATCGACTGCGCCGCCTGTGAACCCGCGTGTCCGGTCGAGGCGATCTTCTACGCCGACGACGTGCCGGACGAGTGGAAGGCCTTCACGGCGATCAACGCCGAGTACTTCGACAGCTCGGTGACGGGTCTCGGCAGCCCCGGCGGCGCGTCCGAGGTCGGTGCGTCGAACGTCGACCACCCGAAGGTCGCCGAGTACGAGATCCCGAACGCCACCCCCTGAGGGGGCACACCGTGCAGCACCGCCGGACCTCCGCTGCTGGCGGGGGTCCGCTCGTGTCGGCACCCTCGTGACCGCGCTGAGGAGCTGACGTGTTCGGTCGCCGTCGCCGCGCGGGTCGCCAGGAGCTCGACGTGCGTTCGCTGGTCGTCGAGCACCTCGAGGGAGGCCGCCCGACCGGGTGGTTCGAGCCGCTCTACGCCGCGGCTGATGGTGACGAGCGTCGTATCCCCTGGGGAGGGGCCGAACCGCACCCGTACGTGACCGACTGGCTCGCCGACCCGGTGCTCGTCCCGCCCGGCCGACGGGCCGTCGTGGTCGGGTGCGGGCTCGGTGGTGACGCGGCCGCCCTCGACGACGCCGGCTACGACGTCGTCGCCTTCGACGTCGCCCCGACCGCCGTGGACGTCGCCCGCCAGAGGCTGCCCGGGACGGTCGACGTGCGCACCCTCGACCTGCTCGAGCTCCCGGAGGACCTGGTCGGCGCGTTCGACCTGGTCGTCGAGGTCAGGACCGTCCAGAGCTTGCCCGGGGTCGTACGTGATGCCGCCATGCACGCGGTGGCGTCGCTGGCGGGCCCGGATGGTGTGGTCGTCGTGGTGACGTTGCTGGCGACCTCGGCGCAGGCGGCGTCCGATGCCGAGGGTCCGCCCTGGCCGCAGGCGCCCTCCGAGCTCGCGGCCTACCTCGCCGGTGGCCTGCGCCGCGTGGCGCTGGAGCACCCGGACCCGGCGGGGGAGCGGGCGGTCGACGTGCGCTGCACCTTCGTGCGCGACCCCGAGGGTCCGGGGCGCACGCTCGTCGACGACGGCGGTGCGGGACGCGACGTGCTGGGGATCGGTGGCTAGCTCGGCACGACCGGCAGGAGGCCGGGTCGGGCGGCATCGTCCGGGAGGAGGTCGCCGGGCCACCGTTTGCGGGACACCGTCGACAGCTTGGTCAGCAGGTTCATGGCGACCTCATCGGTCTCGCCGGGGCGGGCCTCGATGAGCCCCTCGTCGATGAGGCCCTTGATCCACTCCTCGCCCCGGCCGGTGCGCACGAGGGTGAGGGTCCAGTTGTCGTCCGCGCCGATCCCGCCCGTGGAGATGTCGGCGTGCTGGGCGGCGAAGTCGGGGCACAGCTTGCAGCCGGGACGGGTGTGGGCGTGGAAGGGCTTCAAGGGGATCTCGTGGTAGCCGCCGTCACGGGTCCACACCTGGTAGCGGCCCTTGATGTTGATCTTGGTCACGTCGGCGACGTCGATGCCGTGGTCGGCCAGGACCTGCTTCTGGCCGTCGTAGGTGAAGGTCTTGGAGCACAGCAGCCCGATCGTCAGGGCCACCTTGCGCTTGTACTTGTTGACGTTGTAGGCCGGCAGGGACCCGTTGATCGACGCCTGGCACGACATCCCGACCAGCGCCAGCTCCTTGAGGCCCGCCGCCTCGGCGTCGGCCATCGCCAGCGGGTTCGCGCTGTAGGTGTACCGCGACCCGGCCGTGGCCAGCACCCCCTCGCGGTCGGTCACCACCGTCGGCGCCGCATCGAACGGCCCCCGCTCGGAGACGATCATCGAGGTCAGGGCACCATCGATCCGGCCGGTCTCGAGCCCCCAGATCAGCAGCTGGGACACCAGCCCGCCGTCCTGGCCCGCCTGCGCCACCCCCGCATCGGTCGCGCGGGTCAGCAGGATCGAACGTGCGATCCCGTACGGCTCGTCCGCGGTCCGCTGGCGCCCGAACAGCTCCAGGTCGAGGTCCGACTCCCAGTCCCGGAACCGCGGACACGCCCGGGTGCAGATGTCGCACCCCTTGTCCCCGATCGCGCACTGATCGTGGGCCATGCCCTCCCCGATCTGTACCGGGAAGTGGTCGTCGGTGTACCCCAGCACGTCGCGCGGGCAGGCCATCACGCACGCCGCACACCCCGTGCACAGCCCGGTGTCCACCACCTCGCGCTTCAGCTCCCGCCAGTGCACCTCACCCACGCTGTGCTCCTCCCGGCCACCCGCGCTGGGGCAGCGGGCCGACCCTACCGAGCCGCCCGACCTCCACGTCACCCCTACCCTCCGCCGCTGGCGACCACGAGGTGGACGGGTGAGCGGACCGCAGGAGGTGGCCCGTCCCACCCGCGCTCGACGCGCCTCGCCGCTGACCACGCACGAGAAGGGTCGGGTCGCGCTCGCCGCCCTGGCGCCGGTGCTGGTGACGGTCCTGGTGCTGGCGCCGGTCGCGCTCGTCACCTCGATCACCTTCGGGGACGTGCTGAGCGCCGCCGTCGTCTACGGCGGGCTGCTCGGTCTCGCGGCCGGGTTCGTGGCGACCGACCGGCTGCAGGCTCGGCAGTGTCCCCGGTGTGGCCAGCGCCAGCGGCGCGGCGCGGCCGGTTGCGACGCGTGCGGGTACGACCTCGCCCGACGCCCGCGGTACGCGTGCGCCGAGCGGCACCTGGCCTACCTCGACCGCCAGGGCGACGGGAGGTGCGAGTGCGGGCGGCCCCTCGAGCCGCTCCCCGAGACGCGCGGGGTCGGCCCGCAGGTGGTGGCCACGCTGCGCATCGGCGGCCTGTTGCTCGTCTTCCTCGTCGTGGTCGGGCTCGTGCTGAACCTGCTCGAAGGGCGAATCTGAGCCCGCCCGGAGCCTCAGACGAGGAGGCGGCTCGCGGGACGGTGCTCGCTGGCGGCGCTGTAGCCGGCCCAGGCCTGTTCGAGGCGGCGGACCCCCTCGGCGAGGTCGACCGCCGGGTCGGCGAACACCAGACGGATGGAGCGGCGGTTGCCCTCGTCGACCGAGAGCGCGGAGCCGGGCACGATCGTCACCCCGTGCCGGGAGGCGAGCTCGGCGAACTCCTCGGCGTTGCCGCGTGGCAGGGTGCACCAGAGCGACAGCCCGCCGAGCGGGACCTGGAAGCTCCAGTCGGGGAGGTGCTCGCGGAGGAGCGCGACGAGCTGGTCCCGGCGTGGTCGTAGCTCGTCGCGACGCTCGACCTGGATCCGATCGCGCTGCTCGAGCAGGCGCAGCGCGAGCAGCTGGCTGATCAGCGGCGAGCCGAGGTCCGCGACGGTCTTGACCGCGAGGGTGCGCGGCGCGGTGTCGAGGGGGCTCCGGACCCACCCGACGCGCATGCCGGCCCAGTAGAGCTTGGCCGTCGACCCCAAGGTGTGGATCGGGGCGTCCGGGTCGTGGGCGGCGATGGAGCGCGGGAGGTCGAGACCCTCCTCGAGGACGACGTCGGCCATCGCGAGGTCCTCGAGGACCGGCAGCCGCCGCGACACCGACAGCGCGGCGATGGTGGCCCGGCGGTCGTCGGGGAGCACCACCCCGGTCGGGTTGTGGAAGTGTGGCGTGAGGTAGAACAAGCGGGGGTCGGTCCGCACGATGAGATCCTCGAGCAGGTCGACCCGCACCCCGTGCTCGTCGATCGGGACCGGCACCGGCCGAGCGCCGAAGCGGCGGAAGACGTCGAGGGCCCCCGGGAAGGTCGGGCTCTCGACCAGCACGGTGTCGCCGGGGCGCAGGAGCTGGCGGGCGACCAGTGAGATCCCCTGGTGGGCGCCGGTGGTGACCACGATCTGCTCGGGACGCGTCGGCAGCCCGTCCTCGGCGAAGCGCTCCGCGACGAGGTCGCGGAGGGCACGCAGCCCCTGCGGGACGTAGCCGTGGTGCGCGGTCAGCGAAGCGATGTCCTCCGCGCTCAGCGAGCCGAGCACGGTGTTGATGGTGGGGGAGCCGGTGACGGCGGCGACCGACAGGTCGATGACGTCCGCCGGGGACCCCTCCTCGTGCTCACCCGGCCCTGAGCGCTGTTCACCACCGCCGGCCGACAGGAAGATGCGTCCCGTCGCGACGGCGTCGCTGCCGGCCTCGCCCTCGTCGGGGGTGCGCACCCAGGTGCCCGATCCCTGCCGGCTCTCGAGCCACCCGTCGGTCTTGAGCCGGTCGTAAGCGGCCACCACGGTGGCCCGGCTGACGGTCAGGGCGCGGGCGAGGGCCCGCTCGGGGGGCAGGACCGTGCCGAGCGGGATCTCCCCACGGTCGACGGCCTGGCGCAGCGCGTCCGCGAGCTGGCGGTACAGCGGTCCGTCGCCGGAGAGCGCATCCTGGAGCAGATCCGCGAGGTGCGGACCACTCTCCCGGATTGGCTCGTCCAACTCCAGTCCAATGTTCGGTGCTTGCAGGTTGCGCGCAGGCCAATGGAGGCGTACGGTACCTCACATCGGCACGGAACACCGGGTAGCTCCTCCCAAGCTCCCGAGTGGACCGGTCCGAACGGACGGTGTCCTTCGACGCGGCCCGGATGGTGCTCCCACCTTCCGACCGCGGGACCCGATCCGCACAACCGAAGACACGCGCGGGCCTCACGCTCCCTCTCCCAACCGAGGCCCGACGCGCCGCTCAGGGGCCAGGACCCACCTCTCCCCCCTCGCGGCTCCCACCGCTGGATGGTCCCTCTCCCAGGACGACATCCTCCGGGTCCACGAGCCCCTGAGCGCACGACGTCCCCCCCGTCCACCCACCCGGGGGCCGCCACTGTATGGGGGTCGTGGGGGGGG
>JBBECA010000008.1:5113-14082 GCA_040882055.1 Nitriliruptor sp.
CCCCCGGCCCCCCCCGGGGGGGCACGCCTCTGTCTGGGGGTCGTCCTCGGGCCCGGAGGCCCTCGGTCTCCCGACGCCGTGCGTGCTCCTCGACCCCGAGGGATCTCGTCCGCGCCGCCGGCGGCCGGGGGTTGTCAGAGGTTGCCGCGGCGCTCCTGGGCGCGTTCGATCGACTCGAACAGCGCCTTGAAGTTGCCGACCCCGAAACCCTTGGCGCCGTGCCGCTCGATGATCTCGTAGAAGACGGTGGGCCGATCCTCCACCGGCTCGGTGAAGATCTGCAACAGGTAGCCCTCGTCGTCGCGGTCGACGAGGATGCCGAGCGCCTGGAGGTCGTCCCACGACTCGTCGACCTCGCCGACGCGTTCCCTGGCGTCGCGGTAGTACTCGTCCGGCACCGTCAGGAAGCTCACGCCGTTGTCCCGCAGCGCCCGGACCGTGGCGACGATGTCGCCGGTGGACAGGGCGAGGTGCTGGACCCCGGGGCTGCCGTAGTACTGCAGGTACTCGTCGATCTGGCTCTTCTTCTTGCCCTCGGCCGGCTCGTTGATCGGCAGCTTGATGCGGCCGTGGCCGTCCCAGAGGACCTTCGACATCAGCGCCGTGTACTCGGTGGAGATCGCCTCGTCGTCGAAGTGGCGCAGTTGGCTGAACCCCATGATGCGCTCGTAGAAGCGCGCCCAGGTGTCCATCGCGCCTTCCTCGACGTTGCACACCACGTGGTCGATCGCGGAGAGACCGACGGGGACGCCGAGCGGGTCGTGCTCGACCGGCTCGTACCCCGGCAGGTAGGTGCCCGAGTAGTCCTCGCGTTGCACGAAGGAGTGGATGGTGTCGCCGTAGGCGCGGATGGCGCTGCGCACGATCTTGCCGTGCTCGTCCTCGAGCACCTCCGGCTCGGCGAACGGGGTGGCGCCGCGCGCCACGGCCATCGCGAAGGCCTCGTCGGCGTCGGGGACGCGGAAGGCGACGTCCCGGACCCCGTCACCGTGCAGCGCCTGGTGTCGGGTGATCTCGTGGTCGGCGGTCAGGCCGGTGGTGAGCACGAAGCGGATCGCCCGCTGCTGCAGCACGTAGGAGGCGCGGTCGCGCACGCCGGTCTCGGGGCCGGCGTAGCCGACGAGGCGGAAGCCGAAGGCGGTCCGGTAGAAGTGGGCCGCCTGCTTGGCGTTGCCCACCCAGAACTCGATGGCGTCGTAGCCCTGGAGGGGGAGGCCATCTCGGCCGTCCTTGGCGGTCGCTTGCTGGTCCACGGGGTACCTCTGCGTTCTCGCGGGGGACCGGTCCCGGGTCGCGGCGGCCGGTCACGACGGTGGCCGCGACGCCCCGGACGGTCGGTCAGCGGGTGCTCGCAGCACCCCCCGACCTTACGCAGCCCAGCTGAGAGGGCCACTCGGTCGTGCGTCCAACCCGGCCGGATAGCTCAGGCGGGCGGGATCATCCCAGGGGGGAGGTCGCTGCGACCGGCGAGCGGGGACAGCTCGAACTCGGGGCGTCCGATGCGCAGGAACTCCACCGGTTCGTCACCGGCGAGGTGCTGCTCGCAGATGGCCGGGACGTCGTCGACGGTGACCCCGCCGTACCAGACGTCGTCGGGCGCGACGTAGATCGCCGGTCCGACCATGCAGGGCTCGAGGCACCCCGAGGCCACGACCTTGACGTCGACCAGCCCGAGCCGGCCGGTCTCCTCACGGATCGCCTCGAACAGGTCCGCGCTGCCGTTGCGGATGCACGAGGGGCGTGGGTGCTCCGTCGGCCGTTCGTTGATGCAGACGAAGACCCACTTGCGAGGCATACCGATCCGAGCCACGGACGCTCCTTCCACCGTTCGCGGTCGACATCACGTCGTTCGGACCGGGGGTCGCCCGGCCACGCGCGAGGCGACCACCGTAGCCTCGGGGTCGTCCGTCCACCGTCGTCCGAGGAGCTCCCGTGCCCGCCGACCAGCGCGCCGTCATCCGTTCGGTCCTGTCCGAGTGCCGACGTATCGCCGTGGTCGGCGCCTCCGAGGACCCAGCGCGCCCGAGCCATGGCGTGACCCGACGGCTGCTCGACCTCGGGTACGGCATCGTCCCGGTGAACCCGAACGCGTCGCGCATCCACGGCCTCGACGCCCACCCGTCGCTCGACGACGTCGGCCCCGTCGACCTCGTCGACGTGTTCCGTCGCGCCGAGCACGCCCCCGAGGTCGCCCGTCAGGCCGTCGCCGCGGGCGCGAAGGCGCTGTGGTTGCAGCAGGGGGTCCGCTCCGACGAGGCGCGGGGCATCGCCGAAGACGCCGGGTTGCTGTTCGTCGAGGACGCGTGCCTCGCGGTCGAGGCCGAGCGGGCCGGCATCCCGCTCCCACCCCCCGCGTGAGCGGGGCACCGTGGGTGCTGTTCGACCTCGACGGCACCCTGTTCGACTACGAGGCGTCGGAGGCAGCCGCGGTCGCGGCGACCCTCGAGGAGGCGGGGACCCCGTCGACCGACGAGGTGGTGGCTCTCTACCGCGAGGTGAACGCCCGTCACTGGCGGGCCCTCGAGCGGGGCGAGACCACCGCTGCGGAGCTCCGTCTCGCGCGGTGGGCGGAGGTGTTCGAGACGGTCGGGAGCGCTCCGACGCTGGACGTCGCGGCGCTCGCGGAGCGGTACCTCGAACACCTCGCCGCGGGTACCCACCTCGTCGCTGATGCGGAGGCCGTCCTCGAGGAACTCAGCGCCACCCACGCCATCGCGTTCATCACCAACGGCCTGGCGGACGTCCAACGGCCCCGGCTGGCCAGCTCACCTGTCGGTCGGTTCGCCGAGGTCGTGGTGATCAGCGACGAGGTGGGGGCGGCGAAACCCGACGGCGCCATCTTCGACGCGGCGTTCGCCGCCATGGGGTCACCACCCCGCGACGACGTGGTGCTGGTCGGCGATTCGGTCACCGCCGACGTCGCCGGCGGGATCGCCTACGGCCTCACCACGGTCTGGTTCGACCCCGCTGGGCTCGGACCGGTCCCGGACGGCGGCCCGCAGCCGACACACCGCATCAGCCGTCTGCGTGAGCTGCCGCCGCTCCTGCGCCGCTGAGGTCACTCGAGCCCGCGCACCTCGCGAGCCGGCCGGCGCCAGCCGAGCAGCGCCTCGGTCATCCGGAGCGCGTCGATGGTGCGTCCGACCTCGTGGACCCGCACGAGGTGGGCCCCGCGGAGGACCGAGAACACGGCGGCCGCCAACGATCCGTCCACCCGTCCGCCGAGCGGTGCGTCGAGGGTCTCGCCGATGAAGTCCTTGTTGGACAGCGCGACGAGCACCGGGTAGCCGAGCGCCGCGAGCTCGGGGAGCCGACGTGTCAGCTCGAGCGAGTGGGCCGTGGTCTTCTGGAAGTCGTGGCCGGGGTCGACGACGAGCCGCGTGGCGGGGATGCCCGCCGCGAGCGCCCGCTCCGTCAGCTGCCGGCAGTGTTCGACCACCGCCGTGGTCACGTCGGGGAGGTAGCTGCGACGGTACGGACGCGTCCGCGGATGCCCGCCGTGGTGCATCGCCACGTACCCCGCCCCGTGGGCGACCACGACGTCGAGCACCTCCGGGTCGTGCAGGCCGGTGACGTCGTTGACGATGTCGGCGCCGGCGGCGAGGGCAGCGTCGGCCACCGGCGCCCGGAAGGTGTCGATCGAGACCAGCACGTCGGGCTCGGCCGCACGCAGGAGCTCGACGAACGGGACGATCCGGTCGATCTCCTCGGTGACGGTCACCTCGCGACCCGGGCCGCCCTTGATGCCCCCGACGTCGACGATGTCGGCGCCCTCGACCACCAGCTGCCGACCGTGCGCGACCGCCGCGTCCAGCGCGAAGGTCGCCCCGCGGTCGTAGAACGAGTCGGGGGTGCGGTTGACGATGCCCATGACCCCGACCCGTCGACCGAGGTCGAGCCGCCGGCGGGGCAGGTCCAACACCGGTGTGGTGCGGTCGACCGGCGCCCCGGGCTGCTCGTCGGCGGCGAGCAACGGCACCGTCAGCGCGTCCGGGTGGCGGTCTATGTGAGGAACTCCAGGATGGTCGCGGCGAGCGCACCGGGCGACTCGACGGGTACCCAGTGGCCGACGTCGGGCAGGACCTTGACCCGGCTGACGGGGATCGAGGAGCGCAGCTCCTCGGCCATCGCGAGCGGGGTCGAACGGTCGTGCGCACCGGTCACGATCAGCGTCGGCTGACCGAGCTCGTCGCGGCGGATGCGGGGCGCGCTGGCGAGCGCCTTGCAGGACTTGGCGTAGTTGGCCGGTTCGTTGCGCAGGAAGAGCTCACGCAGGAGACCGACCGTCGCCGACGAGGTCGCGTGGGTCTGGGGTGACACGGCCCCGTCGAGCCACGCCTCGACCAGCACGTCCATACCCTCCGCAGCCACCAGCTCGGCCCGCTCGCGGTAGGCATCCGCGGTCGGCGGCTGGAAGTAGGAGATCGCGCCGACCAGCACCAGCTGGTCGCACAGGTCGGGCTCCTTCTCGGCCAGGTGCTGGACCACGAGGGTGCCGAGCGAGTGGCCGACGAGCGTCACGGAGGGCAGCTCGAGGTGGCGGATGAGCTTGAGCACGTCCTTGGCCCAGCCCTCGATCGAGAACTGCCCGCGGCCCTGGCTGCGGCCGTGACCGCGCAGGTCCATCGCGATGACGTGGTGGTGCTGCTTCATGGCCTGCATGACGCCGTGCCACACGTTCGCGGAGCCGCCGAGCCCGTGGACGAACACGACGGGTGGGCCCTCGCCGTAGCTGACGTACTGGATGGTGTTGCCGTCGATGTCGGCGAACAAGCTGGGGACCTTCCCTGGGGCCGCGGGGCGCGTCGAGGGCCACACGCGGCGAGGTGGTGGGGTCGAGCGGCGCGCGGGGGCCGCGACCGGGTCGCTCGGAGCCTAGCGACGGTCCCCGGGCGGGACGGCGACGAACCTGCGCTGGACCCGACGACGAGGACGCGCGCCCGGCGCGGATGCTGACGACGACGAGGAGCAGCCGGTGAGGCTCGAGGTGACCGTGGAGGCCGATGCGCCCCGCGAGGCGGTGTGGACCGTGCTCACCACGTGGGAGCGTCAGAGCGAGTGGATGCTCGATGCGACGTCGGTCGAGGTGCTGACCCCCGCCCGCGAGGGTGCCGGGGTCACCATCCGGTGCCCGACGAACCTGCTCGGGGTGACCGTCGAGGACGTGATGCGCGTCACGGCCTGGGACGAACCCTCGCGGCTCGAGGTCACCCACCTCGGAGCGATCATCACCGGCTCGGGCGCCTTCGAGCTGACGGCGCTCGGGGCCGGACGCACGCGGATCGACTGGTGGGAGGAGGTCACGCCGCCGTTCGGCGCGGCGGGGGAGCGTGGCGCGTCCCTGCTGGTCCTGCCGGTCCTCCGGCACCTCTTCACGCGGAGCCTGCGCAACCTCGCGCGCCTGGCCGAGGCCGAGGCGGGCACCGCCTAGCTGGCGACCGTGGGGGCGACCGCGGCGATCTCGTCGGCGTACACGTGGCCGTCGACGACGCGGTGCTCGACCGAGCCGCGGGCGGCGATCGCGCCGCCGCGCCGGGCGAGCACCTCGCAGACGAGCTGGTCGTGGGTCACCGACGCGACCGTCGCCACCAGGGTGATGGGCGTGCCGACGGGCAACGGCGAGCGGATGGTGATGTCGACCTTCACGGCCGCGGCGACCTCGCCGGTCTCGAGGTGCGGGGTCAGTAGCTGCCTGGCGACCGCCTCGGCCGCTTCGAGCAGCGCCGGCGCGGTGCACAGGGCGGGCGCGCCGGGCACGATGGGCGCGGCGTGATCTGGGGTGACGGTCAGCTCGACGGACGTCGAGTCGCCGCGCGGGGGTCCTGGTCGCATGGACGGAGCCTGCCTGGTATCGGCGTCAGCCACAAGCCGAGGGGGCGTTCGCAGGTCTCAGTCGGAGGGCGTGCGGTCCACGCCGAGCACCGATCGCCAGGCTCGCACGAGCGCGTTCGGCCGCCCGTCATCGAGCCGCACGGCGGCCGCGTCCTCGGCCACCGGTGCGGCGGGCCGCTCCGCTCCGGGTGGGGTGATGGAGGCGACCACGATCAGCGGATCGGAACCGCGGTTGTCCACCCCGTGGACCACCCCCGCGGGGACGAGGAGCGAACCGAGCGGGTCGAGGCCGACCTCGCCCTCGTCGGTGACGAACCACGAACGGCCGCCGAGGACGGTGTAGGCGACGTCCTGCTCGGGCAGCCGGAGCACGGGCGAGTGCTGGCCGGGTTCGAGGCACCACAGGTCCACCGCGAGGTGGTCGGTGGCGAGCACGCGGACCCGGCGGGCCGCATCGGGGGAGAAGTCGACGTAGTCGCGCAGGTCGACGGGGACGACGCTCGGCGGCGCGTCGGTGGCGCCGGTGGGCGTGTTGCCGGCCGGGGCGGGGTTCTGATCGCTCATGGCGCGAGCCTACGACCGAGCCCACCGCAGCGCGGCCGCTGGCCCGCCGCGCCCCCGCCCCGGCAGCGGTAGCGTCCGGTGTGGACCCACAGCGGTCCAGAGGCCCGCCCCCGTCCGACCTGGAGCTCCGCCGTGCTCACCGTCGCGTCCGCGTCCACCCCGCTCGCCGACCAGACCGCGGACCTGCTCGCGGTCGCCGCCTTCGCGCCGGAGGGCGATGGGGGTGGCAGCGGTGCGGGACCGGTCGAGCCCGCCGAGCTCACCGAGGGCGCGACGACGTTGGCCGGGACGCTCGGGATCGACCTCGCGGCCGAGCTGGTGGCCGTGGGCTTCGACGGGTCGACCGGCTCCAGCGTGCGTGTGCCGACCCGTGGCGCGTTGGCCGCCCCAGCGGTGCTGGTGGTGGGCCTCGGGACGCGGGCCCAGGCGACGCCGGACCACCTGCGCCGCGCCGCCGCCGCCGTCGCCCAGGCGGGGACGCGCGCGACGGTCATCGCCACCGATCTGCACCTCGCCCTCGGCGGTGATCAGGCCCTCGCCACCGAGGCCGTCACCGAGGGTCTGCAGCTCGGCAGCTACCGGTACACCGACTTCAAGTCGGGACCGAACGAGACCACCCTCGCCGAGGTGACCCTCCACGGCGGCGACGCCGACACGGTGACCGCCGCGATCGCGACCGCGACGGCCACCGCGAGCGCCGTCGCCTTCACCCGTGACCTGGTCAACACCCCGCCGCAGGCCAAGCGCCCGCCGGCGCTGGCGGACCGTGTCGTCGCGGCCGTCGAGGGCACCGCGGTCGCCGCTCGGGTCCTCGACGGATCCGCGCTCGCCGAGGGCGGCTACGGCGGGTTGCTCGGCGTCGGCCAGGGCTCGAGCGAGCCGCCCCGGCTGGTGGAACTGACCTACACGCCCGAGGGCTGGAGCGACGGACAGCGTCACGTCGCGCTCGTCGGCAAGGGCATCACCTTCGACACCGGTGGCGTCTCGCTCAAGCCGTCCGCATCGATGGAGACCATGAAGATGGACATGGCCGGCGCGGCGACCGTCGCCGGCGTCGTGACCGCCGCCGCGGCACTGGAGCTGCCGGTGAAGGTCACCGCGCTGCTCGCTCTGGCCGAGAACATGCCCTCCGGCAGCGCCACGCGTGTCAGCGATGTCCTGACCATCCGCGGCGGCACCACCGTCGAGGTGATGAACACCGACGCGGAGGGCCGGCTGGTCCTCGCCGACGCGCTGGTCCACGCGTGCGAGCTGCAGCCGGACGCCGTGGTCGACGTGGCGACCCTCACGGGCGCCGCGGTCATCGCCCTCGGTGAGCGGATCGGTGTGGTCATGTCCAACGACGACGACCTCGCCGACGCGGTGGTCGACGCCGGCGCCCGCTCGGGTGAGCCGTTCTGGCGCCTCCCCCTCGGCGAGGAGCAGTACGGCGAGGAGCTGGAAGGTGACGTCGCGGACCTGCGCAACGTCGGCGGTAAGGGCGCCGGGACGATCCGCGCCGGGTTGTTCCTGTCCCGGTTCGTCGACGAGCGTCCGTGGGCGCACCTCGACATCGCCGGGGTGGCCTGGACCGACAGCGCCGGCGGGTACCGGAGCAAGGGCGCCACGGGCGCACCGGTCCGTACGCTGCTGACCTGGCTCCGTGACGCCTGAGCCGGCGGCGGCCGCCCGGTCCCGCACCGATGCAACGCACCCCGAGCGGAGCCGCCGTGGACCACGTGCTCGTCGTCAACGACGCCGCTGGCAGCACCGAGGAGGAGGCGGTCGACGCCGCTGCTGACGTGCTGCGCCAGGTGGGTGAGGTGCAGGTCGTCACCACCTCGGACGCCGACGACCTCGACGCGGTCATCGAGCGGCTCGAGGGCCGGCGTCTGGTCGTCTGCGGTGGGGACGGCTCGATCCACCTCGCCGTCACCCGTCTGCGGGAGCTCGGCCGCGCCGACGAACCCGTGGGGCTGATCCCGCTCGGGACCGGCAACGACCTCGCTCGGGGGGTGGGTCTGCCGTTCGACGACGCGGTGGCCGCCGCTGAGCGGGTGCGGGACGGCACACCCCACCCGACCGACCTGCTCGTCGATGACACCGGCCGTACCTGCGTCAACGCCCTGCACGCGGGCGTCGGCGCCGATGCGTCAGCGCGTGCCGAGGCGCTCAAGGAGCGGCTCGCCGCCGTCGCGTACCCGATCGGGGCGATCCTCGCGGGCGTCTCCGCCGCGGGGGTCGACACCGAGGTGAGCGTCGATGGCGAGGTGCTCGTCGATGCGCCCACCCTGCTCGTGGCGGTCACCAACGGTTCCTGCTTCGGTGGGGGCGCCTCGGTCTGTCCGGATGCGACCACCGACGATGGTGCGCTCGACGTGCTGGTGGTCACCGCCGTCGGACCGGTCGCACGGGCGGCGTTCGCGCTCTCGCTCAACGCCGGCGAGCACCTCGAGCGCGACGACGTGCACCTCACCACGGGTCGCGAGGTCCGCATCCGGGGCGAGGGCCTGCGCTACGTCGTCGACGGTGAACTGCACGAGGAGCCCGAGGCCGACCGCACCTGGCGGGTCGAGCACCACGCGTGGTCGCTG
>JBBECA010000008.1:14182-38503 GCA_040882055.1 Nitriliruptor sp.
GGGGGCCGCGGCGAGCTTGGCCAGGAAGCGCTCGCGGTCGACGAGGACGCGGCGGTGGCGCACCTTGGCGACGGTCTCGCCGTCCTGGTCGATGGTCACCGAGAACTCGAGGCGGCGCCCGTGGTGGCCGATGAGCGTGGCGTGCGCGCAGACGGTCCGGCCGACCGGCGTGGGCTTGGTGTGCTCGATCTCGGCCCACGTGCCGACGGAGGTCTGGTCGGGTTCCAGCTCGTCCCTGATCGCATCGACACAGGCGCCCTCGGCGAGCGCGAGCAGCGCCGGGGTGCCGAGCACCGGCACGTCGCCGGAACCGAGCGCGACCGCGGTGTGGTCGTGGTCGACCTGCAACGTCCGTGCGAGTTTGAGGCCTGGATCACAACGGCCCATGACGAGCACCTCGAGTCGTGAGCCCGGTGGTGGGAGCGCCCGGGCGAGCGACGAGGGTAACCCTCGGTGCCGTGAGCGCCGCCGCAGCCCCGTCGGGCCCGTCGGACAGTGTCGGGTGCTGGTGGCTCGGTGCGCGGTGCGCGACGGTACGACGAGCGGAGCGCACCCGGCGCTCTCGAGGAGGAGGACGCCCGTGAGTGATCCCCGACCCCCAGCGGACGAGCCCCGCCGCCGTCCGGAAGGTGAGCCGCGCCGTGAGCGTGAGGTCATCGTGACCGACGGTGGCCGGCGAGGCGGTGGCGGCGGCGCCATCGCGGCGGTGCTCGCCGTCGTGGTCCTGCTCGTGATCCTGTTCTTCCTCTTCAACAGCGGCCTGTTCAGCGGCGGTGACGGCGACGGCGGTGGTGACACGACCGTCGAGGCCCCCGAGGTCGAGGTACCCGACGAGGTCGAGGTGGACGTCGACGACGGCGAGGGCTGATCCGCGCGCCGGTTCCCACGTGCTCGCAGCGGGGCACGTGGGCCGCCCGGTTGGTGGGTCCGTGATCCCGCGTGGCACCCTCCCTCCTCCGGCCCCTCCCGGCCGGCGGGGCCCCTCCGCGGTCCCGCACCTCCGACCGACGAGGAGCCCGCGTGGACGCGCCTGCCGCCGTGCTCGCGATCGTGCTCGCCACCACCGCCGCCGGTAGCTCAGCGTTGCTGTGGGCAGCGCCCACGTGGGGTGTCGTGCGGCACGGCTACGAGATCCTCACCGGCACCACCGTGGCGCTCATCGCCTGGGGTGCGTGGGCGGCCCTCCAGGGGCCGCTGACGGTCCTGGAGGGCACCAACGCCGCCCGGGGGGAGTTCGCCTCGAACTCGCTGCTGGCGCTCGCCGTGCTGACCGTGGCGGCCGTCGTTGCGCTCACGGTGAAGATCCCTCCCCTGATCGGACGGATCCTCGGCCTGCTGGCGACGCTCGCGGGCCTGGTCTCGTTCGTGCCGCTGGCGATGATCCGCGCCGATCTCGCCGGCGCAGCCGACCACGGCGAACTCCCGGTCGGCGAGGTCGCCCTCGGGGTGGTCGAACTGCTCGCGGGAGCGGTCCTGATGGGGGCCATCTGGGTCGGGATGATCCTCGGCCACTGGTACCTCGTCGAGCGTCGCCTCTCGAACCGCTCGATGGTGCAGATCGCCTGGGTCAACGTGGCGGCCGTCGGCGCGGGGCTCGCCTCGGTGCTGCTGAGCATGCGGAACCCCGCTCCGTGCGCCGACCTGCCCGCCGGAGCGGCGTTCCAGCAGTGCGCGCAGACGTTCTCGCCCATCCTGCGCATCGGCTCGATGACGATCATCCTCGGGCTCGGCGTCCTCGCGATCATCGCGCTGATCGCCGGCTTCAACGTCAAGCTCGCGCGCGAGGGTGGCCGGTCCATCCAGGCCTCGACCGGCATGTTCTACCTCGCCGTGATCCTGGCACCGGCGGTCGAGTTCGCCGCGAAGGTCCGCTTCTTCTGACTCAGGCCTCGGACGCACCCTCGGAGGCCCCCTCGGTCGGATCCTCCTGGCGGGTCGCGAGCGCGACGCCGTGATCGATCGGCAGGACCACCGAGGCGAACGAGGGGTCATCGGCGAGGGCCTGCACGAACCGTGCGCGAGCGTCGGCGTGGTCACCGGAGGCCAGCAGTTCGAGCGCGACCAGGATCCCCCCGGTCCGCAGCAACCGGCGACCGTGCTCGAGCGGATCGATGGTCCCGAAGGCCGAACCCTGGAGCACCACCAGGTCGTAGGCGCCATCGGAGAGCCGGGGGAGCACCTCGTCGGGATCGCCGAGGATGGCACGAACACGTGAACCGGCGCCCACCCGCTCGAAGGCCTCGGTGGCCAGACCGTGGGCGTGGGGGTCGTCGTCGATCGTGGTCAGGATCCCGCGTTCGGTCATCCCGCGCACCAGCCACAGTCCGCTGACCCCGCCGGCGCTGCCGACCTCGACCGCGCTGCGCGCGGCGGTGGAGATGGCCACCCACCGCAGGAGCGCCCCGATCTCCGGCGTCGGGACGGTGGTCCGCCCGGCGCGCTGGCGGGCTGCGGCGGTCGCGTCGTCCTCGGCCGCGGTGAGCTCACGGACCCGTTCGAGCGCTGCGCCGTCCATCGGAGCTCCTGGTGGTGGGGGCGAGGTGGGGGCGGGGTGGAGCGAGGTGTGTCCGATCCGGCCCACGTGGGTCGGCTCCGACGCGGTGACGGTAGTCGAGAGCCGGCCGACGGCGACCAGCGGGCCCGGCTCGGCGGTGAGGTGCCCGGCGCACCCGGGGGGTGCCCGTGACCTGCGGTGGTACCGTCGGCCGCTGTCTCCGAGCGTCCCGAACGACGGTGGAGCCCCCGTGCCCCCTGGTCCGCCCCAGCGCACCACCGACGTGCTCACGTCGGTGGGTCCGCTCCTCGGTGTGGAGGCGGCTGACCTCGCGAGCGGGAGCGGACCGGTACCGGACGGCTCAGCGCTGCCCGGCGATCCGACCCCGACCTGGGACGAGATCGCCGAGCGCTACGGCGACACCGTGTACTCGATGGCCTACCGCCTGTGCGGCGACCGGGACGAGGCACGCGACCTCGCCCAGGACGTCTTCGTCCGCGTCTACCGCAACCTCGACCGGTACCGGCCGGGCACCTTCGAGGGGTGGCTGTACCGCATCACGCGCAACCTGTTCCTCGACCGCATGCGGCGACGCAACCGCCTGCGTATGGAGCCGCTCCCGGACGGCGAGTGGCGCGAACCGCGCGAGCCGGGCCCGGGTCCGGCCGAGCGGGCCGAGGAGCGGGTGCTCGACGCCGACCTCGAGACCGCGCTCGCGGAGCTGCCCTCGACCTTCCGGACCGCGGTGGTCCTCTGCGACGTGCGCGGACTGTCCTACGAGGAGATCGTCGCCGAGACCGGCTGGCCCATGGGGACGGTCCGGTCCCGCATCCACCGGGGCCGCAAACTCCTGCGTCAGCGGCTGACGCGCCGTGGCTAGCGGCCGAAGCGGCGGTCACGTCGACGGGCAGCGCCTGTCGGCCTTCCTCGACGATGAGCTCCCGGAGAGCCGGGCGATCGAGCTGACCCGGCACGTGGCGTCCTGCGCGACGTGCCGAGGCGAGCTCGAGGCGCTCCGGACCACGCGCTCCGCCCTCCGCGACCTCAGCAGCGTGCACGCGCCGGTCCTGACCGCGGAGGTGCGCTCGCTGGCCCGCGTGCGATCCTGGTCACGTCGGGTGGTGGCCATCTCCGCGCTCGGGACGGCGGCGCTCGCGCTCGGCGCTGCGGCGTACGTGGCGGGCGCCGAGGACGGTGAGGTCGTCCCGCCGGTCGAGCGGTTCCTGCTCGACCACCTCGCTCGCGTCGGCGAGGGCCCGGTCCCGGCCCCGCTCGGTGGTCCCAGCCGGTGAGCAGCCCGCTGGTCGCCGGCGCGATCGCGTCGGTGGTGTTGCTGCTCGCGCCGGCAGCTACCCCGTCCATCGGCGCACGGGCGGCCACCCCCGCCGGGGGCGCGTCCTCGGACGCGGACGAGGCGGCCCTCGCCGAGCTCGATCGCGCGGTCGAAGCCGCCCGGACGCTCCGCTACCGCGGCAGCCTCACCGTGGCCTCGTTCGGGCAGGGCGGCCCACAGGTCACCAGCGTCGAGGTGGCCCGCAGCGCCGATGGGCGCCTCCGAGCGGAGCGGCGCGGTGCCTGGGAGCTCGGACGGGACGCGGACGGGTCCTACCTGCGCACGTCACGTACGGGTGCCCTGCTGCGCCTCGGCGGCGTCAGCGTGCGTCCGTTCGAGCGTGACCGCTTCCTGCGCAACTACCGCATCGAGAGCGGTGGGACCTCGCAGCTCGACACCGGCCCGGCGAATGTGCTGCTCGCCACCCGCCGTGACGGGGACGTCCGCTCCGAGACCCTCCACGTCGACCGGGAGACCGGCCTGATCGTGCGCCGCGAGACCCGTGACGTGGACGGTCGCCCGGTCCGCGTCGTCGCGTACACCGAGCTCGAGGTCGACCCGGCCACGGGTCTGCTGACCCCCCCGGACGCGGACGGCGAGGTGGAGCGGCTGTCGCTGACGCCCGTGGAACGTCGATCGCTGGCCGACCGCGGGGTGCCGGCGGCGCGTGAGCTGCCCGGTGGCTTCGAGCTCCTCGATGCCTCCGAGGTGGAGACCGCCGAGGTGCCGACGGTCCACCTGGTCTACGGCGACGGGCTCTACACCCTCTCGCTCTACGTCCAGCGGGGACGGCTCGCGACCCACGCCACCGCCGAGGCGACGCGACTCGACGTGCCGAACGGGGGCGCCGTCTGGCGGTGGCCCGGCTCCGAACCTCGGCGTGTGGTCTGGACCGGCGACGGCCGTACCTTCACCGCCCTGACCGACGCACCGACCGGTGCCCTCCTGACGGCCGTGGCCGCGCTCCCGAGCGACCCGGCACCATCCACCTTCCGACGCTTGGCCCGCGGACTCTCCCGGGTCGGTGACCGGATCCTGCCGCCCTGGTGACCCCAGGTCCCGACACGAGAGGCGACCCCGTGGCCTACGACCGCGACGAGTGGCGCACCCCCTGGACCACCGAGGCCGGTCACGACGGGTCCGCCGCGTCCGCGCCCGCACCCGACGCGAGACAGCCCATCGACGTCGGGGCCGCCGGCGCGGAACCCGAGGGCCGCGGCGCGGCTGCCGACCCGGACGCGGCGCCGGCCATCGCGCGGTTCCCGCAGCCGCCCCCCTCGTCGTGGGACGCACGGGCGACGGGACCAGGCTCACCCGCCGGCTCGATCCGACCCCCTGACACCACCGGGACCCACGATGCGCCGCCACCGGGCAGCACGCGGCGTGGTCGCCCCCTGCTCGCGGGCATCGTCGGCGGCCTGGTCGGGGCGCTCGTGACCGGGGGGCTCGCCGCCGCCGCGCTCGGAAGCGGCGCGCTCGACCTCGGAGGCGCCAGCGCACCGACCGTGACGGTCGATGGCGCAGGCGACGGCAGCTCCGGCGTCAACGTGGTGCCAGCCGTGGCCGAAGCGGTCACCCCCTCCGTGGTCCGGATCGACGTCCCGGCCGACCAGTCGGCGGCCGGCGGTCCGCTCGGCGGCGGCGGTGCAGCGCTCGGGTCCGGCGTCATCTACCGCTCGGACGGCTACATCCTGACCAACAACCACGTGGTCGGCGACGCCGAGGAGGTCGAGGTCCGGCTCGCGTCGGGAGACGTGCTGGAGGCCGAGGTGGTGGGCACCGACCCCCTCAACGACCTGGCCGTGGTCCGCGTGGACCGCGACGATCTGCCCGCCATCCAGATCCGCGAGGTGCCGGATGGCCTGATCGTCGGCGAGACGGTCATCGCCATCGGCTCGCCGTTCGGGCTCGACGCGTCGGTCACCACCGGGATCATCAGCGGCCTGAACCGCGACCTCACCGTCCCCGACGAGGACGGGCAGGTCACCTCGATCCCGGCGGTCATCCAGACCGATGCCGCGATCAACCCCGGCAACTCCGGGGGGGCGCTGGTCGACGGCGAGGGGCGGCTGATCGGGATCAACACCGCCATCCTGTCGCGCAGCGGCGGCAACCAGGGGGTCGGGTTCGCGGTCCCCGGTGAACAGGCGGTGGCCTCCGCCGACCAGATCATCGAGCAGGGGTTCGTGCGCCACCCGCTGCTCGGCATCGCCGGGATCGACGTGTCACCCGAGATCGCCGAGGAGTTCGACCTCGAGGCCTCGCGCGGCGCGGTCGTCGAATCGGTCCAGGAGGGCACCGGCGCCGAGGAGGCTGGGGTCCAGGCCGGCGACATCGTCACCGCGGTCGACGGTGAACCGCTGGCCACGATGGCCCAGTTGGTCGCCGAGGTGCGGCGACGTTCGCCCGGCGACACCGTCGAGCTGACGCTGATCCGCGACGGTGAGGAGCTCGAGGTCGAGGTCACCCTCTCGGAGCGACCACGCTGACGCGGACCGTCCACGCGCCACCGGACGGCCGGTCGCGGGGTGCCGCCGGCGTGTGACGGCGTGTGACGGCGTAGGCTCCCGTCCGCGTCGGTCCGGCGGCCGAGTGGTCCGAGACGGTCGTCGACCGACGTTTCGCCCCCGGAGGTCGCGGTGCCCGGTCCGCAGGAGCTGCTCGTCATCGCCTTCGTGGCGCTGCTCGTGTTCGGCCCCGACCGTCTGCCGGAGCTGGCCCGCAACGCCGCCAAGTTCATCAGCCGGGTGCGATCCGAGGTGTCCACGAGCGTGGACGACCTGAAGCGTGCCGCCGAGGCGGAGGGGCTCGACCGCGAGTGGCGCGAGGTGAGCGCCGAGCTGCGCGACACGCGGGAGCAGCTGCGCCGTCCCCTCGGGAGCCCCGAGCCCACCCGGAAGCCGGTCGACGGGCGCATGGAAGCCGTGCGCCGCTCCGACGACCGCCCACCACCGATCGACAGCGAGGCGACCTAGTGACCCCGTACCGCAACCGGGTGACCGCGCTGACGGTGGCCACCGTGCTCGTGTCGCATGCGCTGGTCCGCAGCGGCGCGGGGGACCCGTTGGACCGAGCCGCCCGCGACGCGTTGGCGCGACCGCTCGGCCACCGGGCCGACCTGACCATCGGCGCCGTGACCGACCTCGGGTCGGTGTACGGGCTCGGCGGCATCGCCCTCACGTTGTTCGTCGGCGGCCGCCGACGCGCGGCGCTCGACAGCGCGCTCGCGGGTAGCGCCGCGTGGCTCGTCGCGCAGGGCCTCAAGCCCACCCTCGACCGGCCGCGGCCCTACCAGGTCGACGCCGCCGCACGCCTCGTCGCGGTCCCGGCCGGGTCGTCCTGGCCCTCCGGCCACTCCGCGGTCGCGGCGGCGACCGCCACCTCGCTGTCGCCGCACCTCGGTCCGATGTCGCGGCTGGTCGCCGGTGGTCTCGTCGGCACGGTGGCGGTGTCGCGGCTGTACGTCGGGGTGCACCACCTCACCGACGTGCTCGCCGGTGTGGCCGTCGGCCACCTCTGCGCGCGGGCGGTCCGTGGGACCCGTCGCGCCATCTGGGGACCGCGCACCCGTCGGGCCAGCCGGTGAACGGCGCGGTGGAGGTCGTGGCCTTCGACGCCGACGACACCCTCTGGCACTCCGAATCGCTGTTCGCGGTCACCGAGGAGCGTGTCGCCGAGCTGTTGGCGCCGTACGCCGATGCCGAGGTGCTCGCCACCCACCTGCTGGCGGCCGAGCGCGCCAACCTCGCGGTGTACGGCTACGGGGTCAAGGGGTTCACGCTGTCGCTGGTGGAGACGGCGCTGGCGGTCTCGGACGGCCGCGTCACCGGCGGTGAGATCCAGACCATCCTCGCCTGGGGCAAGGAGCTGCTCTCCCACCCCGTGGAGCTCCTGGACGGGGTCGAGGAGACCCTCCGGACGGTCGCTGACGGCCACCGCATCGCGCTGGTCACCAAGGGCGACCTGTTCCACCAGGAGTCGAAGATCGCCGAATCCGGCCTCGGCGAGCTGTTCGAACACGTGGCGGTCGTCGCCGAGAAGGACGCGGCGACCTACACGCGGATCGCCGGTCAGCTCGGCGTCGATCCGAGCGGTCTGCTGATGGTCGGCAACTCGGTGCGCTCCGATGTCCTACCGGTGCTCGAGATCGGTGGACGGGCCGTCCACGTCCCCTACCACGTGACGTGGGCCCACGAGGAGGCCTCCGTCCCCGACGCGGTACGGGAGGGCTACGTGCAGCTCGCGAGCCTCCGCGAGCTCCCCCCGCTCCTCGTCGAGCTCCAGGGCTGAAGGTCCGCACGCGCGTCCGCCCCGTCACCGGGTGCCGGTGCGGGGTGGACGGGGAGGCGGCGTGGGCCGTCCCGCTACCGGGGGCGGTCAGCCGACGCTGAGCGGCAGGCTCCGGCCGACGATCGAGGCCTTGCGGGCAGCGAGCTGGGTGGCCACCTCGGTGATGGCGCGCGACGCGGGGACGTCAGGGTGCGAGACCACCATCGGCACGCCGGCGTCGCTGGCTTCCACGATCCGTGGGTCGATCGGGATGCGTCCGAGCAGCTCGGTGCCGAGCGCGTCGGCCAGCTCCTGGCCACCGCCCGAGCCGAAGATGTCGTGGATCGTGCCCGAATCCGGGTCGGTGAACCCGGCCATGTTCTCGATCACGCCAGCGACGGTCATGCCGGTCTGTTCGGTGGCCTTCCCCGCGCGGAGGGCGACCTTCTGCGCCGCTTGCTGCGGGGTGGTGACCACGACCATGTCGGCGTTCGGCAGCATCTGGGCCAGCGAGATGGCGATGTCGCCGGTGCCCGGGGGCAGGTCGCAGACCAGGAAGTCGAGCTCGCCCCAGTAGACGTCGGCCAGGAACTGCTGCAGCGCACGGTGGAGCATGGGGCCGCGCCAGATCACCGATCGGTCGGGGTCGGTGAAGAACCCGATGGAGATGACCTTGCAGCCGTGGGCCTGCAGCGGCATGACCATGCCCTCGAAGGCGACGGGCTTGCCCTCGACGCCCATCATCCGGGGGATCGAGTAGCCCCAGATGTCCGCGTCCATGACGCCGACCTTGTGGCCCTGCTGGGCGAGCGCTGCGGCGAGGTTGGCCGTGATCGAGGACTTGCCGACCCCGCCCTTCCCGGACGCGACCGCGATCACCTTGGTGGTCGAATCCGGCCGCGCGAAGGCGATGTCCATCTCGGGGTTGCCAGCGCCTCGTTCGGCGCGCAGCCCGGCCGAGAGGCTGGAGCGCTCCTCGTCGGTCATGGACCCGAAGGCGATCTGAACGTCCTGGACGCCCTCGAGCTGCATCACGGCGGCGGTGACGTCGCGGGTGATGCGGTCCTTCAGGGGGCAACCGGGGATCGTGAGCTTGATGCGGACGGCGACCGTGCCGTCCTGGATGACGACCTCGTCGACCATGCCGAGCTCGGTGATCGGCTTGTTGATCTCCGGGTCGTCGACGGTCGCGAGGATCGCGTAGACCTCGTCCTGGGTGGGCACGCGCGAGCCTTCCGGCGGTGCGAGAGGTGCGGACCTTCGCAGGTCCGGGTGGTGGCACCGATGGTACCGGCCGACACCGGGGGTCCCGCCCGCCACCGCTAGCCTCCCCGCTCGCCGCCCGACCACCGAGGGAGCCCGCGTGCGCTGCCTGCGTCCGATCGTCGCGGTCGCGTTGCTCACGCTGGCGCTGACCGGCTGCCGGCTCGGGGTCCGCGCCGAGGTCAGCGTCGCCCGTGACGGCAGCGGCTCGATCGCGATGGCGGCCACGCTCGACCGCGCGCTGCTCGACGAGCTCGACGAGCTCGACGTCGACCCCACGGCCGAGCTGACCGCGGCGGCCGTCTCGGCGACCGAGTGGCAGGTCGCCCGCGCCACCGGTGAGGACGGCTCGCTGACCATCACCCTCGAGCGCGACGCCGACGGACCCGACGAGCTCACCGCAGCCCTCCGCGAGCTGACCGATGGGCTCGCCGAGACCGACCCGGCGCTCGCGATCGACCTCGACCTCGACGTCGACGACGCGGGGGCGGCGCAGGTCGAGGGCACCGTGGAGCTGCGCACCCCGATCGGCCCCGGTGTGGTCACCGACGACGCGGCTGCCGCCGAGCTCGAGGATCTGGCGGCCGACACCATCGATGCCGAGCTGGTGATCACCCTGCCCGGCCCCATCACCACGGCCGACGCCGACACGGTCGACGGTCGGACCGCGGTCTGGCAGGTCGAGCCGGGTGCGCCGGTCGCCGTCACCGCCGGAGCCGACGCGCCGACCGGGCTCACGGACCAGCAGCTCGCGGCCATCGCCGGAGGCGTGCTGCTGGTCGTCGTCGCCGCGGGGCTGGTCGCCGTCGCCCTCCGGCGCCGGGCCGGTGACCGACCTCGCCCGCGGACGACGACCCGCGCGTGACCTCAGCAGGGGATGTAGGGGTCCTCGTCGGTGAGCCAGCTCTCGCCGAGGACGGCGTAGTTGTTCCAGTAGGCGTAGCGGAGCTCGAACTGGCGCGTCATCGCGTCGCACGCGTCGGCGCTCTTGGTCCGGGTCGGTTCACCCGCCACACCGAGCCGCGCCAACAGCTCATCGACGACGCCGCGGTCCGGGTCGGCGGTGACGAGTCCCCAGCCCATCGTGGCCCAGGGCGCCGCGTCGACGACGGGGGTGGTGGCGAGGTCGAAGATGGCGTCGACCGGGTCCCACTCGGCGGTCGTCGGGTACGCCGCCGCTTCCTCGAGCGCGCGACGCAGGTCCCAGGTGCTCACGGCGTCATCACCGCCGACCAGGACCGGACCGGAGTCGCCGGCGACGATCCCGCCCGCGTGACCCACCGCGCGTCGGGCCTCGAGGATGCCGAGCGACACCACGCCGGCGGTCGTCGGGGTCGCGAAGCTGGTCCCCGACACCGTTCGGGTCCCGCTCTGACAGTCGGTGCAGTAGGGCAGGGTCTGGGTGAAGTCGCCGACGACGTCCGGCAGCGTGCCCGAGGTGACCTGACGGCCCTCGCTGTCGCCCTCCTCGTACCCGGAGACCCCGATGGACCACCACGGCCCGCCGGTCGAGTCGATGGGTGCGAGCGCCGGGGTGTTGTCCACCGCGCCGGTGTGGACCTTGCCGTTGGTCACCACGCCGGTGTAGCTGAAGGCCAGGTGGTCGGGCAGCGGCGGGCTCCCGATCGGCCCGTAGCTCGTGGTCACCACGTCCACCGCCGGGTGGGTGAACGCCCACGCCTCGGAGGCCTCGGTGATGCCCTCGACCATGACCACGACGGCGTCCGGGTTCGCCCGCAGCACCGAGCCGAGGACACCCGTGCCGTGGGCGTTCTTCCCCGTCGGCTGCAGCGGCGGGGACGAACCGTCGAAGGAGATCCCGATCACGTTGGTCCCGGCGAACCAGTAGGGCTGGCCGGGCTCCACGGCGGCCCACATCGCCTCGTCCGCGGCGATGTCCCTCACCTGGTCGCCCGTGCGCGTCAGCTCGAGGACGTGCTCCGGGCCGATCCCGAACTCAGCGAGGACCTCGGAGGTGACCGCCGACGGGGTGGTCGCGGCGTAGGGCCCGTCGCCTCCGGCGTGGAAGAACTCGTGGTAGGCGTTGACACCCGAGTCGATGGCGGCGACGACGACGCGTGAGGCCTCCGGCTCGCTCGGTTCGCTCGGCTCCTGTGGCCCACCGCCGCGTGCCGCCGGCGGGCCACCGTCGTGCCCGGGCCGGTGGTGAGCCGCGGCGGGAGCGGCGAGGCTCAGGGTGAGGAGCGCGGCCAGGACGGACGAGCCGAGAGCGCGACGGACAGCGGACACGCGGGGACCTTCCGGGACGGGCCGGCGCAGCGGTGCACCGGGCTGTCCCTGGGCTTGGCCATCGCGGCCGCGCTTCCCTCGTCCGGTCGGTCGGACGTGCTGCTGGCGCTCAGCTGCGCGGGGCGAGCTCCACGATCAGGCACTCGCGCTTCCACCTGTCGAGCGCGCCCTCGCCATCCTGCAGGTTCAGGCGGTTCCCGAGGCCGAGACCGGCGACGCGGTCGAACTCGTCCGACCCGGACTCGACGACGCGGACGTCGGCGACCAGCTCGCCGAGCGCGGCCTTCATCTCCTTGGACTTCACCGAGATGGTGACGGTCGGGACGTGCTCGAGGTTCGGGAGCTCCTGCTCCTGACCGCCCTTGACCACGAAGAGCTTGGTGCCCTGCTGCACGTACCAGGCCGGCCGGGTGGCGACGCCGCCGTCCGGCTGGTCGATGGTCAGCCAGCAGATCGACCCCTTCTTGAGCGCCACCTCGGCGGCGTCGAGCACGACCCCCGCGCTCCGTGCCGAGCCCGGCGCGTCGATGAACACCGGGATGCGCCCGGCGAGCTGGCCGTCGAGGTAGAACAGCGCCGCGTGCTCGCCCGACTGGGTGATCTCGAGACGGTCGCGGACCTCGCGCCGGAACAGGTCCTCGAACATCATCCCGCGCAGTTCGATCAGCCGCGGCTCGGTCTCCCACAGGATGCGCCCGTCGGGGCCGGCGATCGCCAGGACCTCCTCGTAGACGCCCTGGGGACCCTTGTAGACCCGGTTCACACCGAAGGGGGCCGAGCCGGCCGGCAGCTCGCCGTACACGCGGATGACCGGGTCCGCGACCGCGGCCTCCTCGTAGGCCGCGAGGTCGAACACCATCGCCGACATCAGCTTGACGCGGGACATCTGAGGACCTCGCTTGCGTTCGGGGACGCGTACCTGGACCACCGAGCACGCGCGCGGGGAGCGTAGCCGCGAGGCGTCACGGGCCCCGAACGCGAGCGCGCTCGGGCCCGCGGGCCCGCCGGGGTAGCGTCGCGCCGTCACCGAACCCGGGAGCGAGACGTGGCCGACCCCATCCAGCGAACACCAGCCGACGAGCTCGACGCGCTGCGTCGCACCCTCCGCGACTTCTGCGACCGGGAGCTGCGGCCCCAGGCGCGGGACCGTGACCGCGGCGAGGTGTACCCCGATGAGCTCATCCCGCAGCTCGCCGAGCTCGGCATCCTCGGTGCGGGCCTGCCCGAGGATCTCGGCGGCGCCGGGTTGGCGTACGACGGCTACCGGGTGGTCGTCGAGGAGGTCGGGGCGGCGGACAGCTCGATCCGGTCCCTGGTCTCGGTCAACGTCGGCCTCGTCGGCAAGTCGATCGTCGCGTGGGGCACCGACGAGCAGAAGCAGCGCTGGGTCCCCGGCCTCTGTCGTGGCGAGCTCGGCGCGTTCGGGTTGACCGAGCCCGCGGCCGGGTCGAACCCGCAGCAGATGCTCACCCGTGCGGTCCGCGACGGTGACGGCTGGACCATCGACGGTTCGAAGATCTTCATCACCAACGGCTCCGAGGGGGCCGTGACGATGGTCTTCGCGCGCGCCATCGTCGACGGCGACGACCGCGGTGTCACCTGCTTCCTCGTGCCGCAGGCATCGGAGGGCTACACCGGCCGCAAGATCCACGGCAAGCTCGGCCTGCGGGCCGGCGATACCGCCGAGATCTCCCTCGAGGGGGTCCGCGTCGACGGCGACGCCGTCCTCGGTGAGGTCGGTGGAGGGATGAAGGTCGCGCTGTCAGCGCTCGACAACGGCCGCTTCTCGCTCGCCTCCGGCGCCGTCGGGCTCGCCCGCGAGGCCCTCGAGGTCTCGCTGCGCTACGCCGCCGAACGTGAGCAGTGGGGTGGCGCCATCGCCGGCAAGCAGCTCGTCCAGGAGCTGCTCGCCGCCATGCACGTCGACGTCCAGGCGGCCAGCGGTCTGCTCGACCAGGCCGAGGCCAAGCTGCTCGCCGGCGAGCGGGCCACCCTCGAGATCTCGACGGCCAAGCTGTTCGCCACCGAAGCCTCGGTGCGCTGCGCCGACCGCGCCGTCCAGGTGCACGGCGGCTACGGCTACGTCGACGAGTACCCCGTCCAGCGGCTCCTCCGCGACGCGCGGGTCACCACGCTCTACGAGGGCACGAGCCAGGTGCAGCACCTGATCATCGGTCGCATCCTGACCGGCATCAGCGCCTTCTGACGGACGGATGCTCCCGCGCCCGCGTCCGGGCGACATCATCGGTCGCATCCTGACCGGCATCAGCGCCTTCTGACGGAGGGCGGTCGGGTGGCTGGCGTCCGTCGGGTGGCTGGTGACACCCCGGAGTGACGTCAGCGACCCTGCGGACGTGGGCCGCCCGGACCACCGTCACGGCGGGTCGCCACGCCGGTCGCGACCGCGAGGAACGTCGCGGCCAGGTTCATCACCGTCAGATCGGCGATGTCCGCCGACGGGTCCACCTCGACCAGGTCGACGGTGCGCACCGCGGGGTGCGCGCCGCAGCGGTGCGCACCGGCGGTCAACTGTCGTGGCGTCAGGCCGCCGGGTCGGGCGCCGGGACAGCCGGGCACGAAGGAGCGGTCGAGCACGTCGATGTCGAGGTCCACGTGGATGGCGTCGGTACGGGCAGCGAGATCGTCGAGCGCCTCGTCCACCACCACCTCGATGCCGCGGCGCTCCACCTCGTCGACGGTGACCACGCGGATGCCGGCGTCCTCGCAGAGGCGGCGGTAGGCCCGGGAGTTCGCGTGCCCGTGGATGCCGATCTGCACCACCTGGTCGCCGGGCAGCCCGCGGTCGAGCAGCCACCGGATGGGTGCACCGTTGGACGGCACCTCGTCGTAGTCGCGCACGTCGTGGTGAGCGTCGAAGGTCACCACCCCGGTGCGCTCGATCGGGGCGGACCGGTGGTGGGCCACGATGGGTGCGGTCACCACGTTGTCCCCGCCGAGGAACACGGTGACGGGTGCAGGGTCGAGGTCGCCGACGGCCACCTCGATGGCGGCGAGCGCGTCGGCCGTCCCGAGTTCGTGGATGTCGAGATCGCCGAGGTCGCGGACGGCGAGCGTCGCGAGGTCGATGTCCCGTTCGCCGTCGAAGGTGCTGAACCGCGCCAGCACGTCGCGGAGCGCCGCCGGGGCCCGCCACGCCTCGCTCGCACTGATCGAGGCGGACGACGTGGGCAGGCCGAGCACCGCGAGCGCCGGATCGTCGTCGCTGCGTGCGAGCCAGGCGGACGCGCGGGGCCAGTGCGGGTCGGTGGACATGGGCGGACCCTACGCGCCCGTCGTGGCCGGTCCGCCGAGGCGCCCGGTCAACCGGTCGGCGGTCGCGACCACCGCCGCGACGAGGTCGCTCACCGCAGCGGTGCCGGCGTCGCTGGTCCGCTGGCTGGCGCCGACGCTGGCCACCGCTCGTCCCGTGTGGTCACGCGCGGCGGCGGCGACCGACCACACGCCGGGCGTCACCTCGCCGTCCTCGTGGGCCCAGCCGCGAGCCACCTCCTCGGCGAGGGTGCGTCGCAGCGCCGCACGGGTCCGTGGGCCCCGTCCGGTGCGGTCGGCCAACGCCCCGCGGTCGGGGTACAGAGCCGTCAGCTGCGCTCGCGACGCGTCCGCCAGCAGCGCCCGACCCGACGCGGTCAGGTGGGCCGGCAGCCGGACCCCGACCTCGGTCACGAGCACCGCGGACCGCGTCGCCTGCTCCTTGAGCAGGTAGAGGGTGTCGCGTCCGTCGAGCACGCCGAGGTGGACCGTCGCGCCCGTCGCGGCGGCCAGGTCGCGCAGTAGCGGTCCGGCCAGGCGTGACAGGCCATCGTGGCGGAGGTAGGCGCTGCCGATCTCGAACGCGCCGACGCCGAGACCCCACCGCCGCTCCTCGGGAAGGTGCACCACCATGCCCTCGCGTTCGAGCACGGCGAGGAGGTGGTAGACGGTCGACCGCGGCAGCTCGAGCGCACGTGCCAGCGCGGTGGCCGGGACCGGACGGGGAGAGCGGGCGAGTTCGCGAAGCAGCGCCACGGTGCGCGTCGCGGCGGGGATCGAGCTGCTGCTGCCCACGAGCGGCCTCCCATCCCTGGAGGTCTACTGTCTGGGATACCAGACAGTAGCCGTGTCGAGGCGGTAGCCGCCGGCCACCGCGCCTGGTGAGGTGTGCGTCATGGACACCACCACCGCATCCACCGCCGCACCCGCGCCGACCGTCGCCCTCGGCCTCGCGCCGCCGACGCCCGCTGACGTCGTCGCCGTCGCCCGCCACGGTGCCCGCGTCGAGCTGACCGACGAGGCCCGCGACGCGCTCGCCGAGGGGCGACGCCGCATCGAGGCGCTCGCCGGACGCGACCGTCCCGCCTACGGGGTGTCCACCGGCTTCGGGGCGCTGGCCGACCGCCACATCCCGGGCGAGCTCCGCACCCAGCTGCAGCGGTCGCTGATCCGCTCGCACGCGGCCGGGTCCGGGGACCCGATCGAGCGTGAGGTCGTCCGCGCGATGATGCTGCTACGCCTGCGGACCCTCACCTCGGGCCGGACCGGGGTCCGACCCGAGGTGGCCGAGACGCTCGCCGCCCTGTTGAACGCCGGCATCACCCCGCTGGTCCGCGAGCACGGCAGCCTCGGGTGCTCGGGTGATCTCGCCCCGCTGGCTCACGTCGCGCTGGTGCTGATGGGGGAGGGGGAGGTCCTCGACGACGACGGCCGCCCGACGCCCGCCGCCGAGGCGCTCACCGCCGCCGGTATCGAGCCCGTCGTCCTCGCCGAGAAGGAGGGCCTGGCTCTCATCAACGGCACGGACGGCATGCTCGGCATGCTGCTGCTCGCGCTCGAGGACCTCGCCGCTCTGGTCCGCGTCGCCGACATCGCGACCGCCATGAGCGTGGAGTCACTGCTCGGTAGCGACCGCGTGTTCGCCGACGAACTGCAGCGCCTGCGGCCACACCCGGGGCAGGCCGCCTCGGCCGGCAACATCCGCGCCCTGCTGGCGGGATCACCCATCGTCGCCAGCCACCAGGGGCCCGACTGCTCGCTGGTCCAGGACGCGTACTCGCTCCGCTGCGCCCCGCAGGTGGCCGGCGCCGTCCGAGACACCGCCGAACACGCCGCCCTGGTCGCCGGCCGCGAGCTCGCCAGCATCATCGACAACCCGGTCGTGACCGAGGACGGCGAGGTGTCCTCCAACGGCAACTTCCACGGCGCACCGGTCGGGTACGTCCTCGACTTCCTCGCGGTCGCGGTGGCTGACCTCGCCTCGATCGCCGAGCGGCGGACCGACCGCGCCCTCGACGCGAAGCGGTCCCACGGCCTGCCGCACTTCCTCGCCCACGACCCCGGCGTCGACTCGGGGTTGATGATCGCCCAGTACACCCAGGCGGCGATCGTCTCCGACCTCAAGCGCCTGGCGGTGCCAGCCTCGGTCGACTCGATCCCCTCATCGGCGATGCAGGAGGACCACGTGTCGATGGGTTGGTCGGCCGCGCGCAAGCTCAGGGGCGCGCTGGACGGGCTCACCCGGGTGCTGGCCATCGAGGTGATGACCGCCGCCCGGGCGCTGGATCTGCGTGCGCCGCTGGCGCCGGCGGACGCGACGGCCGCCGTGGTCGCTGCGCTCCGCGAGCGGGTGCCGGGGCCGGGATCCGACCGCTACCTGTCACCCGAGCTCGAGGCCACCGTCGACCTCGTCCGCTCCGGAGCCCTGGTCGCCGCCGCCGAGTCCGTGACCGGTCCGCTCAACTGAACGAGGAGTCGCCCGTGACCACCACCGACGCACCCGCGCCTGCTCGACGGGCGGCCCACGGCACGCAGTTGACCGCGCTCGGGTGGCCCCAGGAAGCGGCTCTCCGGATGCTGCACAACAACCTCGATCCCGAGGTCGCCGAGCACCCCGAGCAGTTGGTGGTCTACGGCGGGACCGGCAAGGCCGCGCGTGACACCCGGTCGCTGCTCGCGATCGAGCGCTCTCTCACCTCGCTCGCCGGGGACGAGACGCTGCTGGTCCAGTCCGGCCGGCCGGTCGGGGTGTTCACCACCCACGAGTGGGCGCCGCGCGTGCTCATCGCCAACTCGAACCTCGTCGGTGATTGGGCCACGTGGGACGAGTTCCGCCGTCTCGAGCAGCTCGGCTTGACCATGTACGGCCAGATGACGGCCGGCTCGTGGATCTACATCGGGACCCAGGGCATCCTCCAGGGCACCTTCGAGACGTTCGCCGCGGTCGCCGACGCACGCTTCGGGGGGTCGCTCAGCGGGACCGTCACGTTGACGGCAGGACTCGGTGGCATGGGCGGCGCCCAGCCGTTGGCCGTCACGATGAACGGCGGGGTCGCGCTCTGCGTCGAGGTGGACGCGTCCCGCATCCAGCGCCGCATCGACCACCGCTACCTCGACGTCGCCGCGGACGACCTCGACGACGCCATCCGGCTCGCCGAGGAGGCACGGGCGGCCGGCCGCGCGCGATCGATCGGCGTGCACGGCAACGCCGCCACGGTGGTCCCCGAGCTGCTGCGCCGCGGGGTCGCCGTGGACATCGTCACCGACCAGACCTCGGCCCACGACCCGCTGGCCTACCTCCCGGTCGACGTGGCCTTCGAGGACTGGGACGACGAGCGGCAGCGCGATCCCGCCGGCTTCGCCGAGCGGGCGCGCGCCTCGATGGCGACCCACGTCGAGGCGATGATCGGGTTCCAGCGCGCCGGCGCCGAGGTGTTCGACTACGGCAACTCGCTCCGCAACGAGGCGCTGACCGGTGGCTGCGACGAGGTGCTCGCCGAGGACGGGGGGTTCGTGTACCCCGGCTTCGTGCCGGCCTACATCCGCCCGCTGTTCGCCGAGGGCAAGGGCCCGTTCCGGTGGGCGGCGCTGTCGGGGGAGCCGGCGGACATCGCCGCGACGGACGCGGCGGTGCTCGAGCTGTTCCCCGACGACGACAAGCTGCACCGCTGGATCCGCAACGCCCAGGAACGGGTCGCCTTCCAGGGCCTGCCGGCGCGCATCTGCTGGCTCGGGTACGGCGAGCGCCACCTGGCCGGCGAGCGCTTCAACGACCTCGTCGCCTCCGGTGCCGTCCAAGCGCCGCTGGTGCTCGGCCGCGATCACCTCGACGCTGGGTCGGTGGCCTCGCCGTACCGCGAGACCGAGGCGATGGCCGACGGGTCGGACGCCATCGCCGACTGGCCGCTGCTGAACGCGATGCTCAACGTGTCGTCCGGGGCGACGTGGGTGTCGATCCACCACGGTGGCGGCGTCGGGATGGGCCGATCGATCCACGCCGGTCAGGTCTGCGTCGCCGACGGCACGGACCTGGCGCGCGAGAAGCTGACCCGGGTGCTGAGCAACGATCCGGGGACGGGCGTGATCCGCCACGCCGACGCCGGTTACGACCGGGCGGTCGAGGTGGCGGGGGAGCGGGGTGTCCGCGTCCCGATGCGCGAGGACCCGCCGGGGTCGGGGAGCACCCCGTCGTGAGCAGCGTCCTGTTCTCCGGGATCGGTGAGCTCGTCACCGGTGATCCGGCGCTCGGGGAGGGACCGCTCGGGATCGTCCGCGACGCGGCGTTGGTCGTGGACGGTGGCCGCGTCGCCTGGATCGGGTCGACCGGCGACGCCCCCGCGTGCGACGACCGGGTCGATGCGGGCGGTCGCGCCGTCCTGCCCGGGTTCGTCGACAGCCACGCCCACCTGGTCTTCGCCGGCGACCGGACGGCGGATTTCGCCGCCCGGATGACGGGCGAGAGCTACGCCGCGGGCGGGATCCTGACGACCGTCGAGGCCACCCGGGCGGCGTCCGACGCGGCCCTCGCGGCCAACGCGGCGCGCCTGGTCGGCGAGCTGCACGCCGCGGGGGTGACCACCTTCGAGTGCAAGTCCGGGTACGGGCTGACCGTCGAGGACGAGGCGCGCGCGTTGCGCTTGGCCGGGCAGCTCACCGACGAGGTCACCTACCTCGGCGCCCACGTCGTACCGGCTGAGGCCCGTGACGACGTCGACGGGTACGTGGCGCTCGTGGTGGGGGACATGCTCGACGCGTGCGCCCCCCTGGCGCGGTGGATCGACGTCTTCGTCGAGGACGGCGCGTTCGATGCCGACCGAGCGCGGACGATCCTGACGGCCGGTGCGGCACGCGGCCTCACCCCACGGGTCCACGCCAACCAGCTCGCGCACGGCCCGGGCGTGCAGCTCGCGGTCGAGGTCGACGCCGCCTCCGCCGACCACGTGACCTTCCTGTCGGACGACGACGTGGAGGCGTTGGCGTCCTCGGACACGGTCGCCACGTTCCTACCGGGCGCGGACTTCTCGACCCGGGCGCCCTACCCCGATGCCCGCCGCTTGCTGGACGCCGGCGCCACCGTGGCGCTCGCGACCGACTGCAACCCCGGGACCTCGTTCACCACCTCGATCGGGTTCTGCGTCGCGCTCGCCGTGCGCGAGTACGGGATGAGCCCGGCGGAGGCGGTGTGGGCCGTGACCGGCGGCGGAGCCCGGGCGCTGCGACGCACGGACGTCGGCCACCTCGGCGTCGGCGCTCGGGGCGACCTCGTGCTGCTGGACGCGCCGAGCCACGTGCACCTCGCCTACCGCCCCGGGGTCGCGCTGGTCGCCGGGACGTGGATCGGCGGCCGCGACGTCGAGCGTCCCCCGAGCTGAGCTGCTCCACGTCACGTCGGCGCACGACCGGCCAGCGGTAGCGTCCCCGGCGCACCCCGACCAGGAGCCACCGTGCCCGGGTACGACCTGCACACCCACACCGACCTCTCCGACGGCACCACGTCGATCGAAGCGAACGTGGCCGACGCCATCGAACTCGGTCTCGAGGGGCTCGGGGTCACCGACCACGACACCACCACGCCGTTCGAACGCGCTCTGGCGGCGGCGGACGGGACGGGCCTCGACATCGTGCTGGGCACGGAGTTCTCGGCCGAGCTCGGTGGGTTGTCGGTGCACGTCCTCGGCTACGGCATCGACCCGTACGACGAGGTGCTCCGCGAGGAGATGGTGCGGTTGCGGGAGGAGCGGACGATCCGTGCCCGCGCCATCGTGGGGCGGTTCAACGACCTCGACGTCCCCGTCACCTTCGAGCGCGTCCTGCAGCTGGCCGGCGACGGGCCCATCGGACGGCCACACATCGCGCAGGCCGTGGTCGAGACCGGTGCCGCCGGCGACACCCGCGAGGTGTTCGACACCTGGCTCGCCGACGGCGGGCCGGCCTACGTCGCCAAGCACGCCGTCGACCCGGTCCGCGCGGTCGAGCTGCTCCGCGGCGCCGGGGGGGTGGCGGTGCTCGCCCACCCCGGGCTGTTCGGGGCCCGTGACGGGATGACGGGCATCCCCGAGGAGGCCGTCGAGGCGATGGTCGGCGCCGGGTTGGCCGGCATCGAGGCCGATCACCCCGATCACACCGAGACGCACCGTGACCGCTACCGCGACCTCGCGCGGGCCCACGACCTGGTGGTCACCGCCGGCAGCGACTACCACGGCGAGGCCAAGACCAACCGGCTCGGCAGCACCACTACCACCCGCAGCGAGGTCGAGCGGCTCCTCGCGCGTCGCCCCTCCGCGGGCTGACCTGGCCGTTCGGCGGTGGACGAACGGACACCCGATCCGGAAGGACGGCCGTGGTCACTCGGCCGGGGTGAGCTGCGAGACTCCCCGCCGGCGTCCTCGTCCGAACGGTTCGGATAGCTCGCCGTCAGGAGGCACATCCATGGAGGTCCAGAAGGCTCAGAAGATCGTCCCCGTCCCGACCCTGCACTTCAGCGAAGGCGCGCTCGCCGGCCGGGTGGTCCGGCTCGACCGCGACGTCGCGACGCTCGGTCGACGTGAGGACAACGCCTACGTGCTGCCCGACCCGCGCGTCTCGCGCGTGCACGCCGAGATCCGCAAGGAGGCGGCGGCGATCATCGTCACCGACCTCGGCTCCTCGGCCGGCACGAAGGTCAACGGCGAGGAGATCGCCGGACCCGCCGTGATCCGTCACGGTGACAAGGTCAGCTTCGGTCCCGTCACCGCCACCTTCGAGGACCCGGCCGCCGCCGCGCAGGCCGAGGACGCCACGATGGTCTTCGAGGTCCCGAAGGTCGAGACCGGTCCGCACCTCTCGCCCCGCCAGCAGCAGGTCCTCGAGCTGATGGCCGAGGGCATGACCAACGCCGAGATCGGCGAACAGCTCGGCGTGACCGAGCGCACGGTCAAGGCCTACGCCCAGGAGCTCTACGACAAGCTCGGCGTCCGCAACCGCGCCGGCGCCGTCGCCGAGGCCGCCAAGTTGGGCCTGCTGTAGCGGTACCGCCGCCCTGATCCCGACGACGACGCACCCCGGGACCGGACTCCGGGGGGACCTTGCTGCTCGGCCCCTGAGGGGCCTGCGCTGCGCTTGAGCCCCCCGGAGCTCCGGCACCCGGGCTGCGCCGTCTCTGCCGGAAGCTGGCTCGATGGACCTCTCCTTGGACCTCGGTCTCGCGGCGCAGGCGTTCGTGACCCTCTTGGTGATTATGGATCCCTTGGGGAACGTGCCGGTGTTCCTCGGGCTCACCGCACAGGACGATCTGGCGACGCGCCGGCGGACGGCGACGCACGCGTTGCTGGCGGCGACGGCGCTGATCTACCTGTTCGCGTTCTTCGGCACCCGCATCCTGTCGAGTCTGTCGATCGGTCTGCCGGCGCTGCAGGCCGCCGGTGGGGTGGTGCTGTTCCTCGTCGCGCTGCAGATGCTGCGTGGTGAGCCGCTCGTGCCGAACCGTGCCGAGGGGGTGAGCGTCGCGATCGTCCCGCTCGGGGTGCCGATCCTCGCGGGTCCGGGAGCCATCAGCGCGACGATGGTGTTCATGACCCGCGCCGACGGTGGCCGGCTGCAGCTCGGCACCCAGGTGTCGGTGGCGCTGGCCATCGCGGCCGCGCTCGCGGTGATCTGGCTCGTGCTGCGGTACGCGGCGGTGCTCGAGCGGGTGCTCCGGCCGAACGGGATCCACCTCGTGACCCGGGTGATGGGGATGCTGCTCGTCGCGATCTCGATCGAGCTGGTGGCCACGGCGGTGCAGGCCTACGCGGCGGGGTCCTCCGCGCTGCCGTGACCACGGCCGCTCGTGCCGGGACGGCTGCCCGCGACCCGGACCGAGGGGCGCGCCGACGCTCGGTAGGCTCGCCGTCATCGAGAACCTCGGGGACCCCGTGACCGCCACCGTCGTGGCCTTCGCCAACCAGAAGGGTGGCGTCGGCAAGACCACGACCACGCTGTCCGTCGCCGCCGGCATGGCGGAGCTCGGCCGCGCGGTCCTCGTGGTCGACCTGGACCCGCAGGCGTGCCTGACCTTCTCGCTCGGCTACGACCCCGACCAGATCGAACCGTCGCTCAACGACACCGTGGTCGGCCGCTCCACCCTGGCCCAGACCATCGTCCAGCACGGTGAGGTGGACATCGCGCCGGCCAACATCGACCTCGCCGGCGCCGAGGTCACGCTCCTGTCACGTACGGGCCGCGAGTACCTGCTGCGGGGGGAGCTGGCCGATCTGCTCGACTCCTACGACGCCGTGCTCATCGACTGCGCGCCGTCGCTCGGCGTGCTGACGATCAACGGTCTCACCGCGGCGGACCAGGTGGTCATCCCGGTCCAGTGCGAGACCTTGGCGCACCGTGGGGTCTCCCAGCTGCTCGAGACCATCGGCGACGTCCGCCGCCTGACCAACCGGGGCCTGCAGGTCCGCGGACTGGTCGCCACGATGTTCGATCCCCGGACCAAGCACAGCCGCGAGGTCCTCCGCGACCTGCTCGCCCGGTACGAACTGCCACTGCTCGGCGCCCCGGTCCGCAAGTCGGTCCGGTTCTCGGAGGCGCCGACCACGGGCCTGTCGCTGCTCGGCGGCGGCACGGACGTCCCCGGTGCCGCGGCCTACCGCATCATCGCCCACGAGCTGCTCGGGCTCGACGCGGATCCGGACCTGTTCGAGGAGGCCGGCTGGGATCCCCAGCGCCGCGCCGACGTGCTCGGGTTGGACGTCCCGGAGCCGAGCGGTGGCTGATCAGCGTCGACCGCGCACCTCCTCGCGGCTCGACCGCGTCGGGACCCCCGATCCCGCCTCACCGCGTCAACGGGACACGGTCGGCAAGGAGGCGCTGTACTCGACCGCCCCGTCGGCTGCGCCCTCGTCCCCGATCCAGGTCTGGTGTCGGCGTTGCGACGTCGAGACCGGCGTGTCCATCGGTGGCTTCGCGCGCCTGCTGCGGCCGCCGATCCTGTGGAACCCCGTCACCGGTCGCCTCTGGACCCGGTGCCCGGCGTGTGCGCGCCGGACCTGGCTGTTCGTGCGTCAGGGACAGGCGCTGCGGGCGCTGCTGTCCGGGCGACCCTCGCGCTGATCCGGGAGCCGCCGGCCGGTCACGCGTCCTGGAGCCCCGGCGGCGTCTGACCGTCGACCTTCGTCCAGGCTTCGGCGGCGCCGCGACGTGCGAGCAGCCGCGCGACGCCGACCAGCGCGCCGACGCCGACGGTCCACCCGAGCGCCTCGCCCCACGAGGTCTGCGGATCCGCAGGGTTCATCGGCGGCTCGTGCCCGACCCGCTTCTCCCACAGGGAGGTGGCGGCGTTCCGGGCGGCGAGACCCGCGCCGATGGACGCGAGCGCGGTGATGGACTTCCAGACGGCGGAACGCATCGGGTGCACCTCAGGTCGACAGGACGCCATCCTGACGTGAGATGGGAGTGGCGGGGGGGGGGGGCCCCC
>JBBECA010000008.1:38513-46399 GCA_040882055.1 Nitriliruptor sp.
GTTCCGCCACGGCCACTCGGTCACCTCGTCAGGCGTGTCTGGGCGCGGCTCACGGCAGGTGTTCGACCTTCACCCGGCGTGCGAGCTGCGGGTCACCCTCGCCGCGCGCTTCCTCGCCGCGGCGGGCCACCGACACGGTCGGGTCGGGCTCACGACGGCCCTCCCCGCGACCGCCGCGCTCCTGCTGGCCGCCGCGACCCCGGTCCTGGCCACCGCGTCCACCGCGGCCGCTGCGGGAGCGGCCACCGCCGTCGCGGTTGCTCCGCTCGCGGTCGCCGCCGCCACCGCCCTGGCGGTCGTGGCCGTCGGTACGGGTGCGGCCACCGGCTTCGCCGCCGTCGCCGCGTGCCGCTCCGCCCCGGTCCGAGCGGTTCCGGTCCGAGCGGTTCCGGTCCGAGCCGCCCCGGTCGGAGCTGTCCCGCCCGTCGCCCGAGGACCGCGAGCCGCCGCGGTCGTCACGGTTCCCGCCGTCGCGTCCGCCGCGGGCGCGTGCACGCGCCCGTCCGCTTCCGCCGGCGGTGTCGCCGCTCGGGGTCGATCGGTCGTCGTCGGACGTCGAGTTCGAGGACCGGGACGTCGGCGTGGAGGTGCGGTCGGTCGCCCGGGTCCGCGTCCGGGTACGTGTGCGGGTCCGCTCCCCCTCGTCACCGCTCCGCGTCGAGCGGTCGTTACCGCTCCGCGTCGAGCGGTCGTCACCACCCTCGTCGCCACCGGCCGCTGGGCGTTCCGAGCGGGCGCGGTCGCGACGGCCACGGTCGGCATCACGGTCGCCGCCCGTGCCTTCGCTGGCGCGGGTCGACTTCGGTCGGCCGTCGGTGGAGCCGCGCCGGCGTCCGCCACCGCTCGAGCTGCGCTCGCGGGGTGCGTCGTCACGGACGGGAGCGTCCGACGACGCGGTGTCCGCCGCCGGGGTCGACGGCGCGCTGGCAGCGCCTCCGTCGCGCTTGCCAGGCGATCCGTTCCGGCCGGCGTCGCCGCGCGAGTCGTTCCGGCTGCCGCCGCTGTCGCGCTTGCCACGAGCGTCGCCGCCACGCTTGCCACCGTTGCCGCGCGAGTCGTCGCGGGAGCCACCGCGGCCACCACCTCGTCCCCCACCTCGTCCCCCACGTCCACCGCGGTCGTCGCCGTCCGACGGCGCGCGGCGGTCGCTGCGGGTCCCCGCCTTGGCCGCGGCGACGTGGGCATCCCACGGCCGCTCCGCCGGCAGGTCGAAGTGCTCGGTGAGCTCCTCGGAGGTGGAGAAGACGGCTTCGATCGGGTTGTCGACCTGACCGAGCTTCTTGCGGACGACGTTGAGCCGGTCGATCTCGTTGAACTCGGCGAAGGTGACCGCGACGCCCTTCTCGCCGGCGCGGGCGGTCCGCCCGATCCGGTGCAGGTACATCTTCTCGTCGTCGGGGCAGTCGTAGTTGATGACGTGGGTGACGTTCTCGACGTCGAGTCCGCGAGCGGCCACCTCGGTGGCGACCAGCACCGTCGCGGAGCCGTCGCGGAACTTGTCGAGGTTCTTCTCGCGCGTGGCCTGTCGCAGGTCGCCGTGGATGGCGATCGCCGGGGTGGCGAGGTCCTCGAGCTCACGCACGAGCCGGTCCGCCATGTGCTTGGTGCGCACGAAGACGTAGACGCCGCCACGCTCGGGGGACTGCAGGATCCGGGCGAGGACGCGCGGCTTGTCCATCCGGTGGACCTGGAAGAAGTGCTGGGTGACGTTCGGTGCGGTCTGCACGACCTCGTGGTCGGCACGCATGAAGGTCGGGTGGTCGAGGTAACGGCGCGCGAGCTTGACGACCTCGGAAGGCATGGTGGCCGAGAAGAGCATCCCGTGACGGTCGTCGGCGCACGCCTCGATGAGCCGCTCGACGTCGGGCAGGAAGCCCATGTCGAGCATCTCGTCGGCCTCGTCGAGCACCAGCTCGGTGACCCCGTCGAGCACGAGGTTGCGCTTGTTGACGTGGTCGAGCAGACGCCCCGGCGTGCCGACCACGATCTCGTGGCCCTCGCGGAAGGCGGCCTCCTGCTCCTCGTAGCCGACGCCGCCGTAGACGGCGATGGTGCGCAGACCGAGGGCCTGGCCGATCTGCATCTCCTCTGCGACCTGGATGCAGAGCTCGCGGGTGGGGACGATCACCAGCGCCTGCGTCCCGCCGCCGGGCTTCACCCGGCCGAGCAGGGCGAGCGCGAAGGCGAGGGTCTTGCCGGTCCCGGTGCGCGCCTGGCCGATGACGTCGTGGCCCTTGGTCGCGATCGGGAGCGTGAGCTCCTGGATCGGGAAGGGGGCGAGGATGCCCTTGTCGGCGAGCGCCTCGGCGAGCTTCGGGTGGACGCCGCAGTCGGTGAAGCTGCGGACCTCACGCTCGGCGGGCGCGGCGGTGTCGCTGTCGGTGCCGTCGAGCGACGCGGGGGAGGCCCCCTCGTCGCTCACGTCGGATGCGGCGGGGGAGGTGGTGTTCTCAGGCATGTGTCTCGTTCTCGGTGGGCGAGCCCGCGTACCGGTGGCGCCGGACCGTTCGGTCCTGGCGGGCGCGGCTCCGAGAGGAGCACGGCCCGGCGGGGCGCGTTGACCCCGGTGGGCGGGGCGTGGCGTCGTCGTGGCTCGCGTGGGGGTGGGCAGCGAGGGTTCGGTCCCGTCCCGGCCGCGGTGCGGCGGGGAGGTCCCTCGCGGGGTGGCCGGCGTTCCGTTCGCTGCCGACCCGTCGTGGCGTGCCGAGCGGTCCAGCCGCCCCGTGCACGTCGCGCAGGGTAGCTGACGAGGCTCGTCACACCAGGGTCCTCGCGTCGATCCGACGGGCGTCGCCGGACCGGGCCGGCGGTTAGCGTCGTGGCCAGGCGGACCGGCCACCGCCGGGCGCTCCGGAGCGGCCCGGACGGCCGGGGGAGCAGCGGCGGGAAGCGACGGCCGGAAGCGACGGCGAGGTGACGGGTGGAGCAGGCAGCGGGGGAGGCGGCGACGACCACGGCAGCAGGCCTCGTGGACCGCTACCTCGACCTCCTGTGCGAGCACGAGCCGGTGACGTGGACCCGGCTCGGCGGCGACGGCCGCGACGACGCCCTCCCGGCCATCGGTCCCGCCGCCGATGCCGCACGCAGCCGTGACCTGGCCGATCTCCACGCGCAGGTCGGTCGCGAGCTCCGGGGGTTGCCGGACGACGCGTGCGATGCCGTCCGGGAGGCGCGTGACGATCTCGTCCTGCTGTCCGACGAGCTCGAGTACCGCCGGTTCCTGACCGACGGACGACCGCGGTACCGCACCGATCCGTTGGCTGCGCTCGAGGCGATCTCCTCGGGCGTGCACGAACTCGTGCGTCGGCGTGACCTGCCCGAGGAGATCCTGGCCGCCCGGACCGAGGCAGCCGTCGCCCGCGTGGCTGCCGTCCCGGCCTTCCTCGACCGGGCCGGCTCGATCCTGGAGAGCGCACCCACCCCCCACCTCGAGGTCGCGCTCGCGCGCCTGCCCGGGTTGTGCGCGCTCGTCGGCGACACCGTCCCCGAGCTCGCGTCGGCTGCTGGTCTGGACCCCGCTGCGGCGGGCCGCGCGGGGGCTGCCGCGGCCGAGGCCCTCGACGCGTACGGGGCGGTCCTGGCCGAGCTGAGCGAGGAGGTCGCCGGGCCGTGGCGGCTCGGTCCGGAGGACCACGCCGTGACGCTGCGGGCTGCCCTCGGGACGACCATGACGGCCGCGGACATCGCCGACCGTGCGTCACGGTGGTTGCGTGAGGTGCGTGAGGAGCTGGCCGAGCTCACCGGTTCCTCGTGGTCGCGTCGCTTCCCCGGCGAGCCCATCCCGTCCGATGCGGGCGACCGCATCCGGCGCGCGCTCGGCCACGTCGCGACCACCGCGGTGGGTCGCGACGAGCTCGTCCCCGAGGCCCGACGGGCGGTCGACGAGGCCCGTGCGTTCGCCGCGGAGCTGGGGCTCGCTGACCTCCCCCCCGCGGAGCGGTTGACGGTGACCGAGGTGCCGGCCTACCTCGCCGGTGTCGCGGTGGCGTTCATCAGCCAGGCGCCACCGCTCCAGCCGTCCGGCGGGTGCGTCTACTACCTCTCGCCGGTCCCCGACTCGTGGGACGAGGACCGTGCGGCGAGCTTCCTCCGCGAGTACAACCCGGCACAGCTGCGCTCCCTGGCGCTCCACGAGGGCTACCCCGGTCACTTCGTCCAGCTCGAGCACGCCTCGCAGCACCCGCGTCTGGCGCGCCGCATGCTCACCCGCCCGGTCTTCGCCGAGGGCTGGGCGGTCCACGTCGAACGCCTGGCCGTCACCGCGGGGTTCGGGTCGGACGGGACCTCGGCCGTCGACGCCGACGACTACCGGCTCACCCAGCGCAAGCTCGAGCTCCGCATCGCCACCAACGCGATGCTCGACGTGGGGCTCCACAGCGGCGATCTCGACGACGGGGCCGCGGTGGAGCTGCTCACGGGACTGGCCTGCCAGGAGCACGCCGAAGCGGCCGGCAAGCTCACCCGCGCCAAGGTCACCTCGGGGCAGCTGTGCAGCTACTTCGTCGGTGGCGCCGAGGTCGGGGACCTCCACGACGAGGTACGCCGCAGGGAGGGGGCGGGCTTCGACAGCCGCCGCTTCCACCAGCGCCTGCTCTCCCACGGCACGCCCACGGTGGACGTGATCCGTCGCGCGTTGGCCGACGACGCTCCCGAGCGCCGCCCCTTCGCAGGTAGCTGATCGGGGTGAGCTGCGCCGTGTAGCTGGTCCGGCTAGCGTCGGCCGGCTGCCCAGCCGTTCGAGATCACCGTGCCCACCACCCCCGCCGTCCGGCTCGCCCAGGTCGTCAAGCGTTTCGGCGAGCTGACCGCCGTCGATCACCTCGACCTCGAGGTCCCCGCGGGGACCTGCTTCGGGCTGCTCGGGCCGAACGGTGCCGGCAAGTCCACCACGATGCGGTTGCTGACGGGCCAGACCCTCGCCGACGAGGGGCAGGTCGAGGTGCTCGGCCACCCGCTACCGGCCGAGGGCAAGGCGGCCCGGGCGCGGTGCGGGGTCGTGCCCCAGGTCGACGACCTCGACGACGAGCTCACCGTGGCCGAGAACCTCGGCGTCTACGCCCGCTTCCACGGCATCGCGCGTCGCGACCGTCCGGCCGCGGTCGCGCGGGGGCTGACGATCGCCGAGCTCGAGGGGCGGTCCGACACGCCCACCGACGCGCTGTCCGGCGGCATGCGGCGCCGGCTGCTCATCGCCCGCGGGCTCGTGCACCGTCCCGAGCTGGTCCTGCTCGACGAACCCACCGTCGGGCTCGACCCGCAGGTGCGCGCACAGCTGTGGTCGACCGTCGACGCCATCAAGCACGCCGGCGCGACCGTGGTGCTGACCACGCACTACATCGAGGAGGCGGAACGGCTGTGCGACGAGGTCGCGGTCGTCCACCGGGGCCGCGTCGTGGCGCGTGGGACGCCGGAGCGGCTGATCCGCGAGCACGTGGGCGCCGAGGTGCTCGAGCTGCCGGGGCGGCGCGACGACCTGGCCGCGATCACCGCCGAGGTCCGCGCGGCGGGTTTCGCCACGCGCTCCGCCGGCACGGCCGTCGCGGTGCTCGGTGCCGAGGGTCTCGACCAGGCACGGCTCGCCACCGCCGGGGCCGGCGTCGGCCGCCGTCGCGCCGCCACGCTCGAGGACGTGTTCGTCGTGCTCACCGGCGAGCGACCGGATCCACACCACGAACCTGCGGACGATCCGCACGCCCACGAGGCGGACCACACCGAGGGGGTACGCCGGTGAGCGCCACGACACCACCACCGCCGACGCCTCCGGTCACGACGCTGAGCGCTGCGCCGACGCCGGCCGCACGCCCCGCCCCGCGCCGCTTCGAACCGCGCAGCGTCGGCGCCATCCTGCACCGCGAGTGGCGGGTCTTCCGCCGCGTGTGGTTCTCCACCGCGTTCGGGTCGCTCGCCGAGCCGATCCTGTACTTCGTGGCCTTCGGGTACGGGTTCGGGGCGCTCGTGGCCGAGGTGGCCGGACTCGACTACCTCGACTTCATCGCCACCGGCGCGATCGCCATCGGGATCCTGTTCTCGAGCGCGTTCCCGGGGCTGATCAACGGCTACTTCCGCCGCAAGGAGCAGCACCTCTACGACGGGATCCTCGCCGCGCCCGTGTCGGTGGCCGAGATCGTGACCGGTGAGGCGCTGTGGAACGCCTTCCGCGTCACCGTCGTCGCGACCATCACCACCGGCGTCGCCTTCGCGTTCGGGGTCCGCCCGGGACCGGGGGTGCTGCTGGTCCCGGTGGTCTCGATCGTCGCCGGGTTCGGGTTCGCGTCGGCGGGCGCAGCGTTCGGCGCCCTCCTCCGCTCGACGCACGGGTTCGACTTCGTGATCGTCGGGGTGATCGTGCCGATGTACGTCCTGGCCGGGACCTTCTTCCCGTTGGACACCCTGCCGACGGCGCTGGCCACCATCGGCCAGGTCAACCCGCTCACGCACGTCGTCGAACTGCTGCGCATCCTGACCTTCGGGACGGGCACGTTGGTCGACGCGCTCGGCCACCTCACCGTGGTGCTCGTCTTCGACCTGCTTGCGTGGCTCGTGGCCGTCAAGCTCCTGCGCCGAGCCCTCGTCAGCTGACCGGACCGGCCGGCCCCCGCAGGTCGCCTCGGGCTCGGGGCGCGGACACGACGATGCCTCGGAAGCCGTTCCAGATCAGGTCGGTCAGACGCTCGACGAGCACCTCGCGCGTCACGTCGTGGGTGTCGATCCAGCGGTCCCCGACGAGCTGGACCATCCCGACCATCCCGATACCCCAGGTGGTGGCGGGTCCCGGGTCGAGCCGGGCACCGGTGAGTTCACGTGCGACGGCGGCCACGACCTGGTCGCACACGACCGTGAGCGCGTCGTCGATGGCGCTGCGCGCACCGGGCCGCTCGGAGGGCGCCACCCGGGTCACGAAGCGGTGCAGGTTGGGGTCGCGCTCGAGGAAGGTGAGGTAGGTCGCCATCACGCTGCGGATCCGCTCGCGCGGGTGTCGCTGCTCGCTGAGGGCGGTCCGCAGTTCGTCGGTCAGCCGCCGCGCGTGTCGTTCGGCGACGGCGTCGAGCAGCCCACCCCGGTCGGTGAAGTGGCGGTACAGCACCGGTTTGGTGATGCCGGCCTCGGCGGCGAGGGTCTCCATCGAGACCTCGGGCCCGTCCCGGCGGATGGCACGGTCGGCCGCGTCGAGCAGCTCGGCCCGTCGTGCCGCACGCGCTGCCTCACGTCCCGGTCGTGCTGTCGCCGTCACCTCGCCGCCTCCCCGCCGCGACCTGACGCCCGGATCAGGTTGCTGTCGCCCGCGCGTCACCGTTAGCGTCCGCAGACGTTACCGACGGTAACACTTCGCCGTGTCCTGGGAGGCCCCGCCGTGCCGTTCGACCTGAAGCTCACCGAGGAGCAGGAAGCCGCCCGAAGCTGGGCCCACGATTTCGCGCGCAAGGAGATGCGCGAAGCGACCGTCGACGGCGTGCCGGTCCACCGCCACTACGACGAGATCGAGGAGTTCCCCTGGCCCGTCGTACAGAAGGCGGCCGAGGTCGGCCTCTACGGGCTCGAGTACTACCAGATGGCCGGCCAGGACCCGACCGGGTTGACCCAGGCGCTGATCATCGAGGAGCTGTTCTGGGGCTGCGCCGGCATCGGTCTGGCGATCTTCGGGTCGGGCCTCGCGCTCGCCGGCCTCGCTTCGTCCGGGACGGGCGACCAGATCGGCGAGTGGGCGCCCCGTATCTTCGGGACGCCCGACGACCTCAAGGTCGGCGCCTACGCCGTGTCGGAGCCGGGCGCTGGATCCGACGTCAGCAAGATCCGCACCAAGGCCACGAAGGTGGACGGCGGCTGGTTGCTGAACGGCGAGAAGATCTGGATCACCAACGGCGGCATCGCCGACGTCCACATCGTGG
>JBBECA010000009.1:0-8162 GCA_040882055.1 Nitriliruptor sp.
CGCTGACGCAGCGCTACCCCGTCGCGCGCGCCGCGCTCCTGCCGATGCTCCACCTGGTGCAGTCCCACGAGGGGTTCGTCAGCGAGGACGGCGTCGCCATGTGCGCCGAGGTCCTCGGCCTGACCAAGGCCGAGGTCGGGGCAGTCGCGACCTTCTACACCATGTTCAAGCGCGAGCCGGTCGGCGACTACCTGCTCAGCGTGTGCACCAACCCCACCTGCAAGATCGCGGGGGCGCAGGACATCTACGAGGCCTACGTCGAGGCGTGTGGTGGCCGGCACGTCGACCCCGAGGGCGCGGGCGTGACCGTCGAGCACGCCGAGTGCCTCGGCATCTGCGACGCGGCGCCCGTGGTGCAGATCAACTACGAGATGTACGGCCCGGTCAGCCAGGACCAGGCGATGGAGCTGCTGACCAAGGCCAAGGCGGGCGACCCCCCGGCGTCGGCGCTCTCCGGCGAGGTGCCGTCCACGTTCGCCGCCGTCGAGCGCGAGCTGTCCGGCATCGACGACGGCGTCCACGACCAGCTCGTCGAGGCGGCACGCACCCAGGCCACCGGCGACGTCCCGCCCGCGTACCGCTCGGGTGAGACCGACATCCCGGTGACCCACCCCGGCGGTGACCCGGCCGGTCACGGCGGCCAAGCGTTCGCCGCGGCCTTCGGTGCCCGTCCCGAGCAGGGCCCGGGGAGCGCCACCGCCGGCTCGGACGCCGACGCGACCACGAACGCGGTCGACGCGACCGCGACGGCACCGGGGGTCGAGGACACCGCCGACACCGGCGAGCAGGCGGCCGCAGCCGACGTGGCGGACGAGTCCACCTACGACGAGGGCAGCGAGCTCGCGGACCAGGTCACCGACCCGGCCCCCGAGACCCCGGCCGACGCCCAGGTCGGCGCCGAGGACACGATGGACGACCACGCCGGTGACGCGCCGCCGACCGCGCGCAGCGGTGTCCCGGCCGACGCACCGGAACCTGGTACCGCCCGCGAGGGGACCCCGCGCCAGGACGAGGGCGACGAACAGCCGTCGGACGAGCCGCACAGCGACGCCCAGCGCGACGATGACCAGCGCACCGACGACACCGACGACCAGCGCAGCGACGACCAGGGAGGTGACCGGTGAGCGATCAGGCCGACCTGCACCCGGCGCACACCGCCGCCGGCGCTGCCATCGCGATGAGCGAGCGCTACGGCGTCCCGAACGTCGGTGACATCGACGTCTACGAACAGCACGGCGGGTACGTCGGGCTCCGGCGCGCCCTCGAGATGGACCCGAAGGCCATCATCGAGACCGTCAAGGACGCCGGCGTGCGCGGTCGCGGGGGCGCGGGCTTCCCGACCGGCATGAAGTGGTCCTTCGTGGCCCAGGACTCCGGCAAGCCGATCTACATCGTCTGCAACGCCGACGAGGGTGAACCCGGCACGTTCAAGGACCGCGAGCTCATGGAACGTGACCCCCACCAGCTGGTGGAGGGGATGGTCGTCGGGGGCCTGGCCATCAACGCCGAGCACGGCTACATCTACCTGCGCGGCGAGTTCGCCTACGCCGGCCGGCAGCTGGCCCGTGCCATCCGCCAGGCCTACGAACGTGGCTACCTCGGCGCGGACGTCGCCGGGTCGGGCAAGCGCTTCGACCTGACCCTGCACCGCGGCGCGGGCGCCTACATCTGCGGCGAGGAGACCGCGCTCCTCGACTCGCTCGAGGGGCGCCGCGGCCAGCCGAGGCTACGCCCGCCCTTCCCTGCGGCGCACGGGCTCTTCGGTTGCCCGACCACCGTCAACAACGTCGAGTCGATCGCGAGCGTCCCGTTCATCCTGCGTCACGGCGTCGACTGGTACCGCCAGTGGGGGACCGAGAAGAGCGCGGGCCCGAAGCTGATGTGCATCTCGGGCGAGATCGAGCGACCCGGCAACTACGAGTTCCCGCTCGGGATGACCGTGGCCGACATGATCGCGTCCTGCGGCGGCATGAAGGAGGGACGCGAGCTCAAGTTCTTCTGTCCCGGCGGCTCCTCGACGCCGCTGCTGCCCGCGTCGGCCGCCGACACCGCCTACACCTACGAGGCCATGATGGAGGCCGGGTCCATGCTCGGCACCGGCGCCTTGATGCTGTACTCGGACGCCACCTGCGTGGTGGACATGGTGCGCGGCTGGACCAAGTTCTACGAGCACGAGTCCTGTGGCAAGTGCACCCCCTGTCGTGAGGGCAGCTACTGGCTGTCGCAGATCTACGACCGGATCGAGACCGGGACCGGCCGGATGGAGGACCTCGAGCTGCTCGAGGACCTCTGCGACAACATCTTCGGGCGGGTGTTCTGCGCCCTCGGCGACGGGATGACCTCGCCGATCGTCTCGAGCCTGAAGCACTTCCGGGACGAGTACGTCGAGCACATCCGCCAGGGCCGCTGCCCGCTCGGAGCGAGCGAGCCGCGCCGGGACATCGCCGTGCTCGGGGCGCGGAGCTCGGACGACGGCGTCGTCCTACCTCCGGCCCGCTCCGGCGAGGAACCCCTCGCCACACCGGCTCCGATCGCGACCGTGGCGAGCGTGGCTCCCGCGGGTCAGGCCCGATGATGGCAGAACAGCCCGATGAGCTCGTCACGCTGACCATCGACGGTCAGGAGGTGAGCGTGCCCAAGGGCACGCTGATCATCCGCGCCGCCGAGCAGCTCGGCACCATCGTGCCGCGCTTCTGCGACCACCCGTTGCTCGACCCGGTCGGCGCCTGCCGCCAGTGCGTCGTCGAGGTCGAGGGCCAGCGCAAGCCGATCATGTCCTGCACCCAGCCGGTCGCGCCCGACATGGTGGTCTCGACCCACCTGACCTCGCCCGTGGCGGCGAAGGCCCAGGAGGGGACCCTCGAGTTCCTGCTGATCAACCACCCGCTCGACTGCCCGATGTGCGACAAGGGTGGTGAGTGCCCGCTGCAGGACCAGGCGCTCCGGCACGGGGCGAACAGCTCCCGCTTCGTCGACCAGAAGCGCCGCTACCTCAAGCCCGTGGCCGTCAGCGCCCAGGTCCTGCTCGACCGCGAGCGCTGCGTGCTGTGTGCCCGCTGCACCCGCTTCTCCGAGCAGATCTCCGGCGACCCGTTCATCGAGCTGTTCGAGCGAGGCGCGCTCGAGCAGGTGGCCATGTACGAGGACGAGCCGTACGAGAGCTACTTCTCCGGCAACGTCATCCAGATCTGTCCGGTCGGAGCGCTGACCTCGGCCTCGTACCGGTTCAAGGCGCGGCCGTTCGACGTGGTGACCACCCCGTCGGTGTGTGACCACTGTTCGGCGGGGTGTTCGCTGACCGTCCAGTCCCGCCGTGGCGACATCCAGCGGCAGCTCGCCCGCACCAACCTGGCGGTCAACGAGGCCTGGAACTGCGACAAGGGCCGATTCGCCTTCAAGCACCTGCGTGACCAGACGCGGATCACGACCCCCCGGGTGCGGCGCGGAGACGAGCTCGTCGAGGCATCCTGGGCCGAGGCGCTCACCGCGTCGATCACCGCGATCGCCGACGCCAACGAGGCGGGTACCGGCCGCGTCGCCGTCCTGACCGGTGGTCGCCTGCCCGACGAGGACGCCTACGCGACCGCCAAGTACGTGCGCACCGTCCTGCGCAGCGACGACCTCGACTTCCGCACCCGCTTCGCCGACCCGGCCGAGACCGACGAGCTCGTGGCGCTGGTCGGTCGCGACGGCGCCACCCACGCCGACGTCGAGGCGGCACCGATCACCCTGGTGGTCGACCTCGACCCCGAGGAGGAGGTGCCGATCCTGCACCTGCGCCTCCGCAAGGCGTGGCGCAACTCCAAGGCTCACCTCGTCTCGGTCGGTCCCTCGCTCGGGTCGCTGTGGGACCTCGCGTGGCGCCGTATCGGCACCCGGCCCGGCGGCTCGGCCGACGCCCTCGACGCGCTGACCAGCGAGCTCGGCGGCGACGGCGAGCTCGGTGAGGTCGCTGCGGCGCTGCGGGACGCCGCCGCCCCGCCGGTCGTGCTCGTCGGTGAGCGTGCCGGCGCGGGGACGCTGACCGCCGCCGCCGCCCTCGCGGACGCCTGCGGTGCCAAGCTGGCCTGGGTCCCGCGACGCGCCGGTGACCGGGGCGCGCTCGAAGCGGGCCTCGCCGCCGGGGTCCTGCCCGGCGGGCGCCGGCTCGACGACGCCGAGGACCGCGCCGAGGTCGAGGCGGTCTGGGGCGAGCTCCCGGCCGAGCGTGGCCGCGACCTCCACGCCATCCTCACCGACGCCGCGGCGGGGAAGGTCGACGTCCTGCACCTCATCGGCGTCGACCCGCTCCGTGACGCCGCGTCGCCCGAGCTGGCGCGCGCCGCCCTGGCCAAGGTCAAGGTCGTCATCGCGCAGGACCTCGCGCGCAACGACACCGTCGAGGCGTTCGCCGACGTCGTCCTGCCCGCGGCGGCGACCCAGGAGCGGGCCGGAGCGATGACCAACTGGGAGGGCCGCACGCAGCGGTTCGCCCGCGCGGTCGATGGCCCCGACCTCGTCCAGCAGGACTGGGAGATCCTGGTCCAGCTCGCCGCGATGCAGGGGCACGACCTCGGCTTCTCCGACCTCGACGCCCTGCGAGCCGAGATCGCGGCGCTCGGTGCCCGGTCCGCCTCGCACCCGCTCCGCGCGGGGAGCACCGGGGCACCGCGGGACGCCGACGCCCAGGGGGACACCGACGACCAGGACGCCAACGACGACGGCGCCGGCGACACGCTCGAGCTGGTGGTCGTCCCGGCCCTGATCGACCGCGGCACGATGCTGGCCGGGGCGCTCGACCTGCTCGCCACCGAACGGGACCCGCACGCTGCGCTCCACGCCGTGGACGCCGAGCGGTTCGGGGTCGCCGACGGGGACGAGATCGAGCTCAGCGCCGGCGATGCCAGCGTCCGGCTGCCCGCACGGGTCGGTCACGACGTGGTCCCGGGCGTGGTCCGGGCGCCGGCGAACTCGACCGACGTGCCGGCGCGGGCGTTGACCGGCTCGGACGGGCGCGCCCACGTCACCCTGACGGTCGTGGCCCGCGCCGCGGACGCGGCGGACGACCAGGCGGCTGGTGAGCGCGTCGCCGAGGACACCGGCGACGGCTTGGAGCCCACGGAGGTGGCGGGATGACCGAGACCTACCCGTTCTGGGTCCACCTGGTGCAGGCTCTGGCGGTCTTCGCCTACTTCCTGCTGTTCACCGCGCTGCTGATCTGGGGCGAGCGCCGCATCCTCGGCCGCATGCAGTCGCGGCTGGGCCCCAACCGCGTCGGTCCGCTCGGGATGATGCAGACGCTGGTCGACGGCGCCAAGATGTTCTTCAAGGAGGACGTCACGCCGGGGATGGTCAACAAGCCGATCTTCATCCTCGCGCCGCTGATCGGGGTGATCGCCGGCTTCCTGTCGATGGCCGTCATCCCCCTCGGCGGTCAGGTCACCCTCTTCGGTGAGACCTTCCCGCTGGTGGTCGCCGACCTCGACGTCGGCATCCTGTGGTTCCTGGCGATGGGCTCGATCCACGTCTACTCGACGTTCCTGGCCGGCTGGGCGTCGAACTCGCCCTACCCGCTGCTCGGTGGGGTCCGCTCGAGCGCGCAGATGGTCAGCTACGAGATCGCCCAGGGGCTGTCGGTGGCCAGCGTGTTCATCTACACCGGCTCGCTGCGGGTCTCCGACATCATCGCCGCCCAGGACCAACCGCTGTTCGGTATCGAGGGCATCCCCGGCTGGAACGTGGTGCCGCTGTTCCCGGTCTTCCTGGTCTTCGTGGTGGGCATGGTCGCCGAGGCCGGCCGGCCACCGTTCGACCTCGCCGAGGCCGAGGGCGAGCTCGTCGGTGGGTTCAACACCGAGTACTCCGGCATGAAGTTCGCGATGTTCATGCTCGCCGAGTTCATGGCCGCGGTCACGATGTCCGCCGTCGTGGTGACGCTGTTCTTCGGCGGCCCGAACGGCCCGACCTTCGGGCTCGGTGAGCCCTTCACCTCGCTGCTGCCGATCGTCTGGTTCACCCTGAAGGTCAGCGTGTTCGTGCTGTTCTTCATCACCCTGCGCGGCGCGCTGCCCCGCGTGCGCTACCAGCAACTGATGGACCTCGGTTGGAAGGTGCTGATCCCGGTCGCCCTCGTGTGGACGATGGTGACGGCCGGGTTCGTGCTGATCGAGGAGGTCGAGGGTGGCCTGCCGAACGGGGCGCGGATCGCGCTCGCGGTGGTGGCGGCGCTGATCCTGCTGTTCGCCCTCGTCGGCGGCCAGGGTGACGACGAGCGGGCACCGGCCCGCACCCGCGGCGGTGCGCAGCGTCCGATCGCGTCCGACGGCCGGCCCCTGCCCGAGGACGAGCTCGACATCGACGACCAGCCCGCCGACCGCGAGGAGGTGACGCGCTGATGACCTCCGCGTTGATCACCCTGCTGAGCTTCATCGTCCTCATCGGCGTCATCTACCTCTTCCTGACGCGCACCGTCCTCGGTCGGGGCATGTCGGTCCCGCTGCGCAACATGCTGCGCCCGGTCGAGACCCACTCCTACCCCGAGAAGCCCCGCCCGGTCGCGCCCCGCTTCCACGGTCGCCACCAGCTGAACCGGTACGCCGACGGGCTCGAGAAGTGCATCGGCTGCGAGCTGTGCGCGTGGGCCTGCCCCGCCGACGCCATCTACGTCCAGGGCGCCGACAACACCGTCGAGGCGCGCTACTCACCGGGGGAGCGGTACGCCGAGGACTACCAGATCAACTACAACCGCTGCATCCTCTGCGGGTTGTGCATCGAGGCGTGCCCGACGCGGGCGCTGACGATGACCCACGAGTACGAGTTCTCCGCGGCGACCCGCCAGGAGCTCATCTACACCAAGGGCGACCTCATCACCCCGGTACCGGCCGGCGGCGACGACACCCCGCACCGCGACCGCGAGGTCCGGGAGCGCGGCCTCAACTACTACGGTGGTCTCGCGGTCACGCCGCCGACGCTGACCGGGGGCCGCTACCAGCCCGCCGCCCACGCGCCTGCGGCCCGTGCGGGCCAGGTCCTGCCGACCGGCGAGCTGCCGCCCGGGACCGACGCCGAGGCCGCTGACCCCGCGATCGTGGGGACCGAGACGTCCACGACCACGCGCGAGGGGTGAGCGAGATGATGCTGCTGGCCCAAGCCGCGGACGCCGCGGCCGCCGACACGAGCACGGCGGAGACCATCGTCTTCTACGTGTTCTCCGCCATCGCGCTCGGATCCGGCTTGGCCGTGATCACCCTGCGCAACATCGTGCACGGCGCCCTGATGCTGGTGGTCAACCTGCTCGCCATCGCCGGGCTCTACCTCGCGCTCGAGTCGACCTTCCTGTCGATCGTGCAGGTGCTGGTCTACGCCGGCGCCATCACGGTGCTGTTCCTGTTCGTGATCATGCTGCTCGGCATCGACCGCGACGACCTGCTCAGCGTCACCTCGAAGCGCAACGCCGTGCTCGCCAGCGCTGCCGTGGCGGCCCTGGCGGGTGCCCTGCTGCTCGGCCTGGTCGGGCCGTACACCGGGGATGCCTCGATCTGCAACCAGGGTGCGACCTCAGGTGCCGGCGGCGCGTGCGTCGGCCTCGAAGCGGCGTTGGAAGGCGACGACCAGGACGCCGTCCGCTTCCTCGGGGAACGGATGTTCACCCGCTACACCTTCCCGTTCGAGCTCGCCGCCCTGCTGCTGACCGTGGCGACCATCGGCGCGACCATCCTCGGTCGCCGCCGCGACCCCGAGCCGGACGACGAGGACGACGAGCCGCTCGGCTCCGGCGGGACCCACGTGCCGGCCGACGTGCTCGGGGCCGAGCTCGGCGCGGTCTCGGACCACTCCGACGCGCGGCTCGAGGGCGACAAGCCCGAGCGTCGTGACGGCGGCGACCCCGAGCTCGACCGCGGACGCGACGAGCTGTCCACCCCCCACCGCGACACCCCCGAACGGGAGGGCTGAGCCGTGCCGATCGGGTACTACCTCGTCGTCTCCGCGCTGCTGTTCTGCACGGGGTTGCTCGGCGTGCTCGTGCGCCGCAACGCCATCGTGCTGTTCATGTGCGTCGAGCTCATGCTGAACGCCATCAACCTGACGCTGGCTGCCGCCGCCCGGATGTGGGGCGGCGCCGACGGTCAGGTCTTCGTCTTCTTCGTCATCGTGGTCGCCGCGGCGGAGGTGGTGGTCGGCCT
>JBBECA010000010.1:0-45559 GCA_040882055.1 Nitriliruptor sp.
CGGCTCGGGCTGTTGTCCCCGGCCGCGTTCCTGCCGTTGGCCGAGGAGCAGGGGCTGGCGGTCGACCTGGATCTGTGGGTCCTTCGGACGGCGTCGACCGCGTTGGCCGAGGCGATGGCCGACACGAGCCACCAGGCGGACCCCCCGTACCTCGCCGTCAACGTCTCGGTCCACACCCTGCTCGACGACCGGTTGCTGCCCGCGGTCCGCGAGGCACGATCGGAACGCGATCTCGCTCCCGGGCAGCTGGTCGTCGAGCTGATCGAGAGCCGCTCGCTGATCGACCTGCCGGGCGTGGTCGAGCGGTTGACCGAGCTGCGACGCATGGGGGTGCGGGTCTCCCTCGATGACTTCGGTACCGGCTACTCGACCCTGACCTGGCTCCACCGGCTCCCGATGGACCAGATCAAGATCGACCGGAGCTTCGTGGCCCCCCTCCCGGACGACGCGTCCTCGATCGCGCTGGTGCGCGGGGTCGTGGCCCTCGCGAGCGAGATCGGGGTGGCGGTGGTCGCCGAGGGGGTCGAGGACACGGGGCAGCGCGACGCGCTCATCGCCGCCGGGTGCCGCCACGTGCAGGGCTACCTCTACGGCCGGCCCGACCCCTCCCTCGTGCGTTGCCTCCGGCTCGGGGGCGCGGAGGCGTAGGCACACCAGCGGGTGCGTACCATCCGGTATCCGATCGTCGGCCGGCCCCGAGGTGGTACCCGTGAGCGTCCCGATCCCCGAGCGCGGTACCGACCGCGACACCCTGCTCGACCGGGTGCGCGCCGCCGCTGAGGGCGACGCCGACTGGCACGGTGGCCGCACCTTCAGCCTCGTCTACCACCACTCCGACGAGCACCACGCCTTCCTCGAGCAGGTGGTCGGTACCTACCTGTCCACCAACGCGCTCAACCCCCTCGCCTTCCAGAGCCTGCGCCGCTTCGAGGCGGAGGTGGTGCGGATGAGCGCCTGGCTGCTCGGCGGTGACGACGAGGTCGCAGGCACCATGAGCTCGGGCGGCACCGAATCGATCCTCCTCGCGGTCAAGACCTACCGCGACCGTGCCCGTACGGAGGCTCGGATCGCGACGGGTGGACCGGCGAACCTCGTCGTCCCGGTGACCGCCCATCCCGCCTTCCTCAAGGCCTGCCACCTGCTGGACGTGGAGCCACGGATCGCACCGCTCGGTGACGACCTCCACGTCGACGTCGCGGCCGTCGGTGGCCTGGTCGACGATCGGACCATCGCGGTCGTCGGCTCCGCACCGAGCTACCCGCACGGCGTGATCGACCCCATCCCCGAGCTGGCGGCGCTCGCGACCGAGCGGGGGATCGGTTGCCACGTCGACGCCTGTCTCGGCGGGTTCCTGCTGCCGTGGGTCGAACGGCTCGGTCGGCCCGTCCCGCCGTGGGACCTGCGGGTCGAGGGCGTCACCTCCGTCTCCGCCGACCTGCACAAGTACGGCTTCGCCGCCAAGGGCGCGTCGGTGATCCTCTACCGCGACGCGGTGCTCCGCCGTCACCAGTTCCAGGTCGAGACCGGCTGGCCCGGTGGGATCTGGCTGTCACCGACCATCGCGGGGACGCGGCCGGGTGGGGCGATCGCTGGGGCGTGGGCGACCCTCCGCGCGTTCGGGGTCGACGGGTACCTCGCGCTCCACCGGGAGCTGCTCACCACCAGCGACCGTATCCGCGACGGCGTGGCCGCCATCGACGGCCTCGCCGTGCTCGGTGACCCGCCCGCCGGCGTCTTCGCCGTCGGCTCCACCAGCGACGAGGTCGATGTGTACGCCGTCGCCGACGCACTCGAAGCCCGTGGGTGGCACCCCGACCGGTTGCTGTCACCGCCGGCGCTGCACGTGATGGTCACCCCGGTGCACGCGGGCGAGGTGGCGGACCGGTTCGTCGCCGACCTCGCCGCCAGCGTCGAGGAGGTGCGGGGCCGGCCGGAGCGGTCACAGGAGGGGCAGGCGGCGATGTACGGCATGGTCGCCACGCTCCCGGAGGGGCAGCACGAACCCGCCGAGGAGTTCCTGCTCGCCCTGATGGAGGGCCTCTACGAGGTCTGAGCCGGAGGGTGGTCAGGTGCGGAGGCTGGCCACCGCGTACCGGGTGCGCCGGCCGTCGCGCCAGGTCACCGTCAGCGAGTGGCGTCCCGGTCGCAGGACCACGTCGATCGCATCGCGTCCGTCGCCCGCGTGACGCAGCCACGCCGCGGGGCGGACCAGCTCGACACCATCGTCGCAGGTGATGCGCAGGTTGCCGGCCTCGAGCTGGACGCTACGAGCCAGCACCGCCTCGTCCACAGCACCGCAGGCCGCGACCGCCGGGGCACGCAGCGCGGGCGGGGCGTCGACGGCGATGGCGGACACGGGGCGGCTCCACGTGGGCAGGAGCGCATGGTGACGGTCGCGGGCGATGGTGTCGCCGGGTGACGGTGCGAACCGGGCGAACTCCCCGCGGCCGGGCCCCGGAGGTGTCTCCGGTCCGCGCGGGAGAGCGGTTCAGCGCAGGAGCGCGGCGACGGCCAGGCCGATGTAGTTGCCGATGGCCAGCCCGAGGACCCCCGTCGTCATCCCGGAGGGCACGACGTCGGGGTTGCGCAGCGCCGCTGCGACGGGCCCGACGAAGGGCGGGCCGAACACCGCGGCGGTCGAGGTGATGATGACGGTGTCGTGGTCGATGCGCAGGAGCCGGGCGAGCAGCACGTGCAGGGTCAGCGCGATGACCAACACCGTGACGATGTAGGGCACCACGGAGGTGAACGAGCCGGCGAGGTCGCGGAGGTTCGCCAGCGTCCCGATCGCCACCGCGAAGACCAGGAACAGGTACTGCCCGGTGGCGTAGGTGCCTGGCTGTTCGCGGACCCGGCGCACGAAGGACAGCGCCAGCGCGGCGGTCGTGACCCCGAGGATGACGGCGGTCGCGAACGCGTCGGAGTCCACCACGGGCTCCCCCGACACGATGGGGGAGAGGACGGCGAGTGCGAGGCCGGCCACGACCACGATGGTGCCGACGGCCAGGGCGAGCGCGACGGTGACCTCCCTGGCGCGCGGGACGACCTCGAAGGGGTCGGTCGCGCCGGTGACCTCGGGGTCGTCGCTGACGCCCACCCGCGGTGGGGAGGGCAGGAACCGGGCCAGCAACCGCTGCGCGACCGACAGCAGGACGAGCAGGTAGATCGCACCGACGAAGAGGTCCGCCGCGTTCAGCGCCACGAACGTGGCCTCGGGGACCCCCAGCGCGGTCCCGATCGCGGCCATGTTCGCCGTCCCGCCGGTGTAGACGCCGACGGTCATCCCCGCCACCTCGTCGGTCGTGGCGCCGAGGTCGAACCACCGGGCGACCAGCAGCACCGTGACGGTGACGCTGAGGATGGCGAGACCGAAGGAGATGAGGGCGGGCCGTGCGAGCGTGGACCAGGCCCGCAGGTCGGTGCCGAACAGCAGCAGCGGGATCGCCAGCGCCACGGTGACGGTCTGGACCAGCCCGGCGACCTCGGCGGCGGGCACACCGGTTTCGACCAGGCCGACGTTGCCGAGGACCACGCCGATGACGTAGCAGAGGACCACGGGGCCGAGGGTGTCGAGCGCCCCCCCCCCGCCGCCGGCGGCGATACTCGCGGCGGGCGCGAGCACGGTGATGACCACGACCACGATCGCGCTCACGGTGGCTCCCGTCCGCGCGTACCGACCGGTACGCGGGTGGAGACGCTAGCCGCGGCGCCGACGCGGAGGCGGCAGCCTGCTCCGCCGGTCCCACGTGCGTAGTTGCACGCGTGTGGTTCGTGGGCGACACTGGCCTGCAGCCCAGCCGACGATCCGAGGAGCACACCGATGGCCCCGTTCCACGACGGCCCGGACGACACCTCCGGACTCGACCAGCGGGGCCGCGACATCCTCGACTTCGAACGCGACTGGTGGCGCTACGCCGGCGCCAAGGAGCAGGCGGTCAAGGAACGCTTCGAGGTGTCCCCGACGCGCTACTACCAGCTGCTCAACCGGGTCATCGACGACGAGCAGGCGCTCCACTACGACCCCATGCTGGTCAAGCGGCTCCGTCGCCTCCGTGCGTCCCGTCAGCGTCAGCGCGCCGCGCGGCGTCTCGGCGCCGACGCCCGCTGACGGCGGGGACGTGGCCACCGCCAGGCACACCCCTCCGGGGGATGCGAGCTTCCGCACCTCGTTGCTGCGCAACGGCGCCAGCGCGCTCGGTCTTGTGGTGGTGGTCGCCCTGGTCTTCTGGGGCATCGGATCGATCGGCGGCGAGGACCAGCCGGACGACGCCGGCGTCGCAGCGGGGGACCGTGCGGACGACACGGCCGACCACGGCGAGGCCGAGGACCCGGAGGCCGACGATCCCGGGACCACCCCGGATCCGGAGGCGCCGGACGACGCCGACGCGGCGCCGGACGACGACGCTGGGGCCGAGCCGGACGAGCAGGAGCCGGACGGGGACGAGACCGATCCGGATGCCGGTGATGAGGCCGACGACGGTGACGCTGCGGACGGCGACGAGGATGCCGGTGACGCCGAGGCCGATGAGCCTGCACCCGGCGTCGACCCCGGCTCGGTCACCATCCAGGTGCTCGACGGCTTCAAGGAGGACGGCGGGACCGCCGCCGACCAGGTCGCCTCGCTGCTCGGGGAGAGCGGCTACCAGGTGGTGGCGCGCAACGACGCCCTGACCTACGAGGTCACCACCGTGCTCTACAACCCCGGCAACGAGGCCGCGGCCCGGCAGGTCGCTGCCGAGCTCGGGGGCGCCGACGTGCGCGAGCAGCCGGGCAACCTCTCCGGCCAGGTCGACCTCCACGTGGTCGTCGGCCAGGACCGCGGCTGACCGCGGCCGGGTTCCTCAGCTGCGGTCGCGGAGGATCTCCAGCTTGTCGAGGACGTGGCGCCGACGGCGCTCCTCCTCGTCAGGATCGGTGTCGATCACGTCCTGCACGACCTGCGACAGCGACAGGGGGCTGAACGGCTTGGTGATGTACTCGGCGGCGCCGGACGACCAGCCGCGGACCTGATCGTGGTCCTGCACCTTGGCCGTCAGCATGACGACGGGGATCTCGGCGGTGCGGGGATCGGCCTTGATGCGTTCGAGCACGGCCCAACCGTCGAGCTTGGGCATCATCACGTCGAGCAGCACGACGTCGGGCAGCTCCTCCGCGAGCCGCGCGAGCGCCTGTTCGCCGTCACCGGCCTCGAGCACCCGGTAGCCCTCGAACTCGAGGTTCACCCGGCACAGCAGGAGCACGTCGGGCTCGTCATCGACGACGAGGACCGTGCGCTGCTCGGCCACGGTGGTGCTCCTCCGGTTCGGCTGCGGAACGGCCGCTCACCGCCGCTCACACGGGCGCCCACCTCGCGGACGCCTCGGGCAGGCGGCACGGGCGCAAGCTACCCGAGCACGTCCCGCAGAGGTGGGCGCTCGGTCACCGCGATCGGGTGACGTTCGAGGTGCAGTTGCCCGGTCAGATCCCGGACCGGCTGCAGCAGCTCACGTGCCAACGGGTCGGTCAACACCAGCCGTCCCTGACGCGCCAGACGATCGACGGCCACGTGGAGGATCTCCGCCGCCATCCGTCCGAGCGCGTCGAGCGGCTGGTGGACGTGCACCCGGCGGCCGAGGTCCACCTGGGCGATGACGTCCGCGCCGTGCGCGGCGAGCGTGTCGACGAGCAGACCGAGCTCGACGCCGTACCCCTGCACGAAGGGCAGCGAGACGAGCAGGTCCCGGCGCCCGGCGTACTCGCCCGACAGCGGCTGCGCGATCCAGGCCAGCTCGGGCCAGAAGGCGTCGATGACGGGCCGGGCGAGCAGCTCGGTGACCCGCCCGCCCCCCGTGGCCCGTAGCTGGTCACCGAGGTCGAGCGGCCGGTCGTAGGTCGCCTTGACGTAGCGCACCTCCGGATCCTCGAGCAGGGGGCCGAGCAGGCCGACCACGAACCGCGGGCTGATGTCGACGATGTCGGCGTCGACGAAGCACACGAGGTCGCTGTCGGTGGCCGCCAGCCCCTTCCAGAGGGCCTCACCCTTGCCGGGCGCCGTCCCGAGCTCGGGGAGCACCTGGTCCTGGCGGACGACGCGGGCACCGGCCGCCCGTGCGACCGCGGCGGTGCGATCCGTGGAGCCGGCGTCGACGACGACCACGTCGTCGACCAGCCCGATCCGGTGGCCGAGCTCGTCGACGAAGGTGCGGGCGACGGTCCCGACGGTCGCTTCCTCGTCGAGGGCGGGGATCACGACCGACACCGTGAGCGCCTGGTCCCGCTTGGCAGCGGCCAGGGCGACGGCGTCGAAGTCGTGGTGGGACCAGGTGCGCGCCGTGAAGCGGTCGACGGTGCGGTCGGACACGGGGGCTCTCGCGGGCAGGACCGGGCAGGGGGTGGGTAGTGGACCACAGCTGCGGGGCGGGTTGGTCCCCGGCGGCCGCAGGTGCCAGTCTGGATCGCCCGCGCCGAGTGGAGGCCACGTGCCGACCGTCCGCATCCCGAGCCCGCTCCGTGGGCTGACCGGCGGTGCGCCGACGGTCGAGGCGCCCGCTGGGGAGCTCCGCGACGTCATCCACGCGCTCGACGCCGCCCACCCGGGCCTCGCTGCCCGGATCCTCGACGGTGACGGTGAGCTCCGGCCGTTCGTGCACGTCTTCGTCGGCGACACCGACGTGCGGTCGGCTGCGGGCCTGGCGACGCGGGTGGGTGGACGTGATGTGGTCGCCATCGTGCCCGCGGTCGCCGGCGGTGGGTCGAGCGACCGGCCGTGACCCCGTCAGGGTCCCCTCAGCGGCTGCTCCCCGTCACCCGGCGGCGGACGGGGCCGTCGACGAAGCGCCCGAACAACGACAGCCCCGTCGCGAGCGTGAACGGTTCGCGCCGCGCCGACTCGGTGAGGAGCCCGTCGGCGTCGATGCCGGCGTCGGCGAGCTGACGGTCGAGGTCGTCGAGCTCGATCCACCTGGCGATCTGGGCGGTGTCGACCTCCGGGTGGGCCTGGGTCGCGAACGCGTTGCCGATCCGCCACGCGGTGACCTGCTCGGGGCCGTGGAGCAGCGGGACCGCTCCGGGCGGCATGGTGGTCACCTCGTCGCCGTGCCAGACGAACGTGGCTGCCCCGTCGGGCCACCCCGCCGCGAGCTCGTCGTCACCGACGTCCGTGGCGTGACGCTGCGGGACGAAGGCGATCTCGGGTACGGCGCGGGTGGTGACCGCCCCGCCCGCGGCCACCGCGAGCAACTGCGCGCCGAGGCAGACGCCGAACACCGGCACGTCCTCCTCGACCGCGCGTCGCAGCAGGTCGAGTTCGCCCGCGAGCCACGGCTGCTCCTCGGTGACCGACTGCGGCCCGCCCATCACCACGAGTCCCGCGACCTCGTCGAACGAGATCGGGAGCGCCTCGCCGGCGGCGATGTCGATGGTCCGGGTCGTGACGAGGTCACGCCGGCCCTCCAGCACGTCCGCGAAGCGGCACACACCGGTCGTCGCGTGGTGTTCGAGGACGAGCAGCTCCACGGCAGCTCCGTTCGGGGAGGCGGGTCGGACGGGGGCGGGCTGATCACGCCAGCAGGGGCACCGCGCCGACGTAGAGGATCAGGAGGATCGCACCCTCCCGTCGCCCCACGCGCCGGCCGGTGACCATGAAGATGGTGGCGAGGAGCGCGACGCCGACCATCAGGTAGACGGCGGTGCCCGTCAGTTCGGGGTCCTGGAGCGCCCCCGGTCCGAGGTAGCCGGCGACCGCGCCGACCGCGCCGGCGTTGAACAGGTTGCTGCCGAGCAGGTTGCCGACGATGAGGTCGGTCTGGTCCTTCCTGGCCGCCTGGATCGCGGTCGCCAGCTCGGGGAGCGAGGTCCCGATGGCCACGATGGTCAGCCCGACGAAGCCCTCCTCGAGCCCGAGCCGGTCGGCGATGTCCACCGCGGAAACGACCAGGATCTGGGCGGCGCCGAGGGTGAAGACGAGCCCGAGCAGGGTCCGCAGCGACTCGCGCCCGGTGGAGACATCACCGGTCACGAGCTCGTCGACCTCGGCGGTCAGCGTGTCGTCGCCCTTACGGGCCCCGATGATGATGAGGCTCAGCCCGATGACCAGCATCACCGCGAGGACGGTGGCCTCGCCGCCCGCCAGCCCGCCCTGGACGACGACCGCGAAGATGAGGGTGGCGATCAGCGCGATCGGCGCCTCGCGCTTGAGCACGGCCGAGCGGACCACGATGGGGGTCACCAGCGCCCCTGCGCCGAGCACCAAGGAGAGGTTGGCGACGTTCGAACCGATGATGTTGCCGACCCCGATGTCGAGCGACCCCTGGACGCCCGCCAGCCCGGAGACCAGCATCTCGGGGGCGGACGTGCCGAAGCCGATGACGACCGCCCCGATCAGGATCGGCGAGAGCTGCAGCACGCGGGCGACGCGGGCGGCACCCACGACGAACTGGTCGGAGGCGTAGGTCAGCAGCGCGAGGCCGCCGACGATGCCGAGCACGGAGAGGATCATGGGGCAGGACGCTAGCCTCGCCCGCCCCGCCGCCTCGACCACCGGAGCCGTCCCGTGACCACCGCCGGTAAGCCCGACGTGACCATCCCCGACGGGCCGCCGCCGAGCGAGTTGCAGGTCGAGGACCTCGCGGTCGGCGACGGCGACGAGGCGGTCGCGGGCCACCGCGTCCGGGTGCACTACGTCGGGGTCTCGTGGTCGACAGGCCAGCAGTTCGACGCATCGTGGGACCGCGGCCAGGAGTTCGCCTTCGGTCTCGGGTCCGGTCAGGTGATCAGCGGTTGGGACCATGGCGTTCAGGGCATGCGGGTCGGCGGTCGGCGTCGGCTGACCATCCCCCCGGAGCTCGGGTACGGCGACCGCGGCGCCGGCGGCGTGATCGCCCCCGGGGAGACGCTCGTCTTCGTCGTGGATCTGTTCGGCGTGTCGTGACCGGCTCGGAGCATCCGCCGCTGCACGCCACGCTCGAGCCGCTCGCCGGCCTCCTCGGCAGCTTCACCGGCGAGGGCCGAGGCGAGTACCCCACCATCGAGCCGTTCGCGTACCGCGAGACGGTCACCTTCGGGCACGTCGGCAAGCCCTTCCTCGCCTACACCCAGCGGACCTCCCACCTCGCCACCGGCGCGCCGATGCACGCCGAGTCCGGCTACCTGCGCGTGGTGCCCGCCTCCGTCGCTGGTGGGCACGCGAGCCTCGAGTTGGTGCTCGCGCACCCGACCGGCATCGTCGAGGTCGAGGAGGGTCCCCTCGGTCGGGAGGGCGGGACGCTCGTGCTCGAGCTCGCGACCACCACCGTCGCCGGTACCGCGACGGCCAAGGACGTCCGGGCCCTCCGGCGTCGTTTCGTGCTCGACGGGGACCGGCTCAGCTACGAGGTGGCGATGGCGCACGCCGACACGCCGATGACCCACCACCTCGCCGCGGTGCTCCACCGGGACGGGTAGCCGCTGCCACGTCCGGACGGACGCCTAGCCTCGCTGACGACGAGGAGCGCGGCGTGACGGAACGCTTGGTGGTGATCGGCGGCGACGCCGCGGGGATGACGGCAGCCTCGCAGGCTCGCCGCGGACGTGGCCCCGAGGAGCTCGAGATCGTCGTCTTCGAACGGGGCGGGGACACCTCCTACTCGGCCTGCGGCATCCCGTACTGGATCGGCGAGGTCGTCGACGAGCGTTCGACCCTCGTGGTCCGCACGCCCGAGGAGTTCCGCGAGCGCCAGGACATCGACGCCCGCATCCACCACCAGGTCGTGGCCATCGACACCGACGCACGCACCGTGCGGGTACGCGACCTCGGAGCGGGGACCGAGATCGACGAGCGCTACGACCAGCTGATGATCGCCACGGGCGCCTCACCCAACCGGCCGGACCTGCCGGGCATCGACGGGCCGGCGGTCTTCGGGGTCCAGACCCTCGACGACGGGCAGGCGATCATCGACCACCTCGATGCGCTCGGACTCGACCGTGCGCCTCGCGCGGTCATCATCGGTGCGGGCTACATCGGTCTCGAGATCGCCGAGGCGTTCGCCACCCGGGCTATGGAGGTCCACGTCGTCGAGCGTTCGGCTCGGCCCATGAACACCATCGATCCCGACATGGGCGACCGCATCGCCGAGGCGATGGCGGGTATGGGCATCACCCTGCACACCTCGACCGCGGTGGCCTCGGTGGAGCGCGACGAGGGTGGCGCCCTCCGCGCGGTCGCGACCAGCGCCGGTGAGCTCGCCGCTGACGTCGTCGTGCTCGGCACCGGGGCCCGGCCGAACAGCGACCTCGCCCGCGCCGCCGGCATCCCCACCGGCCCGACGGGTGGGATCAGGGTGGACGTGCGCCAACGCACCGGGGTGGATCGGGTCTGGGCCGCCGGCGACTGCGCCGAGGTGCACCACCTGGTCACCCGCCGGCCGGCCGCGATCGCGCTCGGGACCATCGCGAACAAGACCGGTCGGGTCGCCGGCATCAACCTCGGGGGCGGCTACGAGACCTTCCCGGGGGTGCTCGGGACCGCGATCACCAAGGTCTGCGGGCTGGAGGTCAGCCGGACCGGGCTCGGCGAGAGCGAGGCGCGGACGGCGGGGTACGAGCCGGTGTGCACCGTGGTCGAGTCGACGACGACGGCCGGGTACTGGCCGACGGCCGAACCGATCGCGGTGAAGATGATCGCCGAGCGGCACACCGGCCGGCTCCTCGGGGCCCAGATCGTCGGCGAGGCCGGGTCGGGGAAGCGCATCGACGTGCTCGCGACGGCGCTGTGGAACCGGATGCACGTGGACGACCTGCTGCACGTCGACCTGTCGTACGCGCCGCCGTTCGCGCCCGTCTGGGACCCGGTGCTGATCGCCGCGCGCAAGAGCTGGGACGCGGTCGAGGCGGATCGCAGCCGCGCGTAGGTCGGGCGTCGGTGAGGCGCGCCGGCCCGGGTCAGGCCTTCTTGCGGGCTCGGGTGGTGGCCTTGACCTCGGCGTGGGACTCGATGAACTCGACGATCTTGGACGCCACGTCGATGCCGGTCGCTCCCTCGATCCCCTCGAGCCCGGGGGAGGAGTTGACCTCGAGCACCACGGGGCCGTGGTTGGAGCGCATCAGGTCGACGCCGGCCACGTTCAAGCCGAGGATCTTGGCCGCGCGCTTGGCGATGGACCGCTCCTCGGGGGTGAGCTTGACCCGCTTCGCCTCGCCGCCGCGGTGGACGTTCGAGCGGAACTCCCCGGCAGCGGCGGTGCGCTCCATGGCAGCGACGACCCGGTTGCCCACCACGAACGCGCGGATGTCGGTCCCCCGCGACTCCTTGATGAACTCCTGCACGAGGATGTTGGCGTCGAGCTGACGGAACGCGCCGATGACGGACTCGGCTGCCTTCTTGGTCTCGGCGAGGACGACGCCCATGCCCTGGGTGCCCTCGAGCAGCTTGATGACCACGGGCGCCCCGCCCACGAGCGAGATGAGGCCGTCGATGTCCTTGGTGGAGTGGGCGAAGCTGGTCACCGGGAGCCCCACCCCCTCGGCGGCGAGCAGCTGCAGCGATCGCAGCTTGTCACGCGAGCGGCTGATCGCCTGCGACTCGACCGTCGGGTAGACGCCCATCATCTCGAACTGACGCACGACGGCGGTGCCGTAGAAGGTGTGCGTCGCCCCGATGCGGGGGATGACCGCGTCGAGCGGCGCCAGCTCCGAGCCGCCGTAGTGCATCTGGGGGCGGTGCGAGGTGATGTCGATGACGCACCGCAGGTAGTCGAGCACCCGCACCTCGTGGTCGCGGGCCTCGGCGGCCTCCTTGAGGCGTCGTGTCGAGTACAGCGAGGAGTTGCGCGACAGGATGGCGAGCTTCATGGACGAGCCTCGGGCTGCGGGCGGCCAGGGTCACCCGAGCCGGACGGGCGTCGGGTAGCGGGGGCACACGCTACTCGCGGTGCTCGGTCGAGGCCGCCCGACCGTCCGGGTAGCGTCGCCGCCCGACGTCCGACGGAGCCGCTGTGGCCAACCTCGTGCCCCTGATCGCCATCGGTCTGCTCGCCCTCGGCGCGCTCCCCGTCTGGCCCTGGAGCCGAGGTTGGGGGTGGGCACCGTTCGGCATCGTGGCCATCGGGTTCGCGACGCTGCTGCTGTTCCGGCTCTCGGTCGTCCCCGAGGTGTAGGTCACCGGACCATCGGGGACGCCGCTCAGTCGCGCTCCGCCTTCTCGGCCTTCGCCGCGGCCTTCCGTGCCTGCTTGCACTCGCGCACCTCGGCGAGCGTCCGCTCGTCGGTGACGTCGGCGATGGAGCGGTACCCCTCCTCGCCGTACTCGCCGGCCGCCTCCCGCCACCCCGTGGGCGTGACGCCGCACTGCTTGCCGAGCAGCGCGACGAAGATCCGCGCCTTCTGCTCGCCGTACCCCGGGAGGGCCTGCAACCGCGCGAGCAGCTCGTCCCCGCTCGCCGCCTCGCGCCAGACCGACTCGGCGTCGCCGCCGTGGTCCTCGACGATGGTGGTGGCCAGGGCGTGGACACGCTTGGCCATGGACCCGGGGTAGCGGTGGATGGCCGGCTTGGTGCGGAAGTGCGCCTCGAGCTGCTCCGGGTCGGTCGCGGCGACCGCGGCTGGCGTCAGCTCCCCGCCGAGCCGGTCGGCGAGCTTCCTCGGGCCGACGAAGGCGACCTCCATCGCGATCTGCTGGTCGAGCAGCATCCCGATCAGCAGCGCGAACGCGTTGTCGGAGAGGAGCTCGTCGGCTGGGGCGTCGCCGGTCAGCGTCAAGGTGGGCACGTCGATCACCTCGGGTCGCAGGGACGGGGTCGGGAGCGGCATCCGGATGAGGCTAGGCCGCCCGGTCAGCGCTCGGCGTCGACGGGGGCGTCTGCCAGCGCGCGCAGCTCACGGGCGAAGCGCTCGGCGAGCGCCCCCGCGCTCTCGTCCTCACCGTCCTCGATGAGCACGACCACCGCCAGCTCGTCGACCACCCCGAGGAACCAGGCGTGGACCGCGCCCTCGAGCCCGTCGGCGGCGGCCTCGTAGCCCGTCAGCCCCTCGGCGAGCTCGCGGCCGCTCAACAGACGTCGGGTGGCATCGAGCGCCCCAGGGGCCAACGTCGTGGCCTGACCCGCGGCGTCCTCCAGGAGGTAGGGCGGGAACCACTCGCCCGTCGACGCGGCGGCCGCGACCGTCGCGAGGTGGAGGGGGGACACCTCGACCAGTCCCTGACCGGCGGCTGCCACCGCGGCGGCGCCGGCATCCACCGGTTCGGGGAACGACAGCCCGGTGGCGGGGAGCGGCAGGTCGAGCTCCTGGTCGGCGCCGAACCGGCGTGCGCTGGCGACGAGCGCCGCGGCATCGAGATCCGCACCCACGGTGGCGAGGGAGGTGGCGCACCCGCCGGCGATGGCCTCGGTCAGTGCGAGGCGGTCGAGCTCGACGCCCGAGGGGTTCACGACCCGGCGGCCCGCCGCGATCACCTCCTGCGGGCAGTCGACCTCGGCCGCCGCGCCATCGTCCGAGCTGGCCAGTGCATCGAGCGGGACCGCACCGAGAGCGGTTCCCGGCGGGTAGCGGCCCTCGAAGGCGCGGTTGAAGCCGTCGATCGGGCGGCTCGCGCTCCCGCGGATCGCGCCGTCCGCGACCGCGACGACCACCATGGCCGCGGGCGTGTCCCGTCCGACCAGGCTGTTCTCGATGGCCCGCTGGACGGTCACGTCGAGCGTGGTCCGGAGCGGGCCCACCGCGTCGCCGCCCTCGGCGCTCGCCGTCGCCAACGTCTCGCGGACCGGCCCGGTCTCGCCGTCGCGCAGCTCGACCCGGACGATCGCGGTGTCGGCGAGGCGGGGCTCGAGCGCGCGCTCGAGACCGGTTCGGCCGACCACGTCACCGGGCTCGTACGGCTCGCCGAGCCGCTCCAGGTCCTCCGCGGTCGCCTCCCCCGTGCGGCCGACGACGTGGACCGCGAAGTCGTCCGCGAGCAGCGATCGGGCGCCGTCCTCGTTCCGACGCAGGATGCCGGCGATACCGATCAGGTCGCGGGCCGCCTCGCGGGCGGCCTCGGCCGAGAGCGAGGTCACGGGGTAGAACCAGCCGTCGACCAGCCCCGACCGCCCGAGGACGCGGGCGGCGCTCGCCCCGCTGCCCGGGATCGCGGCTTCGTAGGCGGCGACGACCTCGTCCACGTCGTCCACCGCGCCGGGTTCGACCCCGAAGGTCACCCGCTCGCCCGGGCCGGCCAGCGGCGTGCCATCGGCGGCGAGGATCGGCGCGCGGGCTTCCTCGGTCGTGCTGGTGACGAACCGCAGTCCGGGGCGCCAGGCGGGGTGGAGCATGGACGGCTCCCAGGCCACCCCCCACGCGCCACGCTCGCGGAGCAGCTGCAGCTCGACCTCCCACTCGATGGCGCCGACGACCGGGACCTCCGCGGAGACCGCCACGGTCGCTGCCGCGCGGCCATCGACGTCCTCGACCACCTCGGTGGCCTCGGCGGTCAGGGAGCGCAGGTCGAGGCCCTCGCGCAGGTGGTCGTGCGCGGCGACGAAGCCCTCCGGCGCGCCGCGGACCAGCGTCACCATCGCCTCGTGGTCGCCGGCGCTCCAGGCGTCGAGGTACTCGTCGATCGTGGACTCGGCGCCGACGGCCTCGCTCGCTGCGTCGGGTCGCGGGGTGTCGAGCGCTCGGACGGCGATGAACACGGCCGCTGCGACCACCAGCAGCGCGGCGAGCCCTGCGAGGGCCTGGCGCACGTTGCCTCCCGATCGGTGGTCCGCTCGACGCTAGCGAGGCGGTAGCGCTGTGGCTCGTGAGCGGGTCCCCTGGTAGCGGTCGTCACCGCCCTCAGGCACGCTCGACCCGGCTTGACGGAGGGTGCGACGCTAGGTTCGATCGCGCGCGAACAGGGCTGTCCGGATCCGCTCGACCGGGATCCGCGCCGGACATCGCGCTGCGCCTCCCGAGCCCGCCCCGCTCCCTTCCCCGCGGCATCGCCGCGTCACCGAAAGCCCCCCACGTGGCACGCACCCCGGACGCACCCGCCAACTCCCAGTCGCAGCTGAACGCCTGGCTCGTCGAGGAGATGTACGAGCAGTACCGCGAGGACCCCGACGCGCTGTCGGCGTCCTGGCGGGACTTCTTCGCCGACTACCGCCCCGAGGGAGCCGGCGAGCCCGCGGGTGGTTCCAAGGCGGGTGCGGGGGACGGCAAGCGCGCTCCGGCCGAGGGTGGGGACCGCGGGGCGAACGGTGCGTCGCCGGCCCCGGCCCGGCCACGGGCGGCCGCCACCGTGTCCGAGGACGGACCAGAGCCCCAGCGACTGCGTGGCGCCGGCGCCCGCATCGTCGACAACATGGAGACCTCGCTCGGCGTGCCGACGGCGACGTCGGTGCGGGACGTGCCGGCCAAGCTGCTCGAGGTCAACCGCACCATCGTGAACAACTACCTGCGGCGCACGCGCGGCGGCAAGGTGTCCTTCACCCACCTCATCGCCTACGCGATGGTCCGGGCGGCGAAGGACGTCCCGGCGATGACCAAGATCTTCGCCGAGTCGGACGGCAAACCGGCGGTCGTGCAGCCCGAGCACTTCGGTCTCGGGCTCGCGGTCGACGTCGAGAACGACGACGGCAGCCGTTCGCTGATGGTCCCCGTGATCCAGGACGCGGACACGCTCTCGTTCGAGGCGTTCCTGCGCGCCTACGAGGAGATCATCCGCAAGATCCGCACCAAGAAGCTCGACCCGGCGATGTTCAGCGGCGGCGTGATCACGATCACCAACCCGGGGACCATCGGCACGGTCCACTCGATCCCGCGCTTGATGGCCGGTCAGGCCGCGATCTTCGGGGTCGGCTCGATCGACTACCCGCCGGGCTACCAGGCCGCCGACCCTCGCACCCTCGCCAAGCTCGGTGTCGGCAAGGTCATCACCCTCACCTCGACCTACGACCACCGGGTCATCCAGGGGGCCGAGTCGGGGCTGTACCTCAAGCGTGTCCACGAGCTGCTGCTCGGCGAGGACGGGTTCTACGACGACGTCTTCCGCTCGCTCGGGCTGCCGTACGAGCCCGCCCGGTGGCGGACCGACTCCTCGGCCATGGGGTCCGAGGACGATCTGCTCGAGAAGCAGATGAAGGTCGGCCAGCTCGCCAACATGTACCGGGTCCGCGGTCACCTCATCGCCGACCTCGACCCCCTGCGCCAGCGCGATGCGCAGATGCACCCCGAGCTGGACCCGACCTACTACGGGCTGTCGATCTGGGACAACGATCGCGAGTTCGTCACCGATGTCGGCGGTGAGGTCGGCCGGCGTCCGCTCGGCAGGATCCTCGGCATCCTCCGCGACGCCTACTGCCGGACCATCGGCATCGAGTACGGCCACGTGCTCGATCCCGAGCAGAAGCGCTGGATCCGCGAGCAGGTCGAGGGCGTCAACGAGGACGTCCCGTCCGAGGACCAGGAGTGGATCCTCGAGCGGCTCAACGCCGCCGAGGCGTTCGAGTCCTTCCTGCACACCAAGTACACCGGACAGAAGCGCTTCGGGCTCGAGGGCGCCGAGGCGCTGATCCCGCTGCTCGACGCGGTGTGCGAGGCCGCGGTCGACGACGACATCTCCGACATCGTCATGGGCATGGCCCACCGCGGCCGGCTGAACGTGCTGTCCAACATCGTCGGCAAGTCGCACGCCCAGATCTTCGGTGAGTTCGAAGGCCACATCGACCCCGACACCGTCCAGGGCTCCGGCGACGTCAAGTACCACCTCGGCACCGCTGGCACCTACACCGCCCGCTCCGGGAACGAGGCGGCGCTGCACCTGCTGCCGAACCCGTCCCACCTCGAAGCGGTGGACCCGGTCGTCGAGGGCGTGGTCCGCGCCATGCAGGACCGCTACGACCGCGGCGACGAGGGCGTCTTCCCCGTGCTGCCGCTGCTGATGCACGGCGACGCGGCGTTCGCCGGCCAGGGCGTGGTGGTCGAGACGCTCAACCTCTCCCAGCTCCGCGGGTACCGCACCGGCGGCACCGTCCACGTCGTGGTCAACAACCAGGTGGGCTTCACCACGTCGCCGGACGCCTCGCGGTCGTCGTTCTACGCCACGGACGTGGCCAAGGCGATCCAGGCTCCGGTGCTGCACGTCAACGGCGACGACCCCGAGGCCGTCGTCCGCGTCGCGCGCCTCGCCTTCGCCTACCGCCAGCAGTTCCACGCCGACGTGGTCATCGACCTCGTCTGCTACCGGCGTCACGGGCACAACGAGGCCGATGACCCCTCGTTCACCCAGCCCCAGATGTACGAGATCATCGACAGCCGGCGCTCGCTGCGCAAGCTCTACACCGAGCGTCTCGTCCGCCGGGGCGACATCTCGATCGAGCAGGCCGAGGAGTTCCTCACCGACTTCGAGGAGCGGCTGCAGAGCGCGTTCGACGAGACCCGACAGGGCGCACCACCCGAGCCGCCGAAGGCCATCCGGCCGGAGGAGACGACCGACCTCCTACCGGCGGTGGAGACCGGCGTCGCCGAGTCCGAGCTCGACCGCATCGCCTCGGTCCAGTTCGACGTCCACGACGGTTTCACCCGTCACCCGAAGCTCGACCGGATCTTCAAGAAGGCGCGCGAACGCTACGACTCGGGGACCATCGACTGGGCCCTCGGCGAGACGCTCGCCTTCGGGTCGCTGTTGCTCGAGGGCACCAACGTCCGGCTCGCGGGCCAGGACTCACGGCGCGGCACCTTCTCGCAGCGCCACGCCGTCCAGGTCGACTTCGAGTCCGGCGAGGAGTACCTGCCGCTCGCCAACCTCTCCGAGGACCAGGGCAAGTGGTTCATCTACGACTCGCTGCTGTCGGAGTACGCGGCCGTCGGTTTCGAGTACGGCTACTCGGTCGAGGACAAGGACGCGTTGGTCTGCTGGGAGGCCCAGTTCGGCGACTTCGTCAACGGCGCCCAGATCGTCATCGACCAGTTCATCGTGGCCGCCGAGGACAAGTGGGAGGAGACCTCCGGCCTCGTGCTGCTCCTGCCGCACGGTTACGAGGGGCAGGGCCCCGAACACAGCTCGGCACGCATCGAACGCTTCCTGATCCTGTCGGCTGAGGACAACATCCAGGTCGTGAACGCGACCACCGCAGCCCAGTACTTCCACGTCCTGCGGCGCCAGATGCACCGCGACGTCCGCAAGCCGCTGGTGATCTTCACGCCCAAGTCGCTGCTGCGGTCGCCGAACGCGTTCTCGCCCCTGTCGGCGTTCACGTCCGGCGCGTTCCGCGAGACCCTCGACGACCCGGCGTTCTCGGACGAGGCCGATCAGCCGCGCGACCGGGATGCGGTCCGCACCGTCGTGCTGTGCTCGGGGAAGGTCGCCTACGACGTCATGGGCGAACGCGACGAGCGGGACATCGACGTGCCCGTGGTGCGGGTCGAGCAGCTCTACCCGTTCCCGTTCGGCCAGATCCGGGACATCCTGACCAGCTACCCGAACGCCACCGACATCGTGTGGGTCCAGGAGGAGCCGGCGAACATGGGGCCGTGGAGCTTCGTCGACGGCCGTCTGTGGAACCTGCTCGACGAGCTCGGCGGGGACCGCCAGCTCCGGCACGCCGCGCGCGTCCCGTCGGCCTCGCCGGCGGCCGGGCAGTCCGTCGTGCACGGCCAGGAGCTCGAGCAGCTCCTCGGCGACACCCTCGACCCCGTGACCTCCTGAGCCCCAGGCGGCGGGCCGATGTGGCCCGCCGCCACCCCGCCGCGGTTCCTGGCCGCTGAGCGCCAGGAGGTGTGGGTCGCTCGGTGGTGGCGAAGCCGGTCGACTGCGGTTCCTGGCGGCTGAGCCCCAGGAGGTGCGGGTCGCTCGGTGGTGGCGAAGCCGGTCGACTGCGGTTCCTGGCCGCTGAGCCCCGGGAGGTGTGGGTCGCTCTCCACAGCTTCGTCGAGCACGGATCCTCGCGCGCGTTGGCGACGAGCGAAGCTCTCGGGATGGCCCGCCTCACCCCCGTCCCCGAGCTGCTCGCCCTCGCTGAAGCCCAGCACGGCGTCATCGCTCGCTACCAGATCCTGCGCTCCTACTCGCCCAGCGCCGCCGACGACCTGCTCCGGACCGGTTGGTTCGAACGTGTCGTCCGGGGGGTCTACCGGGTCCGTGGCGGTGGCCAGCTCGATGAGCAGCGCGCGTTCGCGATCGCGCTCCGTGCGCGGCCACGCGCCACCATCTCGGGGCCGCTCGCGCTCGGTCTCATCGGCGTCCCGAGCTTCCGCGCCAGCGCCCCCTTCGAGATCCTCACGGCCCCCGGCCGGTGGCTCACCGGAGTCGATGTGCGACACCGGGTCGATCCGCTCCCGGACCGTGCGGTGGCCACCCGGGGCGAGGTGCGCATCGCCGGTCCGCTCCACGCACTACTCGACAGCGCCGCCTTCGTCGGCGAGGTCAGCGAGCGCGATCTGCGGTTGGCCTGGGACCACCTCCGGAGCAGGGGGCTCATCACAGGGGATCGGTTGCGTCACGGATGCGACGAACTGCGTGACCTCCTCCCCGGGGTCCGTGTGCTCGAGCGGGTGCTCGATCGTGGCGGTGGGCCCGACGTCGAGAGCGAGGGAGAGCGCGCGCTCGCTCCGGTGTTGGATTGCTTCGACCCACCGTTCGAGCGTCAGGTCTGGATCTCGCCCTCCAGGCGCGTGGACTTCCTCTCGAGGCGCTGTCGCTACGGCTACGAGTACCTCGGCGAGGTGGACCACGCGTACGTCGCCGGACGTCTCGCGGACGACGCTCGCGACGCCGAGGTTCGTGCCGAAGGGATCCGGCTCGGCTACGTCACCAAGCAGGATCTCCGCGAGCCTCAGGCCCTCCTCGCGACCATCGCTGGCACGCTGACCGTCCGCGCGCACGAGCTGGGTGTCGAGCCACCGGTCGCGAAACGGCGCCTCGGCTGAACTTCCTGGCGCCCGAGGTTTCAGGAACCGCCGGATCCCGCTCGTTCGACGGGTCACGCCGCAGCGTTCGGATGCGGTTCCTGGGGCCCAGCACCCAGGAACCGCCGGGTCGCACACGGTCGACGGGTGCCGCCACACGGGTTCGGATGCGGTTCCTGGAGCCCAGGCCCAAGAACCGCGCCGAGCTCGGTGGTTCGCCGGCTGGCGATCGTGAACCGGCTCATCCTCGAGCACGGCTCCAGGACACGCCGAGGTTCAGGCGGGCAGGCCCTCGAGGAACTCGCGCAGGGCGGCGTTGACCTCGTCGGGGTGCGAGAGGTTGGCGGCGTGCGCTGCGCCGTCGACCACGACCAGCCCGCGGCAGTCACGGATGCCGTCCCGGAGCTGTTCGGCACGTTCGACAGGGATGGCGAGGTCCTGCGCGCCGTGGATCACGAGGGTGGGCGCGTCGATCTCGTGGAGGCGATCGGAGATGTCGTCACGGTCGAGCAACGCGGGGGCGGCGGTCCGTAGCCGCTCGGCGGGCCACTCCTGCCACTTGGTCTTCCAGCGCGGCTCCTCGTCGGGGTCGCCGATGATGAGGCTGGCGACGCCGGAGGCCAGGTCCTCCTGGTACCCGTTGGTCACCCAGGTGTCGATCATGGCGCGGTACCCGACGATCTTCTCGGCATCCTCCGGCGGGGCCTGTGTGTCGATGAGCACGAGCGCACGGACGCGGTCGGGGTGCAGCAGGGCCGCTCGCAGCGACAGGTAGCCGCCCTGGGACATCCCGGCGAGGACCGCGCGTTCGATGCCGAGGTGGTCGAGCAGGCCGAACAGGTCGCGTGCCGAGTCCCAGTAGGAGAAGGGCTCGCCGTCGGTCTCGGTCCGCCCGAAACCACGCTCGTCCCAGGTCACGATCCGGTAGCTGGGGGCGAAGGCGTCGACCTGGTGACCGAACATCTCGTGGTCCATCAGGAAGCCGTGGCTGAAGACCAACGGGGGGCCGTCGCCACCCGTGTCCTCGAAGTACAGGCGCTGGCCGTTCACCTCTGCGTGCGGCACGTGGTTCCCCTCCCGGGACGTGAGCGGCGGACCGCCTCCGCCGGCGCGGACGGTAGCCGGGCGTCGGTGCTCCGCCCGTCGCGGGGCGCCCGGACCCGGCACCCTGTCCCCACACGGCCCCGACGGGGTCTCGCCGATACGCCGTGACCCCGGGCGGTCCGACGACAGAGGATCCCCCGTGACCCGTGACACCGACCGTCTGCTGCCGCCGAACCCGGTCCGCACCCTGGACGACCACCTCGCTGCGGGCGGCGGCGCCGGCCTCGAGCGGGCGCTCGAGCTCACCCCCGAGGAGGTGACCGAGCTGGTCGACCAGGCGGGGCTACGCGGCCGCGGTGGCGCCGGGTTCCCGACGGCACGCAAGTGGCGGGGCGTGGTCGCCAACGCCGAAGCGGCGGGCGTGGCCCCGACGCTGATCGCCAACGGCGCCGAGGGCGAACCCGGCACCTACAAGGACCGGGTGCTGCTCGAGCAGCAGCCGTTCGTCTTCCTCGAGGGGGTGTGCATCGCGCTCCACGCCACCGGCGCGAGCGCCGCCCACGTGGCCACCAAGGAGAAGTTCACCGAGCCGGTGGCGGCGCTCACCGACGCGCTGGCGCAGATCCAGGCGGCGAGGTGGCCAGGTGCCGACCGCATCGAGGTGACCCTCGGCCCGGATGCCTACCTGTTCGGTGAGGAGACCGGGATGCTCGCCGTCATCGAGGGCGACCTGCCGCTACCCCGCGTGACGCGCCCGTACGAGGAGGGGCTCGGCGGCTCCTCGGTGCGTCCGAACCCGTCCGCGGTCAACAACGTCGAGACGCTGTCGCACCTGCCACGGATCGTCGCCGACGGTCCCGACTGGTTCCGCGAGGCCGGGACCGAGAGCTCACCGGGCACGATGCTGTTCACCGTGGTCGGCGACGTCGACAGCCCCGGGACCTACGAGCTCGCGCTCGGGACCTCGCTGCGCACCCTGCTCGAGGACATCGCCGGAGCCCGGGACATCAAGGTCGTGGCGCCCGGCGTGAGCAGCGCGCTGATCACCCCCGACATGCTCGACCTCCCGCTCGACTTCGACGCGATGCGCGAAGCGGGGACGGGGCTCGGCTCGGGCGGGTACGTGGTCTACGACTCGTCACGTTCGATCGTCGACGTACTCGCGACGTTGATCCACTTCCTGGCCATCGAATCCTGCGGCCAGTGCAACGCCTGCAAGCTCGGCAACGGCGAGATGGACGCGATCCTGTCGGCGATGCAGCGAGGTGAGGCGACCCAGACCGACCTCGAACGGTTGCTGATCCGCTCCCACACCGTCACCGACCAGAACCGTTGTTATCTGCCCGTCGGATCGCAGGCGCTCGTCGGGTCGGCCGTCGAGGCCTTCGTCGAGGAGTTCACCGAGACCGTCGCGGCTGGGCGGCCGACCCCTGGCGACCTCCCGGTCCCGCTCATCGACCACATCGACGAGGCGACGGGGACCGTCACCTACCACGAGCGCTACCACCTCAAGCGCGCCGACTGGTCCTACGAAGGCACCGACCCAGGCGCCGAGCGCCTCGCGGCCCTCCGCGGCCAGGACCTGCCGCCGGGCTGAACCGGTCCGGCCGCCCTCGCCGTCGGACGGCTCACCCGTGGACGACGATCGCCGCCGTGTCCGGGGGCAGGGTGAGCCGGTCACCGGTGATCTCGGCGCCGTCGGAGGAGGCGTAGCGCAGCTCGCTGCCGGCCGGCACGGGCACGGTGCAGGACGTCGCGGTCCCGTCGTCGGCGTCCGGGCCCACGTGGAGCACGACGGTGGTCCCGCCGCGCCGGAAACCGACGAGCGGCCCGTCGAGCTCGAGCCAGGTCGGCATCGGCCCCGAACGCAGATCGCCGAGGCCGCGCCGCGCCGTCAACAGCTGCCGCGTGCGCTCGAGCGGGGAGGACGGATCGCCCACCTGGACCGACGCCGCGCGTTCGTCGGCGTCGTCGCGGCCGAAGGGCAACCACGGCTCCCCGGTGGTGAACCCGTGCCCCGGGCCGGGTTCCCAGATCATCGGGGTGCGGCTGCCATCGCGACCCACCGCGCCGGGGTTGCGTACGGCGATCGGATCGGCGAACCCGCTGGTCACCACACCGTCGTCGAGGCCGAGCTCGTCGCCCTGGAACAGGAACGGCACACCGGGCAGGCCGCACAGCAGCGTGAAGTAGGCCCGAGCGCGCTGAGCGCCGCGTACGCCGCCGCCGAACCTCGATGCGGCGTGGGGGTCGTCGTGGCTCGACAGCGGCCACGCGAAGGCGTCACCCCCGGCAGCGACGCTGGTGCGGAGGGTCTCGGAGATCGCGGCTGCATCCCAGCCGACCCGGAGCACCGGGAAGCAGAAGGCCAGATCGAGCCCGTCGCCGTCCCGGACGTACCGCGCCACCGCCTCGACATCGAGCAGGTAGACCTCGCCGAGCAGCAGCCCGTCGTACGGCTCGAGCACCTGCGACCACCGGCGGTAGATGTCCAGGACCTCGGGTCGGTCCTGGTCGTGGAGGTGTTCGTAGGCGTCGAACACGTCGGAGGGCGGCGCACCAGGGGGAGGCGGGTCCCCCCGCAACGGGTTGTCGAGGAACTCCGGGTGCTCGACCAGGGAGTGCGCCACGTCGATGCGGAACCCGTCGACGCCGAGCTCGGCCCAGGAGCGCAGCACCCCGTCGAACGCCTCGCGGACCTCGTCGTTGGCCCAGTTGAGGTCGGGCTGCTCGGGGAGGAACAGGTGCATGTACCAGCGGTCGGACGGTTCGTCGTAGGTCCAGGCGGGACCACCGAAGTTGCTGACCCAGTTGTTGGGTGGCCCGCTGTCACGACCCTCGCGCCAGACGTACCAGTCACGGTGCGGGGCGTCCGGTCCGCGCTTCGCGTCGAGGAACCACGGATGCTGGTCGGAGGAGTGGTTCGGCACGAGATCGATCACGACCCGCAGTCCGAGGGCGTGGGCGTCGTCGACCAGCGCGCGGACGTCCTCGAGGGTGCCGAAGCGCAGATCCACCCCGGTGTAGTCGGCGACGTCGTAGCCGTGGTCGGCCTGGGGGGAGGGGTAGAACGGCGTGATCCAGACGATGTCGACGCCGAGCTCGGCGAGGTGGGGCAGGCGGGAGCGGATGCCCGCCAGGTCGCCGATGCCATCCCCGTCGGCGTCGGCGAAGGAGCGGATGTAGATCTGGTACCCGACGGCCCCGGTCCACCAGCTGCTCACGCGGTCACCTCTCGTCACACGCACGTGCGCACCTCTCGTCGCACGCACGTGCGCACCTCTCGTCGCACGCACGTGCGACCCACGGTGGCAGACCGGACCGACGCCGCGCAACGGGCGCGCCCGGCCGCGCGGCGGGGGGAAGCGTGCCCGCGGGGACGTCGAGGTGACTACGTTCGTCGGAGATACTTGCCGGGTCGGGAGACCTGGTGCAGGGTGCCGGTGGAGAGCGGCGGCCCTCGGGCCGCGCACGAGGGAGGTTGGACGTGGCGAAGGTCGTCTTCGAGGACGTCAGCAAGGTCTACCCCGACGGGACCCAGGCGGTCTTCGACCTGAACCTCGAGGTCGCCGACGGGGAGTTCGTGATCCTCGTGGGCCCGTCCGGGTGCGGCAAGTCGACCGCGCTGCGGATGGTCGCGGGGCTCGAGGAGATCTCGAGCGGCAAGCTGTCCATCGGTGATCGGGTCGTCAACGACCTGACGCCGAAGGAACGTGACATCGCGATGGTGTTCCAGAGCTACGCGCTCTACCCCCACATGACGGTCGCCGACAACATGGGCTTCGCGCTGAAGCTCGCCAAGGTCGACAAGGAGGACATCGACCGCCGCGTCGGCGAGGCGGCCGACATCCTCGGCCTCACCGAGTACCTCGAGCGCAAGCCGAAGGCGCTCTCGGGTGGTCAACGGCAACGTGTGGCGATGGGTCGGGCGATCGTGCGCAGCCCCCAGGCGTTCCTGATGGACGAGCCCCTGTCGAACCTCGACGCCAAGCTCCGCGTCCAGATGCGTGCCGAGATCGCGGCCATCCAGAGCCGGCTCGGCGTCACCACCGTCTACGTGACCCACGACCAGGTCGAGGCGATGACGATGGGGGACCGGGTGGCGGTCCTCAAGGGCGGTCACCTGATGCAGGTCGACGCGCCTCAGACCCTCTACGACTCCCCCAACAACCTCTTCGTCGCGGGCTTCATCGGTTCGCCGTCCATGAACCTCGCCGAGGCCACCCTGCGCAAGCGGGACGGCCAGGTCTTCGTCGAGCTCGACGGGGGCGAGACCTCGATGCTGGTCGACGAGCGCGCGCTCGACAAGTACCCGAAGGTGGCCGAACGCGACGGCGGCACGGTCGCGGTCGGGATGCGGCCCGAACACTTCGCGCTGGCCGAGGACGTCGGCCCCGACCAGGTCTGGAACGGGCGGGAGATCACGCTCGTGGAGATGCTCGGGGCCGAGATGTTGGTGCACTTCCGGACCAACTCGAGCCCGATCGTGACCGACGACGTCCGCGAGGCCATGGACGACGAGGACGCGTTCGAGAACCTCAAGCGTCAGGCCGACTCCGGTGGCCAGACCTTCACCGCTCGGTTCCCGCCCGGCAACCCACCGAAGGTGGGCGAACCCAAGGACCTCGGCTTCCGCACCGAGCACCTGCACTTCTTCGACCCCGAGACCGGTCAGACGTTGCGCTGACGGCCGCACGAGCCGTCACCCGGACCACCAGGAGGAAGACGTTGAGAGCAGCCAGGACACGACGACACGGGACCCGGCGGGCCGTCGCGGCAACTGCGGCGCTCGCGCTGTTCGCGACCGCGTGCGGTGGCGACGACGGAGGCGAGGGTGGCGACGGCGGCGACGGTGGCGAGGCGTCGGGTGAGGTCAGCCTGTTGCACGGCATCACCGGCGAGGCCGAGCAGGCGGCGCTGCAGGCGGCCGTCGACGCCTTCGAGGAGGAGTCCGGCAACACCGTCAACGTCGAGGCGTCCCCCGACTTCGACACCACGATCGTGACGCGGACCACCGGTGGCAACGCCCCGGACGTCGCGCTCTACCCGCAGCCCGGTGTCCTGGAGCGTCTGGCATCGCAGGACGCCGTCGTCCCGCTCGAGGAGGCCGGCGTGGACATGGCCGGTCTCGAGGGTGAACTCATCGAGGGCATGGTCGAGACCGGCACCTTCGACGACGAGGCGTACGGCGTCGTCGTCAAGCTGAACCTCAAATCGCTGCTGTGGTACTCCCCGACGGGCCTCGACGAGGTCGGCGCGGACGGAGCGCCGGAGACCTGGGACGACCTGATGTCGGTGAGCGAGGACTTCGCCTCCGAGCACTCCGGGGACGGTTCGCGTGCACCGTGGTGCATCGGGATGGAGAGCGGCGGTGACACCGGCTGGGTGGCCACCGACTGGATCGAGGACATCATGCTCCGTCTCCACGGGCCGGACGTCTACGACCAGTGGGTCGAGCACGAGATCGAGTTCGACTCCCCCGAGGTCCGTGAGGCGTTCGAGATGCTCGAGGAGATCTGGTTCGACGAGGATCAGGTCGTCGGCGGGACCACCGCGATCCTGCAGACCCCGTTCCTCCAGGGCAACGCGCCCATGTTCAACGACCCACCGGGGTGCCTCTTCCACCGCCAGGCTGGCTTCATCGCGGGTGAGTTCCCCGACGACGCCGAGCTCGGCACGGACTTCGACATGGCGTACTTCCCGCCCATCGACGAGTCGGTCGGCAACCCGGTCCTGTTCGCCGGCGACCTCGCGGCCATCCACACCGACAACCCGGTCGCTGCCGAGTTCGTCGAGTTCCTGGTCTCCGAAGCCGGGCAGACCGCGTGGATGGAGAACGAGGGTGCTGGCGCGCTCGCGGTCCGTACCGAGTTCGACACCGGCGTGTACCCGACCGATGAGCTCGCCCGGCAGGGTGAGATCCTGAGCGGCGCCGACTTTGCCCGCTTCGATGCCTCGGACGTGATGCCCGGGGAGATCGGGACCGGCGCGTTCTGGACCGAGATCGTGACGTGGTTGAACGGCAACCAGGACCTCGATGCCACGTTGCAGAACATCGACGCTGCGTGGCCGAGCGAGTCCTGACACGAGGCTGACGTGGGGCGGTCGGGATCGGCCGCCCCACCGCGGGGAGGGGAAGCACGGTGAGCCAGCTGGTATCCGCGATCGCCGCGATCCTGTTCGGGGTCGGCGGGGTGCTCCTGCTCTTCTGGCTGTTGAACGCCGCTGTCGAGCGTCTCCCGGAACAGTGGGAGAGCCGGCTCAAACCGTGGGTGTTCATCGGGCCTGCGGTGCTCGTGGTCGGCGTCTTCCTGGTGTTCCCGGCCCTCGACACCATCCGTCGCAGCTTCCTCGGCCCGGCATCGCAGGAGTTCGTCGGGCTCGACAACTACGCGTACCTGGCGACCGACGAGACCGTCCGAGAGACGATCCTCAACAACATCCTGTGGATGGTCATCGTGCCGGTCGTGTCGGTGGCCATCGGTCTGGCCGTGGCCGTGCTGGCGGACCGGCTCTCGGAACGGTGGGAGAAGGTCGCCAAGTCGATGATCTTCCTGCCGATGGCGATCAGCTTCGTCGGTGCGTCCACCATCTGGCTGTTCATGTACGCCTGGCGGACCCCGGGGACCAACCAGATCGGGTTGCTCAACGCGATCTGGACCGCGTTCGGCGGGCAGCCGGTCGCGTGGGTCCAGACCCAGGCGATCAACGACTTCGCGCTGATGATCATCATGGTCTGGTTGCAGGCCGGGTTCGCCATGGTGCTGCTGTCGGCCGCGATCAAGAACGTGCCGCACGACACGGTCGAGGCAGCGCGCATCGATGGGGCCACCGAGGTCCAGATCTTCTGGCGGGTGACCGTGCCGCAGATCCGCTCGACCATCGTGGTGGTAGGGACGACCATCCTCATCCTGGTGCTGAAGGTCTTCGACATCGTGTACGTGATGACGAACGGCAACTTCGGCACCGACGTCATCGCCAACCTGTTCATCCGCAACATGTTCAACTTCGGCCAGTTCGGACACGCGGCGGTGCTCGTGGTCTTCCTGATCGTCCTGACCATCCCGTTCATGGTCATCAACGTCCGACGGTTCCGCGAGCAGGAGGCGCAACGGTGAGCCAGGTCCACCCCACACCCGCGGCGACCGACACCGACACCGACGCCGAGGACACCACCGCCGGCGTCACGGAGGGCGCCTCGAAGAGCGACCGCGAGGGCGGCAAGAGCCTGCTGCCCCGGATCGCCCTGCTGGCCATCGTGCTCATCTGGACGGTGCCGACGCTCGGTCTGCTGATCTCGTCGTTCCGCTCCGCCGACGCCGTGAACTCCACCGGCTGGTGGACGGTTTTCGCCAACCCCCTCGACTTCACCCAGTGGACGCTGGCCAACTACGACCAGGTGCTGTTCGGCTCGGGTATGGCCAACGCGTTCCTGAACACCATCGTGGTGGCTGTTCCGGCGACCGTCATCCCGATCGCGGCCGCGGCGTTCGCGGCGTACGCGTTCTCGTGGATGGAGTTCAAGGGTCGCGAGATCATCTTCGTCATCTTCGTCGGCCTGCTCGTCGTCCCCCTGCAGGTGGCGTTCATCCCGTTGCTCCAGATCTACGGCAACTTCGGGTGGAACGGCACGTTCCTCGCGGTGTGGCTGGCACACGCCGGCTTCGGCATGCCGCTGGCGGTCTACCTGTTCCGCAACTACATCGGCTCGCTGCCGCGTGAGGTCATCGAGTCCGCCAAGGTCGACGGTGCGAGCCACTTCCAGGTCTTCTGGCGCCTCATCGTGCCGCTCTCGGTCCCGGTGCTCGCCGCCTACACCATCTTCCAGTTCCTGTGGGTCTGGAACGACCTGCTCGTCGCCCTCGTCTTCCTCGGTGGCCAGTCCGACGTCCAGGTCGTGACGCTGAACCTGTCGAACCTGATCGGGTCGCAGGGGCAGGCCTGGCACCTGCTGACGGCCGGCGCGTTCGTCACGATGGTCGTCCCGATGATCGTCTTCTTCACCCTCCAGCGCTACTTCGTCCGAGGTCTGACCGCCGGATCCGTCAAGGGCTAGGACGCCACTTGCGGTTCCAACTCACCGCCCGGACCGGGCACCCCGACTTCCTCGATCTGCCCTGGACGCAGCCGCTCGAGCGCTGGGAACACGACCGTCTCGTCGAGATGCCCATGGGCATCCACCGCCACGTGGTCCGCACCGTCCAGTACGACGACCGCCTCTACCACCTCAAGGAACTGCCGCGCCGCTACGCACAGCGCGAGTGGCGGTTCCTGCGCCACCTCAAGGACGAGGGCGTGCCCGTGGTCGACGTGGTCGGGGTCGTGACGCTGCGCGACAGCGAGGAGGGCGAACGGCTCGAGGCGGTGCTGATCACCGAGCACCTCGAGTACTCGGTGCCGTACCGCCTGCTGTTCCAGCGTCAGGCCCACCACGAGCTCCGTGAGCTCATGCTCGACGCCCTCGTCCACCTGCTGGTGCGGACCCACCTCAACGGCTTCCTGTGGCTCGACTGTTCGCTGTCCAACACCCTGTTCCGGCGCGACGCGGGGCGCCTGTCGGCGTACGTGGTCGACACCGAGACGGGAGAGCTCCACCGCGAGCTGTCCGATGGCCAGCGCGAGTACGACCTCGACACGGCGGTGGAGAAGTGCGGTGGCGAACTGTTCGATCTCCAGGCGGCCGGGATCCTCGGCCCGGAGCTCGATCCGTTCGAGATCGGTGACGAGCTCCGCGAGCGGTACCACTCGCTCTGGACCGAACTGACCCGTGAGGAGGTCTTCGCCGACGACGAGCGGTACCGCATGCACGAGCGCCTGCAGCGGATCAACGACCTCGGCTACGACGTGGACGAGATCGAGCTGGTGCAGGACGAACCGGGTGTCACCCGGATGGTGCTCAAGACCTCGGTGCTCGAGTCCGGGCGCTACCAGCGGTTGCTGCACCGGCTCACGGGGCTCGACGTGCAGGATCACCAGGCTCGCCGGCTGCTCAACGACGTCCACAGCTTCGGTGCCTGGCTCCAGCAGGCCGAGGGCCGGGAGCTCCCGGAAGCGATCATCGCCCACCGCTGGGTCGAAGCCTCGTTCGAGCCGGTCGTCGACCGGATCCCCGAGCACCTCCGCGGGAGACGCGAACCGGCCGAGCTCTTCCACGAGGTGCTCGAGCACTGGCACCACCTCTCGGAGGTCGAACGCCGCGACGTCGACCTGTGGACCTCCACCGACAGCTACGTCGAGCACGTGCTGAGTCAGGAGCCGGACGAGCGTCGCGTCGCCCCCGCCGAGGGCGACGCCGAGGTGGCAGCGTGGTGGGCGGACCCCGAAGCGTGAGCGACCGGCGACGGCGAGGCACGTTGGCGTGACCTCAGAGCTTTCGGGATCAGTCCGGCAGTCCGCCGAGGAAGTCGCGGATCGCGGCGACCAGGGCGTCGGGGCACTCCTCCTGCGGGGTGTGCCCGCACCGCTCGAGCTCGACGTACCCGGCACCCGGGATGGCGGCAGCGGTACGCCGGCTCTGGCGTGGAGCGATGACGGGGTCGCGGTCGCCGGAGACCACCAGCGTCGGGACCGTGATGCGAGGTAGCAGCGACGACAGGTTCGGGGGCGGTTCGGCGGCGAACAGCTCCCAGAACCCGCGGTCCCACCCCTCCACCTGGAGCGGCCGGGCGTACGCGGCGACGTCGTCGTCGGTGGCACGGGTGGGGTCGGCCCACGACCCGCTGACGCGTTCGCGGGTGATCTCGCCCGCGACCCGGCGCACCACCAGGGGCCCGAGCCGACGCAGCTGCGGCGACCGCATCACGGTACGGATGGACGTCGGCGGCCCCACGTCGCCGGTGATGGCGGGTGAGACCAGGATGAGGGCGCGCACCCGTTCCGGTGCGCGTGCGTAGGTCTCGAGTGCCGACGTCCCGCCGGCGGACGATCCGACGAGGACCGCCTGGTCGCTGCCGAGCTCGTCGAGCAGGTCGAGGGTGATGTCGACCGACGCGGCCCGGGTGTAGGGGTTGCGGCCGTCGACCCACGCCGACCGCGGCGGCCGCTCGGTCAGCCCGAACGCCGGCCGGTCGAACGCGGCGACCTGGTGGTCGGCCGCGAGGTCGCTCTGGACGTGCCGCCACGTGGTGACGTTGCCGTAGAAGTGGTGGAGCAGGACCACGGTCGGGTCCGTGGGGTCACCGGCGACCTTGTGGTGGACCTCGACGCCGCCGAGCCGGGCGAAACGGCTGTCGTCGTCGGCCAGCTGGCGCGCCGGGAGCGTGTCGGGTGCGGTGGTGTCGGGCACGAGCAGGGGACCTCCCACGATGAGCGCGGCGAAGCTGAGGACGAGGACGGTACGGCGGCGAGGCATCACCGGTGCGTTCGGAGCCGTCCGGGTGGTGGCTGGTGTCGTGCGCTCAGCTCGCGCAGCCGGCGTCGCGCCGCGTGTGGGCGAACCCTCGACGGTCCCGGCGGCGACCGATGGTCGCGGGCTCGACCGTTAGGCTCAGGCCATGAGCGCAGAACCCCCCACCCCCCCTCCTGGCAGCGCCGCGACCGACGGGGACCGCCACGTCCTGGTCGCGGTCGCGTGGCCGTACGCCAACGGCTCGCTGCACCTCGGGCACCTCGCCGGCGCGTACCTGCCGGCGGACATCTTCGCCCGGTACCACCGCATCGCCGGCTCCCGGGTGCTGATGGTGTCGGGCTCCGATGCCCACGGGACCCCCATCACGGTCCGTGCGGACAACGAGGGGGTCACCCCGCGGGAGATCGTCGAGCGCTACCACCCCGAGTTCGTGCGGTACTGGGAGGAGCTCGGCATCTCGTTCGACCGGTTCACCTCGACGATGACCGAGAACCACCACGACGTCACGCGCGAGATGTTCCAGGCCCTGCGGGACAACGGTTACCTCGAGATCCGTACCACCGAGCAGTTCTACGACCCCGAGGTGGAGCGGTTCCTGCCGGACCGCTACGTCGAGGGGACCTGTCCGAACTGCGGCGCGACCGACGCCCGTGGCGACCAGTGCGACACCTGCGGCAAGACCCTCGACCCGGGTGACCTGCTCGATCCGCGGTCCAAGCTCTCGTCGGCGACGCCCGAGCCGCGTCCGACCGATCACTGGTTCATCCTGCTGTCCAAGCTCGAGTCGCAGGTCGCGGACTGGCTCGCGACGCGCGAGGGCTGGCGCAACCACGTCATCAACTGGGCGCAGGGGTTCGTGCGCGGCGGTCTCCACGATCGGGCCATCACCCGCGACCTCGCCTGGGGGGTGGAGCTGCCGGAGGACGCGGGGCTCGACAACCCGCAGGACAAGCGCATCTACGTCTGGTTCGACGCGGTCATCGGCTACCTGTCGGCGTCCAAGGAGTGGGCGCAGCAGCAGGGGACGCCGGACGCCTGGAAGGCGTGGTGGGAGGAGCCGTCGGCGGAGAGCTACTACTTCATCGGCAAGGACAACATCCCCTTCCACGCCGTCTACTGGCCGGCGCAGCTGCTCGGCGCCGGCGAGCTCAACCTGCCGACGAACGTGCCCGGCAACCAGTACGTGACCTTCAAGGGTGAGAAGGCCTCGAAGTCGAAGGGGGTCGGCGGCTCGCTGCTCGACGAGCTGGAGCGCTACCAGCCCGACGCGCTCCGCTACGCGATGGCAACCAACCTGCCCGAGTACAACGACGTCGACCTGACCGGCGACGAGATCGTCCGCCGCATCAACGACGAGCTCGTGGCCACCTGGGGCAACCTCGTCAACCGGGTGCTCGCGATGACCGGCAAGCAGTTCGATGGCGTGGTGCCCGAGCCCGTGGACCCCGACGAACGCGATCTCGGGCTGCTGGCCGAGGTCGACGATCACCTCGCCGCGGCCGAGGGGTTGCTCGAGCGGGTGGAGCTACGGGCAGCGCTCAAGGAGGCGATGGCCGGCGCTCAGGCCGCCAACGCCTACCTCAACGCGCTCGAACCGTGGAAGACGGCCAAGTCCGACCGCGACCGCACGGCGACCACGCTGTGGACCGCGCTCCAGGCGATCGCCGGACTGAACGTCGCGTTCGCACCCTACGTGCCGTTCGGCGCCGCCGAGCTCGACCGCTGGCTCGGTGGGGACGGGGATCACCGTGGCCGCGGGTGGGTGCGCCCCGAGGTGGAAGCTGGCGTGAAGCTCGGTGCCCCGAGCCCGCTGTTCCGCAAGGTCGAGCCAGCTCCCGACGAGGGCTGACCCGCACTCGCCTGTCCGAGGGGACGTGGCCGGACGTGCCCGTTCGGAGGGGACCACGCCGCGCTGTCGTGCACAGGTCGCACGCGACCCCGTCGACCGGCCGGGGAGCGCAGGCGCTCGATGGGCCACCGTCTCCTGATGGCGAGGTCGCCAAGCAGGCGACCGGGCGTCGCACGCCGCCCGGGTACCGACAGGGAGCGCCCCGTGGAGCTCACCACCCTCGAGATCGTCGCGCTCGCCGTGGCGCTGGGCGTCGTGATCGCTGCCGTCGTGAGCCTCGTGCGGTGGGAGCGTCGACGGACGCGGACGCGCCTGCGCCGTCGCGAGGACAGGCACGCGAGTCCGGTCGACCAGGGAGCCGCGCAGGCGCGGCGTGCCGAGCGACGTTCCGCGGAGCGTGAGGCGCGACGCGCCGAGCTGGCCATCCGGAGCCTGGGCCCCGGTGAACGGTCGGCGTACCGCGGGCGCTTCGCGGCGATCGAGGCCAGCTTCGTCGACGGTCCGGAGGGTGCGGTCCGATGTGCTGACGTCCTCCTCGACGCCGTCGCCGAGGCCCGGGGCTACCCCGAGGTGCCGGCCGAACGACGGCTCGAGGATCTCGCGCTCGATCACGCTGCAGCCGTCGAGCGTTACCTCACCACTCGCCCCCGTGTCCGCCCCGAGGGCGGCTCGGACGCGACCGAGCAGTACCGCCAGGCGTTGCTCGGGAGCCGGACGTTGTTCGAGGCGCTGGTGGGCCGCGACGAGGAGGCCGAGGCGGCGCCGCTCCGCTTCGGCGAGATCATCGGTGAGGGACGGCCCGCGACCCGCCGCCGTCGCCGCGACCCGGTGCACACCCGGCGCTGAGGCTGGCTCGCCCGCCGGGCGGCCGGCCGCGAGCGCGTGCGGACGCTGGCCGTGGTCTCGCGCCCTCGGCAGGATTCGAACCTGCGACCTACCGCTTAGGAGGCGGTTGCTCTATCCCCTGAGCTACGAGGGCGGGACTTACGCGCGAACCTCCGCGGAGACTTCCGCGCTTCGTAAGCGGTGAGTGAGGGTAGTGGCGGCCAACCTGAGGTCGGTAAGCAAAGAAAGACTTTGCTATTTGCTAACATTGCGGCATGGGACGAACCGAGCTGATCGCCGAACTGGACCGTCGAATCCTGGCGGCTGAGGATGCGCTGGTGGCTGCGCGGGCCGAGATGGCGGGGCTCAAGGCCCAGCGTGCGGTGCTGCAACGCTCGGTTGGAGATCGCGGGGAGCTGACCGGCCTTCCCCGGACCGAAGCGATCATCGAGGTGCTGGAGCGGTCCCCCTCAACGCTGACAGTCGCGGAGGTCCAGGCTGCCCTAGCCGAGGGCGGCCGGCAGGAGGATTCCGCCAACGCTGTGCGGGCGACCCTCTCGTACCTCAAGAAGGCAGACCGGGTTGCCCACCTGAAGGACGGGACGTACGTGAGCGTCGGTTAACAGCCGGCGGCACGCGGGGCCTCCTACGATGCCGGTCCGCTGGACCGAGTGGGGGCACATGTCCGAGCAGGCCGTCAACAACCACGCAGCGTTCATCTGGTCGGTCGCCGACCTACTGCGGGGTGACTACAAGCAGTCCGAGTACGGCAAGGTGATCCTGCCGCTGACGGTGTTGCGCCGACTGGACTGCGTTCTGGCACCGACCAAAGCGGCAGTGCTCGAGCGTTACGCACAACTCCAGGGCCGGCTCGAGAACCTCGACCCGGTGCTGACCTCGGTGGCCGGCGAGCAGTTCTACAACACCTCGAAGCTCGACCTACCGAAGCTGCTGGATGATCCGTCGAACATCGCGGACAACCTTCGGGCCTATGTCGCCGGGTTCTCCGAGACCGCCCGAGAGGTGATTGACAAGTTCGACTTCGACGTCCAGATCAGCCGGCTCGACAGCGCGAACTTGCTCTACCTGGTCGTCTCAAAGTTTTGCGAAGTCGACTTCCACCCCGACCACGTGTCGAACACCGAGATGGGTCACCTCTATGAGGAACTCGTCCGGAAATTCTCCGAGTTGTCCAACGAGACCGCAGGTGAGCACTTCACCCCTCGTGAGGTCATCGAGCTGATGGTCAACCTGCTGTTCATCGAGGACGACGACCTGCTTTCCAAGCCTGGCGTCGTCAAGACGATGCTGGACCCCGCTGCTGGTACGGGGGGGATGCTTTCGATCGCCCAGCAGCACCTTGCTTCGATGAACGCTCAGGCAAAGCTGGAGGTGTTCGGGCAGGAGCTCAACGCCGAGACCTACGCGATCTGCCGCTCGGACATGATGCTGAAGGGTCAGGACGCGTCCCACATCGTGCACGGCAACTCGTTCTCCCAGGATGGGCACCAGGGCCGAAGCTTCGACTACCTCCTCGCGAACCCACCATTCGGGGTCGAGTGGAAGAAGATCAAACAGGTCATCGAGGACGAATACGAGCAGCTTGGGTTCGCAGGCCGGTTCGGCGCCGGCACGCCGCGGATCAACGACGGCAGCTTCCTGTTTCTGCAACACATGATCTCGAAGATGAAGCCGGTCGAGCAGGGCGGTTCCCGCATCGCCATCGTCTTTAACGGTTCACCGCTGTTCACCGGCGGCGCTGGCTCGGGCGAGTCCGAGATCCGCCGATGGATCATCGAGAACGACTGGCTTGAGGCCGTCGTCGCGTTGCCGGACCAACTGTTCTACAACACCGGCATCTCGACGTACTTCTGGATTGTCACCAATCGCAAGGCACCACACCGCCGGGGGAAAGTTCAGCTCGTCGATGCCCGCTCGAAGTGGGCCAAGATGCGAAAGAGCCTCGGCGAGAAGCGCAAGTACCTCACTGCCGACCATATCGCAGAGATGACCCAGCTTTACGGGAACTTCGAAGAGAACGAGCAGGTCAAGATCTTCCCCAACGAAGCGTTCGGTTTCCTCCGAATTTCCGTCGACCGACCCCTTCGTCAGCGCTGGGGGGTCAGCGGCGACACCCTCGCTGCCGTCCGCACCGACCGCAAGCTCGCCAAGCTGACTCCCGCAACCCTGGTTGGCCTCGTGGCAGTGCTCGAGGCCCACGTCGGTCTCACCACCACCGAGCGAGAGGTGCTGGTGGACAAACTTTCGCCCGCAATTGATCGCCTCGGGCTTACCAAGTCCCAGACAACCGCGCTGTGGGATGCACTTGCAATCGCTGATCCCGACGCCCCAGTTTCCACCGACAAGAAGGGCAATCAACAACCCGACTCCGACCTCCGAGACTACGAGAACGTGCCCCTCCCGCCGGTTCAGGCCACCTATGAGGCAGACCCTATGGGCAGGCTGGGCACCGAGCTTTACAGAGAGGCAGTCGACGAATATTTGGCTGCAGAAGTCCTTCCGTATGTCAGCGACGCTTGGGTCGATCACACCAGGACGAAGATTGGGTATGAGATTCCGTTCTCAGCCCACTTCTACAACTACGAGGCGCCGCCATCGTTGGATTCGGTCCGAAAGGAACTGTCGGAGCTCGACCACTCTCTGAGCGCGTGGCTTGCAGGGATTATCGATGCTTAGCCTACTCCGCCCGGCAGCTACACCATTGGGCCTCGAGGTTCCGCCCACCTGGCGGTTGGTGCCGGTGCACACCCTCCTGCGGAATGTTGACGTTAGAACTTCCACAGGTGATGAACGCCTACTCTCTGTTACGAAGGCGAAAGGCGTTGTCCCCCGCGATCAGATTACGGATGAACCGCCCCGTGCCGAATCACTGATCGGCTACAAGAGGTGCAAGCGGGGTGACCTAGTCGTAAACCAGATGTCAGCGTATGACGGCCTGATGGGCGTGGCGCCATGTGATGGGATAGTTACCTACCACTACCTGGTGTTCCGTCCAATCGCCGACGTTAGTACGCAGTTCCTTGCCTTGTTGCTGTCTAGTGATGTTTATCGCCAGGACTTCCGACGACGAGTGCGTGGGCTAGGCGAGGCTTTGCAGGCGAACGTCCGTACACCTCATATTCGCATCGAGGACTTCCTACATACCGTCGCCGCTCTACCCCCTCGGGCCCTGCAGGACGAGATCGCCGCTTCAGTACTGAAGGCGCGCGAGGAGATATATGCCGAGATTGGCAACCGAAAGAAGATGGTTGCCCGGCTCGAAGCCATTCTTGACGCGGTTGTGGCGGAGGAGATGGCCCGTACGGATGCGCAGCCCACGCCCTTCAAGTACTTGTTCAAGAGGCGCAGAGAGACGCCTCTGCCGGGTGACGAGACTGTGACAGCATTCCGTGATGGCCAGGTAACGCTCAGATCGCGTCGTCGAACCGACGGCTTTACCGAAGCAGTCCATGAGCACGGCTATCAACGGGTCGCAGAGGGCGACCTGGTCGTTAGTAGCATGGACGGTTTTGCCGGAGCTATCGGAGTCGCGGAGGCCTCCGGCAAGTGCACGCCGGCTTACCACATCTGGCTCCCAACAAGTTTCATGAGTCCTGCATTCGCGACAATCGCGCTCCGCCTATTGGCCCGATCGGGCTACCTCGAATCGCTCGCGAAGGGTATCCGCACTCGCTCGTCGTCCTTCGATGCCAACACTCTGGCCAATCTTAAGATTCCAGCACCGCCGCCGGAGGTGCAGCAGGAAATCGAACGACGAGTAGAGAGTGTCCGCGCCAGCGTGCGTGGGTCTCAGTCGGCTATCGGCAAGCAAATCCGTCTATTGCGGGCGACAGACCGGTCGCTCCACCATGCTCATGTCACAGGGCAACTTAGGTCGGCGGCCGGAGAGTGAGGGTGGGGGAGGGAAGCTTCGAGGATCACATCTGTAGGTGGCTCGTTGGGCGTGGGGGTTACCGACAGGTCAAGACGGGGAACGCCTCGGGGGACTTCGATGCAGCCCGGGGCTTGGACCTGGTCGAGCTGTTCGCGTTCGTAGAGGAGACGCAGCCGGAGAGGTGGGCGTCGCGGGTGAAGCTGTCTAGCGACGCGGCGAAGGCGCGGGCACAGTTCGCGGATCGCGTAGCGAAGGAACTCGACACCCGCGGCACGGTGGACGTGCTCCGCCACGGTGTTGTCGATCTTGGTGTGCCGTTCAGGTTGGCGTCCTTCAAGCCGGCGCACGGCCTGACGCCGTCGCTTGTGGAGCGCTACGAGCAGAACCGGCTGACGGTGACCCGCCAGTTGCCGTTCGAGTCGGGGTCGACGAAGACACTAGATCTGGCGCTGTTCGTCAACGGGGTCCCGGTGGCGACGGCGGAGTTGAAGAACCGGTTGACGGGACAGTCGTTCGAGGATGCGAAGGAGCAGTACCGCACCGACCGCGACCCGAAGAACGTCTCGCTGTCCCGTCGGGCGGTGGTGCACTTCGCGGTGGACTCCGAAGAGGTCGCGATGACCACGCGGCTGGCGGGCAAGTCGACCCGGTTCCTGCCGTTCAACCGAGGCCACCAGCTCGCTGCCGGAAACCCGCCGAAGCCGGATGGGCATCGCACGGCGTACTTGTGGGAGCAGGTGTGGTCGCGGGATGCGTGGATGGATCTGCTGGCACGGTTCGTGCACGTAGACAAGCCGGCGAAGGGGTCGCGGGCGAAGCCGACGGTGATCTTCCCACGGTTCCACCAGTGGGACGCGGTGATCGCCCTCGAAGCTCATGCGCGCGAGCAGGGGGCGGGTGAGAAGTACCTGGTGCAGCACTCGGCCGGGTCGGGCAAGTCGAACACGATCGCGTGGCTCGCGCACCGGTTGTCGTCGCTGCACCAGGGCGATGAGAAGGTGTTCGACAAGGTGGTGGTGATCACCGACCGGGTCGTGCTCGACCGGCAGCTGCAGGACACGATCTACCAGTTCGAGCACGCTCACGGGGTGGTGGAGCGGATCGACACCGACTCCTCCCAGCTCGCCGCGGCGCTGTCGGGCGAGCAGGCCCGAGTCATCATCACCACGCTGCAGAAGTTCCCCTACGTGCTCGACAAGATCGAGCACCTCCAGTCGCGTCGGTACGCGGTGATCATCGATGAGGCCCACTCGTCACAGACCGGTGAGGCCGCCAAGGAGATGAAGCGGGTCCTGGGCGGCGGGAAGAACACCTCCAGCACCCTGGACCTCGCCGCCGAGGAGTCCAACGGCTACGAGATCGTGGCATCGGACGAGGTTGCCGAGTTGCTCGCCGCGAACGTTCAGGCCCGCGGTCAGCAGTCGAACCTGAGCTTCTTCGCGTTCACCGCCACACCCAAGGGCAAGACCCTCGAGCTGTTCGGCCAGTTCAACACGGCTACGGGCAAGCACGAGCCGTTCCACCTGTACTCGATGCGTCAGGCCATCGAGGAGGGGTTCATCCACGACGTGCTGGCCAACTACGTCACCTACGAGACGTACTGGAAGATCGAGAAGGCCGTCACCGACGACCCCGAGTACGACACCGCCCAGGCCCGCACCGCGATCGCCAAGTACGTCAACCTGCACGAGCACAACCTGATGCAGAAGGCCAACGTCGTCCTCGACCACTTCCGAACCCACGTCGCCAAGCGGATCGGTGGTCAGGCCAAGGCGATGGTGGTCACCTCCTCGATCGAGCACGCCATCCGGTTCTACGAGGCGCTGAAGAAGGTCAACGACCAGTACGGCAACGGGCTCGGGATCCTGGTGGCGTTCTCGGGCACCAAGGACATCGACGGCAAGCAGCTGAGCGAGTCCAAGCTCAACGGCTTCCCGGAGTCGCAGACCGCCGAGAAGTTCGATACCGATGACTACCGGATCATGGTCGTGGCCGAGAAGTTCCAGACCGGGTTCGACCAACCCAAGCTGTACGCGATGTACGTCGACAAGACTTTGACCGGCCTGGCTGCGGTGCAGACCCTGTCGCGGCTCAACCGCACCATGGCGAACAAGACCGGCACCTTCGTGCTCGACTTCCGAAACGACGCCGACCACATCCGTGACGCGTTCGCGCCCTGGTACACCCAGACGGTCGCGCCACCTTCAGACCCGAACCTGCTGTGGGACACCCGCCACGCGCTGGACGAGTTCGGGATCCTCGACACCCGCGAAGCCGAAGCGGTCGCACGACTGCTCGAGGACGAGAAGGTCGCCACCACCCACGAGCGGGTCCACGCCGTGCTCACCCCGGCCGTCGACCGGTTCCACGCCCTCGAAGATGACGAGCAGGACGCGTTCCGCGACGCGCTCAACCGGTTCGTGCGGACCTACTCGTTCCTGTCACAGATCGTGCAGCTCGCCACCGAGGACCTCGAACGCGACTACCTGTACGGCAAAGCGCTGCTCGCCTTCATCAAGGACACCAGCCGTGGCGGCGGCGTCGACCTCGGCACCGAGATCGAGCTCACCCACCTCAAGACCGAGAAGACCTTCGAAGGCTCCGTCGCGCTCGACCCGGAGACCGGCGAGGTCCAGACCGTCTTCTCCGGCGCCGGCAAGCAACACGAAGCCGACAAGAGCCCACTGTCGAAGATCATCGACACCCTCAACGAACGGTTCGGACTCAAACTCACCGACGCTGACCGGCTTCACGTCGAGGGGATCTTCACCGACCTGGTCGCCGACGCTGGCATCCAGCAGGCCGCCGCGGCGAACTCCCCGAAGAACTTCGCCGAGCACGTGCTCCCCAAGGCGTTCCAGGACAAGGCCGTCGGCCGGCTCTCGGCCGCTGAAGAGCTCACCTACGCCATGCTCGACAACGCCGAGCTCATGCAGTCCATCCTGTCTGCCTACGGCCCCGACGCCTACGAGAAGGCCAAGGTCGCCCACCAGCAGCACTGCCCGATCGGTGACCTCCTCGGCCCACCACCCAAGGAAGGTCCGTACCTGGAGTACAAGGCCACCTTCCGCACCCACACCCGAGGCGATGCTGTCGGCGAGGTGTCCAAGCCGCTCGAGACCGCATCGATCAAGACGATCGCCGCGTTCCTCAACTCGCGGCCGGGCGGCACCCTGCTCATCGGCGTGAACGACGACGGCACCGTCCACGGGCTCGAGTCCGACTACGCCTCACTGCGACGTGACGCGAAGGACGACGCGGACGTGTTCCTGCTGCACCTCAACCAGGCGGTCGCCAACGCGGTCGGACAGGCCGCTGCAGCGAACGTGACCAGCGAGATCCTCACCATCGACGGCCGCGACCTGTGCCGGGTTCACGTCCGCCCGTCCAAGTTCCCGGTCGACGCCACGGTGACCTACGTCAAGAACGGCCAGCACGAGAAGAAGACCCAACTGTTCGGCCGGTTCGGGAACGCCACCAAGCCGATCACCGACCCGAACGAGACCGAGAAGTACAAGCTCCAGATCTGGGGTTGACGCGCCAGGGACGTCACGGGGGCATGAGACAGTAGAACGTCAAGGATCGGAGGGGGCCGATGACGGTTGCTGCGTTGCCGGAGTGGATCGAACCGACCCTGCAGCGTCAGGAGGGTCGGGACCCTCTTGGGTTGCAGACCACCACGCAGGATCGGCTGATGCCGTTCTTGCTCCCCGACGTCCTCGAGCTCAGCCGACGTGCCCGCTACATCTCGTTCTACGCGTTCTTGCTGCACGCGTTCGAGGAGCAGCGGCAGAAGGCCACCCGCGAGCGGCTGTCGAGGTTCATCAAGACGCGCGAGTACGACTTCGGGCTGGCGGTGTTGCGCTGCCCACGGGAGTGCGGGTCGTCACCGGTTGGCGCAACCAAGCTACGTCCGGCGGTCCAGGCCGAGCCGAAGAAGTTCTCATGCGAGGAGTCGGTCGAGTCTGCCAACGGTGGCTACGGGTTGTACTACCGCACCCCGATGATCGCGTTCGATCTGGTCGCACCCGCAGGCACCGCTCTCGGCGATGACGCGCTCACCCCGATCGACGTGCTCGCTCGCCGAGACGAAGCACGCGAGCTGGCCGAAGCGTTCGCCTCGGCGGTCGCCGACACCGAGTACATCCAGCGCTACTTCCGCACCACCGACCCGGTGCCGCTGGCGGTGGTCGACGAGTACGCCGAGGTGGCGTGCCTGTGCCGTCTCGACACGTTCGGTGACGAACGCGAACGGATCGCCGCCAGCATCCTCACTGCCCCACAACCCGAGGCGGCCGAGGCTGTCCAACAGCGCCGACGAAGCATCGCGCACTACCTGACGCTGATCGACCACGATGCGAACGTGGTCTACGACGAGTCGGCGTTCCGTCAAGCGTTGTGGACCCCACCAGCACCGCGAAGCCAGCACCACCACGACATCGCTGACCAGTGGGCGGCGCTGGCCGCGAAGGACCTGGCCCAGGACGCACTGTGCAGCCTGTGGACCGACTTCAACTACGCCGCACTGAACGCTGGTGGCCTCGACGGCTTGAGCGCTAGCGACCTGGTCGAGGTCACGCGCCAACTGTGTGACTCCGAACCGCAGCTCGACCCGGACGAACGGTTCGTCACGGCATCGACCAGCGTCGACCGTCCCGATGAGCTCGAGGACTTGCGCTGGTGGACGGTGGAGCGGGACACCGGAACCTCCGGTGCCCTGGCGCTCTACTCGATGCTGGAACTGCTCGAACAGCGTGACTCGCCAGCGTGGCGTTCGGCCGCAACGATCGCATCGGCCTGGCAGCCGAGTCTGCTCACGATCGCGAACGAGTTCACCGGGTTCCTGGACCGAGATCCAACCGTGGTCGAAACGTTGTCGTGGCTGCTTCGCCGGTACGTGATCTCGGCCCACGAACGGATCGCGTACTCCAAGTTGCCCGAGTTCACGTTCCGGTTCCGGATGGAACCGACCGGCCTGCGCTTCTACGACCTGGACAGTTCCCGGTTCAGGCTGGCCGCCATCCGACACGCACCACTGGCGTCGCTAACCGAGGACCTGGGCTACTGGAGCTGGGGGGACAACGAGTCCGCTGAGCTCACCTCATCTGGCCGGGAGCTGATCGACGAGGTGCTCGCATGAGCACCAAGCCCGTCGCGGCCTTCCGAACCAACCTGCGCGCCTGCTGGATCACCACCTACAACCTCGACCTGGGACTGTACGACAGCTTCCTGTTCCCACGACTCGGCGACCCGCCACTGAACGCGGTCGTGCTCGCCGACGGACATCGGCTCGACCACACCCTCGAAGCGATCCCGCCGGATGAACAGTGGCGGCTGCAGCGGGCCAACCGCCGGTGGCTGCTGCGTGGCCTCCGTGCGGGTGGGGCGTTCCACCCCAAAACCATCCTTCTCGCCGATACCTCCGCCGTGCGGCTGCTGGTGGGTTCGGGGAACCTGTCGCTATCCGGTCTCGAGGTCGGGTTCGAGACGTTCACCGAGTTCACCAGTAGCGACCCGGAGGGTGCCGCTGCCATCGCCGGCTGGGTCAGCTGGATGCACCGCATCGTCCACCAGCAAGGTGACGCCGAGCTGGCGGGCCGCTTCGCCAGGCTCGTCGCCGACCTCCCAGCTTCGGTCGAGGTTGCGGCGGGTGGGTTCTTGCACAACCTCGACGGCCCGCTGCTGGACTCGCTCGTCACTGCAGTTGCCGAGCGACCCGTCGAGCGTCTCCACCTGGCGGCGCCGTTCTACGACCAGCAGCTCGCGGCCGTGGACACACTGCTGCAACGGCTGGAGCCACGCACCGTTGTCGTCTATCTCACCGAACGCACCAGCGTCGACGGCCGCGAACTTCGAAAGCTGCTCAAGCGTCGGGGCGTCGAGGACGAACTGCTGCGGTACGTCGACGAGAAGGACAGCCCGGTTGGGTTCGTGCACGCCAAGCTGATCGGGGTCGAGCTGGACGACGGCAGTGCGCTGCTGCTGTCCGGCTCGGCGAACCTCTCGCGAGCCGCGTTGATGGCGACCGACGGGGTCGAGGCCTACGCCAACATCGAAACCGCAACGCTCACTGCGCTCTCAGTAGACGAGCTCCGCCATCGGTTCGTTGACCCGCCCCGGCTGAACACCCAGCCCGTCCCGCCCGAGATCGCCGAGGCCTTGACGCTCGAGCCGGACAAGGAGGGGCAGCTACCTCCGGTGAAGCTTATGCGGGCGTCGCGGAACGCCAACGGCAGCGTGGCCGTGGTCGTAGACGGCCCGCTGGCCGACGAGTGGCTCCTGACCGACGGTGACGAGACCGGCCGACCGAACCTGGACCCCCTGACCGGCAGACTGGTCTGGCTCATCGACCAGACCGGCGAGACGGTGTCCAACCGGGTCGTGGTCGACGAGCCTCGAGACCTGCAGCGTGAGCTCGAAGAGCCCTCCTCCAGCGGCACCGGGCACCCCGGCGAGCTGCTCGTATCCGACCTCGACCATCCGCTCGGTGCGATTCTCAACTACCTGCAGCAGACCTGCGTGATGGACGTCGCCGAGACCCGCGCTGTCGAGCTCGCCGAACGGGCCGGCGGCACCGAGGGCGACGAGTCGAGCGAGACCGGGCTGTGGGAGCGGCTCGCCAGCGACGAGCTGCGGCGCGATCCACGCATCAGCACCTACGACCGTCTACGTGGGCACACACATGGACTCGTCGACCCACTCGCGGATCTGCTCGCCGCGATGCTGGCCCGCACCCCACCAGAAGCTCGAGATGCGCTCAGCAACGTCATCCCGTTCCCCGTCCCCGACCCCGACCCCGGGGATGGCACGGACGGCGGCGGGGGGGATGTCGCCAAGCATCGGTGGTCCACCAGCACCAGGATCCGCGTACGAGCACGCAACGTGCTGCGCCGTTGGGCGGACGCGGTCGGTGACGAGCGGATGCAGTGGATCGACCCGCTCGCGCCCCTCACCAACTTCCGGGTCCTGCTCGACGCGTTGGCGTGGCTGTACGCGATCCATCACAAGACCGATGAGGGCGCTGTCCTCACCGAGGACGACCTCGACCAGGTCTTCCGACGCCTCGTCGATGCCATCCTGGCCCCGCTGAGCAAGACCGATGACGTTCGCTCGGCCCTGCCGGAGCACACGCTCTCGCTCGTGGCCGGCCTGCTCTACCTCGCGCTACGTCCCGGAACCGACTACCGGGGACGCGTGCTCGACTGGCAACCACGGATCCAAGCACTGCTCGATCTCGACCTGCTCGAGGCGACCGATATCAGCGCGCGCTTTGTCGGTGAGGTGCTGTGGCTGGAGATCGCCGCATCCGACATCGAAGCCGAACTGCTGTACGCCGTGGACTTCATCGACGACGAGGAGTGGTGCCGACGCACCGCAGCCGAACTCGAACTCGCATCCGTCGCTTTGGAGGTTTCAAGCCAGAACCAGCAGCTCGATGCACGGATCACCGTCGCGGGCGTGGATACCCCACTCAGCGACCCGGTCACCCTACGACTGCTCGCGGCGCTCGAGGAGTATCGCGGCGCGACCTCGGTGGCGATCTTCGACGCGAACGGCCGTTGGCGACTCGCGATCGAGCCTGGCGAGACGGTTGCGCTCAGAGCCTCCTGGCTCGATGAAAGGTTCGTCGAATCGCGGCAGACCCTCTCGCCGCGTCACCTCCGACGGCTGATAGCTGCAGGCGGCTCGCTCGCCGAACTCTTCGCCCCGCAGCACCGCGCTGCTTCTTAGCCTGAATGCACCGATAGGCCTGGTGGAGATCGGTGGGCGGCGCTGAACG
>JBBECA010000011.1:0-7840 GCA_040882055.1 Nitriliruptor sp.
CGAGACAAGCCATCGAAGTACTCTCACCTCCCTAACTGAACGGTATTGGGGCTAGTGGGAGGCGGAGGACGCCTCGCTCACGCCGTGGACGGTTCGAGGCGGCTCGGCCGGCGGCCGTGGCCGCCCCGCGATCCCGAGCCCGGGGAGCCAGGAGCAACCCGGTGCGGTGTCGTCGCGCGAGCCCAGGATCAGCAGCGCGAGCATCGCCCCGTAGATGGGCAGGTGGCCGATCAGCTCGGTCGCACCGAGGAAGAACAGCGTCGCGTTGAACGGCACGCCCGCCACCAGCACCACCGACTGCGGCGCCGCCCCCGAGATCAGCAGCAGGCCGAAGAGGATCTCGATCCCGGCGGCGAACTGCACGAACTGCAGGTCGGAGATGGGCAGACCCACCAGCTGCAGGATGTTGAACGCCGGGTAGGAGCTGAGGAACTCGAGCGAGAGCTCCGGGCGCGCGAGCTTCTCGGTGAACGCCAGCACGATGAGCGCGACGCCGACGAGCACGCGCAACCCGAGGACGGCGCGGCGGATGCGGTCGAGGTCGATGCGGATGCTGCCGAGCGGGCGGGCGTCGTCGGGGGGCAGCAGCGCCAGGAACAGCCCGATGCCGAGCAGGTCGGCCCGTTCGAGGATCGGCACGATCCCGTACCCGAGCATGCCGAGCGGTCCGGCCAGCACCAGCAGCCACGCGGCGGGACGCACGCGCCACCCGGCGATCAACCACACGCCGACGACGCCCTCGAGGATGCCGAGCCCGGCGCCCCACCACGTGGTCGGCAGCTCGAGGGCGGGCACGAGGTACTCGAACCGCGAGGCCTGCGCCAGCAGCGACACCCCCGCGTGGAGGCCCAACAGGCGCGGGACGTACGGGCCGAGGCGCCCGAGCGGGCGCAGGAACCCGAGCTCCGGGCTCGGCAGTCGCGCCGCGACCGCCCGCCAGACCACAGCACCGACGATCGCGAGCCCGATGGCGAGCAGGGACAGGGGCGCACGAGCGAACGCCCAGTCCAGCGGCGGGAGCGTGTCGGTGAACCACAGCGCGTGCGCGAGCACGTCCGTTCCTCTCGGCGGTCGGGTCGCTTGCGGGTTCCGGCTGGTCGGAGGCCCGACGGTAGGGTGCCGCCGTCCGAGCGGCCGTGGGCGTCCGAGCCCCGCCGCACGCCCTGTACCGGAACCTGGAGGTCCCGAGTGGCACAGATCGACTACGACGGCCGCGTCGCCATCGTCACCGGCGCCGGCGGTGGCCTCGGCCGCAGCCACGCCCTGCTCCTCGCCAGCCGCGGCGCCAAGGTCGTCGTCAACGACCTCGGAGGCAGCCGGGACGGCTCGGGCGCGGGCTCGGAGATGGCCGACCAGGTCGTGCAGGAGATCGTCGCCGCCGGTGGGGAAGCGGTCGCCAACTACGACTCCGTCGCCGAGTGGGAGGGTGGCGAGTCCATCGTCCAGAGCGCGATCGACGCCTTCGGTCGGGTCGACATCGTCGTGAACAACGCCGGGATCCTGCGCGACGTCTCCTTCGCCAAGATGGAGCCGGCGCAGCTCGACCTCGTCCTCAAGGTCCACCTCTACGGCGGGTTCCACGTGACCAAGGCCGCCTGGCCCCACATGCGTGAGGCCAACTACGGCCGGATCATCAACACCACGTCCGGGTCGGGGCTCTACGGCAACTTCGGGCAGTCGAACTACTCGGCCGCCAAGCTCGGGCTCGTCGGTCTCACCCGCACGCTCGCCATCGAGGGGCAGAAGTACGGCATCACCTCGAACGTCATCGCGCCGGTCGCCGCCTCACGCATGACCGAGGACATCATGCCGCCGCAGCTGCTGGAGGTCCTCGAACCCGAGAACGTCTCGCCGCTCGTCGCCTACCTCGCCTCCGAGGGCTGCACCGAGACCGGGAAGATCTTCTCGGTCGGTGGCGGCTACATCGCGCGCGTCGCCGTCGTCGAGGGCCCCGGCGCCACCTTCGAGGACGGCTTCGGTCCCGAGGACGTCGCCGCGAAGTTCGACGAGGTCTCCAACGTGCCGCTCGGCGAGGGCAACGCCGAGTTCACCAACGGCGTCATGGAGCAGACCGGCAAGATCGTCACCGCGCTCGGCATCAGCTTCGACTGAGCATCGCTCGACCACGAGGCGGCGCCGGCGATGATGCCGGCGCCGCGTCGTGTCGCGGTCCGACGACGCCCGGCGCACCCGGGTGCACCTCACACGATCACATCCCGTAGACCTCGGGTTTGGCGCTGCGAGCCAGCAGGGCGCCGACGAGGTCCTCGGGGGACGCGCCCTCGTGACACACCGCGACCACGCCCTGCGCGATCGGCATCTCCACGCCGGCCTGCTCGGCCAGCCCGAGGATGGCCCGCGACGACTTGACGCCCTCGGCGACCATGTTCATCGACGCGATGATGTCATCGAGGCTCTCGCCACCGCCGAGCCGTTCGCCGACGGTCCGGTTGCGCGACTGGGGCGAGGTGCACGTGGCGACGAGATCACCCACGCCGGCGAGGCCGGCGAAGGTCATCGCGTCACCGCCGAGCCGGACGCCGAGCCGGGCCATCTCCGCCAACCCGCGTGTGATCACGGCGGCCTTGGTGTTGTCGCCGTAGCCCATCCCGTGCGCCATGCCAGCGGCGAGGGCGATGACGTTCTTGACCGCGCCGGCCACCTCGACACCGGTCTTGTCATCGTTGGTGTAGACACGGAAGTAGGGGGCCATCACCGCGGCCTGGACCCGCTCGGCCCGCCCCGCGTCGGGTGAGGCCGCCACCGTCGCGGCCGGCTGCCGCTGCGCGCACTCCTTGGCGAGGTTCGGGCCGCTGACGACCACCACCCGGTCCGGGTCGCAGTCGAGGGTCTCGGCGATGACCTGGCTGCCGAACCGCATGGTGGCGACGTCCACGCCCTTGATGAGGCTGGCGAGGGTCGAGTCGCCGTCGATGAGGTGGCCCCACGCGGCGAGCTGGTCGCTGATGCCGACCGACGGCACAGCGAGGACGACCACGTCGGCGCCGGCGAGCGCCTCCTCCGGGTCGGTGGTCGCGGTCAGCGACGGCGGCAGCTCGACATCGGGCAAATAGTCCGCGTTGGAGTGACGGTCGCGGATCTCGGTGGCGACCTCGTCGCGCCGAGCCCACAGCACCGTCGGCTCCCCGGCATCGGCGCACATCGCCCCGAAGGCGGTCCCCCACGACCCCGAGCCCATCACCGCGACCTTGCTCACGCCCGCTCCTCCCGCGCGAGCGTCCCGTGGCACGCGCGTTCGGACCCTACTGCGCCCGGTAGGGTCCGGCGCGATGTCCACGCCGCGCTCCTCCCGTGCTGACGCTGCTCGCTCCCGCGGCGAACACGTCACGGCCCTCGTGCCGCTCCGCTCCCCCGGCGAGGGGAAGTCGCGGCTCGCGGGCACCTTGTCGGTCGAGGGTCGCGCGGCGTTGGCCGGCGCCATGCTCGCCGACGTCGTCGCAGCCCTCACGTCGAGCTCGGTCGACCGCATCGTGATCGCCGCGAGCGGGCCTGCGGCGGTCGCGGCCGGCTCGGCCCTCGGGCTGGAGACCGTCAGCGACCCGACCGGGGTCCGGGGGCTCGACGCGGCGCTCGGTGCGGCCGCATCCCGGCTCGGCACGGTCGGCACGCTGCTGGTGGTCGCCGCCGACCTCCCCCGGCTCCAGCGCGGTGATGTCGAGGCCGTGCTGGGCACCGATGCGGCGGTCGTCGTCGCGCCCACCATCGACGGCGGCACGGGCGGGTTGCTGCGGCGTCCGGGTCACATCATCGCGACGGCGTACGGACCCGGGTCCGCACGGCGGCACCTCAGCACGGCCCGCGACGCCGGCCTCCGCGCGGAGCGGCGGGACGCGCCCGGGTTCGCGTACGACGTGGACGTCGCGGCGGACCTGGTCGCGCTGCGTGACGTCGGCGGCCCGCCGCTCGGCGCGCGCACGGCAGCCCTCCTCGAGCAGCTCGACGTCGCCGACGCGGGCTGAGCGACCACTCGGCTCAGCGGTCTCGGCGGTGACGTTGCCACGACACGAGGGTGGCGATCAACGCGCCGGCACCGAAGGCCACCAGCAGGAGCACGATCAGCGGGACGCCGCCGCTGACGCGCTCGCCTCCCTCCTCGACCACGTTGGTCTCGCCGAAGATCCACGAGAAGTCGACCGCCTGGGCGTTGGCCAGGGCGAAGGCGATGAAGAGGGCCGCCACGATCACGATGGCGATCCGACCGACCTGCTGGGTCACCGGCGTCCGGCGTGGCCCCCCGGCGTCCTGCCCGGTCGCGCGGTCGTCGTGCTGGGCGTCGGCATCGTGCTCGGCCACGGCGTGCTCCTCGATCGGTCCGGTAGGGGGGAGTGCCATCCTCCCCGCTACCCTCCCTGCGCGCTCGCGGACGGGGCTGGACGCCTGGCCATCCGGCCGGAGCCCCGATCGAGCGACCTCGCTCCCGCTCCAGGAGATCACCGTGCCGCAGGGCACCATCCGCAACTTCGACGTCGCGACCCGCACCGCGACCCTCCTCGACGACGCGCTCGTCGAGCACGTCGTCGATGCGGAGGCGGTCACCGCCTCCGGGCTCATGGAGATGCGGATCGGTCAGCGGGTCCGCTTCGAGCTCGACGGCGACCGGGTCCACCTGGTCAACATCGTCAGCCTCTGACCCCCGCCGAGCAGCTGACCGACCAGCAGCTGACCACGGGCGGGGCCCGACGCAGCGCGGTAGGGCGCTCCTACGGCTGTCAGAGCTCGTCGAGCACCGCGGCGGTGCGGGCGAACAGCCCCCGCCCGTGGTCGATGCCTTGGCTGTCGGCCCACTCGCGGGTCTCGTCGAGCACGTGCCGGAGCTTGCCGGTGACCTCGGGCGCGGTCGCGCCGTGCTCGGCGAGGGCCGCCGACGCGACCTTGTCCGGGTCGGTCTCCATCAGCTCGCGGACCAGGTCCTCACGGTCCGGCTCGTCGCGCCACGCCATCGCGCACGCCGCGACGAAGTCCGGCGAGTCGAAGTCGCCGTCCGAGGCGATCACGGCCAGGTGCATCAACGCTTTCGCCGACAACCGGTCCTCGTCGGCGACGGCGGCCACGAGCGGGGCGTAGTCGCCGAGGTCGTCCTCGCTGACCAGGGGCGCGTGGAGCTGGAGGTACTTGGCGCGGACGGGCACGTTCGTGTGCACCTCGAGGTCGTCGGGCACGTCGCCGTCGGCCTGCCACTCGGCCAGCGGCCTGGCCGCCTCCCAGTAGGACGCGGCATCACCCGAGGTACGCAGCGACGCCGGCGCCGCCAGCGTCTTCCGAGGGTCCACCGAGTAGCTGATGTGGCCCGGGCCGTGCTCCGCGACCGTCGTGCGGGCGTGCTCGAGCGACAACCAGCCCGACACGCGCTTGCCGTTCGCGTAGGTCCCCGGCGCGGCCTGGTCGAAGGCGCCGACCGGCCCGAGCGTGCCGGACAGGTCCGCACGGGTACGCAGCCCGTCCTCCTCGATCAGCGGGAGGTTCCGGGCGGGGGTGAGGTGATGCACGGTCACGCGGGCCACGGGCGGTGCCTCGTTCGTCGGGGTGAGCGACGCGCGAGGGTAGCGTCGCCGGCCCGTGACCCCCGATCCGCACGCTGACGAGCTCCGGCACCCCCCGGGGCCGACCACGCTGCGCAGGCCCACGTGGGAGGACGTCGCTCGGGTCGCCGACCTGCACGCGGCCGCCGAGCTGTCACGGACCGGCACGGTGGCGACGCGGGCCGAGGACGTCCGTGTCCGGTGGCTGATGCTGGACGGCCTCGACGACGTGGTCCTCGTCGAGGATCCGGACGGCACGCTGGTCGGTGTCGGCGAGTTCACGACCGAGCTCGATCTGCTCGACGAAGCCACGGTCGTGCACGTCGAGGGCCAGGTGCACCCCGCGGCCACCGGCCGGGGCATCGCCACCACCGTCCTCGACCTCGCCGACGACCGGGCCCGGCACGCCGCCGCCGGCGAGGGCGCCGCGACCGCCATCGTCCGCACCACCGTGGTCGACGGTGACGACCGGGCGCGCGCGTGGTTCTCCGCCCGGGGTTTCGTCACCGTGCGCCACCTGCTGACCATGCGGCTCTCGCTCGATCGTCCCCCGCAGGAGCCGATCTGGCCGGCGGGGATCACCACCCGCCGCTTCCGGCCCGGTCGTGACGAGGAACGCGCGTGGCAGGCGCACGAGGCGGCCTTCGCCGACGTGCCCACCCACCTCCCGCTCACGCTCGAGGAGTGGGTCGAGGACCGCATCCTGCGTGACCCCGCCTACGACCCGTCCCTGACCCGCCTCGCCTGTGACGACACCGGTCAGGTCGTCGGGTTGACCGTCTGCCGCGGCGGCGTCGAGGGCGCACCCGAGGATGGGTGGGTGCGCGACCTCGGGGTCGTCCCCGCGTGGCGCGGCCGCGGCCTCGGGATGGCGCTCCTGCTCGACGCGCTCGGAGCCTTCCGGGTGCGCGGGCTCACGGGTGCGGCGCTCGACGTCGACGACGTCACGATCGGTGCCGCGGTGCGCCTCTACCAGCGTGCGGGCCTGCGGATCGTCCGGCGGACCGACGTGGTCGAGCGGCTCATCGCCACCGACTGAAACGCTCGGCGGACCGGCTCAGAGCGGCGGGGTACCGGGGACCGGGATGAGCCCGTCGCGGACGACGGTCGGATCGTCGACGTCCGCCGCCTCGACCTCGTCGCGGCGGATGCCGAGCAGGAACAGGATCGCGTCGAGGTACGGCACCGACACCGCGGTGTCGGCGGCTGCCCGCACGGCGGGCTTGGCGTTGAACGCGATGCCGAGGCCCGCGACGGCGAGCATGTCGAGGTCGTTGGCGCCGTCGCCCACCGCCACCGTCTGTTCGAGGGGGATGTTCTCGGCCGCAGCGATGCGTCGGAGGACGGCCGCCTTGCCGGCGCGGTCCACGATCTCGCCGACGAGCCGTCCGGTGAGACGCCCGTCCGCGACCTCGAGCTCGTTCGCGACCGCGTGGTCGATCCCGAGCTCCGCCGCCAGCCGGTCGACGACGGCGGTGAACCCGCCGGACACGATCGCGACCGTGTAGCCGAGGCGCTTGAGCGTGCGCACGAAGGTCCGGGCGCCCGGGGTGAGGGTGATCGCATCACCGACCTCGTCGAGCACCTCGACCGGCGTACCCGCGAGCTTGGCGACCCGTTCGGTGAGCGACGCGGTGAAGTCGAGTTCGCCGTGCATCGCCCGATCGGTGATCTCGGCCACCTCGGCGTGGCACCCGGCCCGCTCCGCGAGCAGCTCGATGACCTCGTCCTGGATCAGCGTCGAGTCGACGTCCATCACCACGAGCCGCTTGGCGCGGCGGCCGAGCGACTCGCGTTGCACCGCGACGTCGATGCCGTGGTCGGCCGACGCGGCGACGAGGTGGCTGCGCATCCGGTCGACGTCACCGTCGACCACGACGAACTCGAACGACACGACCGGGTAGCGCGAGAGCCGGACGATGCGATCGATGTTGCCGCCACCCGCGGCGATCGCCCCGGTCACGTCGCGGAGCGCCGCCGGGGTCAGGCTGGCACCGATGACGGTGACCACGGAGCGCTCGGATGCCGCCCGCGACGAGGTGTCCTCGACGACCTCGAAGTCGAGCTGGATGTCGTGCTGGAAGCCGTGGAAGAGCAGCTCCTTCAGCGCGTCGTCACCCTCGTCGATGCCGAGCAACAGATCGAGGGTGAGGCGCTCGCGGACCACCACCTGTTCCATGTCGAACAGCTCGACACCGCTGTCGGCGAGCACGCCGAGCAGGCCGGCCGTGATGCCGGGCCGGTCGCGTCCGGAGACGTGCACGAGGATGGTGCGGTGGGAGCTCACGCCGGCGAGCGTA
>JBBECA010000012.1:0-678 GCA_040882055.1 Nitriliruptor sp.
CAGCCTGTCGTGCTGAGGCTGTGGTCAGCCTGTCGTGCTGAGGCTGTGGTCAGCCGACGATCGCGAGGATGTCGCGCGAGGAGAGGATGAGGTACTCCTCGCCGTCGACCTTGACCTCGGTGCCGCCGTACTTCGAGAACAGGACGGTGTCGCCGCTGCTGACGTCCATCGGGATGACGTCGCCGGTGGTGTCCGAGCGCTTGCCCGGGCCGACGGCCACGACGGTGCCCTGCTGCGGCTTCTCCTTGGCGGTGTCCGGGATGACGAGACCGGATGCGGTGGTCTGCTCGCTCTGGTCGAGCGTGACGATCACCCGGTCATCGAGCGGCTTGATCTTGACGTCCGTGCTCAACGGGCCCTCCGTGGGACTTCGCCGGGCCGTGCTGGTCCGGCGGTGAGCGGTGACCGCCGGCGGATGCCGACGGAGGTGGTCCAGTAGGGTCGGCCGCTGGTGCGGGGTGCCGTGCGGTGGGGCCGTGGTTCCTGCCCGCGTACACGTTGGCACTCATCCGACCCGAGTGCTAGAGCGACGCTAGCGCTCGACCCCATCGAGTGCAAGGAGCGCCGAGCCGCCCTGCGCCACCCCGACTGAGGTCCCGTGAGCGGCGCCGCAGAGGGCTGCCGAAAGCGGTCGCTGCGGTCGGGCTTGGCGGTGGCTGCGGGCGGGCGCTGCGGCGA
>JBBECA010000012.1:778-1350 GCA_040882055.1 Nitriliruptor sp.
TCGTGCCCGGCGGTGGCTGCGGGCGGGCGCTGCGGCGATCGTGCCCGGCGGTGGCTGCGGGCGGGCGCTGCGGCGATCGTGCCCGGCGGTGGCAGCGGGCGGGCGCTGCGGCGATCGTGCCCGGCGGTGGCTGCGGGCGATCGTGAAGCGACCACCCGGGGCAACACACCCATGTCACTTCACAACCTCTCGGATACGGGCAGCTGCAGCGAGGTGATGGCCCCCGACCGGGCGCGGCCGCGGAGGCACGTGGGATACCGACGGGTTCACGGGGGCGTGCGTTCGGACGCGAGGACCGGCCGCTCGGCCGGCGATCGACCAGGACGGAACAGCGTGCCATCCGGGACCTCGGTCCCAGGTCGACCGGACCTCGCTCCTGTCACGACCCCGAACGGCGCCTTCGGGTCACGGGAGGGGGCAACCTCTCGTGGTCGTCATCTCACGGAGAGCGACCCACCGTGACCGGTGGCGCAGCACGCGCAGCACTCGGGACGCGAAGACCTCCGGACCGCACCGCGGTCGCCAGGGCGAGAGCCCAGGTCCGGAGCGAGCGAGTGGCGAGACCGACCCGG
>JBBECA010000013.1:0-41024 GCA_040882055.1 Nitriliruptor sp.
GGGGGGGGGGGGGGGGGGGGGGGGGGGGGGGGGGGGGGGGGGGGGGGGGGGGGTTCACCGCGGCCCCGGGGGTGTCAGCCGGCCGTGATCGGGATCCGGCGCGGCTTCGCCTCCTCGGCCTTCGGGACGACGATGGTCAGCACGCCGTCCTTGGCGCTGGCGCTCACACCGTCCGCCTGGACCCGGTCGGGGAGGCGTACGGAGCGGTGGAAGCGACCGACGTGCCGCTCGATCCTCCGGAACGAGTCGGCGTCACGCCCCTCGTAGAAGCGGCGCTCGCCGGAGACCGTCAGGACGTTCTCCTCGAGGGAGACCTCGACATCGTCGACCGGGATGCCGGGCAGCTCGATGTGGAGGGTGTAGCCGTCCTCGGTCTCCTCGACGTCGAGCGCCGGGGCGAACGCGCCAGCCGTCGTGGCGGTGTCCGTGCTCCCGCCGAGCATCTGGCGGAACAAGCGGTCGACCTGGTCCGGGGCCGAGGCGACCTCCATGGTGCGCCCCGAGGGCGAGGCGACGCGGAACGGGCGGGGGTTCATCAGGGTGGACATCACGAGCCTCCTCTCCTTGTTCGATCGTGTGCGTGTGCGCTGCACCCGGGGACGGGCGACCCGCCCACGGGGGTCGTCAGCTGGCGGCTTCCTGGTCGTCACCCTCGTCGACGACCTCGGCATCGACGACGTCGTCCTCGTCGGCCGCCCCGGACGCCTCGCCGCCCGCGGCCGCGTCACCACCGGCGTCGGGCTGGTCGGCGTTCGCGGCGTAGATCGCCTCGGCGAGCGCCTGGCTCTTGCCGGCCAGCTGCTCGACCTTGGCCTTGATCTGGTCGACGTCGTCGCCTTTGAGGGCGTCCTTGAGCTCGGTCACCGCCTGCTCGATGTCGGCCTTCACGCCGGCGTCGAGCTTCTCGCCGTGCTCCTTGAGGGTCGACTCGGTCTGGTAGGCGAGGGTGTCGGCCTGGTTGCGGGTCTCGGCCGCCTCACGCCGCTTGGCGTCCTCGGCGGCGTGCGCCTCGGCGTCGGCGATCATCTGTTCGATGTCGTCCTTCGGGAGCGCCGAACCACCGGTGATGGTCATCGACTGCTCCTTGCCGGTGCCGAGGTCCTTGGCGGACACGTGCACGAGGCCGTTCGCATCGATGTCGAAGGTGACCTCGATCTGCGGCATACCCCGGGGGGCCGGCGGCAGACCGGTGAGCATGAACTTCCCGAGCGACTTGTTGTCGGCCACCATCTCGCGCTCGCCCTGGACCACGTGGATCTCGACCGAGGGCTGGTTGTCGTCGGCGGTGGTGAACACCTCCGAGCGCTTGGTCGGGATGGTGGTGTTGCGCTCGATCAGCTTGTGGGTGATCGAACCCTTGGTCTCGATACCGAGCGACAGCGGGGTCACGTCGAGCAGCAGGACGTCCTTGACGTCGCCCTTGAGCACCCCGGCCTGGAGGGCGGCGCCGATGGCCACGACCTCGTCGGGGTTGACGCCCTTGTTGGGCTCCTTGCCGCCGGTGAGCTCCTTGACCAGGTCCTGGACGGCGGGGATACGGGTCGAGCCACCGACGAGGATGACGTGGTCGATGTCCGAGGTGCTGACGCCCGACTCGCGGATCGCCGCCTCGAAGGGGGCCTTGAGCTTGTCGAGCAGCGGCTTGGTGAGCTCGTTGAACTTGGCACGGCTGAGCGTCGACTCGAAGTGCAGCGGGCCGGCGTCGGTCGCCGTCAGGAACGGCAGGTTGACGCTGGTCTCCTGCGAGGACGACAGCTCGATCTTGGCCTTCTCCGCGGCCTCCTTGAGGCGCTGGAGGGCCATGCGGTCGTTGGAGAGGTCCACGCCGTGGTCGTTCTTGAACGTGGTGACCATCCAGTCGATGAGCACCTGGTCCCAGTCGTCACCACCGAGCTGGCTGTCACCGGAGGTCGACTTGACGTCGAAGACACCCTCGGCGATCTCGAGGACGGAGACGTCGAAGGTCCCGCCACCGAGGTCGAAGACCAGGACGGTCTGCTCCTCGGTCTTCTCGAGACCGTAGGCGAGCGCCGCAGCGGTCGGCTCGGCCACGAGGCGCAGCACCTCGAGACCCGCGATCTCGCCGGCCTCCTTGGTGGCCTGGCGCTGCGCGTCGTCGAAGTAGGCGGGGACGGTGATGACCGCCTGGGTGACGTCGTCACCGAGGTAGCTCTCCGCGTCACGCTTGAGCTTCATCAGGATCCGCGCCGAGATCTCCTGCGGCGTGAAGTCCTTGTCGTCGATCGAGGTCTTCCAGTCGGTGCCGATGTGGCGCTTCACCGAACGGATGGTCCGGTCGGCGTTGGTGACGGCCTGACGCTTGGCCACCTCGCCGACCAGCACCTCACCGGACTTGGACCACGCGACGACGGAGGGCGTGGTCCGCGCTCCCTCGGCGTTGGCGATGACGGTGGGCTCGCCACCCTCCATGACGGAGACGACCGAGTTGGTCGTCCCGAGGTCGATGCCGACAGCCTTGGCCATCTGGGGCCTCCTCGCGGTTGCTCTGCTTGGACGTGGGTCGCCGCGATCGGTGGGATCAGGGCGTCGCTGGGAGAGAAGGTACGAGCGAGCAGAGCTCGGGCAACCTGTCCGCGGCCCTGCGGAACAGGTTACTTGAGTTGAGCCGGCTCAACTTCGTTCAGGCGTCGCGCTCCCCGAACGACGAACCGCCGCCCCGGAGGCGGCGGTGGTGGGCGCGCGCGGCGCGACTCAGTGGTGCTCGTCCGCGGGCGGGTGGCTGATCTGGGGCTCCCAGTCACGTTCGACGGGGCGACCGCTGCGGGTCAGGCGCTCACGGTCCGGCCAGAAGTCGAGCAGCAGCGCCATCGGCAGGAGGACGAAGAAGGCCAGCAGCACGATCTGCCACACATCCACGGTGGGCCTCCTTCGAGCAGCGACGGACGGGACCTGCGCGTCGCAGCGTACTGCTGCGTCGGTCCCGATCTCCAACCTGGCTCAGCGGCCCTTGTTCCCGCGGTCGCGCTTCACGGTCGCCTTGCGGCCCTTGATGTTGGTCGCCTGCAGCGCGCCGATCACCTCGTCCACCTTGCCCGCGGGGACCTCGACGAGCGAGAAGCGGTGGGTGATCTCGATGGCGCCGATCTCGCGTCCGGTCACCGAGGACTCGCCGGCGATGGCGCCGACCAGGTCGCCCGGGCGGATGCCGGCGCTGCGTCCGAGACCGACCCAGATGCGGGCGCTGTCCCCGCTCGGACCGCGACCCTTCGGACCGCCCTTGCCCTTGCCGCCCTTCGGACCGGGTCCGCCGGCGTCCGGCTTGAGGCTCGCCGCCGGCAGCTCGGCCTCGTCGTCGTCGCTGCCGCCCATCGCCTCGTGGGCGAGCTTGACCGCGGCGAGGGCCACCTCGACCAGGTCGAACTCGTCACCGAGGGTCTCGATGACCCCGCGGAAGCGGTCGAGCTCGTCCTCGTCCTGCAGCAGGCTCTCACGGAGCGCCGCGCGGGTCAGCTCGAGGCGTCGCGCCCGGAGGTCGGCGACGGTCGGGACACGCTCGACCTCCATCTTGGTCCCGGTGTGGCGTTCGATGGCCTTCAGCAGCCGGTGCTGGCGGGGTTCGACCAGCGTGATGGCCACGCCCTCGCGTCCCGCGCGGCCCACCCGGCCGATGCGGTGGACGTAGGCCTCCGGCGCGTTCGGCACGTCGTAGTTGACGACGTGGCTGAGGTGGTCGACGTCGAGCCCGCGCGCGGCGACGTCGGTGGCCACCAGCAGGTCGGCGGTCTGGCCCCGGAGGCGATCCATGACCTTGTCGCGCTGCTCCTGGCTGAGCCCACCGTGCAGGGCCTCGGCGCGGTAGCCGCGACCGTTCATGGTCTCGGTGAGCTCGTCGACCTCGTTCCGGGTCCGGCAGAACACCAGCGTCGCGACCGGCGACTCGACATCGAGCACCCGTCCGAGCGCCGCCGGCTTGTGCGCCCGGGCCACGACGTAGGCGCTCTGACGGATCTGCGGCGACTCGCCCGCTGCGACGTCCTCGCGGCCGAGGGTGATGCGCACCGGCTCGTGGAGGTGGGCCTTGGCGAGCTTGGCGATGCGCGGGGGCATCGTGGCGCTGAACAGCATGGTCTGGTGGTACTCGGGCGTGGCGACCAGGATCGCGTCGAGGTCCTCCTGGAAGCCCATGTCGAGCATCTCGTCGGCCTCGTCGAGGATGACCGTCGCGATGCCGGACAGGTCGAGCGTGCCGCGGGTGAGGTGGTCGAGCGCCCGGCCCGGCGTGCCCACGACCACGTCGACACCGCGTTCGAGCGCCTGGATCTGGCGACCGATGGGCTGGCCGCCGTAGATCGGCAGCACCCGCGCACCGACGTCCTTGCCGTAGCGGTGGAACGCCTGCGAGACCTGCATCGCCAGCTCGCGGGTGGGCACCAGCACCAGCGCGATCGGCGTCCGCGTCCGGTCGCCGGTCGCCTCGAGCCGGTCGAGCACCGGCAGGGCGAAGGCGGCGGTCTTGCCCGTCCCCGTGGCGGCCTGGCCGAGCAGGTCGCGGTTCTGCAACGCCGGCGGGATCGCCTCGCGCTGGATCGGGGTCGGCTCCTCGTACCCGAGGGAGTCGAGGGCCGCCAGCAGCTCGGCGCGCAGGCCGAGGTCGGCGAAGGTGACGGCGTCGCCGTCGCCGTCGCCGAACAGGGTCGGGGAGCCGTCCGCCGGGGAGGACGGGGGCGGGGTGTCCGAGGTCACGTGAGCTCCACTCCGGTGGCGCGTTCGACGACCTGGACGAGGGCCGTGTGGTCCACGTCCGGGCCGAGCTGCTCGGCGGCCGCAGCCGTGAGCTGCTGGATCAACCCGAGCACCGGCCCGTCGACACCGGCCTCGGTCAGGACCTCACCGGCGAGCCGGACGTCCTTGGCCAACAACGGTAACGCGAAGGTGTTGGGGAAGGTGCGCGTGACCACCCGTTCGGGCAGCAGCCGTTCGGTGACGAAGCTGCGGCCCGAGCTGCCGTTGATGGCCTCGAGCGCCAGCGAGGCGGACACGCCCGCGCTGGTCAGCGCCGACAACCCCTCCGCCGCGGCCCACAGGGCGGCGGCGAGCATCGCGTTGTTGACCGCCTTGGTGGCGTGGCCGGTGCCGAGCGGGCCGACGTGGACGATGCGCTCGCCGACCGCCTCGAGGCACCACCGGACGTCGGCGACGATGGCCGCGTCCCCACCGACCATGACGGTCAGCGTCCCCGCCTCGGCACCGTCGGTGCCGCCCGAGACGGGCGCGTCGAGGTAGGCGATGCCGCGCCCCGCCAGGTCGGCGGCGAGTTCGCGGGATGCGGCGGGGTCGCCCGAGGTGTGGTCGATCCAGACCGTCCCCTCGCCGAGCAGCGGGGCGAGCGAGCCGGCGACGTGCGCGACCTCGTCGGTGGTCGGCAGGCAGGTGACGACGATCTCGCAGTCGGCCAGCTCGGCGAGGTCCCCGGCGGCTCGCGTCCCGTGCTCGGCGGCGTGCTGCTCGGCGACCTCGCGGGTGCGGTTCCAGACCGACGTCGGCGCCGCGCTGGCGAGGTTGGCCGCCATCGGTCGCCCCATCGCGCCGAGCCCGATGAACCCGATCACGACGACGTCTCGACCGGTTCGGACCAGCTGACGGTCGTGCCCTCGTCGACCTCGGCGTCGACGAGGACGCCCTGGTTCACCTCGAGCGCGGCGTCGTAGGCCACACCCGGGTCGTAGGTCGGGCAGGGGTCCTCCTCGCAGGGGTCCATCTGCAGGACCGCCACGACCTCGCCGCCGCGCACGTAGGCGATGTCGAGCGGGACGAGGGTGTCCTTCATCCAGAACCCACCTTCGCGGGGCTCGTCGAACAGGAACAACATCCCGACACCGTCGGGCAGCTCCTCGACGTTCATCAAGCCCTGTTGTCGTCGCTCGGGTTCGGCGGCGACCTTGACGTGGAACGTCAGCGGATCATCGCCGACCTCGACCACCGACTCCGGCCACCCATCGACCACGGCCAGCAGCGGCGGGACCTCCCCCGTCGCGGACCTGGTCGCGCCGTCGTCGCCGGGCTCCGTGTCGCTGACCGGAACGTCGTCCGCCGGGTCGCCGGCCGTGCTGGCACCGTCGTCGTCGCCGTCCCCGGAGCAGGCCCCCAACAGGATGGCGCTGAGGCACGCTGCAGCGAGGCGGCGGGTGATCGAGCAGGCGGCGATCGTCATGTCCGGGACGCTACCCGGCCGCTCCTCGGGTCGGTTTCCCGGGCGCAGACGCGGGTCACGGGGCCGGGACGGTCTCGAGCGAGGTCGCCGCGGCGCCGGTCGGTCCCGCGCGCTCGGTGCGCCGGATGACCACGATGCCGGCGACGATACAGACCCCGCCGAGCAGCTGGGAGGGGCCCGGGAGCTCGGCCAACAGCGCCCACGCGACGAGCACGGCGAACAGCACCTCGGTCAGGGCCACGAACGAGGCCGACCGCACCCCGAGCCTGACCACCGCCCCGATGCCGGTGAGGTAGGCCGCGACCGTGGACACGAGCACGAGCCAGGCCGCCGGGACCATCCAGCTCACCGTGCCGCCGGCCAACGTCGCGTCGCTGGCGGCGAAGGCGAGGGGCACGACGCCGACCAGGCCCGCGAGGCCGATCACCGCGGCGCCTACGGCGGTCCCACCCGCGGCCATCAACAGCGGCGGGAGGTCGTCGTGCTGCCGCTCGGAGATGACGAAGAACGCGCCGAGGCACACGGCGGCGAGCAACCCCCACACCACGCCCATCGGGTCGACGGAGGTGTCCCCGGTGACCTCGAGGACGAGCGCCAACCCGACCAGGGTGAGGGCAGCGCCACCGAGCGTCCGCGCCGCCGGCAACGTCCGCGACCGCAGCGCGGTCCAGGCCAGCAGCAGCACCGGCGCGAGGAACTCGAGCAGCAACGCGACCCCGACGTCGAGGGTCCGCACGGCGTTGAAGAACGCCAGCTGCGCGCCCGCCATCGCCACGACCCCGTAGAGCACGACGGTGCGCACCGATGCGGCGCCGAGCCGGACCCGGCCGCGCGTCCCGATGAGGGCGGCCAGGCACAGCACCAACGCGGCGCCGCCGAGCCGGACGAAGACGGCGGCACCGGCGGTCCACCCGGTCTCGATCAGCGCTTTGCCCATCGCTCCCGAGGACCCGAACGTGGCGGCGGACGCCAGCGCCATCACCGTGCCCACCCGGGCCGCGTCGGCCCGCGGCTGCGCCTGCGTCGTCGTCATCACCATCACCTCGGGGCGCGTCGGCGACCGGACGGTGGCGACGCGAGCGGCGAGGGTACGGCCGTGCTCAGAACAGCTGGACCCCGGTGTGGCGACGTTCCAGGTCGAGCAGGAGCCGCTTGCGCTCGAGCCCCCCGCCGTACCCGGTGAGCCGACCGTCGGCGCCGATGACCCGGTGGCAGGGGACGATCACGGACACGGGGTTGCGGCCGTTGGCGAGGCCCACCGCGCGGGAGGCCCCGGGCGAGCCGATGTGGGCGGCGAGCTGCCCGTAGGACCAGGTCTGGCCGAAGGGGATCTCGCGGAGCGCCGCCCACACGCGCTGCTGGAACGCGGTGCCCTCGAGCGCGAGCGGCAGGTCGAAGTCGGTCCGCTCCCCTGCGAAGTACTCACGCAGCTGGCGCGTGGCCTCCGCGAACGACCCCGGATCGTCCGGGCCAGAACTGACGTCGTCGGGGAGGTGGCGCTGGGCGTCCATGTAGAGACCGCTGAGCACGCCGTCCGTCGCCACGAGCCGCAACGGGCCGATGGGCGAGTCGATGATGGTGTGCACGCGGTCCCGGATCGAGATGGTCACGCTGCTGCTCCTGCGTCGTTCGGCGCCGTCGCCGGCATCCGGTTGATGTCGTGGTCGAGCGCGCCCCACAGGTGCTGCACCGCGTAGGCACGCCAGGGTCGCCACCGTTCGGCGTGGCGGCGCATCGCTCCCGGCGACGCGGGCAGGCCGAGCTGCTCGGCCGCCACCCGCACGCCGAGGTCGGTCGGGAGGAACGCGTCCGGGTCACCGAGCCCCCGCATCGCGACGACCTCGACGGTCCACGGTCCGATACCCGGGAGGGCTCCGAGCGCCGCACGCGCTGCCTCGCGGTCGGCTCCCGGGCCGAGGTCGATACGTCCGTCGGCCAGCGCCCGCACGAGGCCGACGAGCGCGGCTGATCGCGACCGCGGGAGCGCGAGCGTCGCCGGATCGACCTCGGCGAGCCGCTCGGCGGTCGGGAACGCCGAGGTGAGTCCGCCACCGGGGTCGTCGACCGGATCACCGTGTGCCGCCACGAGCCGACCGGCGTGGGTCCGGGCCGCCGCGGTCGAGACCTGCTGACCGAGGACGGCTCGGACCGCGAGCTCGTCAGCATCGACCGTGCGGGGGATGCGCCGGCCGGGCGAGGCCGCGACCACGGCGGCCAGGTGCGGGTCCGCGCCGAGGTGGTCCGCCACCGCGACCGGATCGGCGTCGAGGTCCAGCAGGCGGCGGCACCGCCCGACGGCCGCGGTCAGGTCGCGCAGGTCCGCGAGCCGCAGGCGGCAGACCACGTGGTCGTCCGCGGGGGTCAGGGCGACGGTGCCCGTCCCGAACGGCAGACGGAGCACCCGCCGGTAGGCCCCGTCACGCCACTCCTCGACCCCCGGGACCGCCGTCGCCGCGAGGTGGCCGAAGAGGCTGTCCGGCGTGAACGGCAGGCGGAGGGGCAGGCGGAGCGTGATCGTCCCCGCACCGACGTCGCGCCGGCATCCGGCCGCTCGGCGCCGGAGCTCGCTGGGGGGGAGGGCGAAGACCGACCGCACCGTGTCGTTGAAGCTCCGGACGCTGCCGAAGCCGGCCGCGAAGGCGACCTCGGCGAACGGCAGCGTGGTCGTCTCGATCAGCGTGCGTGCGGTCTGGGCCCGGTGCGCCCGGGCGAGCGCGAGGGGTCCGGCCCCGAGCTCGGCGCGCAGGTGGCGCTCGACCTGCCGCGTGCTGTAGCCGAGCTCGGCGGCGAGTCCGCCGACACCTCGGCGGTCGACGAGGCCGTCGGCGATCAGACGCACGGCGCGTGCGGTGACGTCGGCGCGCGGGTCCCAGGCGGGTGAGCCCGGGCTGGCGTCCGGTCGGCAGCGTTTGCAGGCGCGGTAGCCGGCGCGCTGCGCAGCAGCTGCGCTCGGGTGGAAGGTGACGTTCGCGGCCCGCGGGGTGAGCGCGGGGCAGCTCGGCCGGCAGTAGATCCCGGTGGTCCGGACCGCCGTGACGAACCACCCGTCGAAGCGGGGGTCACGTGCCTGGACGGCGCGTAGACAGCTGGCGTGGTCGGTGTGCATGGCCGCAGTGTCGCCGGCCGGTCGCGACCGCGCTGGCAGGAACGCGACACGGCGGTGCGGCAGGGTCGCGCACCCCTCGGCATCCGGCAGCGCACGACACCGTGCTCGGTAGTGTCGCCGACCGACGTCGCCGACCGCAGGATCGCCCGTGCCCGAGACCCCGCTCATCCCGCGTCAGGTCCTCTTCGGCGACCCCGAACGGGACGCTCCGGCGATCTCCCCCGACGGACGACGGTTGGCCTGGCTCGCGCCCCACGAGGGCGTGATGAACGTGTGGGTCGGCGGGATCGACCTGGCCGACGCGCGACCCGTCACCGACGACCGCGACCGGGGGATCCACGTCGTCGCCTGGGCGCACGATGACCGCCACCTGCTCTACATCCAGGACGAGGGTGGCGACGAGGACTGGCACCTGCACGCGGTCGACCTCGACACCGGCACCGACCGCGACCTCACCCCCTTCGAGGGGGTGCAGGCCCGCCTGGTCGCGTTCGAGAAGCGCTTCCCCGACCAGGTGCTCGTGGGGCTGAACCGGGACGACCCGGCGTTGCACGACGTCTACCGCCTGCAGCTGTCCACCGGCGAGCTCGAGATGGTCTTCGACAACCCGGGCTTCATCGACGTCGTGGCCGACGACCGGTTCGAGGTGCGCGCCGCCCTCGCAGCGACGGAGACCGGCGGCGTGGCCATCCACGTCCGCGACGACGCCGACGGTGACTGGCGGGTGCTGCTCGAGGCCGACCACGAGGACGCGCTCGGCACCGGGCCGCTCGGCTTCGACGCGTCGGGCCGCCAGCTGCTGGTGATCTCGTCGGTGGACGCGAACACCAGCCGCCTGCTGCGCTACGACCTCGACAGCGGCGATGCCGAGACCGTCGCCGAGGACCCCACCTACGACGTGGTCGACGTCCGCCAGCACCCCGACACGCGTGAGGTGCTGTGGGTCAGCTTCCTGCGCGAACGCCTCGAGCACCGGGCCATCTCGGCGTCCGTGACCGACGACCTCGCGGCGCTCGACGCGGCGACGCGCGGTGACGTGCTCGCGTTGGGCGGGGACCACGCCGACGAACGCTGGGTCGTCCGTGACGACCGCGCCGACGGCCCGGCCGCGTTCCACCTCTACACCCGCAGCGACCGCGCACTGACCCCGTTGCTGGTCGCCCGCCCGGAGCTCGAGCGGTACCCGCTGGCCACGATGGAGCCGTTCTCGCTCACGGCCCGCGACGGGCTCGAACTCCACGGCTACCTGACGGCACCGGTCGACACCGAGCGCCGGGACCTGCCGACGGTGCTGGTGGTCCACGGTGGCCCGTGGGCGCGCGACACGTGGGGCTACAGCGCCGAGGTGCAGTGGCTGGCGAACCGCGGCTACCTCGTCCTGCAGGTCAACTTCCGGGGTTCGACCGGGTACGGCAAGGCGTTCCTCAACGCCGGGGACCGCGAGTGGGGCGCGGCGATGCACGACGACCTGCTCGACACCGTGGGCTGGGCGGTCGACCAGGGCTACGCCGACCCCGACCGGGTCGCGATCTTCGGCGGCTCCTACGGCGGGTACGCAGCGCTCGTCGGCGCGACCTTGACCCCCGACGCCTTCGCGTGCGCCGTCGACCTCGTCGGGCCCTCGAACCTGCAGACCCTCATCGCGTCCGTGCCGCCGTACTGGGAGCCGATGATCGCGCAGTTCCACCAGCGGGTCGGTCACCCGGAACACGACGCCGAGCTGCTGCGCGAACGATCGCCCCTGACCCGGGCCGACCAGGTGTCGATCCCGGTGCTGATCGCGCAGGGCGCCAACGACCCACGGGTCAAGCAGGCCGAGTCCGAGCAGTTCGTGGCGGCGCTCCGCGAGAAGGGCATCCCGCACGAGTACCTGCTGTTCGAGGACGAGGGCCACGGCTTCGTCAAGCCGGCCAACAAGGAGCGCTTCTACGCCGCGACCGAGACCTTCCTCGCCGAGCACCTCGGTGGCCGCCGGGAGCCGTGACCCCGGCCGGGGGACCGTCCGTCGGTCGAGGTCAGCGCGGGCCGGCGAGCGCGGCGATGCGTTCGGCGACCCGCTCCCAGCTCCACGCCTCCACCGCGACGGCGCGGGCTGCCTCGCTGACACGGCGGCGGTCGTCCGCGGTCAGCGACAGCAGCGCGGTGAGCTTGGCGCGCAGGTCGTCACGGTCGCCACGCTCGAAGCCGGCCAGGTGCGCCAGCTCGGGCGGGTAGGCCAGCTCCAGCTGCGCAGCGACCTCGGCCAACCCCGAGTGCCGCGCCACGAGCGGCGGACACCCGCAGGCGGCCGCCTCCGCCGCGACCATCCCGAACGCCTCGGGGAACACCGACGGGGTGACCGCCACGTCGGCGAGCGGCCAGAGGTGGGCGAGGTGGCGGTGCTCGAGCGGCCCGGTGAACAACACCCGGTCACCCGCCGCGGCCTCGAGCTCGGCACGCGCCGGACCGAAACCGACGATGACCGCCCGCGCGTCGATCGTGCCGAGCGCGTCGAGCAGCAGCGGCACACCCTTCTCGGCGCTGATCTTGCCGACGTAGAGCACCGTCGGCGCCTCACCCGCGAGGAACGATGCCAGTCGCTCCGCGTTCCTCGGGTCCGGTCGGCGTTCGTCGTGGGCGGTCGGCGGGTTCGGAGGATCGAGCCGGCACTCGGCGATCAGACCCGCGAGCGCCTCCTCGCGGGGGCGCGGCCGGAGGTGGTCCACGTCGACGCCGGGAGGCAGGACCTCGACGCGGTCGCGGTGCTCGCCCGGACCCACCACGTCCTCGAGCACGTCGACGATGTGCCGCGAGCCCGCGAGCACCGCGGTCGCCGACGCCAACGAGTCCCGGGCCCAGGTCTGCAGGTCCGGTGCGCCGCGCATCGCGAACTCGAGCTCGGAGCCGTGGGCCTTGACCACGAACGGTGCGCCCGCAGCGGCGCCGACCGGGCCGCCGAGGAGCACGTGGTTGACCAGGACGAGATCGGCGGGCAGCTCGGCTCGGAGCGCCGCGGCGTTCGCCGCGACGAAGACGTCGCGTTCGTCGGGGGCCATGTCGCCGAGGAGCACCGGTTCGGCGTCGTCGTAGTGATCGAGGACGAAGACCGGCAGCCGACCGGGCAGCTGGGGCCGAACGACCTGTGCGCCCCCGAGGTCGACCTCCTCGGGGTGGGGGTCCTGGCACAGGACCACGACGTCGTGACCCTGCCGTGCCCAGGTCCGGGCGAGGGAACGGGTGTAGACGTTGGAACCGGTCCCGCCGAGCAGGTAGCCGTGCCAGATGAGGATGCGCATGGGCGGGACGCTAGGCGAGCGCGGGCACGGCACCCATCGCCGGCGACTGCGTCAGGTCGTGGTCTGGCTCACCGGTGCCGGCCAGGTGGTGGTCAGCGCAGGGTCGACCAGCGGCTGCTCGCGCGACCAGGGGAACTCGATCCACCGGTCGGTCGGCTTCCACACGTACTCGCAGCGGATCACCGTCCCCGGCTTCTCGTAGAGGACGGCGGTGCGCGCCTCGGCGACGCGGTCCGCGGTGAGGTCGTGCACGAGCTGGAGGGTGTGGCCGGTGTCGGCGACGTCGTCGGCGATCAGGACCTTGGCACCCTTCGCCTCGTCGAGGTTCAGCAGCGGGGGCAGGACCACCGGTTCGTCGAGCCGCTGTTCGATACCGGTGTAGTACTCGACGTTGAGCACGAAGCACGGCTTGACCGACAGGGCGTAGGCGAGCGACGCCGCGACGACCAGACCACCACGCGCGATGGAGAGGATGATGTCGGGGCGGTAGCCGTCGTCGACGACCTGCTGGGCCAGCTCGCGCACGGCGACGCCGTAGCTCGCCCAGTCCAGGACCTCACGTTCCTCGCTCACGCAGCCTCCGAACGGCTCGTCGTCCTACCGTGCTCTACCGACGTGGAGCCTACGCCCGCCAGGACCACCGTCGGTCGCCGGCGACGACGCTGGGAAGGAGCACCCGTGGACGGAGCCGCTGGGTCACCGGAGCCACCGGAGTGGCACGAACGGTCCACCTTGCCCGCCGAGCTCATCGAGGTCCTGCGCCGTCCACCCGGTGGGTTCGTCGCCGTCATCGCGACCGTCGACGTCGACGGGTCGCCTCGGACCGCCACCTTCGGGGTCCTCCGTGCACCGTCCCCGACGGTGCTCCGGTTCGGCTGTCGCCGGACCCACACCACCTTCGCCAACATCGAGCGGGACGGGCGGGTGATGGTGGCACTCCACGCGGCGCCGGGGCTCGCCGTCGGGATCCGGGGCCGGGCGCACGTCGCCGCGTCCGAGATCGCCGCGATGCCGACCAACGCGCTCATCGAGGTCGCGGTGGAGGCAGTGAAGAACGACGCGGTCCCGCAGCTCCCGATCACCGACGGCGCGGCCTACGCAGCGTCTGCCGAGATGGCCGCCCAGCTGACGGCCGTCGCCGCGGAGCTCGACACGCGGTCCGTCGCCCGGGGTCCCGGAACGGGTTGACCCATCCACGGCCCCGGAAGAGGTGCAGCTGCCCCAGCTGGGCGGGAGGTGGAGGTCCTCACCCCGGTCAGTCGCGCTCGATCGCCTTGCCGGTCTGCGACCCCGCATCGTTCGGGGCGTCGGGGTCGTCCTCGTTCGCGACACCGTCTTCGTCGCCCCGCCCGATGAGCCCCGACACGGGGTTCTTCGGATCCTCGGCGCGGTCGGTCGGATCGTCGGTGTGTTCGGTCGGACCTTCGGTCGGTGCCACGGTGAGCTCCTCGTCGTCGTTCCCCGGTGGACCCGAGGTCCGACGATGCGTACCTGCGTGAGGGCGGCATCACCCCCGGCATCCGGTCACCGACGTCAGATCAGAGCGGCCAGAAGCGCGTTCACAGCGTGGCGGAACGGAACCACGGCGGACGGTGCGGGTGGTCAGGCCCGTGCGAGCTCGGGAACCTCCCCGAGGACCGATCCCGAAGGGCGCCACGGACGGATCCTGTTCAGGCGACGGGGCGCGGAGCGACGGTCCGACCGGTGCGGCGCGCCACCTCGGCGGGTTCCACCGCCCCGCAGTCGACGGCACGCTGGACCGCCGCCTCGAGCACGCGGATGGTCGCGGGTTCGTCCATCACCTCGCCGGTGGCGTCGCCGGTGTCCCAGGCCCGCAGACGGTCGAGCGCGTCGTCGAGCCCGGTCAGCACGTCGGCGAACACCGTCGCGTACCGGCTCACGAGGTGCGCCGGGTGCAGGTCCCAGCCCTGGACGAACCCGTGGCGCAGCGAGTGGCGGACGTCGGCGCTGTGCCGACCCCACACGCGGCGAACCTCGCGGGTCGAGTCGTCCGCCGGCCGGGTCGCGGTCGAGCCATCGGACAACCGCACCTCGGTGCCGGCGAAGGTCACCTGCAGGACGTGCCGCGCGAAGTCGAGCGCGGGGTGGTCGAGCCGTTGCGCTCGCGGGGGCAGCCCGAGGCCCGCCGAGTAGTCGTAGACGCCGACGTGCGCGGCGACCAGGCGCCGATCGGCTGCCTCGCGGAAGCCCCGGAGCGCGATCCGTCCGTCGGGCCCGAACACCGACGGGGTCGTCTCGACCTGTAGCTCGAACCGGAGGCTGCGCGGTGGCAGACCGTAGGCGGCCTCGAGCGCGGCCAGGACCCCGACGAACGCCTCGACGTGCTGCCTCGCCACCACCTTCGGGAACGTGATGACGAAGCCGTCGGGCAGCTCGCCGGCGGCGTCGAGGAGGGTGCCGACGAAGCGGTCGAGCGTGTCGACGCTCCGGGTGGCCAGGCCGTCGGTGAACGACTTGACGCGGATCCCGACGAACGGGGTCGCCATGCCGTCCGCGATCGCCGCGGCCACGGCGGCTGCGGCGGCGGTCGCGTCGCGCGCCTCGATCTCGGGCGACCGCCCGAGGTAGCCGTCCTCGGCGTCGCAGCGCAGATCCTCGACCGGTTCGGACCGGAGCTTGGCGACCACACGCTCGTGCACGCGGTCGGCGAGGCCCGCCTCGAGGTCGAGGCCGCAGGCGGCGGCCAGGGCCGCACCATCCGGCGCGTGCGCTTCGAGCAGACGGAGCGCGGCGGTGCCGTGACGGACCGCGGTGTCGGGACGGATCTGGTCGAGGGGCACGTACAGCACCTGGACCGGCTGACGTGTCGCCGGCGCACCGGGCCAGGCGCGGGCCGCCTCGGCATCGGCGTCGTCGACACCGGCGAGCAGACGAGCGACGTGGTCGGGTCCGAGCGCCCCCACGTTCACCAGCCCGGCTCGGGCTCGTGACCGTCCCGGACGACCGTGCCCTCGATGACGCCGTAGGGGCGGTCCCCGACCAGGAAGACCACGTTCGGGTTGTCGAGCCCGTACGGGGACAGGTCGGCGAGGATGTGGTGCTCGTTGGGCAGCAGGAAGCGGACCCAGGTGACCTCCGGGTGCGCGTCGATCACCGCGGCCCCCATGGCGTGCAGGGTGTGCTGGACCGACTCGCTGTCGTCGTGGGTCGCGAAACGTGCGAGCGCCGTCGCGGGGACCCCGTCGGCGAGCGCCGTGTGGTCGACGTCAGGCGCGGTGGTCCCCCACGTGAGGTCCATGGTCGTGGCCATGATGCGGTCGCGCGTCGGCGGGAGCGTGGTGTACTCGTCCTCGAGGTACCCCGAGAACGCCGACCCGGTGGTCTTCAGCACCCGTGCGCCACGGACCCCACCGGTGATGCTCGGCGAGGCACCTCGGTCCTGGGTGAGGGTCAGCACACGCTGGCCCCCGGTGGCCGGCCGGAAGGTGTGGTCGTGCGGGGCGCCGTCGACCTCGACCCGTTCCCACGGGTACACGAAGATCCGGATCCACACCCGGTCGGTGGCCGCCGATGCCTCGAGGAAGCGGTCCGCGAGGCGTCCGGCGTACCCGGCGACCGTGTCGATCCCGTCCCGGGCCAACGCGAAGCACGTGCCCCGCATCGTGTCGGTCGGCAGCACCGGCGCGTTGTCGCCGTCGGTGTGGACGGTCGCGAAGTCGCCCGCGAGCCGCACCTCGATCTCGAGGTCGGTGAAGGTGTGGCGGTCGCCGTCCCGCGCGACGGTCGCGAGCCGGATCCCGGACTTGCCGTACCGGTTCGGGCCCATCCGGGCCGCGCCGTCGTTCGCTGAGGTGGTCACGTGAGCTAGCTCCCGCGGTAGGTGCTGTACCCGAACGGGCTCAGCAGGAGGGGGACGTGGTGGTGTTCGCCCGGGGAGGTGACGGCGAAGGTCACGATCACCTCGGGGAAGAAGCAGACCTCGTCCGACCGCTTGCAGTAGTCGGCGGTCGCGAACGTCAGGCGGTGCACACCGGAGGCGAGGTCTCCCGCCACGACGAGATCGCCGATGCGGCCGTCGCCGTCGGTGACGCCCTCGGTCAACCGGGTCCACCCGTCACCGTCGGAGCGTTCGAGGATCACCTCGACCCCGGTGGCCGGGACCCCTTTGGCGGTGTCGAGCACGTGCGTGGACAGGCTCACGGTGTCCCCTCTGATCGGTCTTCGGCGCGGCCGGGTGTGACCGCAGGACGTGGTTCACGCAGCAGCTTGTCGAGCCGGAGCGCGGTGATCTGGCGCTGCTGCTCGGCGGCGACCCGCAGCTCGGTGTCCGGGTCGTTGTCGAGCCGTTCGCGCAGGGCCGCGAGCATCTCGTCCGCGGAGCGACCTGCAGCGCGGATGAGGAACACGTGGCCGAACCGTTCCTCGTAGGCACGGTTGCCGTCGGCGAGCGCCTCGAGGGTGTCCTGCTCCGCGTTGGCGGTGCCGGACTGCTCCCCCGCCGACCAGCGTGACGCACCCGGGTCCGCGTGGGTCGGGGTCCGATCACCGATGCGTGGGTGGGCCTTGAACGCCTCGAGGATGTCGTCACGGTCGGCCTCGGCGCAGGCAGCGTCCGCGGCGGCGAACAACGCGTCGGGGGTCCCGAAGGGCCGCTGCGCAGCGACCTTCTGTGCCCACCGCGACGAGCCGTTGCAGGTCGAGAGCGCCGCGACGGCCAGGTCGTCCGGCGCCGAGTCGAGGACCGCCAGTCCGTGGCGACGCCACCCGTCCTCACTGACGACCCCGAACGCGCGCAGCCGGGCGACCCCGCCATCGGGCAGCACCCGCAGCCGCAGGTGGGTGGCCTGGACGGGCTCGGCGACGTCGAAGACGTGCCGCAGGTGCGGTTGGAGCGGGGTCTCGGGCAGCACCGTTGCCCAGTCGGAGGTGTCCTCGAGCAGCTCGGTCGGATCGGTGACGTCGGGACGATCGAGCGCCTCGACCACCACCCGGTCGGGGTAGTTGCCCTTGAAGTGGGTGGTGTCGAGCTCGATCCGTTCCACGGTGCCGGTGGTCGCCAGCTCGAGGACGGCCCGGTCCTCGCCGGGGCCGCGGCGACGGCGGGTCTCCCAACCGTCGGCCATGGAGCGGGCGTCGCCGACCATGACGAGGTTGTGGGGCGAGGAGAAGAACTCGTCGCTACAGGCGACGGCGCGTCCCCCGTTGAGGGCGGCGGCGAGATCGAGCCGGCCGTTGCCGTCGGCCGCGCGGTGCAGATCCGGCAGACCACGGCCGAGGATGCGCAGCCGTGCGACGCCGCCGTCCGGGACGATCGTGAACCGCACGTGGGTCGCGCGGCAGGGGCGCTCGATGGGGAAACGCTGCAGCGCGTCGCCCCGCAACGAGGTCCGGTCGCGCAGCGGGAACCAGCGCACGTCGTCCGGCGGCGGACCGGCCTCGCTGATGCAGCCCTCGAGCTCGAACGCGTCCGGGTAGTTGCCCCGGAAGTGGGCGGTGTCCACCACGACCGCCTCGACGATCCCCGGAACCCCGAGCCGGACCACGCAGCGGTCGACCCCCGGCAGGTCGCGGCGGCGGCGCGTCTCCCAGCCGTCCATCTCCTTGCCCCGGTCGCCGTAGCGATCGGGGTCGAAGCGCGGGTCGCTCGGCTCGAGCAGGTTCTCCTTGGCCGCGAAGAACTCGTCGTCCGCGTCCAGCACCATGCCGCCGAGCCGGCGGGCAGCGAGGTCGATCAGACCGGTGAAGCTCCCGCGACGCTCGTCGTCCGGGCGGGGTCCTGCGGCGGGCTCGTTCACGCGTCACCTCGGGTCAGCAGCTGGCCGGAGGGGGGCTCTAGCACGTCAGCGGGGTCCGACCCGCGGTGCACCCCGGCGATCGAGCGGCCACGCAGGTAGGTGGCGACCGCGCGGCCGCGCAGCTGTCGACCGTGGTAGGGCCCGAACGCGTGGCGGTGGTGGAGGCGCTCGACGTCCACCGTCCACATCAGGTCCGGGTCGAAGACGACGAGGTCGGCGTCGGCCCCGACCGCGAGTCGGCCCTTGCGGGTCAGCCCGGCCACGCGGGCCGGGCCGCTGGCCATCCACCGGGTCAGGTCGACCAGGTCGTGTCCGCGGTGCTGCGCCTCGGTCCACACCAGGGAGGGGCCGAGTTGCAGCGAGGAGATCCCGCCCCAGGCGTCGACGAAGCTGCCGGTGTCGACGGCCTTACTGCTGGGCGGCGCCGGCGAGTGGTCCGAGACGATCGCGTCGATCGTGCCGTCCGCCAACCCCGCCCACAGCCGCTCACGGTTCGCACCATCGCGGATCGGCGGGGCGCACTTGTGGGAGGTGGCGCCGTCGGGGACGTCCTCGGCCGCCAGGGTGAGGTAGTGGGGACAGGTCTCGACGGTCACCGCCACTCCCTCGGCGCGGGCGGCCGCGATGGACGCGAGCCCCTCGGCGGTCGACAGGTGCAGCACGTGGACGGCACCCCCGTTCGCCCGCGCGGCGTCGAGGGCCGCGGCGATGGCGCGCAGCTCCGCCTCCGGGGGACGGCCGGCGAGCCAGGTGCTGTGAGCGCGTGGGTTCGGGTCCGCCGCGGCCACCGCCGCGGTGGCCGCGTCCACCACGTCCGGGTCCTCGGCGTGGACGAGGAGCGTCGCGCCGATGCGCGCCGTCCGCGCTACGACCCCATCGAGTTCGGACGGCGCGAAGTCCCCGTACTCCGGCACGCCGCTGGCGCAGGTGAAGGCTTTGAACCCGAACACGCCCTCCGCGTACAGGTCGGCGAGGTGGCGCTCGCTGCCGGGGACGACGCCGCCCCAGAACCCGACGTCGACCGAGATCCGGGGACGGGCCGCGTCGCGCTTCGCCGCCAGGGCGGGCGGGTCGATCGTGGGCGGCACGCTGTTGAGCGGCATGTCGACGATGGTGGTGATGCCGGCAGCAGCAGCAGCCCGGGTGGCCGTCGCGTACCCCTCCCACTCGGTCCGACCTGGTTCGTTGACGTGCACGTGGGCGTCGACGAACCCGGCCATCAGGGCCAGCTCGCCGACGTCCTCGGTGCGTGCCGCCGCTGGCAGCTCCCCGGGCTCCACGGTGTCGAGCAGCGCGACGATTCGCTCGCCGGCGACGACGACCGCACCCGGACGCTCGCCGTCCTCGGTGACGAGGCGACGGCTGATGAGGACGAGATCGGCGGGCTCCACGGTGACGGACCCTTCCCGAGAGCGTCACGCGATGTCAACCGACCGCGGTCCGGCGCAGCTAGGGTCGGTGCGATGCGCACCCCGGAGCGGGAGCCGGGGACTGGGAGGTCCGTAACGTGACCGGAACACGCTGGACGCCGGGCGTTGACGCCCACCGAGCAGGGTCCGGGCCGCGCCCGACGCCGACCGGAGGAGACGCGTGAGCATCTCCCGTCCGACCGACCTCGACGGCGCTCTGTCCGCGCTCGCCGAACGCCCCGATGCGCACGTCCTGGCCGGAGGCACCGACCTCGTCGTCGAGGTGAACCTCGGTCACCGCCGACCCGACGCCATCGTCGCCATCCGCCGGGTCGCCGAGCTGCGCGAGCACCGGCTCGACGACACCCACCTCGAGCTCGGTGCGACCGTCACCTACGGCACGGTCGAGCGCGAGCTCGTGGACGCGGCGCCCGGTCTCGCCATGGCGGCCCGGACCGTCGGCTCGCCCCAGATCCGCAACGCCGGCACGATCGGCGGCAACCTCGGCACCGCCTCACCGGCGGGTGACACCCTCCCCTGGCTCGCGGCGCTCGACGCCGAGGTGGTGCTGGTCTCCGCGGCGGAGGGGGAACGGGTGCTGCCCCTCGCCGAGTACATCACCGGCCCGAAGCGCACCGCCCGCCGTCCCGACGAGCTGATCCGCGCCGTCCGCGTCCCGCGCGTCGCCGGACCGCAGCACGTGGCCAAGATCGGACCTCGCAACGCGATGGTCATCGCGGTCGCCTCCCTGGCCATCGTGGTGGACACCGACCACCGTCGCGTCCGGGTCGGTCTCGGGTCGGTCGGTCCGGTGCCCGTCCGCCCGACGGCGGCCGAGGACCTCGCCAGCGACGCGCTCGACTGGGATGCGCTGACCTGCGACGAGGATGCGATGACCCGCTTCGCTGCCGCGTGCGCCGACGCCAGCACCCCGATCGACGACCACCGCAGCACGGCCGAGTACCGACGTCACGCCGTCGGGGTCCTCGCCGCTCGCAGCCTCCGGAGGTGCCTGACGTGACCGATGCCCCCGAGACCCCCGACGCTCCCGCGCCCGACGTGCTGGCCTACGAGCTCACCATCAACGGCCGCAGCCACTCGGTGCCCTCGGCGTGGCTCGGCGAGTCGCTGCTGTACGTGCTGCGCGAGCGGCTCGGCCTGCCCGGCAGCAAGAACGCCTGCGACCAGGGCGAGTGCGGATCCTGCTCGATCCAGCTCGACGGCGACCTCGTCTGCTCCTGCTGCGTGCTGGCCGCGGACGCGGTCGACGCCGACGTCCGCACGGTCGAAGGTGTCGCCTCGTACTCGGGGCGCGGGGGCGGTGCCGCGGAGGACGAGCTGTCCGACGTCCAGCAGGCCTTCCTCGACGAGGGTGCGGTCCAGTGCGGGTTCTGCATCCCCGGCCTGATCGTCTCGGTCCACCACCTGCTCGATCGTGAACCCGACGCCGACGAGCTGACGGTCCGCGAGGCCATCAGCGGCAACCTGTGCCGGTGCACCGGCTACGGCCGGATCCTGCAGGCGATCGCCACCGTCCAGGAACGGCGGAGCGGGGCGGGCACACCCGGGGCCCCTGCCGTGGGGGGTGGCTCGTGAGCACGACGACCGCGCCCCCGGGCGCACGGGGCGACGTCCGGGACGGCATCGGACGCACCGTCGACCGGCCCGACGGGACGCCGAAGGTGTCCGGCGGGTTCGCGTTCTCCTCCGACCTCCACCACGACGGCATGCTGTGGGGCCGCACGCTGCGCAGCCCCCACCCGCACGCACGGATCGTGTCGATCGACACCACGAAGGCCGCGGCGATGCCCGGCGTCGCCTGTGTGCTGACCGCCGACGACGTGCCCGGCGAGCCGAACTTCGGGCTCGAACACCACGACCAGCCGGTCTTCGCCCGAGACGTGGTCCGCTTCCACGGTGAGGCCATCGCCGCCGTCGCCGCCGAGCACCCCGAGCAGGCGCTGCGCGCCGTCCAGGCCATCGAGGTCGAGTACGAGGTCCTCGAACCGCTGACCGACCCCGAAGCGGCGATCGACGCCGATCCGATCCACCCGGACGGCAACCTCTTCCGCCACCTGCCCCTCCGGCACGGCGACCCGGACGCGACCGGCGAGGTCACCGTCGAGGGCACCTACGAGGTCGGCATGCAGGACCAGGCCTTCCTCGGCCCGGAGTCGGGCATGGCGATCCCCACCGAGGACGGCGGGGTCGAGCTGCTCATCTCCACGCAGTGGCTGCACGTGGACCACGGGCAGGTCGCGGCCTGCCTCGGTCTGCCCGAGGACAAGGTCCACCTCACCCTCGCCGGGGTGGGCGGCGCCTTCGGCGCCCGCGAGGACGTGAGCCTGCAGGTGCACGTCTGCCTCCTGGCGCTCGCGACCGGTCGGCCCGTCAAGATCCAGTACTCGCGCGAGGAGTCGTTCCACGGCCACGTGCACCGCCACCCGGCCCGCATGTGGTTCCGCCACACCGCGAACCGGGACGGCGATCTGGTCAAGCTCGAGGCCCGGTTGCTGCTCGACGGTGGCGCGTACACCTCGACGTCGCCCGCCGTGCTCGCCAACGCCGTCTGCTTCGCCGGCGGCCCCTACGTGTTCCCGAACGCCGTGATCGACGGGTGGGCGGTGCGCACGAACAACCCCCCGTGCGGCGCGATGCGCGGCTTCGGGGTGGTCCAGGTGTGCTTCGGGCACGAGGCCCAGATGGACAAGCTCGCCGACGCGCTCGGCATGGATCCGGTCGAACTGCGGCTGCGCAACGCCATGGCGCCGGGGTCGCCGTTGTTGACCGGTCAGATCATCACCGGGACCGCGCCGGTGCGCGAGGTCATCGAGGCCTGCATCGCCCACCCCCACCCGGACGACCCGAGCGAGGACGGCCCACCGATGGCCCTCCCGGGCGGCGCGGGGTTGACCGCCGAACGCGGCGACGTCCGACGCGGGACCGGGATCGCGGTCAGCATCAAGAACCTGATGTACTCCGAGGGGTTCGACGACTACTCGACCGCGCGCGCCCGGCTCGAGCTCGGGCCCGACGGGGTGCCGTTCGCGACCATCCGCTGCGCCGCAGCCGAGGTCGGTCAGGGCTTCGTGACGCTCGCGCAACAGATCGCCCGCAGCGAGCTGCACGTCCAGCGGGTCGAGCTCGACCCCGCGGACACCTCGATCGGTTCCGCCGGGTCCACGTCCGCCTCGCGCCAGACGTGGATGTCGGGTGGCGCGGTCCAGCTCGCCTGCCGCGCCGTCCGCGAGGTGCTGCTCGCCCGCGCGGCGGAACGTGAGGGCGAACCGGTCACCGGCTCGCGGCGGGTGCGCTTCGACCTGCGCGGCCACGAGGTGGTCGACCTCGACACGGGTGTCGCCGTCCCGGTCGCCGACCTGCTCGCCGCGGGCCCGATCGACGAGACCCGCGAGCACCACCACGCGCCGACCGACCCGCTCGACGAGGACGGCCAGGGCAACGCCCACGTCTCGTTCGCCTTCGCGGCGCACCGCGCCACGGTGGACGTGGACCCCGACCTCGGGTTGGTGCGCGTGGTGCAGATCGCCACCGGCCAGGACGTCGGCAAGGCGCTGAACCCCCGCGCGGTGACCGGCCAGATCGAGGGCGGGATCGCGCAGGGGCTCGGCCTCGCGGTGATGGAGGAGATCGTCGTCGACGACGGTCACATCCGGAACCCGTCGTTCACCGACTACCTCATCCCGACCGCGCTCGACATGCCACCGGTCGCGCAGACCCTGATCGAGCAACCCGAACCGGGCGCGCCCTTCGGCGCCAAGGGCGTCGGTGAGCCGCCGACCATCTCGTCGACACCCGCGATCGTGGCCGCGATCCGCGCCGCGACCGGCAAGGACATCACCCGGGTCCCGGTCCGTCCGCAGGACATCTGTCTGTGAGCCGCCTGGTCCTGCGAGGCGCGCGGTACCCGGGCGACGTCGCCATCGCCGACGGGCGCATCGTGGCCGTCGGCGAGGTGGCTGCGGAGCCCGGCGACGACGTCCGCCGCGTGGACGGCGACATCATCACCGCCGGGTTCGTGAACACCCACCACCACCTCTACCAGTGGATGACGCGCGGCCGGGCGGTCGGCTGCGACCTGTTCACCTGGCTCACCACCCTCTACCCGGTGTGGGCGAAGCTCGAGGTCGACGACATCCACGCGGCCGCACGGGTCGGCCTCGGCGAACTGCTGCTGTCGGGGTGCACCACCGCCGCCGACCACCACTACCTGGTCCCCCACGGCGACGACAGCGTCTTCGACGCCACCGCCGAGGCGGCGCTCGAGGTCGGCACCCGGCTGCACCTCGCGCGCGGGTCGATGGACCTCGGCGCGTCGGACGGCGGGCTGCCGCCCGACCACGTGGTCGAGGACCTCGACGCCATCCTGGCCTCGACCGAGCGGGTCATCGCGCGCTGGCACGACGGCGACCGGATCACGGTCACCGTCGCGCCGTGCAGCCCCTTCAGCGTCACGCCCGAGCTGATGACCGAGTCCGCCGCGCTCGCCCGTCGCCACGGGCTCCGGCTGCACACCCACCTCGCCGAGACCCGCGAGGAGGAGGCCGACTGCCTCGCGCGGTTCGGCAAGCGCCCCCTCACGCTGCTCGACGAGCTCGGGTGGGTCGCCGACGACGTCTGGTTCGCCCACGGCGTCCACTTCGACGACCGCGAGGTCGCCCGCCTCGCCGAGGCGGGCGCCGGCGTGGCCCACTGCCCCTCCAGCAACGCGCGGCTCGCGTCGGGGTTCTGCCGCACGCCGGAGCTGCGGGCCGCAGGCGTGCCGGTCGGCCTCGGGGTCGACGGGGTCGCCTCCAACGAGCAGGGCACGCTCGTGACCGAGCTCCGGCAGGCGCTCTTCTCGGCCCGCCAGGGCGCGCGCCGCGCCGATGCGCTGCTGCCCGCCGACGCGCTCGAGATGGCCACAGCGGGCGGCGCAGCTTGCCTCGGACGTGACGATGTCGGCAGGCTCACCGCCGGCGCACGCGCCGACGTGGTGGTGTGGCCGGCGGACGACCTCCAGGACATCCCCGATCCGGTTGACGGACTGGTCCTCGGCCCCGACCGGCGCGCACGTCACGTGTACGTCGAGGGCGAGATCGTCGTGGAGGACGGACACCTGACCGGCATGGACCTCGACGCGGCGCGCACCGACCTCGGTCGGCGAGCGCGACGGTTGTGGTCGTGAACACGCGGCGCCGGACGGCGGCCCCGCACGAGACGTCCGGGTGCTCCCGCCCGGCTCCGATGATGGTCGGGACGACACGGCCCGACCGCGGCGACCGGTCCGCGAGGACCCAGGAAAGGTGCACGGATGAGGGTACGTAGGAGCTTGCTGTCGCTGGTCGCGACCGCGTTGGTGGTCACGGCCTGCGGTGGCGCCGACCCGAGCGAACCCGAGGACGCCTCGGCGGACGACGGGGCCAGCACCGAGGACGAGACCGCCACCGAGGACGACGGCTCCGAGGGCGCCGAGGGCGACGACGACGTCCTGCGCGTCGGCTTCGTCCACACCAGCCCCGTGACCGACGGTGGGTGGACGACGTCGCACGACAACGGTGCGACCGCCATCGAGGAGGAGTTCGGTGACGCGGTCGAGGTGACCACGATCGACTCCGTCCCCGAGGGCCCGGACGCCGAGCGCGTCATCGAGGACCTCGCCCGCCAGGGCCACGACCTGATCTTCACCACCAGCTTCGGCTTCATGGAGCCGACGCTGGCGGTCGCCGAGCAGTACCCGGACATCGTCTTCGAGCACGCCACCGGCTACATGACCGCCGAGAACGTGGGCAACTACTTCGGTGCCGCCGAGGAGGGCCGCTACCTCGAGGGCATGGCCGCGGCCGCTGCCTCCGAGACCGGTGAGCTCGGCTACGTCGCCGCCTTCCCGATCCCCGAGGTGCTGCGTGGCATCAACGCCTGGGCGCTCGGGGCACGGTCGGTGAACCCGGACGCGACGGTCCGCGTCGTGTGGACCTCCACCTGGTACGACCCCGAGACCGAAGGTCAGGCCGCACAGGGCCTGCTCGACGCCGGCGTCGACGCCATCGGGATGCACCAGGACACCCCGGCCACCGGTCAGGCCGCAGCCGAAGCCGGCGCGTACTGGACCGGGTACCACTCCGACCGCTCCGAGGAGGTCCCGGAGGCGTGGCTGACCGCCACGGTGTGGGACTGGGCGCCGTTCTACATCGAGACGGTGCAGGAGGTCATGGACGGGACCTGGGAGGCCGAGAGCTACTACGGCTCGATGGCGGACGGCATGGTCAACCTCGCGCCCTTCGGTGAGTCGGTCCCCGAGGACATCAAGAGCGAGATCGAGACCCGCCAGCAGGAGATCATCGACGGCGAGTTCGAGCCCTTCACCGGGCCGATCAACGACCAGGACGGCAACGAGATCCTCGCCGAGGGTGAGACGATGAGCCTCGAGGAGCTGCTCTCGATCGACTTCCTCGTCGAGGGTGTCATCGGGTCCCCGACCGGCTGATCCAGCACCACCACGGCGGGTCCGCGCGGAGGCACGTGCGGACCCGCCGCTCCCCTGGAGGCGAACCGCGTGACCGACCCCCTCGCCACCACCTCGGCGCCGCCGGCGCTCGAGGCGGTCACCATCACCAAGGTGTTCCCCGGGGTCGTCGCCAACGACGCCGTGGACCTCGTCTTACGCCGTGGCGAGGTGCACGCCCTGCTCGGCGAGAACGGCGCGGGCAAGTCGACGATCGCCTCGGTCCTCACGGGGTTGTACCGACCGGACGGCGGTGAGCTCCGCCGCGACGGCGAGCCGCTGACCCTCCGCAGCCCACGCGACGGGCTCGAGCGCGGCATCGGGATCGTCCACCAGCACTTCCGCCTCGTCCCGCGGTTCACGGTGGCCGAGAACGTGGCGCTCGGCGACAACCGACTCCCGTGGCGGTGGCGGCGATCGGTGGTCGCCGACGCGGTCCAACAGCTCTCCGAGCGCTACCGGCTGCCCGTCGACCCGGATGCGGTCGTCGGCGATCTCTCGGTCGGTGAGCAACAGCGGGTGGAGATCGTCAAGGCGCTCTACCGGGGCGCCGACGTGCTGCTGCTCGACGAGCCGACCGCCGTGCTCACACCGCAGGAGGCGGACGCGCTGTTCGACACCGTCCGCGCCATGGCCGCCGACGACAAGGCGGTGGTCTTCATCAGCCACAAGCTGCGCGAGGTGATGGCGGTCTCGGACCAGGTCACCGTCATGCGCGACGGTGCGGTGGTGGGCTCGCTCGCCGCGGCCGAGACCGATCCCGCCCAGCTCGCCGAGCTGATGGTCGGTCGCCAGGTCGACCTGTCGGCGCGCCGGGCCGCCCGGCCCGCGGGCCACCCGGTCCTGACCGTCGAGCGGGTCGACCTCGACGCCGTCGACGGTCGTGGCGCGCTCCGTGGCATCGACCTCACCGTCCACGCGGGCGAGATCCTCGGGGTCGCCGGGGTCGCCGGCAACGGCCAACGTGAGCTCGCCGAGACCGTCGCCGGGCTGCGCGCGCCGACCCGTGGCCGCATCCACGTCCACCACCGCGACGTCACCGGCACCGGCCCCGCCGCCACCCGGGTCGCCGGACTCGGCTACGTCCCCGAGGACCGGCTCGGTACCGGGCTCGCGCCCGGCCTGTCGGTCGCCGACAACCTGCGCCTGACCCGCGAGCAGCCCCTCTGGCTCGACCGGAAGGGAGCGACCGAGTCGGCGACGGCGACGATCCGCGACTTCGACGTCCGCACCACCGGGCCCGGCGCCGCGGTCAGCACGATGTCGGGCGGGAACGCCCAGAAGGTCCTGCTCGCCCGGGAGCTCGACACCCGGGACGGTGCCGTCACCGCCCTGGTGGTCGCCTCCCCGACCCGGGGCCTCGACGTCGGCGCCACCGAGTTCGTCCGCGAACTGCTCGACCAACGCCGTTCGGAGGGCTGCGGGATCCTGCTGATCTCCGAGGACCTCGACGAGGTCCGGGCGCTGTCGGACCGCATCGTGGTGCTCTCGGAGGGCCGCATCGTCCTCGAGCGGGACGCGGCGGACGTCGACGTCACCGAGCTGGGGCTGGCGATGCTCGGCCACGGCGCGGACGCGCCCGGAGGTGCCGCGTGATCCGCGGCTGGCAGCTCGAACCGCGCCCCCGGCCGGGACCCGGCGTGCTGCTGGCGGTGCCGGTGCTGTCGGTCCTGGCCGCCCTGGTGGTGGGCGCGATCTTCCTGTCCGCGATCGGTCTGGCGCCGCTGGCGGTGTACCGCGAGATCCTCCGCGTCTCCTACACCACCGGGTACGGCATCGCGGACACCCTGGTGGCGGCGGCAGCGCTGATCCTGACCGGGCTGGCTGCCGGGGTGGCGTTCCGCTTCAAGCTCTACAACATCGGCGGCGAGGGGCAGCTGTACGTCGGCGCCATCGCGGCCGCCGGTGCCGCGCTGTGGCTCGGTGAGGGGGTCCCCGCGGCCGTCGCCGTCCCGCTCGTCATCGCGGCGGGCGCGGTGGGCGGCGCGATCTGGGTGGTGATCCCGGCCCTCGCGCGCGCCTACCTGCGCACCTCCGAGATCATCACCTCGCTGCTGCTGAACTACGTCGCGCTCGCGCTGATGCAGTACCTCATCTTCGGCGCCGACACCCCCTGGCGCGACCCGAACTCGCCGACCTTCCCGCGCGGCGCGCCGATCCCCGACGCCGCCGTGTTCCCCCGGTGGGGGACGACGCGGGTCCACCTCGGGCTGCTGGTCGCGATCGTCGCCGCGGTGGTGATCGCGGTCGTGATCTCGCGCACCCGGTGGGGGTTCCAGTGGCGCGTCTTCGGGGACTCACCTGAAGCGGCGCGGTACGCGGGCATCTCGTCGCGGCAGGTCATCGTGGTCGTGCTGCTGATCTCCGGCGCGCTGGCCGGGTTGGCGGGCGCCGGCGAGGTCGCCGGGCGGGCGGGCCGGCTGGACCCGAACGGTCTGGTGCTGAACCTCGGGTACAACGGCATCATCGTGGCGGCGTTGGCGCGCTACAACCCGCTGGCGGTGATCCCGGTCGGCGTGCTCGTGGGCGGCATCCTCAACGCGGGGCCGGCGCTGCAGAGCCTGCCGGGACAGAACGTGCCCGTCGCGATCTCGACGACGCTGACCGGCGCGATCCTGATCTTCGCGCTCGCCGGGGAGCTGTTCGTCCGCTACCGCGCGACGCGCCGTCCCGAGGCGCCGGCGCCCGGTGACGAGCCGGTCGCCGTCGGCGCGACCAGCGACGGGGGGACACCGTGAACGACTCGGTGCTCGTCCTGACGCTCGCCGGTGCGGTGATCACCGGCACCCCGATCGCGCTCGCGGCCCTCGGCGCCCTGCTCGGCGAACGCTCCGGCGTGCTCAACCTCGGCATCGAGGGGATCATGCTGGTCGGAGCCGTGACCGCGCTCCTCGGCACCCAGGCGACCGGGCAGCCGGTCATCGGGCTCGTCATCGGCGCGCTGGCGGGCGCCGTGCTCGCGTCGCTCCACGGGTTCCTGTCGGTCACGATGCGCGCCAACCAGATCGTGTCCGGCCTCGCGCTGGTGATCTTCGGCACGGGTGTCGCGATCTTCCTGGGTCAGCCGATCGAAGGTCAGGCCCTCGTCCCGGGCCGGCGGCTCGGGGGCACCCCGATCCCGCTGCTCGCCGACCTCCCGGCGATCGGCCGGATCCTGTTCCAGCAGGATCTGGTCGTCTACGGGTCGTGGTTGCTGATCGTGGCCGCGGCGTTCTACCTCGCCCGGACCCGGACCGGGCTGGCCGTGCGCGCGGTCGGCGAGTCACCGGCGACCGCGGACGCGGCCGGGATCCGCGTCGCGCTGATCCGCTACACCCACGTGGCGGTCGGGGGCGCGCTCGCCGGGATCGGCGGCGCGTACATCACCGTCCGGGGTGCGCCGTGGGACCAGGCCGCGACCACCGGCGGGCGGGGGTGGATCGCCATCGCGCTGGTGGTGTTCGCGTCGTGGCGACCGATCCGCGCGCTCGCCGGCGCGTACCTGTTCGGCATCGCGCTGCGGGCGAACTTCGCGTTGCAGGCGGCCGATGTCCGCATCGTGCCGCCGCAGTTCCTGACGATGCTGCCCTACCTGCTGACCATCGCGGTGCTGATCGTGCTGTCGGCCACCGACGCGCGAGGACGGCTCGGCGCGCCGGCGGCGCTCGGCAGGCCCTACGTGCGTGACGAACGCTGACGGGAGCCTCTCACCGCGCGGCGTCGATCAGGCCGCGGAGGTAGCCGGCCTGCCCGGCGTGCTGGGCGGCGTCGTCGATGACGCTCACGAGCCGCACCCCGACGGTCACCGGCGGGTCGTAGCTGTCGTCGATCACGCGGTCGAGGTCGTCCTCGGTCAGGGTGGCCACCAGCTCCCGACAGCGCCCGCTCACCGCCTCGAGGTGGTCGAGCAGCACCTGCGGCTCGGGGAGGCCGAGCGCGTCGACCTGGTCACGGCTCCAGCCGTACCCGTGGTCGTTGGCGCCCGCCGCTCGCTCGAACCGGTCACCCCCGTCAGGACCGTACGGGCCCCGTCGCGTCGGGCAGCGTGCCCGCCACGACCTGCTCGACGATCGCGGCGGCGCGGGGCGGACCGAGCTGGGCCGCCGATGCCGCGAGCTGCTGCGCCGCGGACCGGTAGCGGCCGTCGGCGAGCACCCGGACCACCGCGCGACGCAGCTGACCGACCCGACCGACGGGGTCCGGCAGCCACGGGGTCCACGGCATGCGCAGATCCACCCGCCGGCCGGCACCTGCCCAGGTGACCCGCGCCGCGGCTTCGAGCTGATCACCGAAGTCCGGCACGAGGACGAGCGGCACCCCACGGACCAGGGCCTTGCCGAGGAACCCAGCCCCGCCGGGCGCGACCGCCACCGACGCCAGGTCGAGCGCGTGGTGGTGGGGCACCGAGGCGACCACGCATCCGAGCGGCCAACGCTGCGACGCCTCGAGGGCGACCTCCCGACGCTGCGTGATCGCGACCAGCTGGACCTCCAGCCCCGCCAGCGCCTCGACCGTCAACGCTGCCAGCCCGCCGCTCGCGCCGGTGCCCGTCGAGTCGGTCGCCACCACCACGGGCGGGCCGTCGGGATCGAGGCGGCCCAGGATCTGGTCGACGCTCGCCGCGCCGTGGTGGCCAGGGCCGGGCCACGGGGCGACGCCGACCGCAGGCGGATCCCACGTCAGGGGACCGACGAGGTGGGCATCGACGGGCCACGTCCGGCGGGGGTACTCGAGACCCGGCAGCGAGGCGATCAGGCGGGCGGCCGGCCGGCCGCTGCCGGTGAGGCCGAGACCGCGCCGGGCCGCGCGACGGTCGTCGCGGCCTCGAGCGATGGACCGCGCGGCACGGTGGTGGATGAGGCGGTCGTCGGCTCGCACCCACGGCCGGCGTGAGGGGTGGCGGCCGAGCCCCATCGGCGGCAGCTCCACCGCCTGGTCGGACAGGTGGTGCGGCACCAGCTGGACCCACGGCACGCCGCGCAGCTCGGCCGCCAACCCGCCGGCCGCCATGAGGACGTCGCTGACCACCACCTCCGCGTCGCACCGCTCGAGCAGCGACGCGGTCGGACGCGCCGCGGCAGCGGCCCACGACCACAGGTTCTGCGACAGGTCGCGACGTTCCTCGTGCGGTTCCGCCTCGGGGATCGGGGTCCAGTCGACGCCTGCAGCGTCGAGCTCGAGTCCGCGACGCGCGCCGGTCACCACCAGGACGTCGTGGCCGCGATCGCGCAGGGCGAGCGCGACGGCGACCGTCGGGTAGGTGTGCCCCCGATCGGTCCCGCTCATCAGCACGACGCGCGTCACCAGCAGCTCCGGCACCGGACGGGGCTGCGCACCCTAGGTTCCCCGGGTCGCCGATCCCCCACCGGAGACCAACGTGCTCGACCTGCACGCCTTCACCGGTCACGTGGTGCGCCAGCGCAGCGCCCGGAGGGTCGTCGCGCCGCCCTACGACGCGCTCGATCCGCGGACACGCGAGGCGGTCGCCGCCACGGATCCGGACAGCTACCTCGGTGCGCTGCCACCCGGTACCGCTCGGGACCGCGGGGCGCTCGAGATGGCCCTCACCCGGTGCCGTGACCACCTCACCACGTTGCTCGCAGCCGGCCGGTACCGCCCGATCGGTGCCCCGTGCGTCGGTGTCCTCGAGCTGCGCTCGGGAGCCGGGGGGCCACCGGCGACGGCCATCATCGGGGACGTGCCGGTGGCGGCGTTCGGGGACGGGCGGGTCCTCCCGCACGAGCGCGTCGACAGCGACCGCGTCGACCAGCTCGCGCGCTACCTCGAGGTGGTGGGGGTGGCCTCGTCCCCGATCGCGTTGACGCAGGAGCCGGACCGCGAGGTCACCGCGGCGACCCGGGCGGCCACCTCGGCGACCACCCCCGACGTGGCGTTCCGCGCGGACGACGGGGTGGACGTCGGGTTCTGGTGCGTGACCGGATCTGCGCTCGGCGACCGCCTGCGCGCCGCCGTGGACGGTGCCGGGGTGGCCTACATCGCCGACGGTCACCACCGCGCAGCTGCCGCCGCACGGTACGCCGCTTCCACCGGAGCGGGTCCGGAGGACGCTGCCGGCCGGGTGCTCTGCGCCGTCATGCCGACCGACCACCTCGATGTCCGCGCCTTCCACCGACGCGTCGACGACGTGGTCACCTCCGACGGAGCGGCCGACGCGATCCTCGACCGGCTCCGACGGGCAGGCGTGCCCCTGACACCCGTCGCGTCGCCGCGATCACCTGACCAGCCCCACACCGTCACCCTCGTGCTCGACGGCTCGTGGTGGCACGCCGACGTCCGCACTCTCGTGCGCGACGAGGACGTCGTCGAGGCGCTCGACGTCCGGCTCGTCGAACGCGACCTGCTCCCCCTCCTGCAGCAGCGCGGGCGCCCCGTGCCGGTCGCGGTCCCGGTCCCCGCGCCCCTCGGTCTCGGCGCGTTGGTCCGGCCCGGGACGGTCGGCATCGCGCTGTACCCGCCGACGATCGAGCACATCCTCGCCGTCGCCCGGGAGGGCCGGACCGTGCCCCCGAAGACGACCTACGTCGCACCGAAGCTGCGGTCGGGGCTGCTGGTCACCCTCCGGCCCGCGCCGGGGGTGGGCACGCCCCCGTAATCTGGCTGGTGTGGACTCCACGAGCGACCTCGAGCGGACCCTGCGCGAGCACGGCCACCGCAGCACCCGCCCCCGGCGGGCGGTGTGGCGCGTGCTCCGTGACGCCCGCGCGCACCTCACCGTCGAAGAGATCCAACGCGCCCTGCAGGCCGACGGGGAGGAGGTCGACCTCGCGTCGATCTACCGGGCGTTGGCGCTGTTCTCCGAGCTCGACCTCGCCCGGGAGGCCCGGCTCGGAGGCACGGAAGCCGCCCGTTGGGAGCGCGCACACCCGGACGAGCACTTCCACATCGTGTGTGGGGAGTGCGGCACGGTGGACCACCACGTGGGTTCGCTGGTCGCCGACATCAGGGCCCACCTCGACGAGGGGCACGGGTTCGAGGCCGAGGACGTCGAACTCGTGGTGACCGGACGGTGTGCCGCCTGCCGCACGAGCGGCTGAGCCAGCAGCTCAGGCGCCCTCGACCCCCGTGGTGGTGTCACCGACCCCCTGGGACGAAGATGGGTCCGGACCGTCGACGAGCTCGCCCGCGCGACCGACCGCCTCGCCATCCGACCGGTCCGCGAGGGCGGGGGCCGGTTCGGCGACGGCGACGAGCAGCGAGGCGCCGGCCGGGACCGCGCGCAGGGCCCGGGTCGCGACGGCACGCAGGTGCGTCTCGTCGCGGATGGTCGGGAGGATGACGAGATCGGTCGGCCTCGCGTGGCTCTTGACGACGATGGAGCGGCGGCGACCGTCCGTGCCCATCTCGACGTCGAGCTCGCGCCGGACCCGCTGCGTCACGGCGTCGTCCGCGCTGTTCCCGAGGACCTCGATCGGCACCCCGCCGAGGTCCCCACGCACGTGCCGTGCCGTGTCCATCGCGAGCTGCAGCGGCCCCTGCCCACTCTCGGTCATCACGCTCTCGTCCACCACGAGGAGGATGCGCTCGATGGGCTGGTCGCCCGCGTAGGTCACCAGCGTCGGGACGGCAGCGCGAGCGAGCACCCCGTCGATGATCCCACCGAAGCTGGCGCGGCGGCTCGCCGTCGCACCCTTCCAACCGAGCACCAGCAGGGAGGCTCGTTGTTCGACGACCGTGTGGGCGATACCGAGCTCCGCCGACGCGTCGATGCGCAGCACGCTCCGCGCCTCGGCGCCGGCGGACTGCGCCACCTCGATCATGTCGGCGTCGAGCTCGCGCAGGCGCTCGAGCAGTGCCTCGTCGGTCTCGGAGGGGGAGACGAGGACGGGGACCACCAGTCCGCCACCCGCGCGCGCGAACGCGGACGCGAGCCGCATCAGGCGGGGGGCGCTCCGTGGGTTGGCCAACGGGACGACGACGACCTCGCCGAAGTCGCGCGACCGGACCGGCTTCGGCAGCCGCCCCGCGTACCGGTTGGCCAGCGACGAGGCGACCAGACAGGTGACGAGGATCACGAGGATGACCGCGTTGACCGTGTCGGTGTCGATCAGGCCGACGTCGAGGCCGACGACCACCGCGGCGAGGGTGGCGGCCGCCTGGGCGTTGGACAACGCGAACATCGCGCCGACCTCGGCGCCCCGGTACCCGAACAGCTTGCCGGAGATGGCCGCCGCGAGGAACTTGCCGAGCATCGCGATCACGGTGAACACGGCGCCGACGTAGAGGGTGCGCGGGTCGGTGAGGACCGCGAGGTCGATGAGCATCCCCGTGGCCAGCAGGAACAGCGGGATGAAGAGGCTCGCGCCGAGGAAGTCGATGCGCTCCATCAGCGCGCCGCCGTTCGGCACGCTCCGGTTCAGGGCGAGCCCGGCGAGGAACGCCCCGACGATGGCCTCGATGCCGATGAGCTCAGCCAGCGACGCGGTGACGAACAGCGCCACCATGACGAACAGGAAGCGGCGGCCACGGTCCTGGCCCGGACCGGAGAAGTACCAACGGGCCAGTCGCGGCAGCCCCAGCACGGCCCCCGCGGTCACCACCGCCATCGACGGCAGCAGGGTCAACCAGAACACGGGGGTCAGCGCGCCCTGGAAGGCGCGCGCGACGACGGCGAGGACGAGGAGGGCAGCGGTGTCGGTGATGATCGTGGCGCCGACGGTGGTCGCGACGGCCCGGTTGCCGAACGTCCCAGCACGCTGGAACGCCGGGTAGGTGACCAGCGTGTGCGACGCCCAACACGAGGCCAGCAGGATCGACGGCAGGAGGTCGTAGCCGAGGGCCAGCGAGCTGAGCGTGCCGAGGATCATGGGAACAACGAACGTGAGCGTCCCGAAGCCGATGGAGTCCCGGCGGTTGGCGATGAAGTCGTCGAGATCGAGCTCGAGGCCGGCCACGAACATCAGGTACAGCAGGCCGACGGTGCCGAGCACCTCGACGACGCCCGCACGCTCGATGAGGCCGAGGCCGGTCGGGCCGACGGCGAAGCCGAGCAGCACGATGACGATGATCTCCGGCAAGCGGAGCCGTCTGGCGAGGCTCGAGGCGAGGAGGATGGCGGCCGTGAGGACGGCGAAGATCAGGCCAGCCTCGTGGAACGGCAGCTCGGGGAGCGCGAAGGACACGCTGGCTCCAGGGTTCATCGGACCGAAAGCCCCGAACCCTACCGGTGGACCTCGCTCCCCGGGTGGTGAGCCTGCTCGAAGATCCGCCGACCGGGCTCGGGGGTCGGTCGGACCAGGCTCAGTGCGGGACGGCGACGATGACGGTGCGGCCCTCCGCCGCGCGTGCCAGGCGGCGCGCGCCGCGACCCAGGCGGCTGGTCGTCGGCGGCATCCCGGTCAGGACCACGTCCCCCGGCTCGAGCAGGCGGTTCAGCCGGCCGAGCACCCCCTCGACGGCGATGATCGTCACGTCGGCCTCGTCGACGTCGAGGTTGCCCATCTGGGTCCGGACCAGGTCCTCCTCATGGTCGGTGATGACGACCACGTCCGCCTCCGCCTGCCGTGACAACCGGCCCGCGATCTCGAAGGCCAGCGCGGTGCCGAGCAGGCTGCCGGGGCCGACGTCGTCCTTGGTGAGCACGATCACGACACGAGCGGTGCGGTCGTCCTCCCCCGGGCGGCACACGAGCACCGGGACCGGACTGTCGGCCACGATCTGGTCGATCACGGTGCCGAAGAAGCCCTCCCTGGCGTTCGCGTAGCCCTTCCAGCCCATGACCAACGCGGTGCCCTGTTGTTCGACGACCGTGTGCAGGACCCCGCCGCCGGTGGACGCGTCGATCCGCACCGAGGTCTGCACCTCCGAACCGGCACCGAGCGCGACCTTCTCCGCGGCGATAGCGAGGTCGCGGTGCGCGCGGATCTGCTCCGGGCGTGCGTCCAGCGGCAGCACGTTGACCGCAACGACCGCCCCCGAGTCGGCGGCCGCGACCTGGGCCGCCACGCGGACCAGGGACTCGACGGTGTGGGGGTTGGCGACCGGGACCACCACCCGCGTGCCGATCGGTCCGTCCGAGCGTTCCGGCACCTCGATGCGCGGTGCGAACCGGTCCGCCGTCAGCCCGGCGAACAGGGCCGAAGCGAGGATGACGATGACGACCGCGTTGACCTCGACGGACGTGATCAGCTCGAGCTCCGCGGCGACCGTGGTGGCGGCGAGGGCACCGGCGGCCTGTCCGACCGTGAGGGAGAACATGACGCCGCGCTCGGGGCCGGTGGCGTCCATCAGCCGGCCCGTGGCCTCCGACGCCGCGAGCTTGGCCACGACCATGGCGGCGGTGAAGGCCGCAGCGAGCCCGGCGGTGCGTGGGTCGGCGGCGGCCAACGGGTCGAGCATCATCCCGGTCGAGATGAGGAACGCGGGGATGAACACGCTCTCGCCGAGCAGGTGCACCCGTTCGGCGATGGCGGTCCGCGCAGGTACGAACGGGTTGAAGGCCAGCCCCACCAGGAAGGCGCCGACGATCGGCTCGATACCGATGGCGCCGGCGACCACGGCGGCGACGCCCATCCCGCTGAGCAGGTAGGTCAGGCGCACGCGGCGATCCTGTCCGAACCCGGTGAAGAACCAGCGTGTGGCACGGGGGACGGCGTACAGCAGGACCGTCACGTAGACGACCAGCCCGACGGTGAACAGGGCCCAGTACCCCAACCCGCCGTCCCCCGAGGCACCCGCTGCCGCCACGGCGAGGACCAACAGCGCCGCGACGTTGGCGATGAGGGTGGCCCCGAGCGAGGCGGTGACGGCGCGGTTCTTGGTGAGGTCGAACAGCGAGATCGTGCCGTAGCTGAGCAGCGTGTGGCTCGCGAAGGCCGACGCGATGATGATCGCAGCGAGCCACTCGACACCCATCAGGAGCGCCACGGCGGTGACCAGCACCATCGGCAGCACGAAGGTCGCCACACCGAAGGTGAGCGACTCGCGGCGGTAGCGCCGGAACCCGTCGAGGTCGAGGTCGAGGCCGCCCTGGAACATCAGGTACAGGAGGCCGACGTAGCCGAGCGTCTCGATGAAGGTGTTCTGCCCGAGCACACCCGCCACGTTCGGCCCGATGAGCATGCCGCCGAGCACGAGCCCGATGATGGCGGGCAGCCGCAGCCGTTCGGCGACCAGCGGGCCGAGCAGCACGAGCAGGAACAGCACCGCGAAGACCGCACCCGGGTCGGTCAGCGGGAGGAGGCCGTCGAGCGTCACGCCGCCATCCGCGTCGTCGAGGGCCGCGCGACGCGGACGGGTCGACGGCAGCGACGCCGCTGGTCGGTCAACCGAGCACCAGCGTGTCGAGCATCAGGTCCGGGTGGTCAGCCGCGACGCGGTCGGCCACGAAGCGGCTGCGGAACAGCGCCATCGGAGCGCCGGTCGAGCGTCGGTAGACCTCGACGTCCCGCATCCCGGCGAGCTTCTTCGCGCCGTCCTCGTCGGTGGCGCGGGCGACCTCGAAGCGGGTGCCCTCGAGCCGGACCGGGGCACCGAACTCGTGCTCCATCCGCCAGGTCGCCACCTCGAACTGCAGGCGGCCGACCGCCGCCCAGATCGGGGCCTGGTCGCCGAGGTCCGGGTGACGCAGGACCTGGACCACACCCTCCTCGTCGAGCTGGTCGACCCCCTTGCGGAACTGCTTGGTGCGGTTGCGATCCGTCGGGTGGGCGGTGGCGAAGTGCTCGGGGGTGAAGGTGGGCAGCGGCGGGAAGACCACCGGCGCGTCCGGGGCGTGCAGGCTGTCGCCCGCGAGCAGGTCCATCGCGTTGATGAGCCCGATGACGTCGCCCGGGTAGGCCTCGTCGACGGTCTCGCGGTCGCGGCCGAACACGGCGGTGGCGTACTTCGCGGTCGTCCCCCGCCCGGTGCGGTTGTTGATCAGCGTCTCGCCGCGTTCGAACTTGCCCGAGCACACGCGCACGAACGCCATCCGGTCGCGGTGGCGCGGGTCGAGGTTCGCCTGGATCTTGAAGACCAGGCCACTGAACGGCTCGTCGATCTCGCGCTGCCCGCCGTCCCGGGTCGGCCGGGCGGCGGGCGGCGGGGCGAGCTCGACGATCGCGTCGAGCAGGAGCCGCACGCCGAAGTTCGACAGCGCGGAGCCGAAGAACACCGGTGAGGCGACCCCGGCGAGGAACGCGTCGACGTCGACGTCCGCGCCGATGGCGTCGAGCAGCTCGACCTCCTCACGCACCTCCTCGGCGACCCAGCTGTCGGAACCCGTGAGGTCCTCGACGTCCTCCTGGGCCATCTGCCCCCCGCGGACGCCAGCCGCCTCGTAGCGGAACGCCCGGGACGTGCGACGGTCGACCACGCCCTGGAACCGCCCCTCCGGCTTGATGGGCCAGGTCACCGGCTGGCCGACGAGCCCGAGCGTCGCCTCGATGTCGTCGAGGATCTCGAGCGGCTCGGGCGAGGGTCGATCCATCTTGTTGACGAAGGTGATGACCGGCGTGCCTCGGGCCTTGCAGACGGCGTAGAGCTTCTCGGTCTGCGGCTCCACACCACGAGCGGCGTCGAGCACCATCACGGCCGCATCGACGCCGGACAGGACCCGGTAGGTGTCCTCGGAGAAGTCACGGTGACCGGGGGTGTCGAGGAGGTTCAGCACGTGACCGTCGTGCTCGAAGCGCGCCACGGCCGAGGACACCGAGATGCCGCGCTGCTGCTCGAGCTCGAGCCAGTCCGAGGTGGTGGCCCGGTCGGTCTTGCGCGTCTGCACAGCGCCGGCGCGACCGATGGCGCCGGCGTAGAGCAGGAACTTCTCGGTGAGGGTCGTCTTGCCCGCATCCGGGTGGGAGATGATCGCGAAGGTCCGGCGCCGGGCCGCCTCGGCAACCACACGCGGAGAGGACGTGACGGCAGCCACGGTCGGGTCCTTTCCGGGAGGAGCGGCGCACGCGTGACGCCGGGGGAGCCGCGCGTGGGCGGGAGAGTCGTCCACCGGCCACCACCGCGCGTCGGGGAGACGGTACCCGAGGCCGCCGCCCGAACGACGGGCGTGCCGGCCTCCCCGACGCGTGGCCGGCACGGAGGCGGTCCCGCCAGCTCACCCGAGCCGCAGCACGATGGCGACCACGGCCACGCCGACCACCAGCTGGCCGAGCAGGTCCCAGGCGGCGACACGCACCAGACCGCGCCCCGCCCCGTGAGCGGTCACGGCATCGACGACCCAGGTCGAGAACGTCGTCAGCGACCCCGCGAGCCCGACGACCACGATCGTGCGCCAGCCGGGACCCGGATCGGTGAGCCCCGCGACCGCGACGATGGCCGCGCCGGCGAGGTTCACGCCGGCGACGGCCCGGGCCCGCGAGGCCGTCCCGGACGGTCCAGCCCGCGAGACGACCTCGTGTCGGACCAGGCTGCCGACGGCGCCCGCGACGGCGAGGCCGATCGTCACCCACACGAGACCTGCGGCGCTCACGGGCGGCCTCCCTCCGGCCCGCCACGGCGGCGTCCGGCGCATCCGATCCGCAGACCCGCAGACCCGGCGGCCACCCCGCCCGCGATGCTGACGGCAGCGATCGCGAGTGCGAGGACCGGTTCACCCTCGAGCAACGTGCGGCCGATGCGGTCGACGAGCGCCGAGAAGGTCGTGAACGCCCCGAGCACGCCCGTCCCGAGCAGGGGGAGCATCCGGGCGACGCGGGGGTCGGTCGCACCCCGTCCGACGAGCCACCCGAGGCCCGCCGCTCCGAGGATGTTGCCGAGCACCAGCGCCAGGACGGCACCGTTCGGCGCGATGAGCGCTGCACCTGCGACCAGACCGGTCCGCAGCAGGGCGCCCGCAGCCCCACCCAGCGCGACCGACACGCGGGTGCGGAGCGGATCGGCGACGGCGACGGGAGCGGACACCCCCGGGACGCTAGCCACCGCTGGCACGGTCACGCGGCCGGCGACGGTTGTGCGTCAGCTCGGCGCGCGTGCTCGACTCCGCTCGTGACCGCGGTCCGATCCGACGCGTCGATCGGCCGCCGACCGGCCACCCTGCTGAGGAGCTCCGCCCGTGTCCGACACCCTCCTGATCTCGACCCCCGCCGACCACGTCCGCGTGCTGACCCTGCACCGGCCCGACCGGCGCAACGCGCTCGACCTGCGGACCATCGAGCGTCTGGTGGCGGTGCTCCGCGAGCTCGACGCCGACGACGACGTCCGCGCGATCGTGCTCACCGGCAGCGACCCGGTCTTCTGCGCCGGTCTCGACCTCGCTGAGGTCGGTTCGGGGGTCATCGACCTGCGCGCCATCGGCGAGCGGGGAGACGACCCGTGGGTCGCGCTCCAGCAGGTCGCCACGCCGACCATCGCGGCCGTCAACGGCGCCGCGGTCACCGGCGGGCTCGAACTCGTCCTCGACTGCGACCTCGCCATCGCCTCCGAGAACGCGCGGTTCGCCGACACCCACGGTCGCGTCGGGATCCACCCCTCGGGCGGCCTCACCGTGCTGCTGTCGCGCTACGTCGGCCGGCGCAACGCCCTCGGCATGAGCCTGACCGGCCGGTTCGTCGACGCCGAGGAGGCACGCACCATGGGGCTGGTCAACGCGGTCGTCCCGCACGACCAGCTGCTCGACGCGGCCGTGGAGGCCGCCTCGGCGATCGCCGAGGCCGACCAGCGCGTGCTCGCGGCCATCCTCGCGACCTACCGGGCGCTCGACGGCGTCCCGCTCGACGAGGCGCTGCTGACCGAGCGCGAGCGTGCCTTCGAGGTGCAGGTCGACGCGTCGGAGGTCGAGGCCCGGCGGGCCGGGATCATCTCGCGCGGCAGCGGTCTCACCAAGAACTGAGGCGGCACCAGGTGTGGCGGGGGGGGGGGGGGGGGGGGGGGGG
>JBBECA010000013.1:41034-44359 GCA_040882055.1 Nitriliruptor sp.
CTGCCGCCGAGCCCTCGGGCCGCACCGGCGCATAGCGGCCGAGCGCCTCCATGGGGGGGGGGGGGGGGGCCCCCCCGGGGGCGGGGGGCGGGGGCGGGGGGCGGGGGGGGCGCCCCCCCCCCCCCCCCCCCCCGGCCCTCCCATCCTGCTACCTCGGGACACCCGCGAGGTGACGGCGACGTACCCACCGCGTGGCCAACAGCGCCGCGGCGAGGCTCAAGGCGACCAGCGACGCTGACAGGTCCGGCCGCGGCGCCGGGACATCACGGGCGAGGATCCCGAGGTCGCGCAGGTCGAGCACCTCGGTCTGCGACGAGGTCGTGGTCGCGGTCGGGTCGTCGGAGCCGCCCGTGGGGGCAGCGGCGTCGCAGCGCTCCGGCCCGTTGCCCCGCCCCTCGGCCGGACGATCGCAACCGGGCTCGCGGTCGTCGCAGTGCGGCGGCCGGTTGCCCTGGCCCTGGCCCTGTCCCGGACGGTCCTCATCGCAGCTGCGGCCACGGTCGTCGGATTCCCCCGGTGGCTCCTCGACCGGTGGCTCCTCGACCGGCGGGTCCTCGCCCTCGATCTCACCCGCGAACTGGAGCGGTGGCGGCAGGGTCACGCGGTAGAAGTCGAGCGCGCTGCGGCCGTTGCCGATGTTGAAGTCCGTGCTGACCCCGTCGTAGGTGAAGGTGCCGTCCTCGTTCTCGCCCACCCGCCAGACCGCGGAGGTCCAGGTGTTGGCCAGCTCGGGGGTGAAGTGGCCGACGTGGTGGAAGTCGAGGGTCTCGGTGCCGTCCTCGTCCACGCCCTCGACGTAGTCCCAGACCTGGACCCCCTGGCTGTACCAGCCCATGAAGATGCGGTTCTGGCCGGGGATCTGGTGGAACACGTGGGCGGTGCACTCGGTCGCCTGCGGCTGGGTGTTGATCGGCGCGCGGGCGATGGCCTTCTCGCCCTCGGAGGTACGCGCGTACGACTCCCACGCCTCCTCGGCGGTGGCCGGCGCCTGGTAGCCGGCCGGGGTCCCGCCGCCCTCCAGCCGCTCGACGTTGTACCCGTGCAACCCGCCGTTGCCCTGCGGGATGTCGACCCCGGGCGAGCAGGATGCGCCACCGGGGGCTACGCCGCCGCCACGCTCGTCGGTGACGATGACGTTGCGACCCGAGTGGGTGTACTCGGCCTCGTGGTTGAAGTCGACGTCCTCGGACGCGGGGTAGGCCGGTGCGACCGCGCTGTCGACCAGCGCCTCGCGGCCCTGGTGGTGCGCCGACCCGAGCCACTCGACGCCCGCGACCGACGGTGCGTCGCTCGCGAGCCAGCCGTGGACGCGCAGGTCCTGCCCGTCCGCGCCGACGACGCAGTCGGTGACCATCGCGCCGGTGGTGGTGGCCGGACCCGAGCTCGACGGACGAACCGCGCACGGCAGGGGATCGCCGTTGATCGTGTCGTCGGTGCGGTCGTCGGGAGTGCCGTTGCCGTCGAACATGCCGCTGATGTCGAAGTGCAGCATCGCGTCGCCGCCAGCGCAGGTCAGGCGATCATCGGGGTAGATCTCGAGCTCGTGGCAGCCGTGGACCTGGGTCTTGTTGGTGTGACCCAGAGCCATCTGCACGTCCTCGTACCGGTAGCGGTACACCTCCGGCTGGCACGACGTCCGCTTCTCCTCGACCTCCGCGTTCTCCGCCAGATCGCCGAACGGCTCCTCGAGGCAGCTGCGCAGGTCCATCACCTCGAAGCCGTCGAGGTTGCTGTTGGTGGCGGTCGTCTCGTTGGCCCGCTGGCCGTCCGCGTCCACGCGGACGCTGTCGGAGGTGACCACGTAGGCGATGTGGGGTCGGCTCGGGTCGACGTTGACGGTGTGGGCCTCGCCGATGTGGCTGGTCAGCCCGATCTCGACCGGGTTCGCCGGGTCGGTGATGTCGATGATCTCGATCCCGCCCTGCGGAGCCGCGCCGACGACCGGGACCTCGCCGCCGTCGTGGCAGCGACCGGAGGCGTCCGTGGCGTCGAGCAGCAGCTGCGCGTCGGCGTGGCGGTCGACGAGGTCGCCCCAGTCGGTGTTCAGCAGGACGTCGCCCTTCGGGGTCGCCTCGACGTCGTGCTGCAGGCCGAGCACGGCGCTCGGGTCCGACAGGCAGGCGGCCGAGGGGTGGCCGGCGACGAACGTGGGGGCGAGTTCACCGTCCTCGGTGAGCCGCACGATCGTCTGCCCGCCGGCGTTGGCGCCCGTCCCGAGGGTGCCGGCGGCGAGGTAGGTGTCCTCGCCCTGGGTGAAGAAGTCGAGGTCGGTGTGCGGGTTGCCGGTCACCATGGTGGTGACCAGCTCCCAGGCAGCGCCGTCACCGCCGGCGTTGACGGCCGTGGACAACGTCGCGGTCGGCGCGAAGCCGGGCACGACGTGGTCCAGCTCGTGACCCGCGGCGGTGCTGACGGTGCCGACCGTGAGCAGGAGCGCGAGCGCGCTCGCGGAGGCGGCGGAGGAACGGCGACGACGCACGGCGTGACCTCGGGTCGGTGATCACCGGCGGTGATCGGGTCCACCCCTGTCGTTCACCGTCCCGCGGCGGAGCTCCTCCCGGCAGCGCACGGACCGCGCGGTATCCGAGTCCGCGGCCCGCAGCGTGCGCACCACGGTGCCGGCGCTCCGGCGTGCCTCCGAGCCGTCAGCCGGCGAGCCTCAGGGCAGGACGATCGGGATGTCCCGCCGTAGCTCCTCGAGCGCGTGGCCGTACATCCCGGTCCGGATCGCGGCCAGCGTGGGACCGGCTTTCGGGGCCAACGCGCGGGCACGTTCGAGCGCGACCGGGAGCACCTCGTCCTCGGCGACCGCCGCATCGACGATCCCGGCCGCGTACGCATCCGCGCCGCCGTAGCGGTGCGCGGTCGTCATCGCCTGGTGCGCCGTGGCCGGCGTGAGCCGTGCCTGGATGAGCGCGCTCATCCCCGGCGTGAAGGGGATGTGGATGTCGACCTCGGGCAGGCACCAGAAGCCGCGGTCCGCGCGCGCGACCCGCTGGTCGTGCGCGAGCGAGAGCATCGCCCCGGCCGCGAAGCAGTGGCCCTGGATGGCGGCGACCGATGGCACCGGGGAGCTGAGCACGCGGGCGAACAGTCCGTGGACCCGCTGGACGAAGTCGGCGACCTGGTCGGGGTGCTCGCTCATCCAGGTCAGATCGAGCCCGTTGGACCAGATCTTCCCGGTAGCGGTGGTCACGAGCGCCCGCGGTCCGTCCGCGGCCTCCACCTCGTCGAGCGCCGCCTCGACCGCGTCGAGCCAAGGTGGGTTGAAGCGGTTCTCGTCGTCACCGAGGTCGAGGATGAAGACGTCGCCGTCGCGGCGCAG
>JBBECA010000014.1:0-8263 GCA_040882055.1 Nitriliruptor sp.
ACGTCCTGGTCGCCACCTACCACGAGGCCGGCATCCTCGAGCTCGCCGCCTGATCGCTAGCACCGGGCCGTGCAGATCGACGAGGCCGGCGAACCTCGGTCCGCGGTCGGAGCGCGATCGCCAACCGGGAGCCCCTGGGCCGACCTCCACGGACACCATCGAGCCGGCCTCGATGCTCCTTCGCTCACCCGTACGGTGCGGTCGTTGCCGATCCCGATCTGGGGTGTCACAGCGGCCATCGATCAACGCCGACGTCGTCAGCTCCGTGAACAGCTGACCGCCGCCGTCGGCGCCGGACCGAGCGGCTCACCGCGGTCTTCCGTCAGGAACTGCTCACCGCCGTGACTGGACAGACGCGCGCCATCCTCCTCGCGGCGCTGACCACGCTGCTCGGGACGGCCACCCTCGCGCTCGCCTTCGCACAGCTCGTCTGAGCCCGACCGACGGAGATCAGGTGGTGGGGACGCCCGCCGCCCAGGCTTCCGCCAGCGTGAGGTCCTCGGGGTGGGTCACCTTGAGACCGCGGGACGACCCGGGCACCCACACCACGCGTCCGCGCAGTCGGCCATCGGCGAGGTGACGTTCGACGAGCGCCAGGTCGTCGGTCGCCGACGCCTCGTCGGCGATCGCGGCACGCAGCACCGACGTCGGGAAGACCTGCGGGGTCTGGACCGCGACCACATCGTTGCGGTCCACCGTGCCGGTGATGTAGGTGCCGTCCACGCGCTTGAGCGTGTCCGCGATCGGCACCGCCGGCGCCGCGGCGATCACCGCTTCCGCGGAAGCGCTCGCCGGGCGGTCGTGGGTCGCCGGATCCGTACCGCCCCCGACCACCGCAGCCACCACCGCACGGATCACATCAGGCGGCGTGAACGCGCGTGCTGCGTCGTGCACGGCCACCACCTCGATGTCCTCGGGGAGCGCAGCGAGGCCCGCGCGCACGGACGCGGACCGATCCGCCCCACCCGGGACCAGCACCACGTCACGGTCGCCGACGGCTGCCGCGAACGCCGCCGCCTCACCCGGGGTGTGGACGACCACGACGTGCTCGATGCCGGCGGCTCGCAGCGCGGCCACGGCGTGCGCCACCAGGCTCACCCCACCGACCTCGACCAGCGCCTTCGGCCGTCCGGCCCCGAGCCGCTCGCCGGTGCCGGCGGCGACAACGACCGCGCCCACCGGAGGATCGACGGGACCCGAGGTCACGCGTGACCCCTCGGCACGCCGAACAGCATGCGCCCCTGCCGGCCCGTGACGATCGAGGTGACGTCGACCTCGACGTCCTCGCCCACCCGTTCGACCGCGTCGTCGACCACCACCATCGTGCCGTCGTCGAGGTAGCCGATCGCCTGGCGCTTCTCGCGCCCCGCCTTGACCATCCGCAGGCGCAGCTGATCGCCGGGCAGCACCGCCGGCCGCACCGCGTCGGCGAGCTCGTGGACGTTCAGCACGCGCACCCCGCTGACCTCGGCGACCCGTGCCAGGCCCCCGTCGCACGTCAGCAGCTGGGCCTTGCGGGCACGTGCCATCGCGGCGAGCTTCGCATCGACCTCGCTGAACGCCGCCTGGGGGTCCTCGCTCACCTCGACGGGAACGATCGCCTCGTCCTGGAGGACACGCAACAGATCGAGGCCACGGCGGCCGCGGCGGCGGACCTGGGGATCGCTGCTGTCGGCCAGGGCCTGGACCTCGCCGAGCACGAAGGTGGGCACCACCAGCGTGCCCTCCAGGAACCCGGCACGGGCGATCTCGACCAGCCGGCCGTCGACCAGCGCCGAGGAGTCCACGAGCTTCACGCCCCCGCCGCTCGACGGGTTCGACACCTCGAGCCGGCCGCGCACACCGATGTAGCGGCCGAGGTCGGCGCCACGGAGCGCGCCGAGCCGGGCGCCGGCGTACCCGAGCGAGAGCACCACCAGCAGCGCGAGCGGCACCGTCACCGCCTGGTAGGGCAGCAGCAGCACCGGCAGGAGGAACGGCACGCCGGCCAGCGCGCCGACGGCGCCACCGAGCGCCGCCGCGACGAGCTGGGCGGAGGAGATGCGTTCGAGACGCTCCGCGGCGGTGTCGACCTGGCGCACCACGGCGCGACCGACGACGCCACCGACGACGTACCCGATCAGCGCCCCGAGCACGGAGGTCACCAGCCGGGTGGTCTCGACGTCGTCGAGACCGAGCAGGTCGTCGACGTCCGGACCGAGCGCGTACCCGGCACCGGTGACGACCAGGACGATGCCGAGGCGCAACAGCTCGACGACCGTCACCCCCGAGCGCGCGGCCCCCGGCCGACGCCCGTTGCGCCGGAGCTGCTGGTCGGTCAGATCTGCGCCTGTGCTTCCTCGGCTTCGGCCAGGGTCTGCTCGACGAGCTCCTCGGCCTTCTCCTCGTCCTTCTTGATCGCCACGGCGAGCTCGGAGAGGAGGATCTGCTTGGCCTTGGTCAGCATCCGCTTCTCACCCGCGGACAGGCCCTTGTCCTTCTCGCGGACGGCGAGGTTCCGCACGACCTCGGCGACCTGGAAGATGTCGCCGGAGCGCAGCTTCTCGTAGTTGGCCTTGAAGCGACGCGACCAGTTGCCGGCCGCCTTGCCCTCGGGCTCGCGCAGGACGTCGAGCACCTGCTCGACCTCCTTCTTGGAGACCACGTCCCGGATGCCGACCTCCTCGCAGGAGTCGGCCGGGACCATCAGCGTCAGATCGCCGTAGGTGAGGCGGAGGACCAGGTACTCGCGGGACTCGCCCTTCAGTTCCCGCGCTTCCTTGCGCTCGATCACCGCGGCGCCGTGGTGGGGGTAGATGACGGTGTCGCCGACGCTGTACGCCACGTGATCGCTCCTGCAGGGCCCCGGTGAGGGGCGTCGAGGTGGTCGCCGTCGACCGGGCAGCGGGCGCCCACGGCAGCCGGGACCGGGGAGGTCACGAGGCGACGGGAGGCGGGGCTGCACGCGGTACACGACACCACGGCGCGTGCTGGATGGGTCCCGATGCTACCACACGGCCGGGGCCGTCGTCACGGCGTTCCCGGGCAGGAACCGCAGGTCACGGCGTGTTTTCCCGGCCAGGTGGACGCGCGCGGGCCGACCGCGGCCGCGACCGGGATACCGCCGCTCAGACGTAACGTTCCAGCAGGGAGGCCTCGGCGAGCCGGCGCAGCCCCTCGTGGATCGATCGTGCCCGAGCAGGACCGACGCCCTCGACCTCGCCGAGCTCCTCGAGCGAGGCCTCCATCGTGCGCGGCAGGGATCCGAACCGTTCCACGAGCCGCTCGATGATGGCCGCCGGGAGCCGCGGGATGCGTGACAGCAACCGGTACCCGCGGGGGGTGACCGCCCGGTCCTGCGCGTCGGGGTCGAGCGAGAGGCACTCGGCGACCCGGGCGGTGTCGAGCAGCTCGTCGGTGGTGAGCTTGGCGAGGTCGGCGAGGACGCGCGAGAGCTTGCGGCGCCGGTCGGCGAGGTAGTCGCGCACGAGCAGCTGGCGGTCGTCGGCCACGGACGCGACGAGCTCGTCGAGCTGGAGGCGGATCAGCCGGCCCTCGGACCCGAGCTCGACGACGTGGTCCTCGACCTCGTGGGCGATGCGCCGCATCATCTCGGCCCGCTGGAGGGTGAGCACCGCGTCACGCACGGTCACCGCGTCCTCGACCTCGCGGGCCGACAGCGTGGCCGAGACCTCGTCGAGGCGGGAGCGGTAGCGCTCGAGCGTCGACAGCGCCTGGTTCGCGCGGACCAGCAGCGCCGAGACCTCCTCGACCACGTGCTTGCGGTCGCCGAGGTAGAGCGTGACCATCCCCATCGACTCGGACACGGTGATCACCGGTGCGCCGGTCTGCTTGGCCGTGCGCTCGGCCGAGCGGTGCCGCGTCCCGGTCTCGGTGGTCTCGATGCGGTGGTCGGGCACGAGGTGGACGTTGGCGCGCAGGATCCGCTCGGCCTGGCTGTCGAGCACGAGGGCGCCATCCATCTTGGCCAGCTCCCCGATGCGCTGGCTGGTGGCCGCGATATCGATGACGAACCCACCCGACACCAGGGGCTCCACCTCGGGCGTCCACCCGATGACCATCAGCGCGCCGCGACCGGCACGGATGATGCGTTCGATGCCCTCGCGGAGCACCGAGCCCGGCGCGAGCACGACGAGGACCGCACGGAGCTCGTCGTCACGCGCAAGATCCACCGGTGGCCTCCTCGCTCCGGATCCGGCGCCGGCGCGGCACCACCCGGTGACCGCTGACCCGTCATCGCACCCTGCGGACGGAGGTCGCACGCCGTCACCGGCACGCGCGCGGTCGCCGCGCAGGTTAGCGCTCGATGGCCGACGGGGTCGGACGAGCGGTCCTGAGCGCTCACCGGCGCAGGAAGTCCGCCACGGCCGCGGGGTCGCGCCCGACGTCGAGTCGGACGACCTCGCGCGCCACGTCGCGGACATCGTCGAGGAAGTCGGCGTGGCCCCCCCGGTCCGGATCCTCAGCCGTTCCCGCGGCGTGGGCGAGCAGCAGCCTCGCCTCGCGACCGTCGGATTTCACCCGGAGGACCCGTCCGAGCCGTTGCACCAGCTGCCGGCGTGTCCGGAAGGCGGCGAGGACGACCGCGACGTCGGCGTCGGGCACGTCGACGCCCTCGTCGAGGACCCGGGGGGCGACCACCACCTCGACGTCTCCCCGTCGGAACAGCGCGAGGCGTACCCGGCGCTCCTCGCCTGAGAGGTCGCCGTGCACGGTCCGGGCCTCGCGGCCGGCTCGGCGGAGGACCGCGGCCGCGAGCTCGGCCTGGTCGACGGTGTCGGTGAAGACCAGGCTCCGCCGACCGGCGAGCTGCGGCGCCACGGCGGCGCAGACGTCGAGCTTCCCGGTGGCCTGAGCGGCGACATCGCGCCGCTCACGCACGCGGACGAGGTACTCGCGGCAGGCGGCGACCAGAGGGCCCCGATCTCGAGGTGACGGTCCGTCGCGACCCGAGCGTTCCGCGTCGGCGACGATCGCGGTCACCGCCTCGAAGCGGCGCCGTGGGTCACGGGAGAGACCGTGGACGCCCACGAGTTCGCGGTGGAGCTGGCGGACCCGGGTGTCGGCGCGGTCGTGCAGCTCACGTTCGGCATCGGTGAGCGGGACCGCGACGAGCCCCAGCCGGAACGGGGCGACGGTCCCCTCGGCGACCGCGCGGGCGAACCCGTACCGGGTGACGACCTCGCCGAAGTAGGGGCGCAGGACCTCCTCGACCCCCTCGTCGCTGCGTTCGTAGGTGGCCGTCAGCGCGAGCCGGAGCGTGAACTCCTCACGCAGCGCCGCACCCCAGGTCGGCGCGCCGTAGCGGTGCGCCTCGTCGGCGATGAGCACCCCCACCGTGTCGGGCGGGAGGTCGACCGGGACCGCCGACGCCGAGTGCGGGGTGGCGACGAGGACCTCGCAGCGGAACAGGTCGTCGTCGTGGCCACCGCCGAGCCGGCCGAGCCGGTGGCCCGGGAGGGCGGCACGCAGCTCACGCACCCACTGCTCGAGCAGGTCGATCGTCGGCACGATGACGAGGCCTCGGCCCCCGCGGTCGACGACGCTGCGCAGCACCGCGACCGCCAGCCGGGTCTTGCCCGTGCCGGTCACCGCCTCGACCACCCCCTGGCAGCCCGCGGCGGACCAGGCCGCGAACGCCTCGACCTGCCAGTCGCGCAGCGACAGCGCGTCGAGCGCGCCACGGGTCGCGTCGGCCGCGCCGGTGGGCGACCCGGCCGACCCACCGGCGCCGGACCGCGCCGCGAGCGGTGTTGGGGCCACCTCCTCGAGCGCCCACCGGGCCCGACCCGGGTCGGTGTGGTCCGGGACGAAGCGGGCGTCGGAGGCCAGGGCGCGCTCGACCGCAGCGCGGGGGACGCGGGGACCGCCCCTCGCCTTGGTGGTCTTCACCACCTGCGGCACCGATGCGGAGCCGCCGAGCGAGGCGAGCACGTCCGCCACCAGGTCCTCGACGCGCACGGGCTCGCTCCGGTTCCCGCCCCCGTGACCGGAGGCGCCGGAAGGCTAGCGACGGGGCGCGACCCCACCCGGGCCGCTCCACACCCCGGGGGCCGTCCCTTCCGGCCCCTGGTGGACCGCGGACCTCAGGCCGGCAGCAGCAGCTGGCCGTCGATGTACTCGGCCAAGCCGTCGCCGACGAGCCCGTCAGCGACGCGGCGCGCCCGGTCGGGATCCTCGGGCCAGCCCGCGGCGTCGGCGAGCCGCTCGAGCTCCAGCGGCCCGGTCCGCAGGGCCTGGACCAGGCGGCCACGTCCCTGCCGGTCGGAGCCGTCGAAGCGAGACTGCGGGGTGGAGGTGCCGGCACTGCCGTCGGCGGGATCGGGGTCCGGCCAACCGCGTGCGGCCCAGCTGCACCGCTCCGCGACGGGGCAGCGATCGCAGCGGGGCGAGCGCTTGACGCAGACGGTGGCACCGAGGTCGAGGATCGCCTGGTTCCACTCCCAACCGCGACCGAGGGGGACGAGCTCGTCGGCGTGGTCCTGGACCTCGCGGACCGTGAGCCGCTCACCCGCCACCGCCCGGGCGATGACCCGCGCCGCGTTGGTGTCGACCACACCGTGATCGCGCTCGAAGGCGAACGCGAGCACCGCCCTCGCGGTGTAGGGCCCGATGCCGGGCAGGGCGAGCAGCGCATCGAGATCGTCGGGGAGCGTGCCGCCGTGGCGCTCGACGGTGAGCGTCGCCGTGCGGTGCAGGTTGATGGCGCGCCGGTTGTACCCGAGGCCCGCCCAGGCCCGCACGACCTCGGCCGGTGCGGCGTCAGCGCACGCCGCCGGGTCGGGGAACCGCTCGAGGAAGGCGAGGTAGCGCGGCTCGACCCGCGCGACCTGGGTCTGCTGGAGCATCAGCTCGCTGACGAGGATCGCCCAGGGATCCCGGGTCCGACGCCACGGCAGGTCTCGCCGCGTCCGATCGCTCCAGGTGAGGAGGTCCTCGGCGAGGCGGCGGTGCGAGGGCGCGGCCAGCGGCCCCGTCGTCGATGGCACGGTGCGACCCGTTCGGTACGGAGGGAGCCGCGGACGCTACCGAGCGTCACACGGGAGGGCGACGGCGGCAGCCTGGCGCACGGACGCGCCCCGGTGCAGCGGCCGGACGGCGACCGCGCACCGAGGCGCGCCCGAGGGAGCCAGCTCGGTCAGACCTTGTCCATCTTCATCATCACGAGCAGCACGATCAGCACCCCGATGATCGACCCGATGATGCCGGCCGCGGACAGTTCGAGCCCGCCACCGAAGATCAGGGCAGCGAGGGTCCCGCCGACCAGCGAGCCGACCATCCCGAGCAGCGCCGTCGCCAGGAAGCCCATCTTCTGCTCGCCCGGCATCAGTAGACGTCCGAGGTAGCCGGCGATGATGCCGATGAGGATGAAGCCGATGATGCTCAGCACGGGTGACCTCCTGGGTCGACGTCGCACGCGGCGTCCGCTCGCGTTGCCCCGAGTTGTAGAGGTTCGGGCTGCACGGCGAGCCACCGCGACCGGTCCGCGCGGCCCCCGACCTGCGGCGCGCTGGCCGGTCGACCGGGTCGCGACGCCGGTGTGATCAGGCGGGTGTGACGAAGACGAGCTTCGCGTCACCCTCGTCGAGGGCCACCACCTCGCCGTCGCGACGGAGCTCGACCGCCCCGGGTGTCCGAGCGAGCTCGACGGTGGTGCCGGACCACATGCGCCGCAGCTCGAGCTCCTGGATGATGTCGTGATCGCCCTGGAGGTGCTCGGAGAAGTAGCTGATCGTGACCCGGCCCTCGTCGGCCTCGGCGAGCGACACCGGTTCGGCGCCCTCGCGGTCCGATCCGGGGATGGGGTTGCCGTACGGCGAGGTGGAGGGGTTGCCGAGGAACTCGGTGAGCTTGGCCTCCACCCGGTCCGAGATCACGTGTTCCCAGCGACAGGCTTCCTCGTGGACGTGCTCGTGCTCGAGGCCGAGGACGTCGACCAGCAGCCGCTCGGCGAGGCGGTGCTTGCGCATGACGTGTTCGGCGCGGCTGCGCCCCTCGTCGGTGAGGGAGACGACCCGGTCGGATCCGAGGACGGCCATGCCGGTCTGCTCGAGCTTCGCGACGCCCTCGGAGACCGCCGGCGCGGACAGCCCGAGCCGTTCCGAGAGCCTGGCGCGGAGCGGCGGCACGCCCTCCTCCTCGAGCTCGAGGACGGTCCGCAGGTACATCTCGACGGCCTCGCTCGGCTGGTGGCTCACTCGGATCTCCTCGGGCAGGACGTCGCGGCGAGGGTACCCCTCGCCACCTCTCGATCCGGCGCGAG
>JBBECA010000014.1:8273-19643 GCA_040882055.1 Nitriliruptor sp.
CTCGCCACCGGCGAGCTCGACGGGGGGCGAGTCCGGCGCCGACGGCGAGTCGACGGCCCGGAAGCTGACGGTGTCCTCGTCGGGATCGACGCCGGCCACGATGAGCTGTCCGGAGGTGAACTCGCCCTGCAGGATGCGCTCGGACAGCTTGTCCTCGAGCTCCCGCTGGATGGTGCGACGCAGCGGACGCGCGCCAAGCTGCGGGTCGTAGCCCTTCTCGGCGAGCCACGTCTTGAGCTCGTCGGTCAGCTCGAGGTCGAGATCCTTGATGCGCAGCTGGGTCTTGACCCGCTTGAGCATCAGATCGACGATCTCCTTGACCTCCTCCCGCGAGAGCGGGTGGAAGACGATGGTGTCGTCGATGCGGTTGAGGAACTCCGGGCGGAAGTGCTTCTTCAGCTCGTCGTCGACCTGGCTCTTCATCTTCTCGTACATCGACGCGTCGTCCGCGGCCACGAAGCCGACCGCCGGAGCGGTGAGGTTCCGCGTACCGAGGTTCGAGGTCATGATCAGGATGGTGTTCTTGAAGTCCACCGTCCGACCCTGCGCATCGGTCAGTCGCCCGTCCTCGAGGATCTGCAGGAGGGTGTTGAACACGTCCGGGTGCGCCTTCTCGACCTCATCGAACAGCACCACCGAGAACGGCTTCCTGCGCACCTGCTCGGTGAGCTGGCCGCCCTCGTCGTAGCCGACGTAGCCCGGAGGCGAACCCACGAGCCGGCTGACGGTGTGCTTCTCCATGTACTCGGACATGTCGAGGTGGATGAGCGAGTTCTCGTCACCGAACAGGTACTCGGCCAGCGTCTTGGCGAGCTCGGTCTTCCCGACCCCCGAGGGACCGAGGAAGATGAACGAGCCGGAGGGGCGCTTCGGGTCCTTCAGGCCCGCCCGGGTGCGGCGGATCGCCTTCGAGACGGCGGTGATCGACTGCTCCTGTCCGATGACGCGCTTGTGCAGCTCGTCCTCCATGTGCAGCAGCTTGTCGGTCTCCTCCTGGGTCAGCTTGAAGACCGGGATACCGGTCCAGACCGCGAGGACCTCGGCGACGACCTCCTCGTCGACGGTCAGCACCTGGTCCATGCCCTCGGACCGCCACTCGTCCTCGCGGTGCTGACGGTTCTCGATCAGCTTCTTCTCCTCGTCGCGCAGGCGAGCGGCACGCTCGAAGTCCTGCGCGTCGATGGCCTCCTCCTTGGCGCGACGGGCCTCCTCGATGGAGGCGTCGAGCTCGGCGAGGTCCGGCGGGGTGGTCATGGCGCGGATGCGCAGCCGTGAGCCCGCCTCGTCGATGAGGTCGATCGCCTTGTCCGGCAGGTAACGGTCGGAGATGTAGCGGTCGGCGAGCTCAGCGGCCGAGACGAGCGCCTCGTCGGTGATCGTGACGCGGTGGTGGGCCTCGTACCGGTCGCGCAGGCCCTTGAGGATCTCGATGGTGTGCTCCATCGAGGGCTCGTCGACCTTGACGGGCTGGAAGCGGCGCTCGAGGGCGGCGTCCTTCTCGACGTACTTGCGGTACTCGTCGAGGGTGGTCGCGCCGATGGTCTGGATCTCACCGCGCGCGAGCATCGGCTTCAGGATGCTGGCGGCGTCGATCGCACCCTCGGCGGCGCCCGCTCCGACGAGGGTGTGGATCTCGTCGATGAACAGGATGATGTCGCCGCGGGAGGTGATCTCCTTGAGGACCTTCTTGAGCCGCTCCTCGAAGTCACCGCGGTAGCGCGAACCGGCGACCAGCGCGCCGAGGTCGAGGGTGTAGAGGTGCTTGTCGGTGAGGGTCTCGGGGACCTCACCGGACACGATGCGCTGGGCGAGGCCCTCGACGATGGCGGTCTTGCCGACACCGGGTTCACCGATCAGTACCGGGTTGTTCTTGGTGCGGCGCGACAGGACCTGCATCACGCGCTCGATCTCGCGCGCGCGGCCGATCACCGGGTCGAGCTCGGCGTCGCGTGCCGCCTGCGTGAGGTTGCGGCCGAACTGGTCGAGGACGGTCGAACCCTCGCGGGCGCCGCCGGCGGTGCCCTCGCCGACGCCGGCACCGGCCTTGCCGCCCTCGCTGCCCGCGTACCCGGACAGCAGCTGGATGACCTGCTGGCGGACCCGGTTGAGGTCGGCCGAGAGCTTCTGGAGGACCTGGGCGGCGACCCCCTCGCCCTCGCGGATCAGACCGAGCAGGATGTGCTCGGTCCCGATGTAGTTGTGGCCGAGCTGCAGCGCTTCACGCAGCGACAGCTCGAGCACCTTCTTGGCGCGCGGGGTGAAGGGGATGTGGCCCGCGGGCGCGGTCTGGCCGCGACCGATGATCTCGGTGACCTGGTTGCGCACGGCCTCGAGGGAGATGTTCATCGACTCGAGGGCCTTGGCGGCGACCCCCTCGCCCTCGTGGATCAGGCCGAGCAGGATGTGCTCGGTCCCGATGTAGTTGTGGTTCAGCATCCTCGCCTCTTCTTGGGCGAGGACGACGACCCGGCGGGCCCGGTCGGTGAACCTCTCGAACATGTGGACGACTCCCCACGGACGGGCCCGTCGGACCCTCCGGGTGAGGGACCGGGACCACGAACCGACTGTAACCCATCGTTCCGCCGGGTCTCCCCGGGTTCGTGGCCGCCTCACCGGTGGTTCGGACGGCCCCCGACGTGGCCCCGGCCGGTCGGCCAACACGCGGCTTGCCCGGTGGGGAGGTGCGTCGCCCGGGGGTGGGGCGGACGGGACGGTGGGTCGGCGAGGGTGGGGGACACGGCGCCATCCTGCACCCCCTCGGAGCCGACCCGGCGCACATCCGCTCCGCCGCCCCGGCGCTACCAGCCCCCGGCGGGGAGCCGGGGACCACGGGGGCCCCGTTCGGCCGGGTGCGTCACCGCGGGCACCCCACCTACGGTGAGCCGATGATCACGCTCCGCCACCGGCGTCGTCGACGCTCGCCCCGGGTCGCCGTCGTCGGCGTCACGGCCGTGGCCGTGGCGGGGGCCCTGCTGACCGGCTGCGACGGTGAGGCGTCGACGTCGTCCGGGCTCGAGCCAGCGACCGGCGCCGTCCTGGCGGACGCCGCGGACCGGCTCGCCGATGCGCTCGCCGACGGCGACCCCTGCGACGCCCTCGCCGAGGCGGTGACCATCGAGGAGCTCTCGGACGCCGCGCTCACCTCGGACGCCGCGCCGGAACAGGTGGTGAGCGAGACGATCCGGGTCACGCGAGCCGTGACCGCCGGCTTGACCTGCGACGAGGACACGACCCCCGAGGCCGACGACGGCGCGGAACCCGAGGCCGACGGCGCCACCAGCGGAGCATCCGGTGGGACCGATGGCGGTGGGTCCGACGCCGACGCGACTGTTCCTGCCCCCGAACCCGCCCCCGAACCCGCCCCCGAACCCGCCCCGGAGCCAGAGCCAGAGCCCGCCCCAGCGCCCCCGGACGAGGGCGGGCCGGGAGGCGGGCCAGCGGACGGACCGCCGGGCGCCGACCGCGGCGCGGGTGGCGGCAACGGCGGCGGCCCACCACCGGGCCGCGGTGGTGGCCCGTGAGCGCCGCCCCGGATCCGCGGACCCCGGCCGACGAGGAACCGACGGTGGCCGACGGGCCGGCGACCGCCGCCACGCCGCTCGGACGGCCGACCGAGGTCGACGTCGCCCCCGGGGGCGACGCCCACGCCGGCGTGCCGACCCCACGGACCGGTCCTCCGACGTCTCCCATCCTGCCGACCGAGCTCGCCGAGGGGCGCTACCGGATCACGGCACGGCTCGGCGTCGGCGGGATGGGGGTCGTGGTCCGGGCCGACGACGAGGTCCTCGGCCGAGAGGTGGCCATCAAGCTCCTGGCCGACAACCTCGCGTTGGACGCGAACTCCCACGCGCGCTTCCTGCGCGAGGCCCGCGCGGCCGCGGCCGTCAGCGACCCCCGGGTCGTGGCGGTGTACGACGTCGGCGAGGAGAGCGGCCGGCCCTACCTCGTCATGGAGTACGTGGACGGGCCGAGCCTCAGCGAGGTGATCGCCACCGGTGGCCCGCTCGCACCGGACGTCGTCACGGACGTGGCCAGGGACGCCCTCGGCGCGCTCCACGCCGCGCACGGAGCCGGGCTCCTGCACCGCGACGTGAAGCCAGGCAACCTGCTGCGCGCCCAGGACGGGACCGTGAAGGTCACCGACTTCGGGGTCGCGATCGCGGTCGACGCCGACCGGATGACGCGGACCGGGTTCGTGATCGGCACCGCGGGGTACCTCGCCCCGGAACGTCGCCGAGGCGAGCCCGCGACGGTCCGCACCGACCTGTGGGCGCTCGGTGCCACGCTCACCGAGCTGGTCACCGGCCACCCGCCCGGCGACGAGGCGACCGCGCACCTCGACGCCCTCGACGAGGTACCCCCGCGGCTGCGCGAGCTGCTGCGACGGCTGCTCGCCGAACACCCGGAGGGACGGCCTCGCGACGCCCTCGCGGCCCTCGAGATCCTGGCCGACGATCCGGCCACCAGCGGCGCACCGACCCCACCCCCTCCGCACCGCGGGAGCGCGGCCACGACCGAGCTTCTCCACGGACCGGCCACGAGCGAGGCCGGAGGACGCCCAGCTCCCTCGCACGACCGAGCGGACGACATCGCCCCGGCACGGCGCGCCACGGCCCTGCGCATCGGTCTGCTGGCCGCGCTCCTGCTCGCCGCCCTGCTCGTGCTCGACCCGTTCGGGCTCACCGGCGAACAGGACGCCGTGTCCGACGAGCCCTTCGGCCCCGTGATGGTCGATCCGGACGATCCTGCGGCCTCCGTCCGCGAGCTCGCCCGGCAGCTCCGGGAGCGCGCCAGCACCGGGAACGACGTCGGCTGAGCGTCACCGGCGCGAGCCCCGCCCGACGGTGCTCAGAGGCCGACGACCTCGATCCTCGCGCGCAGGGTCGCCCAGAAACGCGCGGCGGCCGGCGGCATGTGCACGTCGAGGATCCCGTCGCAACGCAGGCGTTCGACCCAGTGGTCGACGTTGGTCTGGTGGAAGATGAACGGGCCGAGATCCCGTTCGCGCGGGAGCTCGAGAGCGACCTGCCCGGTGGGAGGCAGGCGCTCGATACGGGTCAGCAGCGCCTGGAGCACGCGGTGCACGGAGTCGGGCGCGCCCGAGGAGCTCGGCAGCTTGCCCTCGTCCTTGCTCCGCGCGATGCCCCGCCGCAGGGTCTCGATGTAGCTGGCCCAGGCGTGGGCCTCGTCGGCGGCCACGGTCAGCTCGGTCCCCCGGAGCCGGCCCGTCGTGGCGTCGTGGAGGATGTAGCCCCCCTTCCCGGCGTGCTTGGCGGCCAGCAACGCTTCGTCCGCCGCGAGCTCGACCACCTCGAGCCCTTCCCCCGGCGCGCGGATGGCCGCCCCGATCGAGACCGAGATGTCGAGCTCGGTGCCGCGGTGCGCGCGAGCCGGTCGGATCGGGGCCTCGAACGCGGCGATGATCTCCTCCGCGAGCGTCCTCGCCCGGTCGACGTCGGCCCCCTCGACCACCACCGCGAACTCGTCGCCACCGAGCCTCGCGACCGTGTCCGTCGCCCGGACCAACGCGCTGATGCGTTCGGCGAGCGCCACCAACACCCCGTCCCCCGCACCGTGGCCGTGGAGGTCGTTGACGCCCTTGAAGTCATCGACGTCGATGTGCATGAGCGTGACGGGGAGACCGGCGCGGTCGGCGCGCTGGGCGGCCTCGGCCAGCCGCTCCTCGTAGCGCAGACGGTTGGAGAGGCCGGTGAGCGGATCGGAGCTCGCGCGCTGCTCGAGCCGAGCTTCGAGCTCGCGCCGGGCGGTGATGTCGAAGAAGGTCGACACCATCAGCCGTCCACCGGGCTCGCCGGCCGCGGGATCGGGTTCGCGCTCGTAGGGGACCGCGCTCTGCAGCAGCCACCGCGGTGCGCCGCCGTCGAGCACGAAGCCGACGACCTGGTCCCGGACCGGTCGGCCGGTGCAGCGAGCCTGCTGCGCGGGTTCCTGGTCGAGCGGCATCTCACGGCCGTCCTCGTGCAACAGCTTCCAGGGGTGATCGGCGGCTCGGGTACCGAGCAGCGCTCCGGGATCGCCGCCGAGCACGTCGTCGAACAGCTCGATGGCGGCCTGGTTGGCGGTGAGCACGACCCCGTCGCCGTCGGCGACCACCACCGCCACGCCGATGCTCTCGGCGAACGAGCGGAACGCGGTCTCGAAACGCAACAGCTCCACCCCTCCCCGACGTCACGGGCCGTATCAGTACCACTTCGTGGGCAGCTCGCCCTCGGGCTCCCGGCCGACGGCCGCGAGCAGCTCGTCGAGATCCGCCGTGACCGTGTAGAGCCGCCGGTAGTCCGCTCGCGCGAAGGCACCGTCGTACAACTGCTCGAAGAACGCGAGCAGGCGGTCCCAGAACCCGTCCACCTGCAGGAGCACGATGGGGCGCCGGTGGTAGCCGAGCTGCTTGAGGGTCAGCACCTCGAGCAGCTCCTCGAGGGTGCCGAACCCACCGGGGAGGGCGACGAACGCGTCCGCGCGGGCGATCATCTCCTGCTTGCGCCCACCCATCCCCTCGGTGACCACCAGCTCGTCGCAGTCGCCGTCCGCGATGCCGCGGTCAGCCATCAGCTGCGGCAGCACGCCCGTGACGCGGCCGCCCGCGGCGCGGACCGCCCGGGACACCACCCCCATCAGCCCGACCGCCGTCCCGCCGTAGACCAGGTCGTGGCCCGCCTCGCCGAGCGCCGTCCCGTACGCGTGGACGGCGGCGGTGAAGCGTTCGTCGACCGCCTCCGAGGACGAGCAGTAGGTGGTCACCCGCACGCTCGGCTCTTCACCTCGGCAGCTCCGCCTCGTAGCGAACGTACGGGGTCAGCGTCGCGAGCTGGTCGTAGAGCCGGCGGGCGGTGCGGTTCTCCGCACCCGTGATCCAGTACAGCTCGTCGCAGCCGAGCGCGTGGGCGCGGTCCGCCGTGGCCTCGATCAACGCCCGCCCGACGCCCCGGCCACGCGCCGACGGGTCGACGAACAGGTCCTCGAGGTAGCAGCGCGGAGCGGTGGACCAGGTGCCCGCGTGGACCACGTGGTGGACGAGACCCACGACCTGGCCGTCCGCGTCCACGGCCACCTGGGCTCCCATGCCGTCGGTCTCGGCCAGGAGCCGGTGCCACGTCGCAGCGGTCACCGTCTCGTCGAGTTGGTGCTCGTAGAAGCTCAGGTAGCCGGCCCAGAGCTCACGCCAACGGTCCTCGTCGTACGGCGCGAGATCACGGACCGTGACGGTCACGAGGTGACCTCCGGTCGGAGGGTCGGGAACAGGATCACATCGCGGATGTTGTGCACGTCGGCGAGCAGCATGACCAGCCGGTCGATACCGATCCCGAGACCGCCGGTCGGGGGGAGCCCGAGCTCCATGGCCCGCAGGTACGGCTCGTCGAGCGGCATGGCCTCGTCGTCACCGGCAGCCTTGGCACGGGCCTGCGCCTCGAACCGGCCGCGTTGGTCGACCGGATCGATCAGCTCCGAGAAGGCGTTGCCGAACTCGCGCTCGGCCACGATGAGCTCGAACCGTTCGGTCACGTGGGCCTCGTCGCGGTGGCGGCGAGCCAGTGGGCTGACCTCGATCGGGTAGTCGGTGACGAAGGTGGGGTCCCACAGGGTCGCTTCGACGAGGGCCTCGTACACCTCGAGGACGAGTTTGCCGACCCCCCAGGCGTCCTCGTGGTGGACGTCGTGGTCGTCGCAGACCTGCCGCCAGGCGGCCACGTCGTCGTCGTAGGACAGCTCCGGACGGCCGGTCGCCTCACGCACGAGGTCGAGCAGCGGGACGCGGCGGAACGGCCCCTCGAGCGACACCGGTCGTCCGCCGTAGGTCAGCTGCAGCGTGCCGAGCGCCTCCCGGGCGGCACGCTGCAGCAGGGCCTCGGTGAGCTCCATGACGTCGTGGTAGTCGGCGTAGGCCTCGTAGGTCTCGAGCATGGTGAACTCGGGGTTGTGCCGCGTGGACATCCCCTCGTTCCGGAAGCTGCGGTTGATCTCGAACACGCGGTCCATCCCGCCGGCGATGAGCCGCTTGAGGTACAGCTCGGGCGCGATGCGCAGGTAGAGATCCGCGTCGAGGGCGTTGTGGTGGGTCACGAACGGGCGCGCCGCTGCGCCACCCGGGATCGGGTGCAGCATCGGTGTCTCGACCTCGACGAACCCGCGCTCATCGAGCTCGGCGCGGATCGCCTTCATCACCTGGGCGCGCACGGCGAAGACCCGGCGGGCGTCGGCGTTGACGACCAGGTCGGTCTCGCGCTGCCGGAACCGGGCCTCGGTGTCGGTGAGCCCGTGCCACTTGTCGGGCAGCGGCCGCAGGCTCTTGCTGAGCAGCGTGAGCGTCGACGGCTTGACCGACAGCTCGCCGGTCTTGGTCGCCAGCACCTCACCCGAAGCGCCGAGCCAGTCGCCGACGTCGAGCAGGTCGAGCAGGTCGCGCGACGGCTCGTCGAGGGCCTTGACCGGGCAGAACAGCTGCAGCTGCGCACCCGACTCCTGGAGGACCAGGAAGTGCAGACGCCCCATCGACCGCTTCGCCACCACCCGGCCCGCGACGGTCACCTGCTCGCCGGTCTCCGTGCCCGCGTCGAGCGCGGGGTAGCGCTCGACGATCGCTGCGAGGCGGTCCGTCGGCCGGAAGGAGAAGGCGTAGGGCTCGACGCCGGCGTCCCGGAGCTGGTCGACCTTGCCGCGGCGTGCGGCGATGATCTCGGCGAGCTTGGACCCGTCATCGCCCGGGGCGTCGGGGGCATCGGGGGTCTGATCGTCGGACACGGGGGCTCTCGCGGCTGGGTGCAGGAGGGACCGCACGGTAGCGCCGGCGGCATCCGGGCCGTGAGCGACCCGGAGGTGCCAGGCGTCGGCCGGGAACGCGAGCCGGGCGAGCCGTCAGGGCAGGTTGCGTTCCCACACCAGGCTCAGGCCCTTGAGCGTGAGCCACGGGTCGTGGTGGTCGATGCTCCGGCACGCGCCGAGGACCGCGGGGGCGAGCCCGCCGGTGGCGACCGTCGTCACCCCGGGCCCGAGCTCGTCACCGATGCGTTCGACCAGCGCGTCGACCTGTCCCGCCGCACCGAACACGATGCCCGACTGCAGCGCCGTGACCGTCGAACGCCCGATGGCCGCCGGCGGCGCGATGGTCTCGACACGCGGCAACCGAGCCGCACGTTCGACCAGCGCCTCGGCGGAGGTCGAGACCCCGGGGGCGATCGCCCCGCCGACGAACTGGCCTCCGCTGTCGACCACGTCGAAGGAGGTCGCGGTCCCGAAGTCCACCACGATCGCCGGTCCGCCGTACAGCTCGTAGGCGGCGACGGCGTTCACGATGCGGTCGGCCCCGATCTCGCGGGGGTTGTCGACGCGCAACGCCAGACCGGTGCGCACCCCGGGTTCCACGACGAGCAACGGCTCGCGCAGGTAGCGGTCGGCGAGCTGGCGCAGCATCTCGGTCACGTTCGGGACCACCGACGACACGATCGCCCCGTCGATGTCGCGTCCGAGGTCCAGGCCGACGAAGCGCAGCAGCCCCGCGAGCTTCAACGCCAGCTCGTCGGCGGTCTCGTGCCACTGGGTCGACAGGCGCCAGTGGTGACGGACCTCGGTGCCGATCAGCGTGCCCACCACGGTGGTGGAGTTGCCGACATCGATGGCGAGCAGCACGTCAGGCCTCCAGGTCGTTCGGGGCGTCTCGTGTGACGGCCCGGACGTCGAGCGCGATGTCGAGCTGCGGCGCCGAGTGGGTCAACGCCCCGACCGCGACACGATCGACCCCCGTCGCCGCGTACGCCGCGACGGTGTCGATGCGGATCGTGCCGGATGCCTCGAGCAGCACGCCTCCAGGCGGACGACGCGACGCGAGGTGCGCCACCGCGGCTGCGCACCCCTCGGGGGTGAAGTTGTCGAGCAGGACGTCGCGGGCCCCTGCGTCGACGGCAGCATCGAGCTCCGCGAGCGACGCGACCTCGACCTGCACGTGGCGGCCACCGGACCGGTCGAGCGCGCGACGGGTGGCGGCGGCGACCCCTCCGGCGGCAGCGATGTGGTTGTCCTTGACCAGGAGCGCGTCGGCGAGCCCCACCCGGTGGTTGACCCCACCGCCGGCACGGACCGCGGCCTTCTCCAGCAACCGCAGCCCCGGGGTGGTCTTACGGGTGTCGCGCACCACACACCCGGTCCCCGCCACGGCGACGGCGAACGCGCGGGTCCGCGTCGCGACCCCCGAGAGGTGGGTGAGGAAGTTCAGCGCCGTCCGCTCCCCAGCCAGGACGGAGGCCAACGGTCCGGTGACGCGTCCGAGCACCTGCCCCCGGGTGACGAGGTCGCCGTCCGCGACCTCGAGCGCCACCTCGATGGCCGGGTCCACGGCGGCGAAGGTCAGCGCGACGAGGGCGGTGCCGGCGACCACGCCGTCGGCGCGCGCGATCAGCTCCGCCTCTCCCGGGAGGTCCGCCGGGATGGTCGCCGTGGCGGTCACGTCGGCGGCTCGGCGCGCCTCGGGCGTCGCATCGAGCGCCACCTCGAGATCCTCGGCGAGGGCGCGTGCCACCGCGGACCGCGCCGCGGCGTCGACCGCCGCGGGATCGAGGACCCCGTCACCGGGGAGCGGCTCGGGGTGGGCCAGCTGCGGGTCGGCGCTCAGGCCACGCCCCTGACCGCGCCGTGCTGTTCAGCCGCTTCGATCGACACCGGATGGTTGTCCCCGTCGACGAACACGACCGAGGGTTCCCAGCTGCGGGCCTCGGCGTCATCGAGGTCGGCGTAGGAGATCACGATGACGGTGTCGCCGGGCTGCACGAGCCGGGCTGCGGCGCCGTTGAGGCAGAGGACCCCCGAACCCCGCTCGCCCTCGATGACGTAGGTCTCGAGCCGGGCGCCGTTGTGGTTGTCGACCACCTGGACCTTCTCGTTGACCAGCAGATCAGCGGCGTCCATCAGGTCGCGGTCGATGGTGATCGAGCCGACGTAGTCGAGGTTCGCCTCGGTCACCGTGGCGCGGTGGATCTTGGACTTCATCATGGTGCGGCGCATCGTGGCCACCTCCCGCCGTGTCGTCCGTCGCGCTCGTACGCGCCGGTTCCAACCGGTCCCGCCGTGATCCGACGGTCAGTTCGTCGCCGCGAGCAGCCGTTCCTCGTCCTCGGGGTCCCCCACCACGACGTTGTCGATCAGGCGGACCGGGCCGACGGACGCGGCCACGGCGACCAGCAGCTGTCTCGCCTCCGGGGCACCGTCTCCTGCCTGCCCGCGCGCTGTTCGTGCCGCGTCGGGTGGTGTGAGGGTCTCGGGATCGAGCACCTCGACGTAGTCGATGGTGACCCCAGGGTCGGCGCCGAGGGTAGCGGCGACCTCCTCGCTGATCCGAGTCGCGGGGGGGGGGGGGGGGGG
>JBBECA010000014.1:19653-44345 GCA_040882055.1 Nitriliruptor sp.
GCCGGCCGGCCGCCCGACCGGCGCGAGCGACGGCGACACCCGATCGGAGCGCTCGCGACAGGCACAGCGCGCTCCGACGCTCGGCCGTGTCCAACCGCCGGTTGCGCGACGACATCGCCAGCCCGTCGGGTTCGCGGACGGTCGCCCCCCCGACGATCTCGACCGGCAGATCGAGGTCCGCGACCACCCGACGGATGACGGCGAGCTGTTGGAAGTCCTTGCGCCCGAAGACGGCGAGGTCGGGCTGCACGATCGCGAACAGCTTGGTGCAGACGGTGGCGACACCGTCGAAGTGCCCCGGCCGGGACGCTCCACAGAGCCCGTCGGTGAGGCCTGCGACGTGCACCGTGGTGACCGGCGGTCGGGGGTAGACCTCGGCCGCGTCCGGGGCGAACACCACCTGCGGCGCCAGCTCGCCGAGCCCGGCGAGCTGCGCCTCGTCGCCCTCGAGGTCCCGGGGGTAGCCAGCCAGGTCGTCGTCCCGGTCGAACTGGGTCGGGTTCACGAAGATCGACACGACGGTGAGGTCGGCTCGGCTCGACGCGTCGCGGACGAGGGCGAGGTGCCCCTCGTGGAGCGCGCCCATGGTCGGCACCAGCGCGACCCGCCCGCCGGCCCGACGCGCCTCGGCGACGGCCGCGCGCACCTCGGCGATGGTGGTCAGACGCTGCACGCAGGCTCCCTCCGGCAGCTGGCGAGGGTACGTGGCCTCACGGGGCGGGAGGGGCGAGCAGCGCATCGAGCTCGGCGGCGGCCGCGGGCGAGAGCTCGGCGCGGACCCGGCCGAGGATCACGCGGGCGAGATCCCGGTAGGCCGGCAGCAGGTCGGGCACGTCCGCGGCGAGGACGTCGAGGTGGTGGGACACCGTCCCCACGTCGCCGCGAACCACCGGACCCGTGAGGGCCGCCGCCCCGCCCCGCAGCGCGTTGGCGACGCTGCGCTCCACCAGCGGCGCGAGGAAGGCGGCCGGGTCCTCGATACGCGCCCCGAGCAGCAGCTGGCGAGCCACGACCACCGCCGCGGCCGCCGCGTTGCTGCCGGTGGCCAAGGCCGCGTGGTAGAGGCCACGCACGTCGTCACCGACGTCGTGCGGATCACCACCGAGGTCGGCGACCAGTCCCCTCGCCCACGCCCGCGCCGTGGGCGTGGCCGTGACCGCCCACGGCACGCCGACGAGCAGGTCGGGGTCGGCCGCGCCGGTCGGCACCGTCATCGCGGGATGGCACGCTGCGACCTCGGCGCCCGCCAACGCGGCCCGGCGCAGCGGCGCCAGCCCGAGCGAGCCGGCCACGTGGACGAGTCGCTGCCCCTCCCGCAGAACGTCGGCGCGCGCCAGGTGGGTTACGACCTCTTCGAGGGCATCGTCGGGGGTCGCGAGGATCACCAGGTCGACGTCACGCACCGCGTCCTCGGCGGCCTCGAACGGCCGGCACCCGGTGACCATGGCCCCGATGCGCGCCCTGTCCTCGTCGCGGCCTCCGGCGACCGCCACGGGCCGGTGGCCCGCCCGTGCCAACGCCAGCGCCAGCAGCGTCCCGACCCGGCCGGGTCCGACCACCGCGGTCCGGTAGCGCGGCGTCCGGCTCACGGCCCAGCCGCCTCGTCGGGGTCGATCCCCGGGCGACCGAACGACGGTGCCGGAGCCCCCGGACCGTCGGGCCGTCGCAGGTGCTGTCCCGGTACCTCGTCGAGGCGGACCACCATCTCGATGCCCTCGATCGGGGCGAGCGCCGCCAACACCTGCGTCACCCGCCGCCCGCTCGGGAGCGTGCCGCCCGGCCACACCTCGGCCAGCGGCACCAGGACGAAGGCGCGTTCCTCGAGCCGCGGGTGTGGCAGCACCAGGTCGGGGGTGTCGACGTCGATGTCGCCCACGAGGAGCAGGTCGACGTCGAGCGGGCGCGGTCCCCACCGCTGCTCGCTGTCGCGGTCGCGACCGAACGCCGACTCGAGCAGCTGGGTCTGGGCGAGCAGGGCGTGCGGTGCCAGGCTCGTGCGACCGCGGACCACGAGGTTCAGGTAGGGGTCCTGCGGCACGTGACGGGGATCCTCGGGGGGCGGCCACGGGGCCGTCTCGTACACCGCCGAGACCTCTTCGACCGCGAAGCCGTCGAGGTCGTCGAGCGCGTAGACGGCCGCGGTCAACGTCTCGAGCGCGTCACCGACGTTGGCCCCGAGGGAGAGGAACGCGAGCTCGGCCACGGTCACGCCCGGGTGCGGCGGATGGTGACCGCGACCTCGGCTGCCACCACCGGGAGGGGCGCCGACGGCTTGTGCACCGTCACCTCGGCGGCACGGACCCGCGGGTCCTCGAGGCAGCGCGCCGCGATGCGTTCCGCGACGGTCTCGATCAGGTCGACGGGACGCTCACGCACGAGGTCGGCGACGGCGCCGGCGAGCTCGCCGTAGTGGACGGTGTCGGCGACGTCGTCCGAGGCCGCTGCCGGGGCGAGGTCGAGCTCGAGCACCAGGTCGACCACGAAGCGTTGCCCGAGCTCACGCTCGTGCGGGAGCACCCCGTGGTGACCGAACACCTCGATGCCGGTCACGTTGATGCGGTCCACGGTGGGCCCTCCCGTCGACGTCGAGGCTACTTCCCGCCGCTCGCGGTCAGCTCGGCAACCTGCCGGTGGTGGCCGCGTGCGCGACGCGTGTCGCGCGGACCGTCCCCGCCACGTCGTGGGCCCGGATGATCCGCGCCCCCGCGGCCACAGCCGTCGCCGCCGCGGCGAGGGATCCCTCGAGCCGGTCCGACGTGTCCTCCGCGCCGGTCACCGTACCGATGAAACGCTTCCGTGAGGCGCCGACGAGGACCGGCCGGCCGAGGGAGGTCAGGTCCCGGAGGGACGCCAGGAGCGTCAGGTTGTGCCGGGCGTCCTTGGCGAAGCCGAGACCGGGGTCGACCACGATGAGCTCGGGCGCCAACCCGGCCGCGGTCAGCTCGCGGACGCCCTCGGCGAGGTGCACGAAGACCTCCGAGACGACGTCGTCGTACACGGCGTGCTGGTTCATCGTGCGCGGTTCCCCGCGCAGGTGGGTGAGCACGTAGGGCACCTGGAGGTCGACGGCCGTCGCGTACATCTGGGGGTCGAGCGTCCCCGACGAGACGTCGTTGACGATGCTGGCACCCACCTCGACGGCGGCACGTGCCACCTCGGCCTTGACGGTGTCGATGGCGACCACGGCACCCGCTGCGGCGAGCGCCTCGACCACGGGCAGCACGCGTCGCCGCTCCTCGGCCGCGTCGACCGGTTCGGCTCCGGGCCGGGTCGACTCGCCGCCGACGTCGATCGCATCGGCGCCCGCTTCGAGGAGCGCCTCGCCCGCCCGGATGGCGGCTGCCGGGTGGTCGCGAGGGTCGTAGGCCTGCCCACCGTCGGAGAACGAATCCGAGGTGACGTTGAGGATGCCGAGGACGACGGGACGGGACCCGGTGGGCAGGGTCCCGGCGGGCGTGACGAGGTCCGGAGCGCCGCCGAGCCAGGCGGCGACCGCGGCGTCGACGACCTCGCCGAGCGGTCCCGCCACCTCGGCCCCGCCGACGCGCCCGGCCGCATCGATGAGCCGCGAGGGCACGGCCATGACCTCGAGTCGGTCCCCGTCGGCCCGGCCGACGCCCCGCGCGGCCGCGACCTTCTCGGCGATCTCGTGGGCGCGGTCGAGCCCGGTCAGGATCAGCCGAGCGGGGCCGCCGTCGGGTACGAGCCGGGCGTCCTCGACTCGGCAGATCGGTCGGCCATCGGCCACGGGACGCACCTCGCTCGCGGATCAGCGGACCCGCGGAGCCTAGGGGAGCGAGCTGGCCGAACCACCGCGGAGGAGCGCGAGCGCCTCGGCGCGGGTGCGCGGGTCCTCGCGGAAGGCGCCACGGACCGTCGAGGTGACCGTGGTGGCGCCCGCCCGCCGGATGCCTCGCATCTCCATGCAGAGGTGGCGCGCCTCGACCACGACCATCACCCCGCGGGGCTCGAGCCGGCGTTCGAGGGTGTCGGCGATCATCGTCGTCATCCGCTCCTGCAGACCCGGACGCTTGGCACAGACGTCGACGAGCCGCGCGAGCTTCGACAGCCCGGTGACCTGCCCGTCGGTGTTCGGCAGGTAGGCCACGTGAGCCACCCCGCTGAACGGAACTAGGTGGTGTTCGCACATGGAATGGAACGAGATGTCGCGCATCATCACGATCTCGTCGTGGTGCTCGTCGAAGACCACCGACAGCACGTCGGCGGGGTCGACCAGCAACCCGGCGAAGATCTCGTCGTACTCGCGCGCGACCCTGGCCGGGGTGTCGACGATGCCGGGACGATCGGGGTCCTCACCGATCGCCTCGAACAGCATCCGCACGGCGCGCTGGATCTTGTCGTGATCGAACTCGCCCTGCGGTTCCACACCGGTGATCTGGCGCACCTTGCCGCCGCGTCCCGTGTCGCCGTCGCTCACGCGTCGTCGCCGCGGCCGGACCCCGCACGACCGGTCGACCTGCGGGTGGTGCGGGTCGCCTTCTTCCGCGTCGCCTTCTTGGTGGCCTCGTCGGTGCCGGCGGTCGTCCTGCCGTTGCCGTTGCTGTGGCCGTTCATCGACGGGTCCAGCCGCCGCAGCTCGGCGATGACCCGCTTCGGGTCCTGCGCCTCGGGGGCCACCACCGCGCGGGTGGGTCGCTTGTCGACCGGGGCGAAGACCTCGGCCATCAGCTCGCCATCGACGGTCTCGACCTCGAGCAGCTTGGCGGCGAGATCCTCGAGCACGGCGTCGTTCTCGACGAGGATCTCGAGCGCCTCGTCGTGCGCCTCGTCGAGGAGCTTGCGGACCTCGGCGTCGATCTGGGCCGCGACCTGCCCGGAGTAGTCGGGGGCGCCACCCATCTCGCGACCCATGAACGGCTGCGAGTCGCCGCTACCGAGCGTGATGGGGCCGAGCGTGTCGCTCATGCCGTACTGGGTGACCATCTGCTTCGCCGTGGCGGTGGCCTTCTTGATGTCGTCACCGGCACCGGTGGTGATGTCACCGATCTTGAGCTCCTCGGCGACGCGACCACCCAGCATCACCGCGAGACGGTCGATGAGCTCGCTTCGCGAGATGAGGTACTTGTCCTCGGTGGGCAGCTGCATCGTGAACCCGAGCGCCTGGCCGCGCGGGATGATGGTGACCTTGTGCACCGGGTCCGCGTTCGGCAGCGCGTGCCCGACGATCGCGTGGCCGCCCTCGTGGTAGGCGACGGTGCGCTTCTCGCGCTCGGACATCAGGCGGGTGCGGCGTTCGGGTCCGGCGATGACACGCTCGATGGACTCCTCGAGCTCGGCCATCGCGATCGACTTCTTGCCGTACCGGGCCGCGAGCAGTGCCCCCTCGTTGACGAGGTTGGCCAGGTCGGCGCCGGTGAAGCCAGGGGTCTGCCGCGCCAGCACCGAGAGGTCCACGTCGTCCTCGAGCGGCTTGCCGCGCGCGTGGGTCTGGAGGATGGCTTCGCGGCCGATGAGATCGGGCCGGTCCACCGGGATCTGGCGGTCGAAGCGACCGGGCCGCAGGAGGGCCGGGTCGAGGATGTCGGGCCGGTTGGTGGCCGCGATCAGGATCACGGTGGTGCGGACGTCGAAGCCGTCCATCTCGACCAGCAGCTGGTTGAGGGTCTGCTCACGTTCGTCGTGGCCACCCCCCATCCCGGCCCCGCGGTGTCGACCGACCGCGTCGATCTCGTCGACGAAGATGATGGCGGGCGCGTTGGCCTTGGCCTGCTCGAACAGGTCGCGGACACGCGAGGCACCGACACCGACGAACATCTCGACGAAGTCCGACCCGGAGATGGAGAAGAACGGGACGCCCGCCTCGCCCGCCACGGCGCGCGCGAGCAACGTCTTGCCCGTCCCCGGAGGCCCGTAGAGCAGAGCGCCCTTCGGGATCTTGGCGCCCATCGCCTGGAACTTCTGCGGGTTGGAGAGGAACTCCTTGATCTCGCGGAGCTCCTCGACCGCCTCGTCGGCGCCCGCGACGTCGGCGAAGGTGACCTTCGGCGCGTCCTTGGAGACCATCTTGGCCTTGGACTTGCCGAACTGCATGACCTTGCCGCCACCGCCCTGCATGTTGTTCATCAGCAGGAAGAAGATCCCGAGGATGAGGATGAAGGGCAGCACGGTCGCGAGGATCGAGGTGAGCGTCGACGGCGCCTCGGCGTCGAACTCCGTGCGCAGCTGGCCGGCGTCGATCCACGAACCGATCTGCTCCCCGACGATGTCGGGGTTGTAGACCACGCGGAAGGGGGTGGGCTCGCCGTCGACGACCCGTTCGCCCTCGATGGCCTGCGACCGGTTCCCGATCGTGCTGGTCTCGAGGTCCTGGCCCTGGAGTTGACCGTCCTCGACCGCCGCGGAGAACTCGGTCCAGGACAGCTCGTCGGGGGCGTTGGCCGCGCCGAGGAAGCTGACCCCGAGCCACAGCGCCGCAGCGAACGCGAGGATCCACGGCAGGGGGCCGCGGAGGAGCCTCTGACCTGGCTTCATCTGGTGCCACCTGCTCGTCGGAGTGGGAGCGTGCGAGGCGCGGAACCGGCGCCCCAGCGGGCCCACGAGCGAGGTTCGATGCTACCAGCGGGGTGGGTGGGCCGATCCGGCTTGCGGGGCCCCGCCGCACACCCGGACGATGCCGCGAGGATCCCGCGGCCACGGTGGCCGCACGGCCCCAGGGGTCAGGCGGCCCCGTAGACCTCGGGCTTGAGCGTCGCGATGCAGGGCAGGTTGCGGTACCGCTCGTCGTAGTCGAGGCCGTAGCCGACCACGAAGACGTCCGGGACCTCGAAGCCGACGTAACGGACCGGCAGGTCGACCTCACGCCGCGACGGCTTGGTCAGCAACGCCAGCAGTTCGAGCGAGGCGGGCTTGCGGGAGCGCAGGTTCTTGACCAGGTAGTCGAGCGTGAGCCCGGAGTCGACGATGTCCTCGACCACGACCACGTGCTTGCCCTCGATGTCGGTGTCGAGGTCCTTCAGGATGCGCACCACCCCGGACGAGGACGTGGCGGCGCCGTAAGACGAGACCGCCATGAAGTCCACCGAACACCCGATCCCGAGGTGCCGTGAGAGGTCCGCCATCACCAGGAACGCACCCTTGAGCACAGCGACGAGCAGGATCTCCTCGCCGGCGTAGTCCGCGGTCAGCCGGGCGCCGAGCTCGGCGAGCTTCGCCTCGATCTGCTCGCTGCTGAGGAGCACCGACTCGATGTCGTCGCGGTGGATCTCGGGGATGGCGTCGAGGTCGGACATCGTCGGCTCCGGGAGGCACGGACGTGGGGCGGCGGAGACTAACGGCAGGCGGGCGGTGCGGGGACCAGAGCCAGTTGCAGCGCCGGCGACGCGCGGCCAGCGGCGTGCACCTCGGCGTCGACGGCCACCCCGGGGATCCACAGGACCCGATCGCCCCCGACGAGCAGCGGCCAGCGGTCACGCACGGGCCGGGGCACGCACGCGTCGACCAGGACGTCGGCGACGCGCTTGGTGCCGACCTCGGTGTGGAGCCGGTCGCCGGGCTCGCGGTGGCGGAGCCGGAGCTCGCCGAGACCGGCCGGGAGGGTGAGCACGCAACGGCGGACCCACCCTCCGGGCGGCGGCGCCAGCGCCGCGTCCGCGGGCGAGGGCGGGGTCCACGCCCCGGCGAGCTCGAAGGCGATCTGCCCGGTGGTCGACCCCGGACCGGCCTCGTCGCCCGGTACGACGACGCTGACCGCCACCTCAGCGGGCGTCCACGGCGTCACGCCCGGGGTCGCGAGCGGCCGCGGTGGCGACCGGTCGATGGTCCGCACGGCGGCGGTCCGCCACCCCCCACCGGCGGTGACCTCGAGGGCGCCGACGTGCAGACGCCGACCGGCTCCGAGTGCGAGCAGCCGGGACACGACCGCTGCCGACGGGGGGCCTCCTGCACCGAGCTCGGCGAGCACACGTCTCCACACCCGTCGCCCCACGGCGAGCGGGAACCGGGCGAGGTCCTCGTCACGGACCGCGATGACGTCGCCGCGTCTCCAGACGATGGCGGCGAGCGCCTCACCGGCAGCCCCCGTCAGGGCGTCCTCGTCCTCGGCGGCCAGCGCGGCGAGGCGTCCGAGAGCCCCCACGGGGTCGGGACCCACCTCGGCGAGCCGTGGGAGCAGATCCGAGCGCACCCGTACCCGGCGCAGGTTCGGATCGTGGTTGGTGGGGTCCATCGCGACCGGCAGGCCCTCCATCGCCACGAACCGCCGCAGGTCCGTCCGTCGCACCCGCAGCAGCGGCCGCACCAGATCCCCTGATCGCCCACGCATCGCGGCCAGCCCGGCGACACCGGTACCGCGCGCGGCTCGCAGCAGCACCGTCTCGGCCTGATCGTCGGCCGTGTGTCCGACGAGGATGGCCTCCGCGTCCCGCTCGGCCGCGACCGCTCGGATCGCGGCGTAGCGCGCGTCGCGGGCCGCCGCCTCGAGGCCGCGACCCGACCGTGCCACCCGGACGGCGACCACCTCGAGTGGCAGGCCGAGGTAGGCGGCGTGCCGCTCGACCACCGCGACGTCCTCGGTATCGTCCCGCAGGCCGTGCCGGACGTGGACCAGCGTGACGACGAGGTCCGGGCGGGCTTCGGTCGCGAGGTAGGCCAGGGCGGTCGAATCCGGCCCGCCCGACAGGGCCACGAGGACGCGGGCGCCGCCGCCGAGGTGCGCGAGATCCGCCGTGACCGCTGCGAGGAGCTCGGCGCGATCGAGACCGGGCGCGAGCGGGCCGGGGCGCTGCTGCCGTGCCGGGTCCGGGCCGCTCACCCGACCGGCAGCGATGCGGCGGGCGGGCCACCGACCCGCGCCAACCACCCCTCGGGGTCGGCGATCTCCTCGCCTCGGGGGAGGTGTTCGGGCCGTTCGAAGGCGCGGTTCAGACCGGTCACACCGGCCCGCTCGACGACGCCGTCGACGAACCGCTCCCCCTCGGCGTACTGCCGCCGCTTGAGCTCGAGGCCGCCCACCGCCTCGAGCACCTTCGCGGTGAGGTCGCCGCGACGGCTGGCCAGGTGGTCCCGGACACCGTCGGGGTCGTCGACCAGGCCCTCGGTCGCACCGAACATGGCCGCGTTGCCGTGCCCCTCGAGCAGGCTCATCAACCCCTGCGCCTCGTCCATGACGGTGAGCTGGTGCGGGGTCAGTACCACCTCGATCAGGGGCTGGGGCGAGCCACTCGCCAGCGCCCGCGCGACCGCGCCGGGTAACGCGCTCGCGATGTCGGCCACCGCGTCGCCGGACAACCGAGCGCCTTCGAGGTAGCGATCGAGGAGCCCCTGCAGGTGCGCTCCGAGCCACGGGGATCCGTCGAACTGCAGCCGGTGGGTGACCTCGTGCAGGAGCACCGTGCGTCGGACGTCGGTGGCCAGCTCCCCGCGTTCCCGTCCGAGCTGCAGGACGTTCGGACCGACCACGACCAGTTCGCCGCGCGCGCCCCCGGCGACCCGCGAGCCGAGCGGCAGCACGAACTGACCGAGCACCCGGGTCGAGAGCAGGCCGAACAGGCCACCGAGCTGGGCACCGAGCACCCGGGAGGTCACCGCCCGACGCGGACCGAGGCGATCCCGGAGCGGTTCGAACGCCCCACGCAGGCCGGCGAGGTTGGCGCGGACCCATCCGAGCCGCCCCACCACCCGTGCCGCGGTCGGCGGGAGGTCGGCGCCGAGACCGGACCAGCGACGCGCCGCCGCGTCGATCGCCGGGAGGTCGGCGGCGATCTCCGCACGCAGGCGGGCCGCCGCGGCCGGGTCGTCACGCTTGCCGATGACGACCAGCCGCGCGGCCGCGAGGGCGACACGCTCGTCGATCAGCGGCGGGGAGGTCGTGCTCGTCACGGGGCCGACCTCCTCGAGGCGCTGTGGTCCGGGGGGACCTCGGTCAAGCGGCCTCGTGCTTCTCGGGCCGCACCACGAGCAGGTACCAGAGGCCGAGCCCGACCACCAGCCCGACGACCCCGACCACCAGCAGGATCAGCGACGCGGCCCAGTGGAAGGGCAGGTCCGGGTCCTCGTAGCCCACCAGGGAACGCGCCGGGTTGTCGAGTTCGTCGCGTGGCATGGGGTCGGGTCCGAGCGGTTCGCCCTCGGCGGCAACAGCGAGGACGACGGCGTCGGTCGGGACCTCGGCCACGTCGGCCGACGCGACGGTCGGCACGGACAGCAGGAACAGCGCCAGAAGCAGGGGCGCGAGGAGGCGGCGCATCGGTGGCTCCGAGTGGCTCTGGGGCGGTTCGAGTCGACGGCGGGCACGCGAGCAGAAGGACGAGCTCGGGCGACGAGGGAGCCTACCGCAGCCCCGTGGTCGGGTCCGAAGCGGCGGGCTCACCGGAGGTCCGCGGTGCGAGCTCGGAGGTCAGCTGATCGAGCTCCACAGAGCCCGATGACGCCACATCCTGATCCGTGGCACCAGCGTCGTGGTCGAGCGGCTCGAACAGCTCATCGAGGTCGGTCCGAGGGCCGGCCTCCTCGAGGCGCTCCTCCGGGTCCGCGCGCTCGTCCGGTTCGGCGGTCTCCGTCGGTGGCCGGTCCTGGTCGTGCGACCCGGCGTCGTCGTGGCTCCCGCGACCGTTGGCCGCCTCCTCGGTCGCCCCCGCGGCAGGGGCGGTGGCGGACCGCTCGAGCGGCGGGAGCGATCGCTCAGCGGCACCGGCGTCGGCGTCACGGGACCCGCCAACCGGCACGTCGAACCGGCGCACCTCCTCTGCAGCGGTGCGTGCCTCGAGCCGTCGTTCGACCTCAGCCGCGTCCTGGTCGGTCCGAGCGATGGTGGCGTCCGGGCCGGCCGGTGCTCCCCCGGTACCGACCACGACGACGAGGGCCACCGCAGCAGCGGCGCCGACGAGGGCTGACGCCCGCAGGTAGGTCCGCACCCAGCGGTTGCCACGGCCCGTGGCGCGCGCCGTGGGGACGAGGGCGGCCTGCTCGCTGCCGGTCGCCGGCGCGCGGGTCGTCGGATCGTCCGTGGCTGGGAGTTCGGGCGCGCCGCCGACGCCCCCCGTGGACGCATCGGCGGTCGCGACCACCTCACCGATCCGCGCCTCGAGGATCTCGAGCAGCAGCCGGTGGTCGTCGAGCGCACGACGGACGCTGTCGGCGTCCCCGCTGGCCAGCGCAGCGTCGCTGCGCAGGATCGCGGCGTCCCAGGCCAGGCGGGAGGCATCGAGCTCGCGACCGAGCCGGTCGGCGAACGCGTCGCGTCGCCCTACGGACGGCGGACCGTCTGCGGCGTCGCGCGGGTCGGTCACGGCGAGCTCCTGGCGGGTGGTGTGGTCGTGGCCCCTCGGGCTGGCGGTACCTGCACGTGTCGATCGGGATCGTGCGGGCGGGTCGTGCGGGGGGGTGTCGATCGGGCCCGAAGGAGGTTTCCACACGACCCCCGCCGGTTCCTGCTCGCCGCGTCGGTCGCACGGCCGGTCCGACCCGCCGGCACCCGACCGTCCGGTCGGGCACCGCACGCAGCCGATGCGGCTGCAGCCAGGTACCCAGGAGGCCATGAGCTCACGCCCCGCCACCCTCCTGGACCTCGACGGCACCCTCGTCGATTCCGTCTACCACCACGTGGTCGCCTGGCAGGACGCCCTGCGCGAGGTCGGCCACGAGATCCCCACCGTGCGGATCCACGCCGGTATCGGCATGGGCGGCGACCGCCTCCTGCCCTGGCTGCTCGGCGGCCACGGCGCGGAGGGGATGGAGCAGGCCGCGGACGGCCACCGGCGTCGCTTCCTCGAGCGTGCCGACGACCTCACCGTCACGCCGGGGGCGCGCGAGCTGCTCGAGGACCTGCGCGAACGGGACGTGCCCTTCGTCGTGGCCACGTCGGCCGGCGAGGCCGAACGCGAGGTGCTGCTCGGCGTCCTCGGCGAGCCGGACCTGCCGCTCGCGGGCGCGGGCGAGCACGACAGCAAGCCCTCCCCCGAGACGCTCATCGCCGCGTGCGGCCAGATGGGTGTCACCCCGGAACAGGCGGTGCTCGTCGGGGACTCGCCGTGGGACGCCATCGCCGCACGCCTCGCCGGGGTGCGGTCGATCGGGGTGCGCTGCGGGGGCTTCAGCGATCGTGCCCTGCGCGAGGGCGGCGTGGCTCGCGTCGTCGATCACCCACGGGAACTCATCGGCCAGCTGTGAGCCTCAGCGGCTGGAGAGCCGCGGGCTCAGGATGGCGACCGGGACGCTGACGTCGAGCTCACGCGTGCGGACGGTGACGATCTCACGTCCCGGCTGGATCGCGGGCCGCGGATGGCTGGCCACGTCGCCGAACGCGCGGAGGTCCGGTGCGGTGAACGCCAGGCCACCGAACGTGGCGGGTCCGTCGCCCGCGGGCTCGGTCGGGCCGATCAGCTCCAGCAGGCACGTGCCGAGCGACCAGAACCGGTAACGGACACCGTCGTCACCGCGGGCGGCGTCGACCGTGCGCCGCGGCTCGATGCCGAGCGCGTTCACCGCCGCCGTCGTGCGTTCGACGTCCGGGGTGGCCACCACGACGTGGTCGAGGGCGACGACCGCGTCGCGGCGTCCGGTCGGCACCCCGTCCGCGTCGGCCGGGTGCCCGGTCGCATCCGCGGCGGCCAGACCGTCCAGCGCGTGGTCGACCGGGGGATCCAGTTCCCATCCGAGGACCCCACGCGGGCCGTCCGCGCCGACCAGACGGATCGTGACGCCGTCGACCGTCGCACGGTCGCCGACGACGGGCATGCCCATCGCCGTCCACGCGGCCGGGTCGTCGCCGACCACCAGACCGGTCAACCGCAGCGTGTGGCCCACCAGCTCCCTCGATCCCCGCGGCGGTCAGCCCTTGAACGTGGACGGGCCCGGGTCCCCGAACGGCTCGTCCCGCTCGCGGACGGCCTGCCGGAACCCGGTCTCCGCGGCCCGCTGCTGGAAGGCGTACCCCTCGGCCGTGTGGCGTGTGATGCCGTCGAACACGGTGCCGAGCAGCTGGGTCTGGTGCAGGCCCTGGCCGTAGAGCGACTGGTTGACCAGCAGCTTCATCATCGCGAGCTGGTTCCACGGCATCCGTGCGATCCGTGCGACGAGGATCTCGGTGCGCTCGTCGAGCTGGTCGGCGGGAGGTGCCTCGATCGCCAGGCCCCACTCGAGCGCCTCCCGACCCGAGAGCGAGTCGCCGGTGAACAGCAGGCGCTTGGCCCGCTGCGGGCCGAGCCGGTAGGCCCACATCGAGGTGGTCGGCGATCCCCACACCCGTGCGGGCGGGTAGCCGATCTTGGCGTCCTCGGCGATGACCAGCAGGTCGCTGCAGAGGGCGAGGTCGGTGCCGCCGGCGACGCAGAAGCCCTGGACCTTGCAGACCACCGGTGTCGACGCGTGGAACAGGGACATGAAGGTCCGGACGTTCCGGCTCATCATCGCGTGGTCGATCATCGGGTCCCAGGTGCCGTCCGGGTCGTGGTTCGCCCCGATGACCGCGGGGTCGATCGCCGACCCGGGCGGCGGCGCGAGGTCATCGTCCCCGAAGCGACCCATGCCCTCGGCGCTGTCGACGAGGTCGTAGCCGCCGCAGAAGCCCTTGCCCTCACCGCTCAGCAGCATGACGTGGACCTGCGGGTCGAGATCGGCCCGCTCGACGCACGCGCCGAGCTCGGTGATGAGCCGGGGCGTCAACCCGTTGCCCCGCTCGGGGCGGGCGAGGGTGATACGAGCCACCCGGTCGGTGACCTCGTACCGGATCGTCTCGAGCTCCACGGGGCCTCCCGACGTCGTGGAGGCGCAGGGTAGGTCCCGCGGGGCGAGACCCCAGGCCTCACCGCGCCGACATCCGCCGTCGCAGGATCAGGCGCGCCTCGTGGCGGTCCTCGTCGGTCCAGCCCTCGGTGAGCCGGAGCACCTCGAGCTCCGGGTCGGCGACCGTCAGGCGCTCGGCCATCGCCGCCATCTCGCCGTCGTCGAGGAGGAAGCGGCGGGGAGGTCGCTCGTACCGCTCGAGGTTCGTCGCCGTCGCGTGGCAGAGCACCAGGACGCCGTCGGGCGCCAGCTCCCCCGGCAAGGCGGTCCACACCTCACGGTCCAGCCAGTAGCTGACCACGATGAGGTCCCACGGCCCCGCGGGGAGCGGATCGGCACCGAGTTCGGCACGCACGACGTCGAGCCCGACGCCCGCGTCGACGGCCCATCGGGTGGCCTCCGCGCAGGCCGTGTCGGAGACGTCGACCAGGGTGACGTCGAGCCCGCGGGCCGCCAGCCACAGGGCGTGCCGGCCGGTCCCACCGGCGACGTCGAGCGCGCGCCCCGTCGTGGGGAGCAGGTCGACCGCGGACGTGAGCGCACTCGATGGTCCGGCGGATGGGGCCGGCTCGGACAGACGCTCGGTGTGGCGCCGGTTCCAGTGCGAGCGCGGGTCGTCCTGCGTCACCGCGCCTCCATCCGTGGGCGACCCGGATCCCGGGCCGGTCGTACCGCCTCAGGCGAGCAGGGTCCGGACGTCGAAGACCAACGTGGTGGCCAACAGGGCGAGCACGACCAGGATGAAGGCGGTGTAGGCCCAGCGGCGCGACCAGTCGGCCAGCCACACCCGACGCAGGCTCACGACCGCCATCACGCCGGCCACCACCGAGAGCACGATCGCCAGCGGCGTGGCCAGGACTCCCAGGCCCGTGAGCACCGGCGCCATGGCCGGGATGATCGCGTAGGTGATGACGCACCGGACCGCGGAGATGACGAGCGACCCCTTGAGCGGCATCAGGGCGCGGGGCTCGGCCTGCTCGACGCGCAGCAACTGCCGGGCGATGCGCTCGGCCGCCGAGCGCGGAGGCGCGTGCAGCGGGGTGGTGGTCATCGGGTCCTCATCGTCCGCCGGTCCGCGTGATGGCGCCGGCGACGGCGAGGGTAGAGGAGCATCCACCTGGTGCCGCCCCCCCACGTCGGGGGGTGACCGCTCCGGGCGGGAGCTCAGGCCGGCGGGCTCCTGCGCGCGGCATCGCACGCGTCCGGCAGGGGCGGCGGACCCGGCCGCGCCAGGAGGTAGCCCTGCCCCAGGGGGATCCCGAGGTCGCGCAGGGTCTCGAGCTCGGCGTTCGTCTCGATCCCCTCGGCGATGACGGTCGCACCGATGTCCGCGGCGAAGGTGGTCAGCGCCGTGCTGATCGCGCGCTTCGCCGGGTCACCGTCGATCCCCCGGTCAGGCCGATGTCGAGCTTGATCACGTCGGGACGGAGGCTGACGAGGTGGCGCAACCCGGCGTAGCCGGCCCCCGTGTCGTCGATCGCGATCCGGACACCACGGTCACGGAGCCGGTCGAGCGCACCTTGGAGGGGGCCGTAGTCCGTGATGGGTGCGTGCTCGGTGAGTTCGATCACCACGCGCTCGGCGGGGTGCTGATCGAGCAGCATCAGCAGCTCCGGGCGGGCCGCCGTGTCCGGCGACACGTTCACCGAGAGCCAGCACGAGGGGGACAGGGCGTCCAGGCCGGTGAGCGCTCGGGCGACGGCCGCCAGCTCGAGCTCCGCGCCGAGGCCCGCCTCGTTCGCTTCACCGAACCACAGGTCGGGGCTACGGAGGGGCGGATCGGGGAAGCGGGACAACGCCTCGGCGCCCCGCACCTCACCGGTGCGCAGGTCCGCGATGGGCTGGTAGACGCTGGTGAGGCGGTTCGAGGCGAGCACCGCCTGGATGCGACCGAACTGCTCATCGCGCAGGGCCTGGTGGTGGCGGGCGGCCTCGTTCGCGCGGTCCACCTCGGCTTGGAGCGTGGCGTTGTGGCGCTGCACGGCGTTGTAGAGGCGGCGCGTCTCGAGCAGGTTCCGGACGCGGAGGAGCACCTCGTTGCGGTCGAACGGCTTGTGGACCAGGTCCTGCGCGCCCGCCTCGAGGGCGCGATCGCGCGCCCGCGGCGACACGTCCGCGGTCAGCACGAGCACCGGGAGGTAATCGCCCGCGACCGACGACGCTCGGAGGTCAGCGAGGACACCGAACCCGTCGAGGTGCGGCATGTGCAGGTCGAGCAGCAGCAGGTCCGCCGTCACGTCGTGGACGAGTCGGACCGCCTCGCGGGGATCGGTGGAGGTGTGCACGTCACCCACGCCAGCTCGCCGCAGGACACGTTCGAGCACACGGACGTTGGCCACCTCGTCGTCGACGATCACCACGGTGGCGTTGCCGAGGTCAGCCAACGACGGCAGGGGCGGGGGGACCCCCTCTGGGGCCGAAGCGGCGGCGTCGCGGTGCTCGGGGATATCCGTCCTTCGCGGCCAGCTGTGGCCCGGCCGCAGGAGGGGCCACCCTACGCGCTACGCGGACGCCCGCGCCCACGACAGCGGGCGAGGATGGTTGGTCAGGCGTGCGGGACACCGACCTCCGGAACGGAGCTGGAGAGGGGATTTGAACCCCTGACCTATCGCTTACGAGGCGATTGCTCTACCAACTGAGCTACTCCAGCGTGGTGCACCACGTACGCCAGGCACGCGGCGGGCGGAGCGTACCGGCGGCTGGGAAGGCGACCAACCGCGCCGTCAGCTGGCGGCAGCCCTGGCGTACAGCGGCAGCGCGAGGGCGAGCAGGAGACGCTCGAGCTGCAGCTCGGGGGCGCCGTTGCGATCGAGCGCCTCGCGGCAGCGCGCGATGGCGCGCAACCCCGCGACGCAGTCGGGCGCCGGCAACCGCTGTGCGTCGCGCTGGAGCGAGGCGAGGTGGTCGACGTTGATGACCTGGTCCGGTCCGGCTCCGGCCCCGACCGCGAGCAGGTCGCGGAGTTGGCTGGCCAGGGTGTCGAGCAGCTGGTCGAGCGCGCGCCGCATCTCGGCCCGTTCCAGCCGGGCGTGACGCTGCTCGAGCCGTTTCTTGACACCGGCTGGCCACCCTCGGCCGCGTGCGTCGACGCCGTAGGACTCCTCGTAGCTCGCGAACTCGGCGAGGTGCTTGGCCTTGAGCGGGGCGACGCGGCCACGGGCCCAGGTCACCAGCTCCTTGGACAGCGGCACGACCAGGCCCGGGCCACCGGTCGCCAAGCGGTCGAGGAGCGCCAGGTGCTGCCAGCGCGCTTCGGCGAGCTCGGGATCGGCCAGGTCCCGCAAGCGTTCGGGGGAGCCGAGCGATGCCCGGGCGAGGTCTCCAGCCCGCTCCTGCGGCACACCGAGCTCCCGTGTGGCCAGCGCGGCCAACGCCGCCGGACCCCACGGCACCACGTCGAGGCGACGGCACCGCGACAGGATCGTGTCGAGCAGCGCGGACTCGTCGGCGGCTTCGAGCACCCACACCACCGAGGGAGGCGGCTCCTCGAGGATCTTGAGGAACGCGTTCTGCGCCGCCTCGTTCATGCGATCCGCAGCCACGACCCGCATCACCCGGCGCTGTCCCTCGGTGAGCGAGCGCGACGCGGTCGTGATCCAGTCGTGCACGGCATCGACGAGGTGGAACTGCCCCTCGGGTTCGAAGGTGTCCACCGCGGGGTGGACACCGCGACCGATGCGCTGGCAGGTCGAGCAGGTGCCACACCCCGCATCGGCGGTCCGCTCGGGGCAGTTGAGCGCCGCCGCCAGAGCGCGCGTCGTCTCGAGCTGCCCCACACCCGTCGGCCCCATCAGCAACCACGCGTGGGCGACCTCGTCCGCGCGGAGCGCGGCGCGGAAGGCGGCCACCGCAGCCGGCTGGCCGAGCACGTCCTCCCACGCGGCGCTCACGCTCGCTCCTCCCCGTCGACCGCGGCCGCCGGCGTCCCAGCGACCGGCAGCACCTCGGTCGGCTCGGCACGGGCCGACAGCATCGCGAGCACGCGCGTCCGCACCTCGTGGTGGAGCCGTTCGACCGGCCGGGTCGCGTCGAGCACGAGGTAACGATCCGGGTCCCGCCCGGCGACCCGGCGGTAGGCGGCGGCCACCGAACGGTGGAAGTCGAGACCGGCCGCCTCGAGCCGGTCGGGTGGCGCGCCTCCGTCGCTGACCCGGCGCAGGCCCTCGTCCGCGTCGACGTCGAGCAGCACCACCAGGTCAGGCCGGAGCTCACCGGTCGCCCAGGCGTTCAGGTCAGCGACGGAACGTTCCCCGAGCCCCCGGCCGGCGCCCTGGTAGACGATCGATGAGTCGACGTAGCGGTCGCAGAGGACCACCGAGCCCCGCTCGAGGGCCGGTCGGATGATCTCGTCGACGTGCTGCGCACGTGCCGCCGCGTAGAGCAACGCCTCGGTGCGGTCGCTCATCCCGTCCGACGCGTGCGACAACAGGACCTCGCGGATGCCCTCGCCGATGTCGGTCCCCCCCGGCTCGCGCGTGACCACCACGTCCCGACCGACACGTTCGACCGCCGAGCGCAGCAGACGGATCTGGGTCGACTTGCCCGAGCCGTCACCGCCCTCGAAGACCACGAAGACCCCGTGTCGGGCCAGCGGCTCGGGCGACGGCTCCAGCGGCAGGCCGGGCTCGCTGGTCAGCGCCCGTTGGAGGGCGCGGCCCGCGAGCACGCCGCCGGCCAGCGCGAGCGCACCGGCGAGCAGGATCGAGATACGGATCCCGCCGAAGGCGTAGGGGTAGAGGCCGGTGTCCGGGTCCGGACGTTCGCGCCCGATCGCACCGACGAACAGCGGGACGGCCACCGTCGCCCCGAACAGCGCCACGCGGACCCCGGAGTTGAACGCCGCGAAGGTCCGCCCACGGATCTCGTCGCCCGAGCGCTGCTGCAGCACCGTGTACCCCACGATGAAGGCCACCCCGGCCCCGAGCCCCATCGTCAGGGCGGGCAGCGCAGCCCAGGCCAGCGAGGGCATCGGCGCGATGACGAGGAGCGAGACCCCGGCCGTCCCGATCCCCGGAGCGAAGAGCCGCTCGGGCTGGATCCGTTCGCTGAGCGGCGCCGCGAGCACGAGGCCACCGATGAGGCCCACGCCGACGAGACCGACCAGGATCCCGAACCCCGACTGGCCCGCGTTCAGTACCCGGGCGAAGAACTCGCCGACGCTGATCACGACCCCGGCCGCGGCGAAGGCGACCATCACCCCCACGATCAGCGCGCGGATCACCGGCTGCCGGCCGATGAACCGGAAGCCCTCGAGCAGCTGCTCCCACGGACCGGGCGGGTCGTCACCGTCGCCCGTGGCCAGCATCGTGCCCTTGCGGGCCGAGGGGGGGACCTCGAGACGGGCCAGCAGCGGCGCCGAGATCCAGTACGAGAAGGCGTTCACCCAGATCGGGAGCGCGATCGGGCGGTCGGCGAGGAACGAGCCCTCCGGAGCGACCGTCAGCGCCAGGGCGACGAGGCCGGCGTTCAGCAACGCCCCGACGGGCAACGTGCCGTAGGTCGAGAGCAGGTTGATCTGGTTGGCGAGCACGAGCTCGCTCCGCTCGACCAGCGAGGGGAAGACCGCGTCCTTGGCCGGCGCGAACAGCGACGACATGACCTCGATCACCAGCGTGGCGAGCACCAGGGTCAGGACCTCGTTGGTGAACGGCACCAGCACCATGACCAGGCCACGGCCGAGGTCGGTCGCGATCAGGACGTGCTTGCGATCCCAGCGGTCGACCAGCACCCCGGCGACGGTCCCGAGCAGCAGCGAGGGCACGACCCGGGCCATCATCACGCCGGAGACGGCGAACAGCGCCGCGTTGCCGGGACCGAGGATGTCGGCCGTCAACGTGATGATGGCGAAGAACCCCATCCAGTCGCCGACCGCCGAGGACAGCGTGGCGAGGGTGAGGTTGCGGAAGCCGCGGTTGTGGAGCAGCCCGAGGTAGGCGCGCGGGGTGACCCCTCCGAGCACCGGCCCGCCCGCGGGGGCGTCCCCCGTTCCGCTCGCGTCCATCGCTCGAGCCTATCCCCCGCGGCGCGGGGGGCGCCGCACGACGGTCACGACGAGCGCTTGGTCGCCTGCTTCGTCGCCTTCTTCGTGGCCTTCTTCTTGGCCTTCTTCGTGGTGGCCTTCTTGGCCGTCGCCTTCTTGGTGCGCTTCTTGGTCGCCTTCTTGGCCGGCGGGTCCTGCTCGGTCACGAAGCTGAGGTGGATCGGATCCGGGACCTCCTCGACCGCGATCGGTTCACCACCGAGCTCGGGGTCGTACTTCGGGACGCCACCGACGACGGTCATCGTCGCGACCGAGGGCAGGTCGAAGTCGTCGGCCTCGTAGACGTGGTTGACCTTCGGGTGGGTGCAGATCGCCGTCGGCACCTTGCGGTTCTTCGGCGGCGGTCGCAGCGGCGCTCCGCACGCGGGACACGGTGAGGCGATCGGCAGCGACCACACGGCGAACTGGTCGTCGGGGTACCCGGTCGAGCCGACGAACGGCTTGCCGTACCGCGAGGTCCGTCGCTCGAGGTAGCTGTTGTCGGGGTCGGTCGGGGAGCGGAACGGGACGATCGGTCCCCCCGCGCTCTCGCGGTACACCAACCGTTCCTGCAGGTTCCGGATCCCCTTGCACTTCGGGTAGTCGACGCAGCCGTAGAACCGGCCGAACTTGCCGCTCCGGAGCAGCATCGGCTTGTCGCAGATCTGGCAGCGGACGTCCTCGTCAGGTTCCGGCTCGGGCTCGGGCTCACCGACGCTGCCGTCGGCCTCGAGCGGCAGGGTGCCCTCGCAGTCCGGCCAGCGGCTGCAGGACGCGAACCACTGCTTGGACTTGCCCGAGAAGACCCGTTCCATCGGCGCGCCGCAGATCGGGCAGTCGGCCGGCTCGAGCAGGGGCAGGCGAGGGCGCTCGGGCTTGCGCTCCTTCACCCAGGTGTCGACCTCGTCGAGGAAGCCGGTGACCGTCCGGCACCACGGATCACCGCCGCGGGCGATCTCGTCGAGCGTCTCCTCCATGCGAGCGGTGAACTGCAGGTCCACGATCTCGCCGAAGTGCGCCTTCATGAAGCTCACCACCACCTCGCCGAGGTCGGTGGCGAAGAAGCGGCGCGACTCCTTGGTGACGTACTCGCGGTACTCCAGCGTGCTGATGATCGAGGCGTAGGTGGACGGGCGGCCGATCCCCTCCTCCTCGAGCGCCTCGACGAGCGTGCGCTCGGAGTAGCGCGGCGGCGGGGAGGTCTCGTGCCCCTCGGGGGTGAGCTCCGCGAGGTGCAGGGGCGCGCCCTCGTCGAGCTGCGGCAACCGGTCGGAGACCTCGTCCTCGACCTCGTCCTCGTCGCGGATGGCGCGGTAGGCGGCGAGGAACCCGTCGAACTTCTCGACCTGTCCGGTGACGCGGAAGACCACGTCCCCGTCCCCGTCCCGACCGGTGACGTCCGCGGAGATGCGATCGAAGACGGCCGGCGCCATCTGCGTCGCCATCGTGCGCTTCCAGATCAGCTCGTAGAGCCGCGCCTGCTCGGTGGTCAGGTGCCGGCGGATGCGCTCGGGTGTGCGGCCGACCGAGGTGGGACGGATGGCCTCGTGGGCCTCCTGTGCGCCCTTGGACGTGCCCGCGAAGACCCGCGGCTTCTCGACCGTGTAGCGCGAGCCGTACCGCTCCTCGACCAGCCCGCGGATCTCACCGAGCGCCTGCCCGGAGAGGTTGAGCGAATCGGTACGCATGTAGGTGATGAGTCCGACCTGCTCGCCGCCGAGGTTGATGCCCTCGTACAGCTGCTGGGCGACGGCCATCGTCTGGCGAGCCGAGAACCCGATCTTCGACGCCTCGCCCTGGAGCGTCGAGGTCTTGAACGGCGGCTTGGGGTTGCGCTTGGCCTCGGTGCGACGCACCTCGGCGATCGCGTAGTCGAGGGCCCGCGCGCGTTCCGCGAGCTGGTCGGCCTCGGGTTGCGAGCGGACGACCAACCGCTTGGCCTGCGCCGCCTCGCTCTTGTCCTCGAGGTCCTTCGGTGAAGCGAGCCGTCGCCCGTCGACCGAGTAGAGGCTCGCCTGCACGTCGGCCGGCGCGTCGAGCGCGCGGGCGAACATCGCGTCGAAGCTCCAGTACGACTCGGGGACGAACGCCCGGATCTCGTCCTCCCGGTCGACGATCATCCGGAGCGCGACGGACTGGACGCGGCCGGCCGAGATGCCGGACGCGACGGTGCGCCACAGGACCGGCGACAGGCGGTACCCGACGATGCGGTCCACGGCGCGACGCGCCTGCTGAGCATCGACGAGCGCGGTGTTGAGGCGACGTGGCGCCTCGAAGGCGGCACGGATCGCAGGCTCGGTGATCTCGTCGAAGGTGACGCGGTTGGTCTGGTCGAGATCCAGATCCAGGATCTCGGCGATGTGCCAGGCGATCGCCTCGCCCTCGCGGTCGAGGTCGGGCGCGAGCCACACCGTGGTCGCGGCCTTGGCGGCCTTCTTGAGCGCCGCGACGTGCTTCTTGGCCTTCTCGGGGACCTCGTAGACGAGGTTGCAGCCCCCGTCGTCGTGGACGTCGATGGCGAAGTCCGACCGCGGCAGGTCGCGGACGTGCCCGTAGGAGGCCAGGACGGTGTAGGCGCTCCCGAGGTAGCGCTCGATGGTCTTGGCCTTGGCCGGTGACTCGACGATGACGAGGTTCTCGGACACGAGGTGACGGTCCTCCTGCGGAGCCGGTCGTGCGGTGGAACCGAGCCCGTGGGACGGCACACCAGCACAGCGCGACGCTCGTCACGCGAGCGCAACGTGGGCATCGCTCGACCCCGTGTCAACCGAGCGCCACGTCCGCTGAGCCGCCGCGGGGCGTCGGCGATCGACCGGGGTCCCCTACGGGGACCCCGCCGAGCAGGGCCCTCCCGGCGCGTCCACCGCGCAGCGACGGTGACCCGCCCGCGTGGGCGCGGGACCGCCCCGGCCGGGGTCGGCGGGCCGTTTGGACAGCCTCCGACCGACCCCGCTAGCGTCCGCGCGCGGTTCGGCGCCCGGTGCGCCGGCGTCTCGCATGCCATCCCCCCGCATGCCACCCCTTGGAGGACCCGTGGACGACTTCCTGATCTACATCCCACCCATCGCGGGGGTGATCGGGCTCGTGGCCGCAGTGGTCATGTACCGCGCGATGATGCGCTACCCCGCCATGGAGGGACGTCCGTCCGAGATCGCGGAGCTGATCCGCGCGGGCGCCAAGACGTTCATGCAGCGCGAGCTGCAGCTGATCGCCGTCGCCGTCGCCGTCCTGGCGGTGGCGCTGTTCTTCGCGCTCGGTTTCCAGACCACGGTGTCGTTCCTCGTCGGCGCGATCGCTGCCGCCGCGGCCGGCTTCATCGGCATGATGGCCGCCACCCGCGCCAACGTCCGGACCGCCACCGCGGCACGCGATCGGGGCATGAACGCCGCCCTGACCGTCGCGTTCTACGGCGGCTCGGTCATGGGCCTGGTGCTGGCCTCGCTCGGCCTGCTCGGGCTCGGTGGGCTGTACGTGCTCTTCGGCACCGACCACGACGCCGCCGAGCACATCCACGGTTTCGCGATGGGCGCCAGCGTCGTCGCGCTGTTCTACCGCGTCGGCGGCGGCATCTTCACCAAGTCCGCCGACGTCGGTGCAGACCTGGTCGGCAAGGTCGAGGCCGGCATCCCCGAGGACGACCCGCGCAACCCCGGTGTCATCGCCGACAACGTGGGTGACAACGTCGGCGACGTGGCCGGCATGGGTTCGGACATCTTCGAGTCGACCAACGGTGCGACGATCGCCACCGTCGCCATCGCGTCGGTGCTGCTGCTCACCGCCGGTGAGGACGGCGTCGAGATCGGCGGCGCCCTCGTCCCCGGCATCAGCCTGCTCTCGCTACCGCTGCTGCTCAGCACGCTCGGTCTGTTCTGCTCGATCGCCGCGATCGGCGTGGTGAAGGCGTCGTCGAACAGGTCGCCGGCCCTGGCGCTCCGGCTCGGGACCTTCGCGGCTGCCGGCGGGTTCGTGGTGCTCGCCTTCTTCCTCATGCAGGCGGTCGACGTCGGTATCGGCACCTGGTGGGCCACCGTGGTCGGCTCCGTCGGCGGCGTCATCCTCGGCCTCTCGACCGAGTACTACACCTCGGCCAAGCCGATCCGTGACATCGCCCGCTCCGGTGAGACCGGTGCGGCGACCGTCATCATCTCCGGCCTCTCGACCGGCATGATCTCGGTGGCCATCCCGATCGTCACGATCGGGGCGATGATCTTCATCGCCAGCTCGACCTCCGGGCTGTACGGCGTCGGTATCGCCGCCGTCTCGATGCTCGCGACCGTCGCGATGACCATGGCCATCGACGCCTACGGCCCCGTCGCCGACAACGCCGGCGGCATCGCGGAGATGGCCGGTCTCGGTGCCGACACCCGCCACATCACCGACTCCCTCGACGAGGTCGGCAACACCACCGCCGCCATCGGGAAGGGCTTCGCCATCGGCGCCGCCGCCCTCGCCGCGCTCACCCTGATCAACGCCTACATCGCGGTGGTCGACGAGCGCATCGACGGCTTCGAGCTGCTGATCTCCGATCCCAACGTCCTCATCGGGATGTTCATCGGTGGCGCGATCCCGTTCGTGGTCGCCGCGATCACGATGACCGCCGTCGGTGACGCGGCCTTCGAGATGATCGAGGAGATCCGGCGCCAGTTCCGTGAGATCCCCGGCCTGCTCGAGGGCAAGGCCGAGCCGGACGCGGTCCGCTGCGTCGACATCGCCACCAAGGCCGCCACCAAGAAGATGATCCTCCCGGCCGCCATCGCGGTCCTCGCACCGGTCGTGATCGGTTTCCTCTTCGGCGCGCAGACGCTCGGTGGCATGCTCGGTGGCGCGCTGATCGCCGGCGTGCTGCTGGCCCTCACGATGGCCAACGCCGGTGGCGCGTGGGACAACGCCAAGAAGTACGTCGAGCAGGGCAACCACGGCGGCAAGGGGTCCG
>JBBECA010000015.1:0-1317 GCA_040882055.1 Nitriliruptor sp.
CGGGGCGTCCTAGAAGGCGGCCTCGGGCAGCGTCATGATCCAGCCGTCCTCGTCCTCGGCGCGCTGGCGACGGAAGCTCGCCTTCGGCAGCGAGTTACGCGCGAACCAGCGGACCGCGGCGACCTTGCCGGTGTAGAAGTCGGCGTCAGCCCCGGTGGCGCCCCCGTCGAGGGCTGCCTGCGCCACCTCGCCCTGCCGGAGCAGCAGCCACCCGATCACCGTCTCGGCCAGGGAGTGCAGGAACTCGGTGGACTGCAGGCCGGTCTTGTAGACCTCGGTGCGCTTGTCCTCGTCCATCGACGCGACCGCGTGCTGGATGAGCACCCCGAGGTGTGCCTGGGTGTCGTCGAGCGCGGTACCGAGCAGCTCGCGCTCCTCGGCGAACGGGTCGCCGTCACCGCCGGCCTTCACCATCTCGCGGATCTGGTCGGCGAGCCACGTCAGGGTCGTGCCCTGGTCGCGGATCACCTTGCGGAACAGCAGGTCGAGCGCCTGGATCGCCGTCGTGCCCTCGTAGAGGGTGTCGATCTTCGCGTCACGGATGTACTGCTCGATGGGGTAGTCCTGCGTGAAGCCCGACCCACCGAATGTCTGCAGCGACAGGGCGAGCAGCTCGTAGGCCTTCTCCGAGCAGTAGCCCTTCACCAGGGGCAGCAGCAGGTCCTCGCGCGCGATCCACGCGGCGTGGTCGGCGTCCTGGTCGTCGTCGGTCGCGACGTCCGGTCCGACGAGGCCCGCCTGGTCCTGGACCCAACCGGTGAACATCACCAGCGCCCGCATCCCCTCGGCGTGGGACTTCTGTTCCATCAACATCCGGCGCACGTCCGGGTGCTTGATGATCTCGACCTTCGGCGCGCTCTTGTCGGCCATCTGGGTCATGTCGGGCCCCTGCTGGCGGATCTTGGCGTACTCGAGGGCGTTGAGGTAACCGGTCGACAGCGTCGCCATGGCCTTGGTGCCGACCATCATGCGGGCGTACTCGATCACCATGAACATCTGACGGATGCCGTCGTGCACGTCGCCGACGAGGTAGCCGACGCAGGGCGTGCCGTCCTGGCCGAGGGAGAGCTCGCACGTCGCCGAGCCCTTGATGCCCATCTTCTTCTCGATGTTGCTGACCCGGACCCCGTTGCGCTCACCGAGCGAGCCGTCGGCGTGCACGTGCAGCTTCGGCACGATGAACAGCGACAGGCCCTTGGTCCCGGGACCGGCGCCCTCGGGACGTGCGAGGGCGAGGTGCACCGTGTTGTCGTGGGTCTGGGCGTCCGCCGAGGTGATGAACCGCTTGATGCCCTCGAGGTGGTAGACGGCGCCGAG
>JBBECA010000016.1:0-43284 GCA_040882055.1 Nitriliruptor sp.
CCGAGGTCCCGCTGATGCTGCGCGTCGCCGTCCCCAACAAGGGCACCCTGTCCGAGGCCGCTTCCGAGCTGCTCACCGAGGCGGGCTACCGTCAGCGCCGCGACAGCCGTGAGCTGGTCCTGGTCGACCCCGACCACGACGTCGAGTTCTTCTTCCTCCGCCCCCGCGACATCGCCACCTACGTCGGCTCCGGCCAGATCGACCTCGGGGTGACGGGGCGCGACCTGCTGCTCGACTCCGAATCCGATGCCGAGGAGGTGCTCGCGCTCGGGTTCGGCGGCTCGACGTTCCGCTACGCCGCCATCGCCGGCGCCGTGACCGGCATCGAACAGTTCGCGGGCAAGCGCGTGGCGACCTCCTACGCCGGCATCGTGCGCCGCGACCTCGCCGACCGGGGCATCGACGCCGAGGTCGTGCGGCTCGACGGCGCGGTGGAGACCGCCGTCCGGCTCGGGGTCGCCGACGTCATCGCCGACGTCGTGTCGACCGGAACCACCCTGCGGCAGGCCGGGCTCGAGATCGTCGGCGAACCCATCCTGCGCAGCGAGGCGGTGCTGATCCGTCGGGCCGGCGCGTCCGAGGATGCGCAGGTCGACCAGATGCTGCGCCGCATCAACGGGGTCATCATCGCCCGGCGGTACGTGATGATCGACTACGACGTGCGGGTCGAACACGTCGACGCCGCCCTGCCCCTGACGCCGGGGATCGAGTCACCGACCGTCAGCCCGCTCCACGACAAGGGGTGGGTGGCCGTCCGGGCGATGGTCGAGCGCCGCGACACCAACCGGGTGATGGACGAGCTCTGGGGCATCGGGGCCCGCGGCATCCTCGTCGTGTCAGCTGGCTCAGCGGTAGCCGAGCTTGGTCGAACAGGCCGGCCAGGCGCCCCAGCCCTGACGGTCCAGGAGGATCTCGGCGCGCTTGATCTGTTCGGTCTTGGAGGCGTGGTGCGGGTACCCGCTGCCCCCGACCCACCGCCACGACGAGAGGCTGAACTGCAGGCCGCCGTAGTAGCCGTTACCGGTGTTGATCGACCAGTTCCCACCGGATTCGCACCGGGCCAGGTCCTCCCACACACGCAGCCGGTCGTTCGACGCCGTCTGGGCCGCGGCCTCGGCCTCAGCCTGACGCGCGGCTTCCTCCTCGGCGCGACGCTCGGCTTCGAGCCGGTCGAGCTCGGCCTGCTCGGCTTCACGTTCCGAGAGCAGCACCGGTTCCACCGTCGGGACCAGGTCGAGTGCGCGCGCCAGGAACAGGGCCGCCTGCCCACGCGTCACGGCCGTCGTGGTGCAGAAGTGGGTGATCGGATCGCCACAACCAGCGGCGATACCTGCAGCGGCGAGCCGTTCGATGGACGGACCGTGGGTCGTGTCCGCATCCGCGAAGAAGCGGTCATCGGTCTCCGGGATCGGGAGTGCCCGATCGATCATCGAGGCCAGCTGACCGCGCGACGTCGCATCGCGCGGACAGAACTGGTCGGCGGTGCAGCCGTTGATGACGTCGTCGACCACGAGCGCCTCGATCAGCGGCGCGTGCACGTTGGCGTCGATATCGCTGAAGGTGCGGTCCTCGACCGGGGTGGTCTCGAGGGCGCGACCGAGCAGCGCGGCCATCTGGTCGCGACGGAGCAGGTCGTTGGGACAGAACTCGTCCTCGGTGCAGCCCTCGACGATGCCGCGCTCGGCGAGCGCGTCGACCGCGGTCGCGTACACGGCGCCGTCGGTGTCGGAGAAGCCAGCAGCGCTGGCGTCGCCCTGGGTCATCGGGAGGGTGAGGGCGAGCAGGGCGGCGAACAGGACGGCGGACGACCTGCGGGCGTGGCGGAGCAGCACGGAGCGATCTCCTGGGGTGAGGGACACCCGCGACGAGGGCGGGTGGGGAGGAGCGCGGCGGCACCCGGACGGTTCACGGGGCGGCGGCTGGAGGAAGGTGACCGCACCGGCGGCGAGGGGCAACCCGGCGGACAGTGACCATGCGGACAGGTCCTCCAGGTCAACCAGGCAGCGGCTCGGCGAACAGCTCGGCCCCGGGGACCTCGGCCTCGGGGGCCGCGATCACCGTCAGGGAGCGCGTGGCACGCGTCACAGCGACGTACAGCTGGTGGAGGCCGACGCTCGAGGAGGCCGCGATCTCGTCCGGCGCGACCACGAGCACGTCGTCGAATTCGAGCCCCTTGACCGTGCGCGGGTCGTGCACCCGCACCCGTTCCGCGCGCTCAGCGCCGTCCGGGATACACGACGCGAGCGCGGCGCGGAGCTCCGGGAGCCGGTCGTCAGGGGCGATGACCGCCACCATCCCCTCACCGCGAGCGAGGAGGGCCGCCACCCGTCCACCGGTCGCGGCCGGCAGATCGTCCCCACGGATCAGCTCGGGTCGCCGCCCAGCGTCGCGGACCGAGGTCGGCACGGCGGCGGGGTCGTGCCCGGCGAGGTCGAGCACCGGGCGGGCGACGTCGACGATCTCGGACGGGGTGCGGTAGTTGATCGACAAGCGGGTCACCGTCACCTCGCGGCGACCGATGAGGGCAGCGACCGCCTCCCAGGTCGCCGGCTCCGCGACCCGGCTGCGCTGCGCCAGATCCCCGACGACGGTCCACGATGCGTACGGCCCGCGCCGGGCGACCGACCGCCACTGCATCGGGCTGAGATCCTGGGCCTCGTCCACCACCACGTGGGCGAAGTCGCGGTACCCGGGCGCCGCGACGTCGGCGACCTCGATCTCCACCCGCAACCGGTCGCTGGTGAGACGGATGCCGTCACCGTCGGAGGGTCGCTCCGCGGGTCGCGCGACCGGCCGCGGTCCGAGCAGCGCGGCGACCTCGTCGAGGAGCGCCACGTCGTCGGTGGTCCAGCCCTCGGCCGCCGCCCACGTGGCCGTGAGGGTGCGGCGCTGCGCGGGATCGAGCAGATCCCCGGCGAGCCGGTCCAGGTCGATGCTCCCGGTGACGAGGCGGCGGAGGACCTCGATCGGATCGAGCTCCGGCCACCAGCAGCGGCGGAGCATGGTCACCTGGGGGGCGTCCTCGAGCGTCGCGTCGAAACCCGACCCGCGGCGTTCCTCGGGCGGCCTGCCCCCCGCCGCGCGGTGGGCGGAACGCCACGCCTTCCAGAGCGCCGCGCGGAGCGACTCGTCCGCTGCCCCGGCCCGCGCGTGGTAGCTCGATCCCTCACGGTCGGCGCGAACCTGGTCGAGCGACCGCCGGCGTACGGCCGCCAACGAACGGGCATCGACCCGGACCGACGTGCCGTCGAAGGTGAACCGGGTCTCCGGTGGTAGCGGCGGCGGCGCGAGCCGGACCAGACGGCGGCACACCTCGATCATCGCGAGGTCGCCCTTGACGGCGGCGACCTCCGGCGGGTCCCACCCCTCGGCCTCCGCTCCGGCCGGAGCCAGGGCGGCGAGCGAACGCTGCACGGCCCGGTCCTCACCGAGCGAAGGCAGCACCCGGGAGGTGTGCTCGGTGAACGCCGGCGACGGGCCGACGATCAGCACCCCGCGTCCCTCGAAGCGCTCCCGGTCCTCGTAGAGCAGGTACGCCACCCGGTGGAGGGCGACGACGGTCTTCCCCGTGCCGGGCCCACCGGCCACGACCAGCGTCCCGGTCGCGGGCGCGCGGATGATGCGGTCCTGATCGGCCTGGATCGTCGCGACGATGTCACCGAGGTGGCCCGTCCGGACGCGCGACAGGGCGGCGAGCAGGGCCCCCTGGCCGGTGACCGCCGTGATCCCGAACTCGTCGGCAGCGTCGGCGTCGATGATCTCGTCGTCGAGGTCGCGCACCCGTCGACCCCGCGTGGTGAGCGTCCGACGGCGGGCGACGCCGTGCGGCTGCGCCGGGGTGGCGCGATAGAAGGCGCCCGCGGCGGGCGCACGCCAGTCGACGAGCAACACGTCGCCGGACTCGTCGATGACGGACACGCGGCCCACGTGGAGTCGGTCGCCGTCGGTCAGGTCGAGACGACCGAACGCGAGCGATTCCACGTCGCCGAAGGTCAACCGGGCGACCCGAGCCGCGTGGTGGTGGGCGGTCACGTCGCGTTCGAAGACGGCCTGGAAGGTGCCCCCGCCGGGTTCCCGGTTCGCCGCGACCCGGCGCGCCTCGGCGCGCTCACGCAGCGCCTCGACCCGGTCGTGGACGGCCTCGAGGTGGGCCTGCTCCTCGGCGATCGCCGCGCGCTTGGCCCCCCGGGCCGGCGCCTCGGGATCCGGCCCCGGTCCGCCCGGGCTGGGTGGCCCCCCCGGCGTCACAGCCCCTGCAGGACCCGAGCGGTCTCGACCGCGGCCAGGGCCGAGTCAGCGCCCTTGTTGCCGAGCTTGCCGCCCGCGCGCTCCACCGCCTGCTCCCAGGTGTCGGTGGTCAGCACGCCGAACGCGACGGGGATGCCGTGCGCGCGTGAGACCGCCGACGACCCCGAGGCGCACTCGCCCGCGACGTAGTCGAAGTGGGGGGTGGCGCCGCGGACGACGCACCCGAGGGCGACGAGCGCGTCGACCTCCCCGCTGGCGGCCATCTTCTCGAGCACGACCGGCAGTTCGAACGCACCGGGGACCCAGGCGACCTGGATGTCGGAGGCCAGCGCTTTGTGACGGAGCAGCGCATCGACGGCGCCGTCGACCAACGATCGGACGACGACCTCGTTGAACCGGGCCGCGACGATGCCGACCCGCAGGCCCGCGGCGTCGAGCGTGCCGGTGTGGACGCGGACGTCGCCCGCCTCCGGGGTCCGGGCGTGGGAGCTCACGGCTGGTCCTCTCGTTCGGTGGTGGCCGGTGCATCGGGGCGGGCGGCGGCCGCTCCGACGGGCGCGGCATCCTCGCGCAAAGCGTCGGCCGGTGCCGCATCGTCGTCGGGGGGCGGTGCCATCGCGCCCCCGCGCGGACGCGGCTTCTCGACCCGCGCCGGCGCCGTCGAACGCTGGACCGCGATGTCGCCGACCCCGGTCGAGACCGCCTCACCTTCGCCCGACAGGATGTGGCCCATCCTGGCGACCTTCGTGGCCAGGTACGACGCGTTGTCGTCGTTGGGGACGACCTCGACGGGGACGCGGTCGGTCACCGTCAGCCCGAACCCGCCGAGCGCGGCACGCTTGTCGGGGTTGTTGGTCAGCAACCGGAGCGTGGTCAGACCGAGGTCCGCGAGGATCATCGCCCCGGTCCCGTAGTCGCGGGCGTCCGCCGGGAGACCGAGCTGCAGGTTGGCGTCCACCGTGTCGACACCCGCATCCTGGAGCTCGTAGGCCTGCAGCTTGTGGAGCAGACCGATCCCGCGCCCCTCGTGCCCGCGCAGGTAGACGATCACACCCTGCCCCTCGTCGGCGATGCGTGCCATCGCCAGGTCGAGCTGCGGGCCGCAGTCGCAACGCAGCGAACGGAAGACGTCACCCGTCAGGCACTCGGAGTGCATCCTGACCAGGACGTCCTGCTGGCCCTCGGGCTCGCCGTAGAGCAGCGCGATCGACTCGGAGCCGTCGTAGGCCGTCCGGTAGCCGATCATCCGCCACGGGCCGTACGGCGTCGGCAGCTTGGCGACCGCGATCCGCTCCACCAGCGCCGTCTCACGTTCGCGCCGGTACGCGATGAGATCCTCGATGGTGATCAGCAACAGCTCGTGCTCGTCGCAGAACCGCTCGAGGTCGGGGAGGCGAGCCATCGAGCCGTCGTCGTTGACGACCTCGCAGATCACCGCCGCCGGGCGTCGGCCCGCGAGCCGAGCGAGATCCACCGATGCCTCGGTGTGGCCGGGCCGCCGGAGCACCCCGCCCGGGTGGTAACGCAGCGGGAACACGTGCCCCGGGCGCGACACGTCCGTGGGTGTCGACCCTTCGGCGGCGAGCACCTGGAGCGTCCGGGCCCGGTCCGCTGCGGAGATCCCGGTCGAGGTCCCCTCGACGGCGTCCACGGTGACGGTGTAGGCGGTGCCCTTCGGGTCCTCGTTCCGGGCCACCATCATCGGGATGTCGAGGCGTTCGAGGTCCTCGCCCAGCATCGGCGCACACACCACCCCGGAGGAGTGCCGGACGATGAATCCGATGGCGTCGGGGGTCGCGGCGTCGGCGGCCATGACGAGGTCGCCCTCGTTCTCGCGGTCCTCGTCGTCGACGACCACGACCATGCCGCCGTCGGCGATCACGGCGATGGCCTCATCGATGGTGGCGAAGCGGGTCACGTGCGGTCTCCGAGGTCGGGAGCGATGGAGGAGTACGGGGAGGGCGCGCCGCCGGCGAGCAGGTGCTCGGTCCGATCGGCAGCGCTCACGGGGTGCCTGACTGCGGGACGTAGGGCGAGGGCGCGCCGCCGGCGAGCAGGTGCTCGACGTGCTTGGCGACGACGTCGGCTTCGAGGTTGACCGGGTCCCCGACGGCGCGCACGCCGAGCGTGGTGACCTCGAGGGTGTGCGGGATCAACCCGACACGGAAGGTGGCACCCGACGTGGCGACTCGCTCGACATCGACGACGGTGAGGCTCACCCCCGAGACGGTGACCGACCCCTTCGGGACCAGGTAGCGCGCCACGTCGTCGGGAACCGCGATCGTGACGAACACCGTGCCGGGTCGCTCGTCGCGGGCGACGACCTCGCCGACCGTGTCGACGTGGCCCTGCACGAGGTGCCCACCGAACCGGGCGTCGGCGCGCATGGCGCGTTCGAGGTTGACCGGGGCGCCCGCGGTCAGGCTGCCGAGGGAGGTCGCGCGGAGCGTCTCGGCCATCAGGTCGGCGGTGAACCCGTCGCCGGTCAGCTCCGTCACGGTCAGGCAGCAGCCGTCGACGGCGATGGAGTCGCCCACCGCCGCGTCCCCGACCACCGTGCTGCACGCGACGTGCAGCTGCGCGGACGCGCTGTCGCCCGTGCCCCGCGTCCGGGTCGCCACGATGCGGCCGATCTCCTCGACGATGCCGGTGAACATCAGCGCTCCTGCGACGTGGGGGTGGCGCCCGCCGGCACCCGCTCCCAGATCAGATCGTCCCCGGCGCCTCCGAGCCGGCTCGTGACCCACCCGGTGGCGTCGCCGTCGAGCACCGCCCGGGGGTTCCCCGAACCGGTCCCGACGGCCACGTGCCGGACCAGGCGGTCGATCACGCCCGCATCGACGAGCGCCGCACCCAGCGTTCGGCCGGGTTCGGCCAGGACGCTGGTGATGCCCCGGTCGGCGAGCACGCTCATGGCCGCGTCGAGCGCCAGCGTCCCCGACGGGGTGACCGGGACGTCGACCACCTCGGCGCCGGCATCCACCAGCGCGATCCGCGCGGCACCGTCGGTCCCCGCCCGGGTCAGGACCAGAGCTCCGCGTCGCACCACGCGGGCGGTCGGTGGCGTCCGGAGGCGTCCATCGAGCACCACGGGGCGCGGTTGGGGCCGGTCACCCAGCGGCACGTCGCGGACGTCGAGGCTCGGATCGTCGGCCAGGACCGTGCCGCTCCCGACGAGGACGGCGTCGACCGCGGCGCGCCAGCGGTGGACCGAGCGGCGTGCCTTCGGGCCCGTGATCCACCGACCGGCCCCCTCGGCGGGGTCGAGCTCGCCATCGACGGTCTGCGCCAGCTTCAAGGTGACGTGGGGCCGGCCCGTACGTACGCGGGTCAGGAACCCCTCGAGGTCACCCGCCACCCAGGTCCGGAACGCGTGCGGCGCGAAGGCGACGTCGACACCGGCGGAGCGGAGCGCATCCGCGCCCCCGGCGGCCACCGGGTTCGGATCCGGATGGGCCACGACGACCCGGCGGACACCCGCACCGAGCAGCGCTCCCGTGCAGGGCGGCGTCCGGCCGTGGTGGGCACAGGGTTCGAGCGTGACGAGCGCCGTGGCACCCCGGGCCGCCTCGCCGGCGGCGGCCAGCGCCACCACCTCGGCGTGGGGACCACCCGCCGCGGTCGTGACCCCCGAGCCCACCTCGGCGCCGTCGCGGACCAACACGCACGCGACGGCCGGGTTCGGCGAGGTCGCCCCACGGGCGCGGCCTGCCAGCGCCACCGCACGCGCGAGGTGGACGCGCTCGGTGGCGTCCACGGTCGGCGTCACGGTGGGGGGCACGGACGTCCTCGGCGGCTCGGGGGAAGCTTCGAGCGTCGGCCGGGGCCGGCGTCGTCGCCAGCGACGGCCGGCGGGGACGTCCACCTCGCCCCGGAGACGCGCTGACCGAGCCTACCGGCCGGCAGCGGGCACCTCCGACGCCGACAGCGTCACTCCTCGACACGGCGGAGCGGCAGATCGACCTCGAGATCGACGCCCGCAGCGTCGTCGCGCCGACGGTCGACGGCGTAGGTCGAGCCCCCGCCCCCACGTGACTTGGCGAACCGCTTCATCTCGGTGGCCACCTCGACCATCTCACCGGGGTGGGCGAGCTCGCGGGAGGCGCTCGACGCGGCACCGATCGACAGCGACAGCAGGCCGAAACGTTGTGGTACCCCGCGGCGGTCCGCGACCTCGATGCTGCCCGCCAACCGGTCGACCGGGTCGTAGAAGCTCGGCGCCAGCTGGTCGAAGCGGCTGCAGATCTGTGCCGCGACCTCGTCGGCGAGCTCGACGGGGACCACCACCACGAAGTCATCGCCACCGACGTGCCCGACGAACGTGTGCTCGTCCCCGTGCTCGGAGGCGACGGTCTGCAGGAGGGACGCCGTGGCGCGGATGGCCTCGTCGCCGCGCAGGAAGCCGTAGTGGTCGTTGAACGGCTTGAACTGATCGAGATCGACGTAGAGCAGGACGATGTCCTCACCGCGGTCGAGACGGTCGGTGAGCTCGGCGAGGATGCGGGCGTTCCCCGGCAGACCGGTCAGGGGGTTGCGGGCGCTCTGCTGGTCGGCCCGCCGCAGGGCAGCACGCACGTGTGCGAGCAGCACCTCGGCCTCGAAGGGTTTGGTGAGGTACCCGTCAGCACCCGCGTCGAGCCCCTCCACGGTGTCGGCCGCCTGCCCCCGGGCGGTCAGCAGCACGATGGGCAGGTGTGCGGTCCGGGCGTCCTCGCGCAGGCGCCGCAGCACCTCGAGCCCGTCCATCCCCGGCATCATCACGTCGAGCAGGATGAGATCGGGATCACCGCGTCGGGCCTGGTCGAGCGCCTGCTGGCCGCTCTCGGCCTCGATGACCTCGAAGCCGTCGAGGGCGAGCGTCACGTCGAGGTAGGTGCGGATGTCCTCGTCGTCGTCGACGATGAGGACCCGGGCGACCGGGGTCAACCCTGCGCCGTCGGTCGTGCCGCGATCGCCTCGTCGAGCAGGGCCCGGACCGCCCCGGCACGGTCCGAACGGTCGAAGACGGCGGATCCGGCGACGAGGGTGTCCGCGCCGGCGCTGACGGTCCCGGCGACGGTGTCGACGGTGATGCCACCGTCCACCTCGATGCGGAAACGGGCGCCGTGGTCGCGGCGCCAGTCGTCAGCCTCGGCGATCTTCGGCAGCACCTCGGGCATGAACGACTGCCCGCCGAACCCCGGTTCCACCGTCATCACGAGCAGCATGTCGACGTGCGGTAGCAGCTCCTCCACCAGCGAGAGCGGCAGCTTGGGTTTGAGCGCCACCCCCACGTGGGCCCCACGTTCGTGCAGCTCGTGGATGATCGAGAGCGGGTCGTCGTCGACCTCGGGGTGGAAGGTCACCGATTCGGCACCGAGCGCGATGAACTGCGGGGCGTAGGTGCGTGGGTCGCTGATCATCAGGTGGCAGTCGAGGAAGCGGTCGGTCGCGGCCCGCAGCGACTTCACCACCGGCTGCCCGATGGTCAGGTTCGGGACGTAGTGGCCGTCCATGACGTCGACGTGGAGCCAGGGCACCGACGGCGCGACGTCCTCCACCTCGTCGGCGAGGCGCGCGAAATCGGCCGACAGGATCGACGGTGAGACCAGCAGCTCGTGCACCCAGGACCCCTCGACGGTGCGTGTGCTCGGGGCGGGATGCTACTGCCCGGCTGTGACCTCGGGGCGGTTCCAGACGGCCACGTACATGCCGTCGGTGTCGTCACGGTCGGGCAGCAGCTGCCACCGCTCCCCCGGTTCGAGGTCCTGGTGGCTGGCGTCGAAGGCCGCCGCGACACCGTCGGTCTCGGCGGCCGTCCACGTGCAGACCGCGTACACCAGCCGTCCGCCGGGCGCGACGCGATCGGCCGCCGCCCGCAGGAGCTCGGCCTGCAGTTCGGCGAGCGACGCGACATCCTCCGGTGTGCGTCGCCAACGGACCTCCGGGCGGCGCCGGCCGACACCGAGGCCCGTACAGGGGGCGTCGAGCAGCACCACGTCGAAGAGCTGCTCGGTCGGGAGCGGCGGCGCCACCGCGTCCCCCACGTGGACGTCGACCGACAGCCCCTGGCGGGCGGCGGCGTCGCGCACCATCTCGGCGCGGTGAGGGTGCAGCTCGACCGCGGTCACCGGCGGACCTCCGGGCCCGACCTCGGCCGCGAGGTAGGTGGTCTTGCCGCCCGGTCCCGCGCACAGGTCGAGGACGCGCTGCCCGGGACGGACCGCGACGGCGAGCACCACACGCTGGGAGGCCTCGTCCTGCGGGACCGCCCGCCCCTCGGTGACAGCAGCCAGGCGTCGCGGGTCCGCACCCCGTGCACGGACCCCGGCCGGCGTGGTCCCGGCGACGGCGTCGACCCCCGTCGCCTGGAGCTCGGCGATCAGCGCGTCCCGGTCGCCGGTGGCGCGGAGCGTCAACCCGGGCGGGGCGTCGTCGGCCTCGAGGATCGCCCGGGTGCGTTCGAGCCCGAAACGGTCGAGCAGGTCGTGGACCACCCACGGCGGGTGGGCGGTGGTCCGCGCGAGGTGATCGACCGGGTCGACCTCGCTGTCCGGCCACGGGGCGCCGCCGTCACGGAGCAGACGTTCGAGCCCGCGGAGCACACCGTTGACGAACCCGCCAGCGCCCTGCGCCCGACCCTTCGGGACCGACTCGCGTGCGAGCGAGACGCTGGTGGCCACGGCCGCGTGGGCCGGCACCTCGGTCCGCAGCAGCTGCAGCGCACCGAGCCGGAGGATCCGCCGGAGCGCCGGTTCGACGTCCTCGATGGCCCGGGTCAGCACGTGACCGAGGAGCCAGTCGAGGGTGCCCTCGAAGCGGAGGGTGTCGTAGGCGAGGTGGCTGGCGAGGCTCCGGTCACGCGCGTCCGGGAGATCGGCGACGGCCAGCGGCACGGCCGTGTTCGACCACGCGCCGTCCTCGTCGACCGCCCGGAGGGCGGCGAGCGCCGCCCGCCGGGCCGCGAGACCGTCGCTCACCCGCCGAGCCGGTCGCCGACCTCGGGTCGCTGGCCGTTGACGAACGCCGCACCGTCCTGGCGGCCCTTGCCCTCCGGCTGGACGACGTCGAGCTGCACCGCGCCATCCCCGCAGGCCACGACCGCGGCACGCTTGGTGACGGCCACGACCTCGCCCGGTTCCCCCTCCGGGACCGCCTCCCCCGCCGCCTCGGTGACCGGGGTGACACGCCAGACCTTGAGCCGCTTGCCGCGGAAGGTGGTGTGGGCGCCCGGTGCCGGGTCGGCGCTGCGGACCAGGTCCGTCACGGTCCGCGCCGGCACCGCCCAGTCGATCCCGGTGTCGTCGGGGGTGACCTTCGGGGCCAGCGTCGATCCGTCGGCCGGCTGCGGGAGGGGCTCCTCACCGTCGACCAGGCGGCGGAGCGCGTCGAGCAGGACGGGCGCGCCGACGTCGGCGAGGCGTTCGAGCAGGCTGCCCGAGGTGTCGTCGGGACGGATCGGTTCCTCGGCGGTCGCGAGCACCGGGCCGGTGTCCATGCCCTCGTCGAGCACGAAGCAGGTCACGCCGGTGACCTCGTCCCCGGCGCGGATGGCGTGCTGCACCGGGGCCGCACCGCGCCACCGCGGCAGGAGCGAGAAGTGCAGGTTCACGAAGCCGCGCCCACCCGCGTCGAGGACGGCGCGAGGCAGCAGCGCGCCGTAGGCGACGATCGCGCAGGCGTCGACGTCGAGCGCAGCGAGGTCGTCGGTGATCTCGCGCGCCTTGACCGGCTGCCACACCGGCAGGCCGTGCTGTTCCGCGGCGACCTTCACCGGCGGCGGGACGGGCTGCTTGGAGCGGCCCTTCGGACGGTCCGGGTTGGTGACGACGGCCACGACCTCGACGTCGTCGGCGGCCACGAGCGTCTCGAGGGCGGGCACCGCCACGGCGGGCGTGCCGAGGAAGACGATCCGCACTACAGCTCCTCGCGTCGACCGAGCAGCAGGCCCCCGGCCGTCTGGGGCGGCGTGGTCAGCCGATCGGGCCCGTCCAGCCGCTGTTCCCGCATCAGCCGCATCGCGGCCTTGCGGTCGTGCTCGACGAGGTGGTCGATGAACAGGATGCCGTTGAGGTGGTCCATCTCGTGCAGGAAGATCCGCGCCAGGAACCCCTCGAGCTGCACGGTGTGGTCGTCGCCGTGCAGGTCCTGGTGGGCGACCTCGACCCGGAGCGGACGGTCCACGGGGTAGAACAGGCCGGGGAACGACAAGCACCCCTCGTCGCCCTCCTGCAGCTCCTCGGAGGAGTCGAGCAGCACGGGGTTGACGACCGCCCCACCGTGTACATCGGGTTCCTCCTCGCCGAGGTCGACCTCCCAGGTGAACATGCGCTTGAGGATGCCGACCTGGTTGGCGGCCAGCCCCACGCCGTCCTTGGCCCGCATCGTGGCGAACATGTCGTTGGCGAGCGCCGCGAGCGACCCGTCGAAGTCCTCGACCTCGCGCGCCCGCTGCCGCAGCACCGGATCGCCGAAGATCCGGACCTCCATCGTCGCCATCGTTCGTGCCTCGCGGGTCGGGGGCGTGGGTGTGCGGCGCCCCAGGGTACGCCTCCCCGACGGAGCTCAGGCATCGACCGGGTCCACGTCGATCCGGTGGGGGGTCCCGGCCTTGCTCCAGCGTTCGCGGAGGGGCCGGAGGGCCGCCAGGGTCGCGGCCCGATCGTCGGTCTTGAGCAGGAAGGTGACCTCGCCGTCGACGGGCAGCGGGCCGAGCACGTCGGTGCCCCCCGGGACCGCCTCGCGGACGGCAGCGCCGAGCTCAGGATCGTTCGAACCGACGCCGAGGCGGATCGCCACGGCGGCCGGCGGGAAGCGCAGCGCGGTCCGCGTGGCGATCTCGGCGCGCCAGAAGGCACCCGGGTCCCAGCGCACCAACGCGTCGATGGCGTGGTGCGCGGGCTCGCGGGACTGGACGACGACGTCGCCGCCGTCGGGCAGCACCGCGCGGGTGATCGGGTGGGCGGCCCAGGTTGCGACCTGGACCGCCAGACGGAGGGTGTCCTCGGATGCGTCCAGGGTCGGTCGACGCAGCGCCCCGTCGAGGTCGGCCAGGATCACGGCACCGACCGGCCCGGGCGGGGTGTCGAGCACCGAGCCTCGCGTCGTCACGAGCACCGCGGGAGCCGGCGGCGGTGCCTGGGCGTAGCCCTCGAGCACGGCGACGGTCGCGTCGGTCGATCGGGTGAGCTCCCGGCCGAGCCAGGCGGCGCCGGCGGCCAGCGGCACCGGGCGTCGTTCGCCACAGGCGCGGCACGCGGGGAGCTTCGGCGCTGCCCACCCGCACCCCTCGCAGAACGCCGACCCGTCGCGGCCGAGCACCAGCGAGGACGCGCACGTGGGACACACGCTCCGCTCGCCGCAGCGGCCGCACACGAGGGCCCGCCCCTCCCCACGGCGTGCCGCCAGCACGACCCCGTAGGTCCCGGCGTCGACCGCGCGTCGCAGCGCCCGGGTGGCCTCGCGCGCCAGACGGGTGCGGACCCGCCCATCGTCAGGGACGAGGGTGATCCTCGGGCGGGCGGTCCGTTCGGCGGCGCGCGTCGGGAGCACCGGCACGACCCGTCGCTCACGCAGCAACCGCCAGGCTGGCGCCGAGGGGACGGTGCCGACCAGCAGACCGACGCCGCCGGCTCGACGTGCCCGTTCGAGGACGACCTCGCGAGCGTGGTGGCGGGGGCTGCGTCGCTCCTTGAGCGCCGGGTTCGCCTCGTCGAGCACGATCGCCAGCCCGAGCTTCTCGAGCGGCCACAACGACACGCCGCGGAGGCCCACCACCACCCGGACGCGCCCGGTCCGGGCCTCGAGCCAGCGGCGGTAGGTGGCGCGTTGCTTGAGCTCACCTCGGGTGTCCACGGCGAGGTCACCGGCCGCGGCGACCACCCCGTCGGCCGCCGGCGACGAGGGATCCGGTACCACCACCAGCGCGTCGCGGCCGCCGGCCAAGCACACCTGCACGAGCTCGCCGACCCGGGCGGCGAGGTCCTCCCCCGGCAGCGGTCGCCACAGGAACGAGCCGTGGCCGTCCGCGACCGCGTCGCGCAGGACCCGGCCGTCCTCCCCGTACCCGGCCCACGCCTCGGCGAGCACGCTCGGGTCCGGGGCCGGATCGGAGGACGGTCGCGGCGCTCGGGGGTACCAGCCCGCCTCCGCCGCGGCTCGCTCGACCTCCACCACCCGCTTCGGCAGTGCGTGGCGGACAGCGTCGGCCACCGGCCCGCCGGTGCGCGCCGCCAGCCACCGCAGCGTCTTGAGCTCGTCCGGCCGGACCCAGACGTGGTCGCCGAGGGTGCGACGCAAGGGACGCAGCTGAGCGTCCGCCACCTCGGTGTGATCGGTCACCTCAGCGACCAGCCCGAGGGTGCGGCGGCCCGCGAACAGCACCTCGACCCGCTGGCCGGCGACGACGTCGACACCGTCGGGGATCAGGTAGTCGAAGGGCCGGTCGAGGTGCAACGGTTCGACCTCGACGTGGACCCGCGCGATCCGCCGCGCCGAGGTGGCCGGTGCCGAACGAGGTGCGCCCGCGGCACGAGCCGCGGGCGCATCGTCGTCGGGCACGGCGACCTCAGGCCCCCGCGGCGCTGCGCAGCGCCTCGGCCCGGTCGGTCCGCTCCCAGGTGAACCGCTCCCCCGTGCGGCCGAAGTGGCCGTAGGCGGCGGTCTGCTGGTAGCCGGGCCGCTTGAGGTCGAGGTCGTGGACGATCGCGGCCGGCCGCAGGTCGAACACCTCGTCGACGGCGCGCAGGATCGCGTCCGGGTCGACCGTCTCGGTCCCGAAGGTCTCGAGCGCGAGGCTGACGGGGTGCGACACGCCGATGGCGTAGGCGACCTGCAGCTCCGCCTTCCGGGCGAGGCCCGCGGCGACGATGTTCTTGGCGACCCAGCGGGTGGCGTACGCGGCGGACCGGTCGACCTTCGAGGGGTCCTTGCCGGAGAAGGCGCCACCGCCGTGGCGCGCCATCCCGCCGTAGGTGTCGACGATGATCTTGCGGCCGGTCAGGCCCGCGTCCGCGACGGGACCGCCGATCTCGAAGTGTCCGGTCGGGTTGACGTAGATCGTCAGGTCATCGGTGTCGACGTCGTCGGGCAGCAGCGGCCGGATGACGTGCTCCTCGATGTCGGGCCGCAGCAGCGTCTCGAGGTCGATCTCGCCCCGGTGCTGGGTGGAGAGCACGACGGCCGTGACCGCCTTCGGGACGCCGTCCTCGTAGGCGACGGTCACCTGGGTCTTGCCATCCGGACGCAGGTAGCCGACGACGCCGGAGTTGCGGACCGCCGTGAGCCGCTCCGCCATCCGGTGGGCGAGGTGGATCGGCAGCGGCATCAGCTCGGGGGTCTCGTCGCAGGCGTAGCCGAACATCATCCCCTGGTCGCCGGCGCCCTGGAGGTCGTAGGGGTCGGCGTCCCTGCCCTGCCGCGACTCGTAGGCGGTGTCCACGCCCTGGGCGATGTCGGACGACTGTTCGTCGATGGCGACAGAGACGCCGCAGGTGCGCCCGTCGAAGCCGACGTCGGCCGAGTCGTACCCGATGCGCAGGATCGTGTCGCGCACGTGCTTCGGGATGTCCACGTAGGTGGAGGTGGTGATCTCACCCGCGACCATCACCTGTCCGGTGGTGACCAGCGTCTCGCAGGCCACACGCCCGTCCGGGTCCTCGGTCAGGATGGCGTCGAGGATGCCGTCCGAGATCTGGTCGGCCATCTTGTCGGGGTGGCCCTCGGTGACGGATTCCGAGGTGAAGAGGGTGCGGCGGGGCACGGTGGCTCCTGACGGGGACGTGAGACGTCGTGCGGCGCGACCCGGGCTCGGGGGCGACGGCGGTGGCCGGTGGCGAGCACCGGAGCCGGCCCGGAGCCTAGCGAGCGTCCGGTCGCTGGCCGTGGCCGTCGAGCCGCGGCACCACCTCGTCGAGGATGCGGCGGGCGACCTCGTCCTTCGACGCCAGCGGCACCTCGGTGCGGCCGCCGTCGGCGGCGAGGATGACCACCGTGTTGGTGTCCGTGGCGAACCCTGCGTCGTCGCGCGAGACATCGTTGACCACGAGCAGATCGGCACCCTTGCGGCGGAGCTTGTCGCGGCCGTGCTGTTCGGCGTCGTCGGTCTCGGCGGCGAAGCCCACCAGCAGCGGCGATCCGGGGCGACCGACGCGGATCGCACCCGCAGGCCCGTCCCGGCGGGCGCCCAGCTCGGCGAGGATGTCGGGGTTCCGGGTCAGCTCGATGGTGGGGACGCCGTCGGTCTTCTTGATCTTCGAGGTCGCCACCTCGACGGGTCGGAAATCGGCGACCGCGGCCGCCTTGACCACGACGTCCGCGTCAGCGACCAACTCGAGCACGGCATCGCGCAGCTCGAGCGCGGTCGTCACGTCGTGCCGCCTCACCCCGTCGGGGGTCGTGAGGGCCACGTTCGCGGCCACCAGGTGCACCGTCGCACCGCGGGCGGCGGCGGCACGGGCGACCGCGACGCCCATCTTGCCCGTCGAGCGGTTGCCGAGGTAGCGGACCGGGTCGAGGGGTTCGCGGGTCCCGCCCGCGGTCACGACCACGGTGCGACCGGTGAGGTCGCCGTGGGCGGGCTGCGAGCCGGCGCCGATCGCGGTGACGGTGGCGGCGCGCCCCCGGCCGCCGACGGCCGCGACGACGGCAGCGAGGGCGTCCTCAGGTTCGCTGACCCGTCCAGCGCCGACGTCGCCGCCCATCAGCGTCCCGGTCCCGGGTCCGACGATCGTGACGCCGCGCTCCTCCAGCGTGGCCACGTTCGCGGCGGTGGCGGGGTGCTCCCACATCTCGGTGTGCATCGCGGGGCAGACCACCACCGGGCAGGTGGCGGCGAGCAGCGAGGTCGTCAGCAGATCGTCCGCCAGCCCACCGGCGAGCTTGGCGATCGTGTGCGCCGTGGCCGGGTAGAGCAGGACGGCGTCGGCCGCCCGACCGAGCTCGACGTGGGTCTGGCCCGGGATGTCCTCCCACACCGACGTACGGGCGCGGCGGCCGGTCAGCCCCTCGAAGGTCGCCGTACCGACGAAGCGCTCCGCCCCGGCGGTGAGCACCGTGTCGACGGTGGCGCCGGCGTGCACGAGCAGCCGGGCGACCAGCGCCGCCTTGTACGCGGCGATACCGCCGGTGACCCCGAGCAGGACGCGGACGCCGGTGAGGTCAGCCACGTCGGCGCTCAGGCGCCGAGGTCGTCGTCTCCGCCGATGAACCCGAGCGGGTCCTCAGCGCCGTCCTCGGACGGTTCGACACCCTCGATCTTGCCCTGCGAGATCTCCTCGAGGGCGATCGACAGGGGCTTGTTCGACGGCACCGAGACCAGCGGCGGGACGTGGGTACCGAGCCCCTCACCGAGCTGGGCGTAGTACCCGTTGATCTCCCGGGCCCGCTGGGCCGCGAGGTGCACCAGGTGGAACTTGCTGTCCACCTTGTCCATCAGGTCGTCGATGCGTGCGATGACCGGTCCTTCCAGGAGAGCCGCCGTCCGCGCGGGACGCGAGGCGGGAACGAGAGCCGTGAGGCGCGCGGTGGCGCGCAGGTCACGCGCAACGGTACCGGCGCCACGTCGCCACGTCAGTTCGCTCGGGTCCGGCACCACGGTGGCTAGCGTGCCCCGTCCGGCGGTGTCGGAGGATCACGGTGGAGGTGGCGGTCGCAGCGCTGCCGTTCCTGGGCATCATCGCGCTCGGGGTCGGGGTCATCTGGTGGCAGGTGCGCCGCCGCCGGATCATGCGTGAGGGCCTACAACGGTTGGCCGAGCGTGACGGGTTGCGGCTCACCACCCGGCCCGGTGGGCTCGATGCCGCGCAGCTGGCGGGGCACGTCGCCGCCACCCCACGGGGTGACCGCCGCCGCGGCGTGCGGCACGGCGTCGAGGGACCGGCCGAGGTGACCCTCGACGGGGTGGCGACCCGCATCGAGCTCGCCTGCTTCGAGTGGTGGTACGAGGCCCGGGTCCAGACCGACAAGTCGATCAGCTACCAGGAACGGACCACGACGGTCGCGCTCGCACGGTTGCCGCTGGCGGTGCCCGGCCGGCTCGTGGTGCGTCCGGAGGGGATCCTCGGTCGCGTCGGGCTCGCTCGCAGCGACCAACAGCTCGAGTCCGAGGAGTTCAACCGACGCTTCCACGTCGACGGTTCGGATCCCCAGCTGACGGTCGGCTTCCTCGACGCGGCCATGCAGCACCGGCTGCTGTCCACGGCGGTCGGACGCACCATCCACCTCGAGGGTGACCTGCTCGTCCTCGGGGGTCGACCGGACCACCGCGACGGTTCCCTGCCGGGGGTGATCGGCGAGCTGCCCGCCGTCGCCCAGGACCTCGTCGGGCTCGTGCGCGCCGTCCCGGCGCAGGTCTGGCGGGCGGCGCGAGCCGCCCCGGACGACACCGGCCAGGGCGGCACCGGCCGGAGCAGCACCGGCCAGGGTGGTGGGCGGTGATGGAGCCCTGGGTGCTCGTCGGGCTCGTCCTCGGCCTCCCGGCCCTGTGGTTGATCGTGTCCTACAACCGGTTCGTGGCGCAGCTGACCTCGCTCGAGGCGTCCTGGGCCGGTATCGACGTCGAGCTCCAGCGCCGCCACGACCTCGTCCCGCGTCTGGTCGAGACGGCAGCCGGCTACGCCGGACACGAACGGCGCACCTTCGAGGCGGTGACCGCGGCTCGTGCCCGTGCCGTCGCGGCCCGGGACGTCGACCAGCAGGCGCGGGCCGAGGACCAGCTCACCGAGGGGCTGACGGGGCTGCTCGCCCTCGGTGAGGCCTACCCCGACCTGCGGGCGGACGGGGTGTTCCGCGACCTGCAGCGTCAGCTGATCGAGACCGAGGACCGCATCGCGGCTTCGCGGCGGCTGTACAACCTCGAGGTCGCCGCCTACGAGCGTCGCCGTGGCTCGGTGCCGTCGAACATCGTCGCCGGCGCGTTCTCGTTCGGGCCCCGCGCGTCGTTCGAGGTCCTCGACGCGGCCGCGCGGCACGCCCAGCAGGTCCGCCTCTGACGGGTCAGAACGTGACGTCGTCGGTCGCGATCCGGCGCGCGACCGCGATGGCCACGAGCAGCTCGGCCACGCACCGGTCGAGGTCGTCGTTGACCACCTGGAGGTCGAAGGCGTCGGCGCCCGCGATCTCCTCGCGGGCGACCTCGAGCCGGCGCGCGATGGCCGCCTCGTCCTCGGTCCCCCGGCCCCGCAAACGCCGCTCGAGCTCCTCGAAGCTGGGCGGCTGCAGGAAGACCAGCAGGGCATCCGGGTCGGCGGCCTTCACCTGCAGGGCACCCTGCACCTCGATGTCGAGCAGCACCACCTCGCCGCGTGCGACCGCCTCGGCGGCCGGGTCGCGCGGGGTGCCGTAGAGGTTGCCGGCGTACTCGGCCCACTCGAGCAGCTCGCCCGCCGCCACCATCCGCTGGAAGGTCTCGCGGTCGACGAAGCGGTAGTGGACGCCGTCGACCTCGCCGGGACGCGGCGCGCGGGTCGTGGCCGAGATCGACAGGACGGCCTCGGGCAGGCGCCGCCGGAGCTCGGCGTGGACGGTGCCCTTCCCGACGCCGGAGGGGCCGGCGAGCACGACCAGCAGTCCGCTGGCGCCCGGGCCTGGCGCCGCACGCGCATCCGGGGCGGGCCGGTCGGCCTCGGGCACGCGGTCGCGCTCGTGCGGGACCGGACGTGGCTGGTCGGGGCCGGGTGTCACCGACCCTCGAAGGTGGCCAGCAACGCCTCGCGCTGGCGGGGGCCGAGACCGCGCAGGCGCCGCGACGGGGCGATGGCGAGCTCCTCCATCAGCCGTCGTGCCTTGACCGGACCGAAGGCGGGCATGGCCTCGAGCACGTCGGCCACCCGCATCTTCGCGAGCGCGTCGGCGCTGCTGGAGCGGTCGAGGACGTCGCGGATCGACACCTCGCCGGCCTTCAGCATCTGCTTGAGCTCGGCCCGGATCCGTCGCGCTTCGGCGGCTTTGGCCAACGCGGCTCGGCGTTGCTCCGGATCGAGCTCGGGCAGCGCCATCGGTCGCGGGCTCCTGACAGGTGCGGACGGGAACCTCGAACCCTAGTCCCCCGGCGCGGACCGGTAGCGTGCGCGCGCCTCGCGGGCGCAGGGGTCCACCCGCACACGCCGGTGCCGCGACCCCCGACCCATCCGCCGACGACGGAGCTGATCGACCGTGTCCCTCGATTCGAACCTGGTGCTCGGCGTCGACCTCGACGCGGTGTGCGCCGACTACGAGGGCGCGTTCCGCGACTCGGTCGTGCGTCAGATGGGTCTCGACCCGGACACGCTCCTGCCGCAGACCCGGTGGGACGCCTACTCCGAGTGGGGGTTGACCTTCGAGGAGTTCGAGGAGGCCCACCGTCGCGCGGTCATCGAGGACCGGATGTTCCGCGAGATGGAACCCCTCCCCGGCGTCTCCGAAGCGCTCTGGCAGCTGTCGGACGAGGGCGTCTGGATCCGGATCATCACCCACCGCCTCATCTTCAACGGCGCCCACGAGGTCTCGGCCGCCGACACCGCCTGGTGGCTCGACCACCACCGCATCCCCTACCGCGATCTGTGCTTCATCGGGGACAAGCCGGACGTCGGTGCCGACGTCTACATCGACGACTCCCCCACCAACGTCGCCTCGCTGCGGGCCACGGGCCGGACCGTCCTGGTGTTCGACCAGTCCTACAACCGCGACATCGCCGGCCCCCGGGTCCACGATTGGCGCGAGGTGACCGCCTACGTGCTCGGCCTGCTGGAGGGGCAGCGACGCCAACTGCCCCTGCCGCTCGAGGAACGTCCGTGACCGACGCGTCCAGGCCTCCGGCCGACCCGGCCCTCGTCGACCTGCTCGTGCGCGCCGACGTGCTGAGCTTCGGCGATTTCGTCACCAAGTCGGGTCGACCGACGCCGTACTTCGCCAACTTCGGCAACGTGCGCACCGGGGCGCACATCGCCGCCCTCGGCCGGCTCTACGCGGACCGCATCGCGGCCGTGTTCCCGGCCGGGGTCGATGTCGTGTTCGGTCCGGCCTACAAGGGCATCCCGCTGGCGGTCGCCGCCGCCTCGGCGCTGGCGGCCGACCACGCCTCCGACGTCGGGTTCGCGTTCGACCGCAAGGAGGCCAAGGACCACGGCGAGGGCGGCTCGCTGGTCGGCCACCCGCTGCGCGACGGCGACCGTGTCGTGATCGTCGAGGATGTGACGACCGCCGGGACCTCGGTCCGCGAGACCATCCCGAAGCTGCGAGCCGTCGCCGACGTCGAGGTGGTCGGCCTGGTGGTCGGTCTCGACCGACGCGAACGGGGTCCGTCCGGTGACTCCTCCGCGCTCGACGGCTTGGCGGAGGAGTTCGGGTTGGTCGGCACGTCGCTGGCCACCATCGAGCAGGTGGTCGAGCTGCTGGTCGGCCGCGAGATCGACGGCCGGGTCGTGCTCACCGCCGCCCACGCCGAGCGGATCACCGCCCACCTCGCCGAGCACGGCCCCCGGTGACTCGAGAACGAACGCGTACGCGGCGCTCGGGTCGGGCTGGTGGCGGTCGGTCACGCGGGCTCCGCTGCGGTCGGCGTCACTAGGGAGTTGCCGCTCGCCCTCCGAACGTCACGTCCTGGCTGACCCGTCGCATCGGCACGGACGCCGGCGTCAGCGTCGGCGTTCGGTGCGGGTGAGCGCGGCGACGTCGTCGAGGTCCTTGTCCCGTCCGGCGGCGAGCTTCATCCGGATCAGATCGTCCAGCCCGGCCACGCGGAACGTGTCATCACGGACGGCCACCGCGGCCTCGGCGATGTCGCGGTAGGCGCGTGCCCCTCGGGCCTCGGGCATGAAGTCGAGCCACCCCGCGGACGTGATCAGCGTCCAGTTCGCGCCCGAGGCGAGCTGGTCAGGATCACACGGGTCGACATCGAGGAGCTCCGCATCGATGCCACGGACCTCGGCCTCGAGGTCGGCGAGCGCAGCGGCGAGCCGGACCATGTTGTCGCGGGCGAGGTCGGCGACGAAGTCCAGATCGAAGGTGGTACGAGGGTGCCCGTGCGCGAGCACCGCGATCCCGCCGATGACGACGAAATCGACGCCGTGCTCGCGGAAGGCGGCGACGATGCGATCGACGTCGAGCGGCGGCGGGTCAGCTTCCACGGGCCGCACCCACCAGGCCGTCGAGCGCGGCCTGGGACGTGAGCGCGTGGTCCAGGCGTTGCGACGGGGTCAGACCGGCGTAGACCTCGAGCTGTGTGACGTCGGTCCGCGGCGTCATCGGTACGGCGTCGAGCGTCAGGTGGTAGCCCATGCACGCCAGGAGACGCTGCAGCGTCTCGAAGGTGGGGCTGAGGTGGCCCCCCTCGAGCCGAGAGATCGCCGTCTTGGTCGTGCCGGCCCGGACGGCCAGCTGCTGTTGGGTGAGGCCAGCCTCGACCCGACACCGGCGGACGAGATCGGCAGGATCCACCTCTCCTCCTCTGCAGAGGTGGATAGCGTATCCGCTACCCACCGGCGCGGGGCGCGCAGGCCCGGCGAGCGGGAGGGGCGGACCGGCGCGATCGCGGCCGAACTTCCTCAGCGCTGGTCGAGCTCAGCGGCGATGGCACGGGCGGCGGCCACCGGATCGTCGGCGCGGGTGATGGGGCGACCGACGACGAGCAGGTCGGCGCCGTCGGCCACGGCGCCGGCCGGGGTGGCGACGCGAGCCTGGTCATCGGCTGAGGCACCGGCCGGGCGTACCCCCGGGGTGACCAGCCGCACGTCGGCACCGACCGCGTCGCGCACCGCGGCGAGGTCCGGTGGGGCGCACACCAGCCCGGGCGCGCCGGCGTCGACCGCCAGTCGTGCCAGGTTCGGGACCTGTTCGGCAGCGCCGGGCTGTCCCGTCGCCGTCAGGTCCTGCTCGCGCATCGAGGTCAGCACGGTGACCGCGAGCACCTCGCCGCCGTCACCGAGCCCGCGGACCGCCGCTTCGACCATCGCCGGCCCGCCGCTCGCGTGCACGGTCAGCAGGCCGACGCCGAGGCTGCCGACCCGGGCGGCCGCACGTTCCACCGTCGTCGGGATGTCGTGGAGCTTGAGGTCGAGGAAGATCGGGGCGTGCTCGGCCACGGCGCGGACCGCGTCGGGGCCGTGGGCGGCGAACAGCTCGAGGCCGACCTTCAGCCAGCCGACCTCGCCGGCCAGCGCGGCGGCGAGGTCGCGTGCTTCCTCGAGCGTCGGCACGTCGAGCGCGACGACGATCCGGTCGCGTCCGATCACATCACGGGTTCCGGTCACCACAGCTGCACCTGGCCTCTCAGCTCCTCGGGTGAGACGATCCCGCGGTGGGCGAGCCAACCCCGCAGGTCGTCGGTGACCGTCCGGTGCACGAACGGGTCGACGAAGGTCGCGGTCCCGATCTGCACCGCCGAGGCTCCGGCACGGAGGAACTCGACGACATCGGTGGCGGTCCGGGCGCCTCCGCATCCGACGATGGGCACCTCGGGCAGCGCGGTGTGGACCTGGTGGACGTTGCGCAGCGCGATCGGCTTGATCGCAGGACCGGACAGGCCGCCGTAGGTGTTGGACAGCTCGGGCCGTCCGCTCTCGGGGTCGATCGCCATGCCGAGGACGGTGTTGATCAACGTCAACCCGTCGGCCCCCGCCTCGACCACGGCGCGGGCGACGGCGACGACATCGGTCACGTCGGAGGTGAGCTTGGCGAGCACCGGCACGTCGGCCTCGCGCTGGACCGCGGCGACCACCTCGGCGGCCTGGCGAGGGTCGGTCGCGAAGACCAGACCGCGGTGCTCGACGTTCGGGCACGACAGGTTCACCTCGAGCGCCACGACCCCGCCCGCGCGGCGGAGCTTGCGGGCGACGTCACGGAACTCCTCGACGCTCTTGCCGGCGATCGACACGACCGTCGCCGCACCGCGTGCCTGCAGGAACGGCAGGTCGCGCGCGAGCCAGGCGTCGATCCCCGGGTTCTGGAGACCGATCGCGTTCAACATCCCGGACGCGGTCTCGGCCATCCGCGGCGTCGGCAGCCCCTCACGAGGCTCCAGCGTCACCGACTTGACCACCACGGCACCGAGGTCGCTGATGTCGTGGAACCGGTCGATCTCGGCGCCGGACGCGAAGCAACCGGATGCCGACAGAACGGGGGTCGCGAGCCGGAGCTTGCCGACCGAGACGGCCAGGTCGACCTCCGCCCGCGGGATGGCGCCCTCGGCGACGACCTCGGTCGGCGCGACCGGATCGACGCGGCGCACGTCGCTGCTCACGTGTCCCCCCACAGGTCGGCGTCGGTCAGCTTCTCGGCGGGCTCGTCGTCCGCGGGCTCCTCGTCGGTCACCTGCGGCCCCGCGGCGTACCGGGACTCCTCCCAGGCGACCTTCGCGCCGTTGAAGACCGGCCCGTCCATGCAGGAGCGCTTCATCCGCACGGACCCGTCCTTGCCGCGGATCGGCAACACGCAGGTGAAGCACACCCCGATGCCGCAGGCCATCTTCTCCTCGACCGCGACCTGCACCGGCAGCTCGAGTTCGACGCACAGCTCGCTCACGGCACGCAGCATCGGGTTCGGGCCGCAGGCGTACACCACGGCGCTGCCGCACCGGGCGGCGACATCGGCCAGGACGTCGGTGACCCGCCCGCGCTCACCGTAGGAGCCGTCCTCGGTGGTGAAGGTCACGCTGGCCGAGGACCGCTTGGCCTCGATCACGTCGAGGAGGCGGTCCTGCGACGCGGCCCCGACGATGAGATCGACGCGCTGTCCCTCCCGGGAGAGACGGTCGGCGAGGAAGAACAGCGGCGCCGTGCCGTACCCCCCGCCGACGAGCAGGCACGGCACCTTGCGCTTGGGTAGCGGGAAGGGGTTGCCGAGCGGGCCGACGACGTCGAGCACGTCGTGCGGTTCGTGGGTGGTCAGCCACTCGGTGCCGGGGCCGTGGGCGTCGAAGACCACGTCGAGCGTGCCGGCGAAGGGCCCCTGCTTGGACACCCGGGCGATCGAGAACGGCCGCCGCAGGAGCGAGCCGCCACCCTCGACGGCGATGTCGACGAACTGGCCCGGTTCGGCGCGGTCGGCGATCTCGGGCGCCGAGATCGACAGCAGCCAGTAGGCGCCCTGGCGCCGCCGGGCGAGCACCTCGCAGGTGGCCTTGACCGGCAGCGACGCGTCGGCCCGTCCCATGACCTGCCCGGCGCGGATCCTCGCGCCGCTCACGCGGGCACCTCCGTGGAGGCCGGTGAAGGTCCGGCGGCGTCGACGCGGGCACGGAGCGCCGCCTGGTGGTCCTGGATCGAACGGACCGCGAGCGGGCCGCGGCGGACCGCCTCGACCCCCTGGATCGCCGCGACGATGCCGGCGAGGGTGGTGATGCACGGGACACCGGCGGTGACCGCGGCCTGGCGGATCGCGTAGCCGTCACCACGCGTGCCCGAACCGAACGGGGTGTTGAGCACGAGGCCGACCTCACCGGATTCGATGAGCTCGATGATGGTGCGGTCACCGGCCGACACCTTGCCGACGACCTCGGCGTGCACGCCGGCACGGTCGAGCAGGTCGGCGGTGCCCTCGGTCGCGATCAGGTCGAAGCCGAGGTCGACCAGGCGTTTGGCCGGGAAGACGATGGAGCGCTTGTCGCGGTTGGCCACCGACACGAACACCTTCGGGTGCCCGCCGGAGGGGGTGGCCGCGCCGGTCGGCAGGACCATCGATCCGGTGCCCGCCTGGGACTTGGCGAACGCGGCGCCGAAGTCGCGGTCGATGCCCATCACCTCACCGGTGGAACGCATCTCGGGACCGAGGACCGCATCCACGCCGGGGAAGCGGTCGAAGGGCAGGACCGCCTCCTTGACCGCGATGTGGTCGGGACGCGGTCCGGTGACCGCGTCCACAGCGGGCACGAGCCCTTCGGCGCGCAGGTCCGCCAGGCGCTCCCCCGCCATCACCCGGGCGGCGATCTTGGCGAGCGGCACGCCGGTGGCTTTCGAGGTGAACGGCACGGTCCGGGACGCTCGGGGGTTGGCCTCGATGCAGAAGATCTGGTCGTCCTTCAGCGCGAACTGGACGTTCAGCAGGCCGCGCACCTCGAGCCCGCGGGCGATCCCGTCGGTCACCCGTCCGATCTCGGCGACCTGCCCACGCGACAACGTCAGCGGCGGCAGCGTGCACGCCGAGTCGCCCGAGTGGACCCCGGCCTCCTCGATGTGTTCGAGGACGCCGCCGACGAAGGTCTCGTGGCCGTCGAACACCGCGTCGACGTCGACCTCGATGGCGCCGTCGAGGAACCGGTCGACGAGGATCGGTTGATCCGGGGCGGCGCTGATCGCCTCGGCGAGGTAACGGTCGAGCCCCTCGCGGTCGTCGACGATCCGCATCGCCCGACCGCCGAGCACGTACGAGGGACGGACCAGCACCGGGTAGCCGATGCGTTCGGCGGTGTCGGAGGCTTCGTCGGCGGAGCGGGCGATCCCGCCCGGCGGCATCGCCACCCCGAGCTCGTCCATCAGGGTCCCGAACCGGCCCCGGTCCTCGGCAGCGTCGATCGCGTCCGGCGAGGTGCCCCAGATCGGCACGCCGGCGGCCTGCAGGCCGTCGGCGAGCTTGAGCGGTGTCTGGCCACCCATCTGCACGATGACCCCGTCGGGCTGTTCGCGGCGGCAGATCTCCAGCACGTCCTCGAGGGTGAGCGGCTCGAAGTAGAGCCGGTCGGCGGTGTCGTAGTCGGTGGACACCGTCTCGGGGTTGCAGTTGATCATGATGGTCTCGTACCCCGCGTCCCGCAGGGCGAAGACCGCGTGCACGCAGCAGTAGTCGAACTCGACGCCCTGACCGATGCGGTTCGGGCCGCTGCCGAGCACGATCACCTTGCGACGGTCCGAGGGGGTGACCTCGTCCTCGGCCTCGTAGGTCGAGTAGTGGTACGGCGTGAACGCCTCGAACTCGGCGGCACAGGTGTCGACGGTCTTGTAGACCGGGTGCAGCCCGATGCCCCACCGGCGCTGACGGACGGCGGCCTCGGTGGTGCGCAGCACCTCGGCGAGGTGGGCGTCGGAGAACCCGTCGCGCTTGGCCCCGCGGAGGACGTGCTCGGGCACCGCATCGAGGTGCTCGAAGCTGCGCAGCTCCCGGCGACGCTCGACCAGCTGCAACAGCTGGTCGACGAACCACGGGTCGTACCCGGTCAGCTGGGCGACGCGCTCGACCGACCACCCGCGGGTCAGCGCCTCGGCCACCGCGTACACCCGCGTCGAGGTCGGGCGGGTCAGCTTCTCGGTCAGCTCGTCCTCGCTCAGGTGCAGCGGCTCGCCGGAACCGAAACCGGTCGTGGGTTCCTCGAGGCTGCGCAGCGCCTTGTTGAACGCCTCCTTGAAGGTGCGGCCCATCGCCATGACCTCGCCGACCGACTTCATCTTGGTGGTCAGCGTGTCGTCGGTGCCGGCGAACTTCTCGAACGCGAACCGCGGGATCTTGACCACCACGTAGTCGATCGAGGGTTCGAAGGCGGCCTTGGTCTCGCGGGTGATGTCGTTGGCGATCTCGTCGAGGGTGTACCCGATCGCCAGCTTCGCGGCGATCTTGGCGATGGGGAACCCGGTGGCCTTGGAGGCCAGGGCCGAGGACCGCGACACGCGCGGGTTCATCTCGATGACCAGCTGGCGACCGGTCGCGGGGTCGACGGCGAACTGGACGTTCGAACCCCCGGTCTCGACGCCGATGCGGCGCAGCACCGCGAAGGACGCGTCACGCATCTGCTGGTACTCGGGGTCCGACAGGGTCATGGCCGGGGCGACGGTGATGGAGTCGCCGGTGTGCACACCCATCGCGTCGAGGTTCTCGATCGAGCAGATGACCACGCAGTTGTCGTGGCGGTCGCGCATGACCTCGAGCTCGTACTCCTTCCAGCCGAGCACCGACTCCTCGACCAGCACCTCGTGGACGGGCGACTCGTACAGGCCCTGGCGGATCATCCGCCGCAGCTGTTCCTCGTCGTAGGCGATACCGCCGCCCTTGCCGCCGAGGGTGAACGAGGGCCGCAACACCACGGGGTAGCCGTACTCGGCGGCCGCCTCGAAGGCCTGGTCCTCCTGCTTGACGTACATCGAGCGCGGTGACTCGAGCCCGATCTCGGCCATCGCCTCCTTGAACCGTTGGCGGTCCTCGGCGGTCTGGATCGCCTCGAGGTCGGCGCCGAGCACCTCGACGTCGAACTCCTCGAGCACCCCGGCGGCCGTGAGGTCCACGGCGAGGTTCAGCGCGGTCTGACCCCCGAGGGTCGCCAGCAGCGCGTCGGGCCGTTCCCGTTCGATGACGGCACGGACCGACTCGACGGTGAGCGGCTCGATGTAGGTGGCGTCGGCGAACGCCGGATCGGTCATGATCGTGGCGGGGTTGGAGTTGACGAGGATGACCCGCAGGCCCTCCTCGCGCAGCACCTTGCACGCCTGGGTGCCCGAGTAGTCGAACTCCGAGGCCTGCCCGATGACGATCGGACCGGACCCGAGGACCAGGACGGAGGTGAGGTCGTCGCGGCGAGGCATCAGCGGTCCCCGATGAGGTCGGCGAAGCGGGCGAACAGGTACCGGGCGTCGCTCGGTCCCGGTGATGCTTCGGGGTGGTACTGCACGCTGAAGGCGCGCACGTCGTGGGCGGTCAGGCCCTCCACCACGTCGTCGTTGAGGTTGACGTGGCTGACCTCGACGTCCCCGAAATCCGGGGTGGCGAAGGTGTGCTCACCGGTCTGCTCACCGAGCGAGGTCGCCCGCACCGCGAACCCGTGGTTGTGCGAGGTGATCTCGACGACCCCGTCGGCGCGCCGCAGCACCGGCTGGTTCACCCCCCGGTGGCCGAAGGTCAGCTTGTAGGTGTCGGCGCCGAGCGCGTGCCCGAGCAGCTGCGAGCCGAGGCAGATCCCGAACACCGGCACCTGCCCGAGCAGGCCCCGGGTCGTGGCGATGCCCTGGCTGACCGCAGCCGGGTCGCCCGGGCCGTTGGAGAGGAACACCCCGTCCGGTTCGAGGGCCAGCACGTCCTCGGGGGTCGAGGACGCCGGCAGCACGTGCACCTCGGCGCCCTCGGCGGCCAGGCCCGTGCCGATCGAACGCTTCATCCCGTAGTCGAGGGCCACGATGCGGGCCCGCCGCGTCGCGGTCGGCGCGATGACGTACGGCTCGGGGGTGGTGACCTCGCCGGTGAGGTCGGCACCGACGATCGAGTCGCTGGCGCGCGCCACCTCGAGCAGGGCATCGACGTCGAGCACCTCGGTCGACAACGCGGCCCGCATCGCGCCCCGGTCGCGCAGGTGGCGGGTGAGCTGGCGGGTGTCGACCCCCTCCATGCCGACCACGTCGGCGTCGCCGAGCGCGTCACCGAGGGTGCCCTCGGAGCGCCACGACGAGGGCCGGCGAGCCGCCTCGCGGACCACGAACCCGGCCACCTGGATGGCGCCGGACTCCATGTCGGCCGGGTTCATGCCGTAGTTGCCGACGTGGGGGACGGTCATCGCCACGATCTGGCGCCGGTAGGAGGGGTCGGAGAGCACCTCCTGGTAGCCCGCCATGCCGGTGTTGAACACCGCCTCGCCGGTGACCGTGCCGGTCGCGCCGAAACCGCGACCCCGCACGCTGGTGCCGTCCTCGAGGACGAGCAGGGCTTCCTGACTGGTCACGCACGGACCTCCATCTGCCGCGGAGCGCCGGCGGTCACACGACCGTCGCGCAGGGTGAAGCGCCCACCGAGCAGGGTGTGCACGGGACGGCCCGTCAGCGTCCGGGACGCGAACGGGGAGTTGCGGCTGCGGCTGTGCAGCGCGAGCGGATCGACCGACCAGGTCGACGACGGGTCCAGCACCGTCAGGTGCGCGCTGGCGCCGGCCGCGATCGGACCGCCGTGGTCCCCGACGTCACGCACCCCGGCCGGGCCGGTGGTGAAGCGGGCGATGGCGGTCAGCGGGTCCAGCAGGCCCGTGGCGATCATCTCGGTGTGGACGACCGCGAACGCGGTCTCGAGCCCCAGCATCCCGCAGGGCGCGTGCTCCCACTCCTGGTCCTTCTTCTCCGGGCTGTGCGGCGCGTGGTCGGTGGCGACCGCGTCGATGGTCCCGTCGACGAGCGCTGTCCGCAGCGCCTGGACGTCGCGGGCGGTGCGCAGCGGCGGGTTCACCTTGTAGACCGGGTCGTAGCTGCGGATGACCTCGTCCTCGAGGCTGAGGTGGTGCGGGGTGACCTCGGCGGTGACCCGCACGCCACGGGCCTTGGCGACGCGGATCAGCTCGACCGACCCGGCGGTCGACACGTGCGGGACGTGCAGACGCGCGCCGACGCCGTCGGCCAGGATCAGGTCGCGGGCGATCATCACCTCCTCGGCCTCGTGCGGCCAGCCGGGCAGGCCGAGGACGGAGGACACCGCGCCCTCGTTCATCTGGGCATCGGCGGTCAGCGACGGGTCCTCGCTGTGGTTGCAGATCACCGCGTCGACGTGGGTGGCGTACTGCAGCGCCCGGCGCATCACGAGCGCATCGGCGACCGGTAGCCCGTCGTCGGAGAAGCAGTCCACACGGGCGCTCGAGCGGTACAGCTCGATCTGCTCGGTCAGCTCGCTGCCGCGCATGCCCTTGGTGATCGACCCGACCGGGAACACGTCGGCGAGCCCGACCTCGCGGCCGCGGCGCCAGACCAGCTCGGCGACGGCGGCCGAGTCGGTGACCGGGTCGGTGTTGGCCATCGGGCACACGGCGGTGAACCCGCCGGCCGCCGCGGCGGCCGTCCCGGTCGCGACGTCCTCGGCGTCCTCGAAACCGGGCTCACGGAGGTGGACGTGGAGGTCGACGAAGCCGGGGGTGACCCAGCAACCCGACACGTCGAGCACCTCGGCGCCCGCCGTGTCGACGTCGGTGCCGACCTCGACCACGGTGCCGTCACGGACGACGACGTCGAGCCGGGCGTCGGTGCCGGAGGCGGGGTCGAGGACCCGGCCTCCACGCAGCGCGAGCGCCCGCGGCTCGGAGCGTTCGGACGCGGTCACGCGGTCCCCCCTTCGGTCCGGCCGGCGAGCAGCAGGTAGAGGCAGGCCATCCGCACGGCGATGCCGTTGGTGACCTGCTCGGTGATGACGGCGCGGTCAGCGTCGGCGACGTCTGCGCTGATCTCGACCCCGCGGTTCATCGGTCCCGGGTGCAGCACGATCGCGTCGGGCTTCAGCAGCTCGAGCCGGCGGGCATCGAGGCCCCACTCGGCCGCGTACTCCCGGGTGGTCGGGAAGAACGCCCGGTGCATGCGTTCGCGTTGGACCCGCAGCAGTTCGACGGCGTCGACCTCGGGCAGGACCGCGTCGAGGTCGCGGGCGACCCGCACCCCCCACCCTTCGACCGACGGCGGCAGCAGGGTCGGCGGCGCGACGATCGTCACCTCCATCCCGGAGAGCTTGGCGGTCTGCACCAGGCTCCGGGCGACCCGGCTGTGCAGGACGTCGCCCACGACGGCGAGGTGCTTGCCCCGCAGGTCGCCCAGGTGTTGGCGCATCGTGAACACGTCGAGCAGCGCCTGGGTCGGGTGCTGGTGCCAGCCGTCACCCGCGTTCAGGACGGGCACGTCGAGGTAGCTGGCGAGCTGGACCGGCGCGCCGGAGGAACCGCTGCGGATCACCACCGCGTCGACGCCCATCGCGGCCAGCGTCAGCGCGGTGTCCTTGAACGACTCGCCCTTGCTGACCGAGCTGCCCTTGGCGGAGAAGTTGATCACCTCGGCCGACAGGCGCTTGGCCGCGATGTCGAAGCTGATGCGGGTGCGGGTCGAGTCCTCGAGGAAGAGGTTGCAGACCACCAGCCCGCGGAGCGTCGGCGCCGACTTGATGCGCCGCTCGGCGATCGGCAGCAGCTGCTCGGTGGTGTCGAGGATGGTGGTGAGCATCGCCGCGTCGAGATCCTCGATCGAGATGAGGTGCCGGAGCGTGCCGGGGGCGACGGCGGAGGCGGTGGGCGTGGCGCTGTCCATCAGCCGGCCTCCTCGGTGACGACCGCGTCCTCGCCGTCGACCTCGTCGAGCCGCACGCGCACGTGCTGGCCGAGGTTGGTGGGCAGGTTCTTGCCGACGTGGTCGGCGCGGATCGGCAGCTCGCGGTGCCCGCGGTCGACCAGGACCACCAGCCGGACCGCGGCGGGACGGCCGAGCTCGAGGACAGCATCCAGCGCGGCGCGGATGGTCCGGCCGGTGTGCAGCACGTCGTCGACCAGGACCACGGTGCGGCCATCGACCTCGACCGGCACCCGGGTCTCGCCGAGCGGCAGCGGGCCGCGGCGCTGGAGGTCGTCGCGGTAGAGGGTCACGTCGAGCGCACCGACGGGCACCTCGGTGCCTTCGATGTCGGCGATGAGGGCCGCGAGGCGTTCGGCGAGCGGCACGCCCCGGGTCTGGATGCCGAGCAGCAGCAGCCGGTCGGCGCCCTCCTCACGTTCGACGATCTCGTGGGCGAGGCGGCGCAGGACGCGGGCGACGTCGGCGGCGTCGAGGAGGGCGGTCACGGCACGGCCCGGTAGGTGGCACGCGAGGGCACGGAGAGGTGACGCACGTGGAGCTCCTTCCCGGCCTCACGGGACCGGTCGTTAAAGGAGACCGGCGGCGGACCGCCGGGGCGTCCGGGTGCTACCGGAGGCCGCCGGCGACCGTAGCACCGGCGCCCCGGGGTGACCGAACGCTGCCGCCGTGCGCGTAGCCTGCCGCTCCCCGTCGTCAGGATGCGTGCTCGTGGAGGTCGTCCTGGCGCTGCTGATCGCCCTCGTGGTCGTCGCGGTGGTCACCGCCACCGTCGCGGAACGGTGGGCGCACACGCGCGGGCTCCTGCTGGCCGGCGTCGAGCTGGCGCGCGAGCTCGGCACCGCCTCCCCGGCCGCGGTCGACGTGCCCGCCCGGCCGCTGCTGCCGGCGCTGCTGACGGGTGAGGGCACCCAGGCGCACGTCAGCGCCCGGGACGTACCGGTCGGCGACGACGCGCGGCTGCGCGACCTGACCGCCACCATCGACGGCGTCCGGGCGGTGGTTCGCTCTCGGCGGCTCGACACCGGTCACGGCACGTTCACCGCGCTGATCGACGAGGCCGAGCTCAGCCGCCTCGTGAGTCTGCCAGGGGTCGTCGCGCGGCTGGAGGTCCGCGCGGCGGGGCTCCGGGTGTGGACCGTGCTCGGCATCGCGGTGGATGCGGACGTGCTGGTCCACGACGGCGAACTGCGGGTCATCCCGGACCCGGCCCAGGTCGGCAAGCTCCTCGAACGTCCCGGCCTCGCAGCGTTCCGACGGGCCATCGACGGCCGGGGACTGCTGCTCGAGCTCCCGCCGCTGCCGTTCGGCGCCCGGGTCGAGACGCTGGACTTCCTCGACGCCCAGGTCGAGGTCACCGGCCGGCTCGCCCCCCAGGAGTTCACCCTGCGGGCACCGAGGTAGCGGTTCCCAGACCAGTCGCGGACGACCATGGCGCTGCGAGCACGATCGTGTACCGAGGCGACGCCGAGCGCACCGTTGCGGTCACGCAGACCGCTACTCGCACAGGATGATACGAGGTGGCGCGAGTGGGCTAGTCTGCCGCCGCGAAGGATGGACGGGGGATCTGTGCCGACACGGTGGATGGTGGCGCTGGTCTGCAGCGTCGCGCTGCTCGGCGCCTGCGACAGCAATGATCCCGAGCCGGCCCCGATCAGCGCTGACGGCGACGCCGCTCCATCGACCGAGCCGGTCAGCGAGCCCGAGCCCAGCGAACCCGACGACCCGTTCGCCGTTCCCGACGAGATCGACGTCGAGTACGTCCAACGCGTCGTCGACGAACTCTTCCGCATCCAAGGGGATGCCTACCGAGCTGCGGTCGAGGCTGACATCGAGCCTGGCGAGCCGGTACCGACCGAGTTCCTCGATCCGCTACGGCAGATCTCCGCCGATGGTGAGTACTTCGCCCGGCTGGGCGCGCTCATGCAACAGTCGGCCGACGCTGGCTTCGCGGACCTCGTCGACCCGCCCGCCGATCGCGAGTTCGAAGTGGAGGAGCTGTTCAGCGCTGAGAGCGACTGCATCGTGGCTTCAGGCGACGTTGACTTCACCGTCACGGCGGCGAATCCGGACCAACCGACCCTCTTGCACAACTACGTGCTCGTACCAAGCGATCGCAATCCCACCGGTTGGGCGATACGGACCTCCACGGCCGTCGTTGAGGGATTCGAGCCGCTCGAGCCGTCGGAGGTGTGTCCGTGACGAGAGGGACTCGCTGTCTCGCTCTCGCCTCAGCCATCTGGTTCGCGACTGGAGCGGTTCCGGGGCACGCGCAATCGGACCCGCCAGTCCTCGATGTCGGCGACGGTGGTGACCTCGAGACGGACCTCACCATCCCCGGGGGCGGTGGTAGCGACGCGGACACGCCGGCCACGCCCGTGGTGAGCGGGCCGGTCGAGGCGGCGCCGCCGACGGTCACGATCCGGACCTACCGGGTCGTCGGGGACGGGACCTACTGCGCCGGGACCCAAACCGTCATCATCCCCGACGGCCGAACCGCTGAGGACATCACCGAGCCCGCCAACCGGTCGTTCTTCCTCGCCTACGACCGCACCGACCCCGACGACTGGATCGGAGACTGCCCGTTCGAGACCGACGAACCCGTCCCGCTGGTCACCAGCGACGACGTGCTCGTGGTCCTCCGCGATCAACTCCCACGGCCCCGGCCGGTCATGGATCCGGGCCACGGACTGCCTGGGCTCCGGATGTACCTCGAGACCAACCGGCCACTGAGCTACAACAACACCGTCACCGTCGTCGCCGGCGGCGTGAGCATCGGTGTAGAGGTCGACGCCACCGCCACCTTCACCGTCAGATGGGGCGATGACACCGTCACCGGCCCCCACGACGATCCCGGCGAGCCCTACCCCGACGGAACGGTCACCCACACCTACACCCACGCCGGTCGCTACGACATCGCCGTCACCGACACCTGGACCATCCGCTGGCGGTTCACCGGCGATGGTTGGAACGAAGCGTTCAGAGCCGAACTGGCACCCTCCACGCTCCCCGGCTTCGAGATCGACGAACGACAAGCCGTCCGGACCCGCTGACCCGCACTCGGCTCGGCGCGATCAGCCGGGTGCGCCGGTGATCGTGAAGCGACATGGGGGTCGACACCCCCGTCTCGCTTCACGACCGGTTCAGAACAGCTGCTGCTGCGCGTCGCCGGGACCTTCGTCGGCGTCGTCCGGGCCGCCCGCGCCCTCGAGTTCGCCGGCACCCGCGCCGTCGGCGGCGTCGGTCTCGTCAGCCTCGGCGACCTCCTCGGTGTCGAGCGGGTCGGGTTCGATGACCAGGTCGACCGCCTCGCCCTCGTCGTCGGGCGGCGGGAGGACGTCGTCGACGGGCTCGGCGTCCAGCAGCTCGACGATCTCGTCGCCCTCGAGTACGGGCAGGTCGTCGACGGGCTCGGGCTCCCCCTCGAACGGCGGCGGTACAGCGGTATCGGGGACGACCGGATCGATCCGCGCCGGTGACGCCGAGGACGGCGAGGACACGGATGACGGCGACGACGGCGAGGTGTCCGCTGCGGCGGTGAGCGGCTGGTCGGCGAGGTGCTTGCGCACGCTCTCGAGCACGCCGTTGACGTAGCGACCCGAGTCCTCGGTGGACAGGTTCTTGGCGAGCTCGATGACCTCGTTGATCACGACGGCCGCCGAGGTGGTCTCGAAGGCGAGCTCGTAGGTCCCGAGCCGGAGCACGCAGCGGTCGATGGCGGGCATGCGCGCGACGGTCCAGCGCCGCGCGTAGCGTTGGATGAGGTCGTCGATGGCGGGCTGGTTGTCGGCGACGCCCTGCACGAGCGACCGCGTGAAGCCATCGAGCTGGCGCGCGCGCCGGCGACGTGCCGCGGCAGCCACCTCGTGCGGCTCGGCGTCCGCGTACGCGTCGGCAGCATCGACCGTCGGGGTGAGGTCCGCGGCGCCCTCGGGATCGAGGTCGTCCAGGATCGCCCACGCCCGCGGGTCGTCGACGATGCGGGCGAGCACGTCACCCGCGGGCACACCGCGGATGTCGGCCTGGAACAGGATCTTCAGCGCCCGTTCGCGTGCCCGGCGCGGGTCGCGGGTGTCGACACGGCGCTTGCCAGCGGGCTTCGGCGCACGCGGAGACGCCCCCGCGTCGGGGGCGTCGGACCGCTCGCCGGTGGCTGCCGGCGTGACCGGATCGTGGGGGTCGGACATCAGGCGCGCGACATGTACGCGGCGCTGCGCGTGTCCACCTTGATCTGCTCCCCGATCTCGATGAAGAGCGGGACCTGCACCTCGAGACCGGTCTCGAGGGTGGCCGGCTTGGTCGCGCTGGCAGCGGTGTTGCCGGACACGCCCGGTTCGGTGTGGGTGACCTCGAGGGTGACCGACGCCGGCAGGTCGACGTCGACGATGCGGCCGTCGTAGAACGACACCTGGACCGTGTCGCCCTCCTTGATGAAGTCGGTGGCCTCGCGCATGGCCGCGGAGGACGCGTGCTGCTGCTCGTAGGTCTCGGCGTCCATCAGGACGTAGTCGTCGCCCTCGCGGTACAGGAACTGCAGGTCGCGGCGGTCGACGATGGCCTGTTCGACGTCGATACCGGCGCGGAAGGTGTGGTCGATGACCTTGCCGGTCTCGACGTTCTTCAGCTTCGAGCGCACGAACGCGCCACCCTTGCCGGGCTTGACGTGCTGGAACTCGACGATCTGCTGGAGCTTGCCGTCGAGCAGGATCGTCATCCCGTTCTTGAAGCTGTTGGTGGAGACCACGGTGACCTCGGGCGCGGAGAGCGGGCGGGCGGGACGGCTCGGGTGGGCTGGTGGGCCGCTACCGGAGCCGCAGGCTGCGGGGGGTGTCGGTCAGCGCGCGCGGCGCACCGTCCGCGGTGACCACGATGGTGTCCTCGATGCGGACGCCGCCGGTGCCGGGGAGGTAGACGCCCGGTTCGACGGTCAGCGCCGTGCCGGGCTGGAGCGTAGCAGCTGCCCCCCGCGCGACCGCTGGCGCCTCGTGGATCTCGAGGCCCACCCCGTGACCGGTCCCGTGCACGAACGCCTCGCCGTAGCCCGCCTCCTCGATGACCGACCGGGCCGCTCGATCGACCTCCCCCGAGGTGGCGCCGGCGACCGCTGCCGTCCGGCCGGCGGCCTGGGCGCGCTCGACGAGCGCGTGCACCTCGACGAGCTCGCCACCGGCCGCGCCGACGGCGACGGTCCGGGTGCAGTCGGCGTGGTAGCCGCCGAGGAGCGCCCCGCAGTCGATGGTGACGAGGTCGCCGTCGACCAGTTCGCGACGGGTCGGCGCGTGGTGCGGGACGGCGCCGTTCGGTCCGCTGGCCACGATCGAGGGGAAGGCCACCCCGTCGGCGCCGAGGTCGACGAACCGGCGCTCGAGCCACACGGCGAGGTCGTGTTCGCTCGCGCCCGGCGCGACCCGTTCGGCGATCAGCTCCTCGAGCGCAGCGGTGGTGATCGCGCACGCGCGGGCGAGCAGGTCGAGCTCGTGGTCGTCCTTCACGGCGCGGAGGGCGGCGACCAGCCCGGTGGTCGCGACCACCTCGGTGCCGCTCTCGTCGGCCAGGACACGGAGCCGCTCCGCCGCATGCCAGGTGAGGTGGTCGGCCTCGACAGCCAGGGCGCGTACCCACCCGAGCGCGCCTGCGCCCACGTCCCCTCCGTCGGCCGCACCGGCACCCTCGCCGAGCGCGACCCCGAACGGGTCACGGGAGACGATGACGTCGAGGTCCGGCGCCTCGACGGCGGCACGTTCGGCGTAGCGGTCGTCCGTCACGAGGCGATCGCCCCCCGGGTCGAGGGCGACCAGCACCTGGCCGTTGGAACCGGCGAAGCCGCTCAGGTAGCGCACGTTCGCCGGATCGGTGACCAGCAGCCGGTCGGCGTCGTTCGCTCCGAGCCCGGCGCGGAGCCGGTCGCGTCGCGCCGCGTGATCCGGGCGGGGCACCTCGGCGCGGGTCACCTCGGTGCGCGGCGGCGGGCGACCAGGTCGAGGGCGGCCCGGACCGCGAGCGGGTACCCGTCGATCCCGAACCCGGCGATCATCCCGTCGGCGACGGCGCCGGTGACCGAGGTGTGCCGGAACTCCTCGCGGGCGTGGATGTTCGACAGGTGGACCTCGACGATCGGTACCTCGAGCATGTCGAGGGCGTCGCGCAGGGCGTAGCTGTAGTGCGTCAGGGCTCCGGCGTTGATGACGACCGCGTCGGTGCCGTCGTGCCGGGCGGCGTGCAGGCGGCTGATGAGCTCGCCTTCACCCTCGTGCTGTTCGTCATCGAGCTCAGCGTCGGCGTCGACCGCCGCGGCTCGGGCGGCGGCGACCACGTCGGCGAGGGTGTCGGTGCCGTACACCTCGGGCTCGCGGCTGCCGAGCTGGGACAGGTTCGGTCCGTGCAGCAGCAGGATGCGGGTCACCGCGGGGCTCCTCGACGCGTCGACGGGACCGTAGCCCGGGGAGCACGCTGCGCCGAGGCAGGGCGCCCCGCCGGTCAGCGGCCGGGACGTCGGTCAGACGTCGGTCAGACGTCGGTCAGGCCGAGCAGCCCGGGGTCGCGGTCGCCGGCGTCATCGCCACGGCCGAGGTCCTCGATGAAGTCGAGCAGCTCGTGCACGTCGAACGGCTTGGTGAGGTAGTAGTCGGCGCCGGCGGCCCAACCGGCCCAGACCTCGGCGTCGGTGCTGCAGGCGGTCAGCAGGATCACCGGGATGTGGGCGGTCCGGGGGTCGCCGCGCAGCAGACGGAGGAGGTCGAGGCCGTCCATACCGGGCATCATCACGTCCAGCAGGATCAGGTCCGGTGGGTCCGCCCACGCGGCGTCCCGCGCCGCTTCGGCGTCGGCGACGGAGTCCACATCGATGCCCTCGGCGAGCAGGTTGATACCGAGGAGCTGGCGGATGGTGTCGTCGTCGTCGACGACCAGGACCCGCTTGTAACCGTTCACGACCGCACCCCTCCGCCATCCCCCGCACCGGCCCCTGCGGCGACCCCGACCGGGTGCCGCAGCGGTGATGCCTTCATGCTCCGGCCCGGCGAGATCGGCAGCTGGACCTCGACACCGGCCGCGACCGGCGCGGTGACCGCCACGATCGCGTCGTGGCTGCGGCGCTGCGGCAGCTCGAGGGTGAACCGCGCCCCGCCGCCGGTGGCCTCGCCGACCGTGAGCGTGCCGCTCAGCATCCCGGCGAGCTCGCGGCTGAGGTGCAGCCCGAGCCCGGTGCCCCCCTGGCGCCGGGTGCTCGAGCCGTCGAGCTGGAGGAAGCGTTCGAAGATGCGCTCGCGGTCGGCTAGCGCGATGCCGGGGCCGTGGTCGTCGACGGTGAAGCGCAGCTTGCCGTCCCGGCGCGCGACCGCGACCTCGATCGGACCCTCCGGTGCGTACTTGCGCGCGTTCTCGATGATGTTGAGCAGGATGCGCCGGACCTTGTCCTCGTCGCTGAGGAAGCCGCCGACGGGACCGATCCGCACCTCGACTCGGTCGCGAGCTTCGGGGGTGAGCTCGGCGAGGATCCCGTCGATGAGCTCGACCGGATCGATGCTGTCCTGCTCGACGCGCACGGCCTGGTGCTCGGCGGCGGCGACCAGCAGCAGATCCTCGATCAACCCACGCAGCCGTGCGCCGCCGGCCGCGCCGAGCGAGAGCAGGTTCTCGCGCTGCTCCTCGGTGAGCCGATGGCCGGAGCGCTGCAAGGTCTGGATGGTGCCGATCAGGCTGGCCAGCGGGGTGCGCAGTTCGTGCGACACGGCGGCGACGAACTCGCTCTTCTGCCGGTTGAGCTGCAGCTGGTGGGTGAGGGCCTGCTGCACGTCCTCGTGCAGCTCGACGTTGGTGACGACCGACGCGGCGTGGGCCGCGAACGTGGCCAGCACGTCGGCGCGATGGTCGTCCTGATCGTCGCCCTCGAACTCGAGCAGCACCGCGACCAGCACCCGGACGTCGCCGTCAGCGCGCCCGGTGGCCCACACCATGGCGGGCAGCGCCGGAAGCTCGGCGGTCAACGCGGACCCCTCGGGGAACTCGCGCACACCTTGGGAGCTGTGATCCGCCGCTGCCAACAGGCGGGCGATGGTCGGAGCGCCGAGCCCGCGAGCGCCGTGATCGTCGACGGCCACGCCGTGCCACGGTTCCGAGCCCCGCGAGGTGATGCAGATCCCGGCGACACCGGTGATCAGTCCGCGGCACTCCTCGGCGATGCCGGCCAGGGTCTCCTGCCGACCCGTCAGGGGGGCGAGATTCGACGACGCGTCGAACAGCCGCTGGAGGCGGCTGCGTTCGGCCTGGGTCTGTCCGAGCGAGCGCGTGGAGGCGACGAGCGCGGCCAGCACGGGTGCGACCAGCACGATGGCGAGCGCGTGCTCGCTGACGAGGACCACCGCGAGCAGCCCGAGCCCGACCGACAGCACCAGGCTCGCCAGCTGGGCCGGCCCGACCCGATTGACGACACTGCGGAACGGCTTCGCCTCGATGACGCTGAACAGTCCCGCGGTGGACACCAGGTCCCAGATGGCGCAGACGGCGAGCGCGACGGCGCCGGCTGCCCAGGCCAGGGGGTCGAGCGGATCGGTCCGGCCGATGACGGCGAACACCGCCGCCGCCGCCGTGTACCCGCCGAGCATGCTGGTGAGGTTGAAGACGAACTTCATGGGTGGCTCGCGGTGGCGGGCCGCGATGAGGATCTCAGCAGCCGTCGCCACCGCGACCGTGGCCAGTGGGCCGAGCATGAACAGACCGACCAGGAACGCTCCGTCGGTGGGCGTCACCCACACGCGGTGGCGACGGTGTTCGAGGTAGATCGGTGGCAGGAACGCAAGGGCGATCATCGCCGCGGCGAAGACGACGACCGTGGCCTCGCCCGGCGTCTGGGCCAACAGCGGCGCGCGCTCGATGACCCACAGGCCGCCCCCTACGAGCAGCAGCTCGACGGCGATCAGACCGCTGATGCGACCGCTCACCGGTTGCTCTTGCCGCGGCTGTTGTCCTGACCCTTGCTCTCGCCCGTGCCCTCGTCGCGCTGGCCTGAGCTCTCATCGGCAGCCCGGTCGCCGTCAGCGCTGTCACCGAAGGCGGCCGGCGCCTCGACCGCGCTCGCGAGGTGCAGGTCGGGACCGTCGAAGCTCATCCAACGAAGCCGGGAGAAGTCGACGTCCATCCACCGCAGCCGCGAGTAGTTCGCGTCCATCCACCGCAGGCGCTGGAGGTTCGTGTCCATCCATCGCAGGCGGGAGTAGTCCGCGTCCATCCACCGCAGGCGCGCCCACTCGGTATCCATCCACCGCAGCCGCTGCCACTCGCTGTCCATCCACCGAAGCCGCGCCCACTCACCATCCATCCACCGCAACCGTTGCCACTCGCCGTCCATCCACCGCAACCGCTGCCATGTCACATCGGGACCCGGGGCGCCATGGGCGTTCCACGGCATCGCCTCGGCGCCCTCGCCCTTCCCCTGGCGCCACGCCGGGTCGGGATCGGCAGCGTCGGCGGCCGCGAGGTCGATCGCCCCAGCGCTCGAGCCGGGGACCGGGACGGTGGTCGTGGCGAGCGCACCCTTGAGGTCGTCCGGCGTCGCGAGCGGTCGAGTCTCGGCGAGGACCGCAACGGCGCCGGACACCATGGCGGTGGCCATCGACGTACCGGTCCCGCGCATGTGGTGCTCGCCGACGTCGCTCACCGTGGCGTCGATCGTCGAGTCCGGCGCTCGCAGCGACACGACACTGGTGCCGGGCGCCAGCACGTCCGGCCGCTCTCGGCCGGCCACCTTGTCGGACCCGGAGTGGTCCGCCAGTGTGTCGTCCTCGCGGTCGGCCGTGCCCTTGAAGTCGCTCGAGCCGACCGCCAACACCAGGTCGCTGCGGGCCGGTGAGGTGACCGTTCCCGGGGTGTTGCCCGACGCGGTGACGACGGTGATGCCCGACTTCCACGCCATCTCGGCGGCCTGGGCGAGCGGATCGGCGTGGGGAGCACGCTTGCTCGTCACGCCGAGCGAGAGGTTCATCACCCGGATGCCGTGATCGTCCTGGTTCTCGATGACCCAACCGATGCCCTGCAGGACACCCGAGACGTCCGTGGCACCGTCGGCGCCGGAGAGCTTGATCGACACGATCTCGGCGCCGGGCGCCACACCGAAGCGGGCGGGCCCTTCCTCGCTCTGGCGTCCGTCGGCGGCGATGAGGCCGGCCATGAAGGTGCCGTGACCGTGCTCGTCGACGTGTGCCACGTCGCTGCCGCTGTAGTCCGGTCCGTGGATCAGCCGGCCTTCGAACTCCGGCAGGTCGGCAACGCCGGTGTCCAGCAGCGCCACCGCGACCCCGGTCCCCGCCTCGGGTCCCCACAGCGCGGGGGGTGTGATCGCGCCAAGCTGCGGGTCGTTGCCCGCATCGGTCGCCCACTGCTCCAACTCTGCAAGGGTGGTTCCACCGGCGACCTGGACCGGCTCGTCGAGCGCGACGGTGACGTCGTGCCGGGCGGTCAGCGCGTCGTGGGCGGCCGGGCTGACCTCCGCTGCGACGGCGTCGAGGTAGGACAGCTCGACGTCGACGGTGCCGCCGGTCGCGGTCACGGCGTCGGCGGCCGCATCGCTCGAGCTCCCGAGCACGATGACGTCGACCGGATCTCCGGCGTCGGCCGCAGCCAGACCGCCGCCGAGTCCGGTCACGCTCAGCGCGGCGGCGAGCAACCCTGCCGTCCACCGCCCGCTCACGACTGTCCGCTTCATCTGGCCACCCTCCGTCACCGACCGGTTCTCCCCGGGTATCGGCCGGAGGGCCGGTGGCTTAACGAAGATGGCCCGCTTCGGCCCGGCGAGCACTGCCTTCGGCCGGGACCGTGCGGCCCAGAGTGACTAGCCCGCCGCTCGGGTCAGCGGCTCAGATCGTCGAGGACGGCGTCGACGAGGGTTGCCTTCGTACGGGCTCCCTGGCATCCTCGTGCTAGCACTCTCGCTAGCAGGAGGCGCACGACGTGGCTCAGGTGCTGATCCGTGGGCTTCCTGACGATCTGGTGGAACGTCTCAAAGACCGCGCGAACGTCCGCGGGCAGTCACTGGAGGCCCACCTCCGCGAGGTCCTCGAGACTTCGATCCGAGCTGACCGCGAGGAGTTCCTCC
>JBBECA010000017.1:0-42987 GCA_040882055.1 Nitriliruptor sp.
CCGGTTCCGGATCGAGGCGGGGACGGGAATCGAACCCGTGATAAAGGATTTGCAGTCCTCTGCCTTACCACTTGGCCACCCCGCCGGGGGCGTGCGGGAGGGTAGCGGCGCCGCGTGGACGGGTGCGACTCACGTCCGGGTGTCGGTCACCACCGGCCGGCATCGTCGCCGAGCATCCCGAGCGGACCTGATCCCCACCGCGACCCACGCCACCACGACAGGCCCACGCCGGCCGCCAGGGCACCGACGCCGAGCGCGCGACCGGCGGACCGCCATCCGACCACCACGGCCAGCGGGTCGCGCTCGACGAAGCGACCCGAGCGCGTGACCTCGATGGTCTCGGTGGGTGACAACCGCGCGGCGCGGCCACCCTCGACCCGGTCCCAGTCGGGACGCACCGTGACGCGGTCAGCCACGAGGTCGGGGTCGTCGGCCGACCGCCGGACGGCCCCGTTCCCGGGCCGTTGGCGCCGAGCGGCACGCACCAGCTCGCGTTCGAGCTGCCGTGGGTAGGTGCTCCGACGTGCCACGCCTGACCTCCGTTCCTACTGGAGCGTGGATCGTAGGTGCTCAGGCGTTCGCGTCCCGCAGCGCGGCGAGCAGCCGGCGGTAGGTCTCGAGCCGGGCGGGGTGGACCTCGCCGGCCGCGGCGGCGGGCAACACGCAGCCCGGTTCACCATCGTGGAGGCAGTCGTCGAGCTCGCAGTCGAGCCGCGCGAGCTCGGGGAAGTGGTCGGCGAGGTGGTCGGCGTCGAGCGTGCCGAGACCGAACGAGCGGACCCCCGGGGTGTCCACCAGCCAGGCGTCGAGCCCCGGGACGGGGACGGCCAGCGCGGCGACCGTCGTGTGACGCCCCCCGAACCGGCCGATGTCGGCGACCGCCTGGTCGACGTCGGGGACGAGCAGGTTGAACAGCGAGGACTTGCCCACCCCCGAGTGCCCGGTGAACGCGGTCCAGGTGCCCGCGAGTAGCTCGCGCAGCTCGTCGACCCCCTCCCCCGTCTCCGCCGACGTCACCCGGACCGGGACCCCGATGGCCTCGTAGCGGGCCGCTACGTCACGCACCATCCCCTCCCCGTCGGTACCGACCACGAGGTCGAACTTGTTCAGGCACAGCACCGGGTCGAGCCGTCCGACCGATGCGGCGACCAGGACCCGGTCGGCGAACCGCACCCCGCCCTCGAGGTGGTCGGCGGTCAGGACGATCACGATCTGATCGGCGTTGGCGACCACGACGCGTTCGTCGTCCTGGGCGTCGTCACCCGTGCGGATCAGCCAGCTCGCGCGCTCGAGCAGCTCGGTGATCCGCGCGGTGTCGTTCTCGTGCCGCGGGGGGACGACCCGGACCCGGTCACCGACCGAGATCTTGGTCCCGCGCATCCCACCCGCGAACCGGGCCGGGAGCAGCTCGTCCTCGAACACGACGGTGATCCGGCCGCGATCGACCGCGACGACCCGTGCCACCTCGTGTTCGGCGAGGCGATCCTTGGCCGCCTGGGACAGCGCGTCGGTCTTGCGGCGCGGTTCGACGAACGCGTGGTCGTCCTCCCACTCGTCCTCGAACGCTTCGACGTCGATGCGTGCCATGCCCCCATCCTGCCACCCCGGCCTCAGGGACCGCGCCTCCGGGGGGCGGCTAACGTCCCGCCGACCACCGTCAGCTCAACCTTCCGGAGACCACCTCGTGTCCGAACGCGCCCTCGACGACACCGGCTTCGACCTCGCGGGCGCCGCCGTCGAGGCCGCCATCGCGGCCGGGGCGACCTACGCCGATGCCCGGCTCGTCCGACGCCGCAGCGAACGCATCGCCGCCCGCAACGGTGAGCTCGAGACCGTGGCCACCGACGAGGAGATCGGCATCGGCGTCCGGGCGCTGGTCGGCAGCTCGTGGGGCTTCGCCGCCACCTCGGAGCTCACCGATGCCGCGGCAGGTCGGGCCGGCGCCGAGGCCACGGCGACCGCCAAAGCGTCGGCGCTGGTGCCCGGTCCACGCATCGAGCTCGCCGACGTCGAGGTGCGGCAGGACACCTACCGCACCCCGCACCGCGAGGATCCCCTCGCCGTGCCCCTCGCCGAGAAGGTCGAGCTGGTCACCGGCGTGACGCGCACGATGCTCGAGGTCGACGGGGTGACCGTCACCACGGCCCAGCTGATGTTCTGGGACACCGAGAAGTGGTTCGTGTCCTCGCAGGGCCACCGCATCGCCCAGCACCTGGTCGAGTCCGGGTGCGGCATGGATGCCACCGCCGTCGGCGCGCACGAGACCCAGCGCCGCAGCTACCCGCAGTCGTTCGGCCACGTCGAGACCGGCGGCTACGAGGTGATCCGCCGCTTCGACCTGCCCGCGCACGCGCTGCCGATCGCCGAGGAGGCGGTGCAGCTGTTGACGGCCGCCGACTGCCCGACCGGGCAGATGGACCTGATCCTCGAGTCCTCGCAGCTCGCCCTGCAGATCCACGAGTCCGTCGGTCACGCGATCGAGCTCGACCGCATCCTCGGTTGGGAGGCCGCCTTCGCCGGGACGTCGTTCCTCGAGCTCGATCAGCTCGGGAGCCTCCGGTACGGCTCGGAGCTGATGAACATCACCGCGGACGCCACCATCCCCGGGGCCCTGGCGACGTTCGGGTACGACGACGAGGGCACGCCCGCCCAGCAGGTCGACATCGTCCGGGAGGGGACCTGGGTGGGCGTGCTGTCGGGCCGCGATTCCGCGCACCTCGCGGGGCTCCCACCCGGTGGGATGGTGCGTGCGGACGGGCCGAGCCGTCTGCCGATGGTGCGCATGACCAACGTCGGGCTCCTGCCCGGCGAGGGCTCGCTGGAGGACATCGTCGCCGACACCCGCCACGGGGTCCTGATGGCCACCAACCGGTCGTGGTCGATCGACGACCGGCGCCTGAACTTCCAGTTCGGCTGCGAGGTCGGCTGGGAGATCGTCGACGGCCGCCGCGCACGCATGGTCAAGAACCCCACCTACACCGGCATCACCCCGACCTTCTGGGGTTCGCTCGATCGGCTCGCCGGCGAGGACGAGTGGATGCCCTGGGGGGTGCCGAACTGCGGCAAGGGCCAGCCGATGCAGGTCGGTCACACCGGCCACCCGGCAGCACCCGGTCTGTTCAAGGACGTCCGCATCGGGGTGAAGGGCTGACCATGACCACGATCCAGGAACAGCTGCAGGACATCGCCGACGGCGTCGTCACGAGCGTCGCTGCGGTCGCTCCGGACGCCGAGGCCAACGTCAGCGTCACCCGCACCCGTCACGGGCTGACGCGGTTCGCCAACTCGTTCGTGCACCAGCACGTCGGCGAGGACACCCGGACCGTCCACCTGACCCTGGCGGTCGACGGCCGCACCGCGACCGCGTCGACCACCGACACCGACCGTGAGGCGTTGCGGGCGCTGGTCGAGCGCACGCTCACCTCCGCGCAGGTCCAACCGGTCGACCCGACGTGGCCGAGCGCCACCCCGGCGGTCGAGGTCACCGGGAGCGGGAACCTCGATCCCGCCACGGCTGACGCCGCACCGGGCGATCGTGCGCGCCTCGTCGCGGACTTCGTGGACGAGGGTCCGGGCCTCCGGGCCGCGGGCTTCGTCGACACCGCCACCACCGAGGTCGCGTTCGCCTCGACCGCGGGCCAGCGGATCAGCGGGGCATCCACCCGCGCGACGCTCGACGGGATCCACCAGACCGGCTCGTCAGCGGGCAGCGCGCACGCGACCTCCTTCCGGCTCGGCGCCCTCGACGCGGCGGCCGCCGGCGCACGGGCCGCCGACATCGCCCGTCGCAGCGAGCGTGCGGTCGACATCGATCCGGGCGCCTACCCCGTCGTCCTGATGCCCGAAGCGGTCGCGACGCTGCTCACCTTCCTGGCCGTCTACGGGTTCAACGGCAAGGCCCACCGTGAAGGCGCCTCGTTCGCCGAACTCGGCCAGCAGCAGTTCGACGAGGCGGTGACCATCACCGCGGACCCGACCGATCCCCGTGCGATCGGCCTGCCCTTCGACGCCGAGGGCTCGCCCCGGACCCGCTACCACCTGGTCGAGGACGGGGTCACGGCGAACCTGGCGCACGACCGCCGCACCGCCGCGGCCGTCGGTGCCACCACGACGGGGGACGCCCTCCCCGGCGGCGAGGGCTTCGGCGCCATCCCCGGCACGGTGGTGCTGCGGCCCGGTACCTCGACCCCCGAGCAGATGATCGCCTCGGTCGAGCGTGGTCTGCTGGTCACCCAGTTCCACTACTGCCGGGTCCTCGACCCGAAGTCGCAGGTGGTGACCGGGCTGACGCGCAACGGCACCTTCCTGATCGAGGACGGCGAGGTGACCGGTGCGGTCGGCAACCTCCGCTTCACGCAGTCGTTCCTGGCTGCCCTCGCCGCGGGCCAGGTGACCGCCATCGGCGGTGACGACCGCTTCGCGTCCGGCGAGTTCGGCGACGGCATGGTCATCGCGCCGTCGCTGCAGCTGGCGAGCTGGAACTTCACCGGCGGCGCCAAGGGCTGAGCCAAGGGCTGAGCCACGGCCCGGGCGACCGTGCCGCCACCGGCGGCGGTCGCGTAGCGTCACCGCTCCGGCGAGGAGATCACCGTGCAGGACTTCACCCGTGCGCTCGTGACCGGCGCGTCGACCGGCATCGGGGCCGCCATCGCGGCCGACCTGGCGGGCCGAGGCGTCGACCTGGTGCTCGTGGCTCGGTCGGTCGACAAGCTCGAGGTGCTGGCCGGTGAGCTCGGCACCGCCCACGGCGTCACCGTCGAGGTCCTCCCGGCCGACCTCACCGATCGGGATCAGCTCCGGGTCGTCGAGGACCGCCTGCGCGCCGAGGACGACCCCGTCGACCTGCTCGTCAACAACGCCGGGTTCGGCCACTCCGGACCGTTCCTCAGCTCGACCCCCGAGCGCTCGACGGGCGAGATCGAACTGAACACCATCGCGCTCACCCGGCTGACCCACGCCGTGCTGCCGCGCCTGGTCGATGCGGGCCGCGGCGGGGTGCTCAACGTCTCCTCGGTCGGCTCGTTCCAACCCGTCCCCCACCTGGCGGTGTACGCGGCGACGAAGGCCTACGTGTCCTCGTTCACCGAGGCGATCCACGAGGAGCTCCGCGGCAGCGGGGTGCACATCACCGCCCTGTGTCCCGGGTTCACCCGTAGCGACTTCATCGACGCGGCGGGTGCGCAGGAGGAGGCGGCGAAGATCCCTGGCTTCATGTGGCAGGAGGTCGAACCGGTGGCCCGCGCCGGTGTCGATGGCGTGCGTCGTGGTCGCGCGAAGGTCGTCAGTGGCTCGGTCAACCAGGTCACGACCACCCTGTCGTCGGTCACCCCGTCGGGCGTCAGCCGGCGACTCGTCGGCGAGGTCATCGGCCGCTTCTCCTGACCTCACGCCGCCCGGACCATCGCAGCGACCGACGGGCTGGCCAACCCGTCCGGTCGGCGAGCGACCAGGACCGTTCCCGCGCCGGCGCCACTACGTTCGGAGTGGGAGCGACAGGCCGCCGGCTCCGCCGTGCGGCGAACACCTGGACGAAGGGAGCACCGTGGCATCCGACGCGATCGAGGGCATGCTCGACGAAGCGAGGACCTTCCCTCCTCCCGAGGACTTCGCGGCCTCGGCACGCACCACCACCGACGACGTCTACGACGAGGCGGACGCCGACCGCGAGGCGTTCTGGGCCCGGCAGGCGGGTGAGCTCGAGTGGTTCGAGGACTGGGACACCGTCCTCGACTGGCAGGCGCCGTACGCGAAGTGGTTCGTCGGCGGCAAGCTCAACGTCAGCCACAACTGTCTCGACCGCCACGTCGCCGCCGGGCACGGCGATCAGGTCGCCTACCACTGGGAGGGGGAACCCGGCGACACCCGCACCATCACCTACGCCGACCTGCTCACCGACGTCCAGCGGGCCGCGAACGCGCTCAAGGAGCTCGGCGTCGAGCGCGGCGACCGGGTGGCGGTCTACCTGCCGATGATCCCCGAGCTGCCGGTCACCATGCTGGCGTGCGCACGCATCGGCGCGATCCACTCGGTGGTCTTCGCCGGGTTCTCGGCTCAGGCCCTCCGGGACCGGATCAACGACTCCGACTGCAAGATCGTCGTCACCGCCGACGGGACGTGGCGCCGCGGCCAGGTCTCCGAGCTCAAGCCGAACGTCGACGAAGCGCTCGAGGAGACCCCGTCGATCACCAACGTGCTGGTGGTCAAGCGCACCGAGAACGACGTGACCATGGCCGAAGGCCGCGACGTGTGGTGGCACGACCTGGTCCCAGGGCAGGACGCCGACTGCACCGCCGAGTCGATGGACGCCGAGGACCTGCTCTACCTGCTGTACACCTCGGGTACCACCGGCAAGCCCAAGGGGATCATGCACTCCACCGGTGGGTACCTGACCCAGGTCGCCTACACCCACCGCGAGGTCTTCGACCTGCGGCCCGACAGCGACGTGTACTGGTGCGCCGCCGACATCGGCTGGGTCACCGGCCACAGCTACATCGTCTACGGCCCGCTGGCGAACCGGACCACCTCGGTGCTCTACGAGGGCACGCCGAACCACCCGGCCGAGGACCGGTTCTGGGACATCATCGAGCGCTACGGGGTGACCCAGCTCTACACCGCACCGACGGCCATCCGTGCCTTCATGAAGTGGGGTGACCACCACCCGCAGGGCCACGACCTGTCGAGCCTCCGACTGCTCGGCACCGTGGGTGAACCCATCAACCCCGAGGCGTGGATGTGGTACCGCGAGGTGATCGGCGGCGGCCGCTGCCCCATCGTCGACACCTGGTGGCAGACCGAGACCGGTGGGATCATGATCTCTCCGCTGCCCGGCACGACCACCACCAAGCCGGGTTCGGCGACCTTCCCGATCCCCGGCATCTCCGCCGACATCGTCGACGAGAAGGGTGAGTCGGTCGGTATCCCCGGCGGCGGCTACCTCACCCTGGACCAGCCGTGGCCGTCGATGCTGCGGGGCATCTGGGGTGACCCGGAACGTTTCGAGGAGACCTACTGGTCGCGTTTCCCGGGCCGCTACTTCGCCGGTGACGGCGCCAAGCGCGACGCGGACGGCTACTTCTGGCTGCTCGGTCGTGTCGACGACGTGATGAACATCTCCGGCCACCGCCTCTCGACCACCGAGATCGAATCGGCGCTCGTCAGCCACCCATCGGTGGCGGAGGCCGCGGTCGTCGGGCGTGCCGATCCGACCACCGGTCAGGCGATCGCGGCGTTCGTGACGCCCCGCGGCGGCATCGAGGGGGACAACGCCTTGGCCGCGGAGCTGCGTGATCACGTCGCCAAGATGATCTCCCCGATCGCGAAGCCGGCGTCGCTGCTGTTCACCGCCGACCTGCCGAAGACGCGGTCGGGCAAGATCATGCGCCGGCTCCTGAAGGACATCGCCGAGGACAAGCAGCTCGGTGACACCACCACGCTCGCCGACGCCTCGGTGGTCGACTCGATCAAGGGTCGCTACCTCGCCGGGGACGGCGAGGGCTGACGGCTGCTCGTGCACCGAGGTGGCGCGACACGGGCCACCTCGGTGCACGGTCCTGTCAGTCGTCGAGCAGGCCCTCGTCCTCGGCCTCGGCGACCAGCCGGGCGACGTTGCGCTCGTCGCCGGGTGAGCCCTCGAGCAGCTCGCCACGGGCCCGCAGGAACGCCTCGCCGAGCTGCGCGCGTTCGGCGTCCGGGACGTTCTCACGGGCGGCGTTCAGCACGTCCCGCTCCTCCTCGTCGAGGTGGTGGGTGAGCGCCTCGGAGAGCTCCTCGAGCGCCTCCTCGAAGGCGTCGTGGTCCCCGGCATCGGTCCGCAGCAGCGCCAGCAGCGCCTCGTGGCCCTCGGCGTGCTCCTCGGTGCCGTGCTCGATCTCCTCGGCTTCCTGCGGGGCCTCGCGCTTGAGGGTCGGGTAGACCTCGCGCTCCTCGGCCTCGGCGTGGGCCACGAGCAGATCGGCGAGGTCACCGAGCACGGTGCGACGGTCGGCCTCACGGTTGCGGAGCTCCCGCAGGAGCCGCTCGAACTCGCGGTGATCGGCGAGGATCACCTCCACGACGTCGCTGCCCTCCACGGTGTCCGCACCGCCACGGGTGGTCTGGCTCACGTTGCCTCCTCCGGGTCGGCCGCCCTCGGTGGCGACCACATCTCCCCCCAGGGTGGGTACCCGCCCGCTCGGCCCGGCACCGGCACGCTCCCCGCTCGACCGGTCACCCGCTCGTCGCGGCCGCGGGTTCGGGCCGCAGCTCGGGCGGCAGGAAGGCTGGACCTGGCAGCCGGGCCGGTAGCCTCCCGCACCCCGTACCGCGACGCCCGGCCGCAGGGCCCGCAACGTCCGCCCGGCGCCCCACCCCAGAGGCTCGATACCCGTGTCAGTCCGGCGGCTGCCCCGCACCTCCACGCCTACCTCGCCACCGCGAGGTGCGCGCTGATGCTGTTCGCCGCCGTCGGCTCGGTGTTCGTCCTCGCTGCGATCACCCCCCTCCTCGTCCGCGTGCTCGGGCGCAACGCGGGCTACCTCGGAGCTGCAGCTCTGGTGGCTGTCGCGGCGTGGCTCGGCTCGGCGGGTCCGGCGGTGCTCGAGGGCGAGCCTGTCACCGCATCGGTGGCCTGGATGCCCCAGGTCGGGGTGGACCTCGCGCTCCGCATGGACGCGCTCGGGCTGCTGTTCGCCCTGATCGTGCTCGGCATCGGTGCGGTCGTCCTCGCCTACGCCGCCCGCTACTTCGCCGCCTCGCAGCCGCGCAAGGCGTCGCGCTACCTCAGCCTGCTGACCTTCTTCGCCGGGGCGATGCTGGGCCTCGTGCTCGCCGACGACGCCCTCGTGCTCTTCGTCTTCTGGGAGCTGACCAGCATCTCGAGCTTCTTCCTCATCGGTGGTCTCGGTGAGGGCAAAGCGGGGGCCACGCGGGCACTGCTCACCACCTCCCTTGGTGGGTTGGCGCTGCTCGCGGGCGCGATCCTGCTCGGAGTCGTCGGCGGGACCACGTCGCTGAGCGGGCTCGCCGCCGACCCGTCCGCGGTCGTCGCATCTCCGCTGGCGCCGGTCATCGTGATCCTGCTGCTGATCGCGGTGGCCACCAAGTCGGCGCAGCTGCCGTTCCACTTCTGGCTGCCGGGCGCCATGGTGGCGCCCACCCCGGTGAGCACCTACCTGCACGCCGCGACGATGGTCAAGGCCGGCATCTACCTGCTGTTCCGCACGACGGGCATCCTCGCCGAGGTGCCGATGTGGACCCCGACGCTGGTGCTGCTCGGTGGCGTGACCGCCATCTACGCGGCGTTCGTCGCCGTCAAACAGGACGACCTCAAGGGGCTGCTCGCCTTCTCGACCGTCAGCCAGCTCGGCATGATCGTGTTGGTGGTCGGGGTCGGGACACCCCTGGCGGTGGCCGTCGCCGCCCTCTACACCCTGTCGCACGCGCTCTACAAGGCGACCCTGTTCATGACGGTCGGCATCATCGATCACGAGACGGGCACCAGATCGCTCGCCCGGCTCGGGGGTCTGCGCCGGACCCTCCCGCTGACCGCGGTGGCCGGTGGCCTGGCCACCGTCTCGATGGCGGGCCTGATCCCCCTCGTCGGCTTCGTGGCCAAGGAGGAGGCGTTCCACGCCCTCCTCGACGCCGGTGACTGGATCGGCCCGGTCGGCATCACCCTCGCGGTGGTCGCCAGCTTCGGGACCTTCGCCTACAGCGCCCGCTACTACCTCGGCACCTTCGAGGGAGCGGTCGTCACGCCCGCGCACCGGGCACCCCGCAGCTTCGAGCTGCCCGCCCTGCTGACGGGGGTCGCCGGCCTGGTGCTCGGTCTCGTCGTGCCGGTGCTCGACCCGATCGTCAACGCGCTCGCGCGCGATGCCACGGGGACCGACCCCGAACTCCACCTGGCCCTCTGGCACGGGCTGACCCTCCCGCTCGGCCTGTCGGCGCTGGTGGTGGTCGTCGGCACGCTGCTGTACCGCGGCCGGCGGCGGGTCATCGCGCTGCAGGAGCGACGTCCGCTGCCGCGCGGCGCCGACGTGTTCGACCGGGCCTACGACGGTCTGCTCGCGTTGGGCGGACGGGTCGGTCGCTCGGCGATCCCCGACGGGCCTGCGCCGTACCTGCTGACGGTCCTCGGGATCGCGGTGCTCACCGTCGGGGCTGCCACGGCGTCGGTCGACCGCTCGCTCCTCGGCGCCCCGCCCACGTCGCTCCCGGGAGACATCGCCGTGATCATCCTGCTGCTCGGGGCAGCCGGATCGGCCATCGTCGCTCGTGGACGGCTCGCGGCGATCGCCGCGCTCGGCCTGACCGGCTTCGTGGTCGCCACTTGGTTCGTGCTCCTCGGTGCCCCCGACCTCGCGCTCACCCAGCTGCTGATCGAGACCTTGACCGTCGGCCTCGTCGTGCTCGTCTTCCGACGCCTCCCCGGCGACTTCCCCGCTCCCGGCCGGCGTCGCCAGTCCCTCGCCATCCCGGTCGCGCTCGTGGTCGGCGTCGGCGCGACCTTCGCGACCTACGTCGCGACCGGCCGCCGCGAGCTGTCCGACGTCGGTGGCCGGTTGCTGGCCGAGGGCAAGGATCTCACCGGCGGCGCCAACGTCGTCAACACGATCCTCGTGGACTTCCGTGCCCTCGACACCCTCGGCGAGATCGTGGTTCTCGCGGTGGCCGCGCTCGGCATCGTGGCGCTGGTCCGCATGGTGCCGCGCGACGCGGTCCCGACGCCGACGCCCGACGACGGACCCACCGCCAGGGACGTCGCCGACCGTCGCTTCGGTGGACCCGGCATGATCGGCAGCGGGATCCTGCGCACCTCGACCGCCATGCTCGCGCCGGTGATGATCGCCGCCTCACTGTGGTTGTTGGTCCGCGGGCACGGCGCCGTCGGTGGCGGGTTCATCGGCGGGCTGGTCGCCGGATCCGCGATCATCCTGCGCTACCTCAGCCACGGCCACGCCGACGTGTGGCACCACCGGACCACGCGCACCGTCCCGACCGTCGCCGTGGGGGCCCTGATCGCGGCCGGCTACGGGCTCGCCGGGCTCGTGCTCACCGGGGCGTTCCTCGACGGGACCAAGGTCGCCCTGCCGATCGTCGGCGAGGTGGCCGCGTCGCTGGTGTTCGACATCGGGGTCTTCGTCGTCGTCGTCGGGCTCGTGGCCGCCATCGTGCGCCACCTCGGCCAGAGCGTCGGTGACCACCCGTTGCCGACGACGGAGGACGAGATCGACGACGAACGGCCCACGGTCGACGACGACGTCGATCACGCCCCGGTGACCACGGGGGGCGCACCGTGACCGCCGCCCTCGTCGTCGGCATCCTCGCCGCCGCCGGCACCTACCTCGTGCTCCAGCGGGGCATCGTGCGGATCACCCTCGGGTTCGTCCTGATCGGTCACGCCGCGACGACCGCCCTCCTCGCTGCCGGCGGGGTGGCACGGCGCGGCATCCCGTTCGTCGGCGGAGAGGGGACCCCGGGAGATCCGCTCCCGCAGGCGTTCGCGCTGACCGCGATCGTGATCTCGTTCGGGGTGACCGCGTTCCTGCTCACCCTGGCGTACCGCGCGCGGGACACCATCGGCACCGACGACGTCGAGGCACCGGATCCGACCCCGAGGTCGGCGGCTCCCGGTCACCGTGACGACACGACCAGCCGCCCCGCACCGACCGATGTGGAGGGCAGGACACCGTGAGTGCGCTCCTCGTCGCGCCGCTGGCGCTCCCCCTCACCGCCGCCGGGATCATGCTGCTGCTGTGGCGTCGCCCGGCGGCGCAGCGGATCGTGTCCCTCGCCGGCGTCGTGGCTCTGGTCGCGGTCGGGATCGGGCTGGTCGTCGCCACCGCCGGCGGGGCCGCGGAAGCCACCCGGGTGGGTGACTGGCCGGGCGGGCTCGCCATCCCGTTCGTGGCGGACGGGACCTCGGCGCTCCTGATCACCGCGGCCGCCGCGGTCAGCCTGCTGTGCCTGGTGGTCGCCGCAGCGCGCGGTGAGGATCGCCACCCGCTGTTCCACCCGCTCGTCGCGGTGCTGCTCGCCGGTGTGCTCGGTTCCTTCGTCACCGGGGACCTGTTCAACCTCTTCGTCACCTTCGAGGTGATGCTCATCGCCTCCTACGTCCTCATGGCGATCCGGGGAGGACGCCGCGAGGTTCGAGCGGGGACGATCTACGTCACGGTGAACCTGCTGGCGTCGGCGCTGCTGCTGATCGGGATCGGGCTGCTGTACGGCGCCGCCGGGACGGTGGAGCTCGCGGCGCTGCACCGGGTCGTGGTCGAGGTGCCGAACGCCCGGATCGGCGCGTCCATGGTGGCCGTCGCGGTGGCCGTGAAGGCCAGCCTGGTGCCGTTGCACAGCTGGCTGCCGCGGGTCTACCCCGTCGCCGGTCCTGCGGTCACGGCGCTGTTCTCGGCCCTGCTGACCAAAGCCGGCGTCTACGTCCTGTACCGCCTGTCGAGCACCGTCTTCGCCGATGTCACGATCTTCCGCGAGGTGCTGCTCGTCGCGGCCGTGGTCACGATGGTGGTCGGGGTGCTCGGCGCCGTCGGCCGCGGGGACGTGCGGGGCATCCTCTCGTTCCACATGGTCAGCCAGGTGGGCTACCTGGTGCTGCCCATCGGGATCGGGACGGTCGCGGGGTTCACCGCGGGCCTGATCTACCTCCTGCAGTACCTCGCGGTGAAGGGCGCGCTGTTCCTGTCGGCTGCGGCGATCGAGACCTTCGCCGGCACCGGTCGGCTCGCGCGTCTCGGCGGCATGCTGCGCACCCGGCCCGCGGTCGCGATCGGCTTCCTCCTGCCCGCGCTGAGCCTCGCCGGCATCCCCCCGACGTCCGGGTTCGTCGGCAAGTTCCTGCTCATCGACGCCGCCTTCGACCAGCAGCTGCTCCTCGCTGGTGGTGTGGCCGTCGCGGTCAGCTTCGCCACCCTGCTCTCGATGCTCAAGATCTGGAACGGCGTGTTCTGGGGCGAGCGGACCGACGAGGTGGCGCGGGAGCCAGGACTGGCCGGGTTCCGACCGGCCATCCCGGCGGGTGGCGCCGGCGACGACGATCCTCCGCGGCCCGAGCGTTTCGTGTCGGCGCGTACCGTCGCGCTCGTGACCCCCCCGCTGCTGGTCGGTGGGTTGGTGCTGTTGCTCGGCGTCCTCGCGGGGCCGCTGATCGACCTCGTGCAGCCGGCGGCGGAGACGCTCGTCGACCCCCAGCCCTACCTCGATGCCGTCCGGGAGGCGTGACCGTGGCCCACCGCCTCCTCCGCCCGATCCGCATCCTGTGGGCGCTGCTGTACTTCCTCTACGAACTGGTGATCGCCAACGCCCGGTTGGCGTGGGACATGGTCACCCCCGGCCTGCCGACGCACCGGGCGATCATCCGCGTCAGCACCGATGCACGCACCGACCTCGAGGTGTGGCTGGTGGCCTGCGCGGTGTCGATGACCCCCGGCACCCTCACCCTCGAGGCTGACACCGAACGGAACGAGCTGTACATCCACACCCTCTACGGCGAGGACCCGGAGGAGTTCGTGCGGCAGATCGCCCGCTTCGAACGGGTCCTGCTCGGAGCGACCCGATGACCCTCGTCGACCTCGCCCTCGCCGGTCTCGGCCTCGCGTTCGCGATGGGGCTCCTCCGGGTCGCGCTCGGCCCCACGGTCGCCGATCGTGCGGTCGCGACCGACCTGTGCCTGTTCTCGGTCATCGGCGCCGTGACGCTCACGGTCCTGCGGACCGACGCGGCCCAGTTCGAGGACGTGGTCCTGGTCGCGACGATGCTGGGGTTCCTGGCCACCATCGCCCTCGGGGCGCTCATCGGGAAGGGCGGCGAGTGAGCGACGTGGTCGGCAACGCCTTCATCGTGCTCGGCGTGCTCCTGATCGTCATCGCGGGCGTGGCGGTGCTGCGGCTCCCGGACGTCCTCGCCCGGGCGAACGCGGCCGCCAAGGCGTCCGGGCTCGGGCTCGCCTCGATCTTCCTCGGCGCGGCGATCCACATCGGCACAACCGATGCGTACGTCAAGCTCGGGCTCGCCATCGTGATCCAGTTCGTCTCCGCCCCGGTGGCCGGGCACGTGCTCGGCCGCGCGGCGTACCGCTCATCGCCGGAAGAGACCAGCGCGACGCTGACCCACGACGATCTGGCCGGCGAGCTGCCCCCACGCGGCACGCCCCCGGCGTCCGGGACCGCGCACCGCTGACGCGCTAGAGGTCGCTCTCGGCACCGGGCGCGACGACGATCAGCACGGCGTCGGCATCGACCTGCTGGCCGGCGGCGACCCGGACCTCCTCGACCGTCCCGGCGACCGGCGCGGTGACGCGGTGCTCCATCTTCATCGCCTCGAGGGTGCACAGCAGGGCCCCCTCCGCCACCTGGTCGCCCTCGCTGACCACCACGGTCACGATCGCCCCAGGCATCGGGGCGAGCGTCGCACCGGCGACCTGCTCACCCGCCGCGACGGGGAACCGTGGCCGCTCCTGCAGCACGACCCGCCCAGCCGCGCTCCAGACCCCCACCGTCTCCCCCCGCTGCGTCACCCGGAGCTGGTGTCGGTGCCCGTCGATCTCGACGTCGAGGTGCTCACCGTCGCGGCGGTGGACGGTCACGTGCTGTTCGCGCGGTTCGGCGTCGTCGGCGCTGGACCACACCGTCACCGACCCGTCGCGTTCCGCCCGGTAGGACACCTCGTGGGTGTGCGCACCGAGGGTGAACCCGACGGACGGGTCGAGGGCGGTCGCGTTGGTGAAACCGGGCCGCACGACCGGCAACCCGCGGTCAGCCGCCTCGCCCGGACCGGCGATGCCCGCGACGCTGGCCGCGATCACCGCGAGTTCGACCGCTGGCGCGGACGGCGCGATGTGCCGCGCCGCATCGTCGGGGTAGCGCTCGTCGAGGAACGCGGTCGTGGTGTCCCCCGCGAGGAACGCGGCATCCTCGAGCACGGCGACGAGCAGGTCACGGTTGGTGATGGTGCCGAGCAGGACGGTGCGATCGAGCGCCCGGGCGAGCGTCGCGGCCGCCTCACCCCGGGTTGGCGCCGCGGCGATGACCTTGGCGAGCATCGGGTCGTAGTGCACCGAGACGACGTCACCCTCGACGATCCCCGTGTCCCACCGGACCCCGGGGGCGGACGACGGGTCGAAGGCCGCCAGCCGGCCGGTCGCGGGCAGGTACCCGTTCGCCGGGTCCTCGGCGTACAGCCGGGCCTCGATCGCGTGACCGACCTGCACCAGGTCGTCCTGCCCGAACGGCAACCGCTGGCCACCGGCGACGAGCACCTGGGTCCGGACGAGATCCAGCGGCGCGAGACCGCCGGTGCGCCCGTCACGGACGTGGACCACCTCCTCGGTGACCGGGTGCTCCACCTGCAGCCTGGTGTTGACCTCCAGGAAGGCGAAGCAGTCCCTCGGATCGATGTCCTCGCCGGCGCGACGCCGGGCGAGGAGCGACTCGTCGGCGACGAACTCGACCGTGCCGGCGTTCACGTACCCGATGGCCCGCGCCGCGGCGACGGCCGCCTCGCACAGGGCGGCCCGCACCTCGTCGTCGATGGAGGGCGACGGGGACTCCTCGATGACCTTCTGGTGGCGGCGCTGGATCGAGCACTCGCGTTCGAAGGCGTGAACGACCGCCCCGTGGTGGTCTGCGAGGACCTGGACCTCGAGGTGACGGGGGCGCTGCACGTAACGCTCGAGGAAGACGGTGTCGTCACCGAAGGCGCCGGCGGCTTCGCGGCGGGCGGCGTCGACCGCGTCCGCCAGCTCAGCCGCGTCGGGCACCAGCCGCATGCCCTTGCCGCCGCCGCCTGCGGCGGCCTTCACCAGCAGCGGGAACCCGACCTGGTCAGCAGCCTCGCCGACATCGGTGCCGGCCGGTAGCTCGGCGCCCGGCACCAGCGGGACCCCCGCTGCGGCCATGCGCCGCTTGGCTTCGACCTTGTCGCCCATCGCGGCGATGGCGTCCGGCGTCGGCCCGATCCAGGTGAGACCAGCGTCGCTCACCGCCCGCGCGAACGCGGCGTTCTCGGACAGGAAGCCGTAGCCGGGGTGCACGGCGTCCGCGCCGGTCCGTGCCGCCGCGTCGAGCAGGGCATCGGCCCGGAGGTAGGACTCGGCCGGTGACGCGCCCCCGAGCCGGACCGCCTCGTCGCACACCCGGACGTGCAAGGCCGACGCGTCGACGTCGGAGAAGACCGCGACCGTCGCGATACCCATCGAGCGGCACGTGCGTGCGATGCGGACCGCGATCTCACCGCGGTTGGCGATGAGCACCTTCCGCGGCAGCCGGCCCGGGCCGTGATCGTGGCTCGCGGTCATCGGAACACCCCGTAGCCGGTGGCGCCCTCGATGCGCTCGGTGTGGATCGCCGACAGCGCGAGTCCGAGCACGTCGCGCGTGTCGCGCGGGTCGATGACCCCGTCGTCCCAGCCCTGGCCGGTGGAGAAGAGGGCGTTGGACTCGGCCTCGATCTGGGTCTCGACCATCTCGCGGATGGCCGCGTCCTGCGCGTCGTCGTACGGCTCGCCGCGGTTCTCGGCCGCCGATCGGGCGACGATCGACAGGACGCCCGCGAGCTGTTGCGGTCCCATCACCGCGATGTGGTGGTTCGGCCAGGCGAACAGGAACCGTGGGTCGTAGGCCCGGCCGCACATGCCGTAGTTGCCGGCCCCGTAGCTGGCGCCCATCATCAGCGTGAGGTGCGGCACCTCGGAGTTGGTCACGGCGTTGATCAGCTTGGCCCCGTGCCGGATGATCCCGCCCTGCTCGTAGCGGGTGCCGACCATGAACCCGGTGATGTTCTGGCAGAACAGGATCGGGACGCCCGTGCGGTTCGCGAGCTGGATGAACTGCGCACCCTTCTCGGCCTCCTGGCTGAACAGCACGCCGTTGTTGGCCAGGACCGCGACCGGGAAGCCGTGGAGCGAGCCCCACCCGGTGACGAGGTTGGTGCCGAACGACGCCTTGAACTCCTCGAACCGCGATCCGTCCAGCACGCGGGCGAGGACCTCGCGGGCATCGAACGGCTCGCGCAGGTCGACCGACGCGATCCCGAGGAGCTCGTCCGCGTCGTGGATCGGTGGATCGGCGGGCTGGGTCGGCCCGGGCCCGAGCTTGCGGTGGCCGAGCCTCGCGACGATCTGCCGCGCGGTCGCGATCGCGTCGACCTCGTCGTCAGCGAGGTAGTCACCGAGGCCCGACGTGCGCGCGTGCATCTCCGCGCCGCCGAGCTCCTCCTCGTCGGCCTCCTCCCCGGTCGCCATCTTCACCAGCGGAGGGCCGCCGAGGAAGACCTTCGAGCGGTCCCGGATCAGCACGGTGTAGTCGCTCATCCCCGGCACGTACGCGCCGCCGGCCGTGGACGATCCGAACACCACCGAGATGGTCGGGATCCCAGCCTTGGACAGGGCGCTCAGGTCGTGGAAGGTGCGGCCGCCGCGGACGAAGATGTCCTTCTGGGTGCGCAGATCGGCGCCGGCGGACTCGGTCAGGTTGATCACCGGTAGCCGGTTCTCGCGCGCGATCTGCAGCCCGCGCAGGGCCTTGGTGACCGAGAACGGGTTGGACGCGCCACCCTTGATCGTCGGATCCGCGCCGCCGACGTAGCACTCGACGCCGTGGACGCGCCCGATGCCCGAGATGCTCGACCCGCCGGGGTGGAAGTCCGAGCCGTGGCCGATGAGCGGCTGGATCTCGAGGAAGGGTGAGTCCCGGTCGAGCAGCAGCGCGAGTCGTTCGCGCAGCAGCAGCTTGTCGCGGCCGCGGTGACGCTCGATCTTCGCCGGACCGCCGCCCGCACGGGCGGTCTCGAACGCCGCATCGAGCTCGCGGAGCAGCTCGAGGTTGGCCTCGCGGTTGCGCTGGGCGTGCGCCGCATCCGGGTCGAACCGCGTGCCGAGCACGTCGGTCACCGCGGGCGTCGCGCTGCGATCCGCCCCCACCTCGGCTCCTGTCCCGCGGGTACCGGCACCCGGTCGACGGAACGATAGCGGATGATCCGTTCCGTTCCGCCGTCTAGGACCCGCCGGTGGGTGCCTCCTCGACGGGACTCGGGTCGCCGGTCACACGATCCCAGAGGGCGTGGAGACGCCAGGCGGCGTCACCACCACGCAGCGACGCGGTGCCGGCGAGCGCCGCGAGCGCGAGCGGGACCGCCGGGACCTGCCAGATCGCGGCGAAGCACGCGTGGGCGATGGCGGCCGCGAGCACGAACCCGGCCACCACCGACCCCGGCCCACCGCCGGGACGCGCGACCCAGGCGAGCGCCCACCACAGGATCGCGAGCAGCAGGAGTGCACCGATGTACCCCGTCTCGGCAGCGATCCGCAACGGCTCGTGCTCGATCCCCGACCCGGCGGCGACCGTGTCGGTCGCGCCGGGACCAGCGCCGTACCAGGGCGACTCGCTGACGATGTCGAGCGCTGCCCACCACCCCCCGACGCGTTCGGGGTCCGGCCCGCGCAGACCCTCCGGGAGCCCCAGCGCCGCGAAGGCGACGGTGCCGAGCAGCGCGAGCACCGCGACGAGCCCCGGCCAGACCACCACCCATCGTCGCTCACGCATCGGGAACCCGAGCAGCACGACCATCACGAGGAGCGCACCGAGCGCGATGAACGACGCGCCGGTCGAGCCGGTCTTCCACGTCAGCCCGGCGAGACCGGCGGCGATGATCGCGAAGATGGCGCGTGGCCACCACGTTCGTAGCCGGACGACGACCAGGGCCGCAGCGCCCGTCCCGATCGCCAGCAGCGCGCCGGCGGCGGCCCTCGAGCCCGCGTCACCGAGCTCCCGTGGTGAACCGTCGGCCGTGGCGATGGCGTACACGAGCACCGCGACGACGATGAGGGCAGGCGCCGCCGTCCCGTGGAGGAAGGTCGCCCACCTCGCTGCAGCCGCGGTGATCAGCAGCGCGAGCAGGAGCCACACGACGTGAGCGCCGTCGGTGTCCGTCACGCGGGCGACCCAGGCAGCCCAGGCGGCGAACGCCAGGACCAGGACCACACCGATCACGTCGATCCGCCGGATCGCGGGCCACCACCGCTCGTTGGGCCCCTCGACCGCCGCCGATCCCTCCATGACACCTCCCGATGACCACACTACGAGCCGGACCCCGTCGTCCGCATGCCCGACCGGACGCAGGACGGGCAACCGTAGGGCCTACGTGAAGCGTCGGTGGTCCGGGAAGCGATCGCGGAGGTCGGGGTTGTCCCGATCGGCGTCGGACACCGCGGGGTCGGCGATCGGCCAGTCCACGGCGAGGTCGGGGTCGTTCCACGCGACGGCCCGCTTGTCGACATCGGGGCCCCAGTACCCGCCGACGTCGTAGAGGTAGTCGACGTCGGTCAGGGCACAGAACGCGTTCGCGAGCCCCTCGGCCACGAACAACCGGATGCGCTCCCCCGGTGGGTCACCGAGGGTGAACGTGGCCACCTCGCCGAAGGTGTCGCTGCCCGGGCGGACGTCGGCGACGGCGCAGAAGGCGGTCCCCCGGGCGACGTAGACCAGCTTGTCCCAAGGTTCGGCGTGGAAGCCGCGCAGCGCCCCCGCCCGGCTCCGCGAGTGGTTGCCCTGCACGAGCGCCGGTTCCCGACCGAGCGCCTCCGCCAGCTCGTCCGCGCGGTAGGTCTGTCGGAAGAAACCGCGCGGGTCGTCGTGGGTCGGCCAGCGGACCACGAACAACCCGGCGATCGTGGTCTGCTCGACGGGCACGACGGACCTCGGCTGGCGGGACGGCGGCCCGACCTTACTCGCCGAGCGTCTCGCGTTCGGGGCGGCGGACCGACAACGCGTCCTTGTCCGGTGCGAGGGTGCGGATCGGCCACGGGATCGTCATACCGGCGCCCTCGATCGCGGTCTTGCACGCCCGCAGGACGCGGTCCTGGGTGTGGCGCACGGTGCGGATGTCGGGATCGGTCCAGTACCGGATCTCGAAGTCGACCGAGGACTCCCCGAGCGCGGTGACGAGCGCCTCGGGGGCGGGGCTGGCCAGCACGCCTTCGACCGCGGCCGTCGCCTCGCGCAGGATCCGGCCGGCGGCATCGTGGTCGTCGCGGTAGTCGATCCCGAGCGTGACCCGGGTGCGCCGACGACCGCGCCTCGTGAGGTTGATCAGCGGCTCGGTGAACACGGTCGCGTTCGGCACGAGCACCAGCTCGCCGTCGTAGTCGACGATCCTGGTCACCCGCAGGTCGACGTCCTCGACGGTGCCCTCGAAGTCCCCGCTGATGATCTGGTCGCCGCGGTGGAAGGGTCGCCTGATCAGGATCAGGAGACCCGCGACGAAGTTCTCGAGGATGTTCTGCAGCGCGAACGCCAGGGCCAGCCCGGCCAGGCCGAGGCCGGCGAGGGCCGCCCCGACGCTGATGCCGGCGATCGAGAGCGCCAGGAGCGTCGAACCGATCACCAGCGCGACCCGCAGCAGGGTGGTGACCAGGCGCTGGACGGTGTCGTCGACCCTCGCCCGGCGCAGCCCCCGTTCGACGCCACGGATCGCGTAGCGCGTGGCGATCAGGGCGAGCACGAGGACCAGGATGGCCAACAGGAGCAGCGGCAGCCAGGCGACGAAGCCGGCGCCGAGCTGGGTCACCGCCTCACGCAGCACGTCCCAGAGGTCGCCGGCGTTGCGCACCTCGACCGGGGTGGGAACCACCACCTCGTCCGGTACCTGCAGCTCTTCCCCCACGCCGGCCTCCCTCGTCCGGCCGAGCCTACGAGCCTGCTCGGTCCCGTCGCAGCCGTGCCGTACCGTCCTCGGGTCCAACCCCCGCCGCCGCACGACCAGAACCGGATCGCCCCGTGAGCGAGTACCGCGCCGCGTCCATCAGCGTCCTCAAGGGCCTCGAGGGCGTCCGCAAGCGCCCCGCGATGTACATCGGCTCGACCGACGTGCGCGGCCTGCACCACCTGGTGTGGGAGGTCGTCGACAACGCCGTCGACGAACACCTCGCCGGGCACGCCCGCGCCATCACCGTCCGCATCCGTGAGGACGGCGGCTGCGAGGTGACCGACGACGGTCGCGGCATCCCGGTCGACCTGCACCCGACCGAGAAGGTGCCGGCGGTCGAGCTCGCGCTGACGGCCCTCCACGCCGGCGGGAAGTTCGACCAACAGTCCTACGCCGTCTCGGGTGGGCTCCACGGCGTCGGCGTCTCGGTGGTCAACGCCCTCTCGACCCGTACCGAGGTCGAGGTCGTCCGCGACGGCCACCGCCACACCATCGCGTTCGCACGCGGCCCCCGGGTCGAAGCGCTCGTGAAGACGGGCAGGGCCAATGGCTCCGGCACGACCGTGCGCTTCTGGCCCGACCCCGAGGTGTTCGAGACCACCGACCTGCGCTTCGAGACCGTCACCGAGCGGCTGCGCGAGACCGCGCTGCTCAACCCCGGCCTCGAGATCGTCGCGATCGATGAACGTGACGGGCGCTCGGAGACCTTCCACTTCACCCGCGGGCTCGCGGACTTCGTCGAGCGGCTCCTCGCGGGCAAGGACCCGCTGACGGCCCCGATCACGCTGAGCGACGAGCGCGAGCACGAGGGTCGGAAGGTCGCGCTCGACGTCGCGTTCACCTGGTCCGACGGGTTCCACGACGACCGTCTGCGCAGCTACGTCAACATCGTGCGGACCGCCGACGGGGGCACGCACGAGGAGGGCTTCCGCCGGGCGCTGACCTCGACGCTGAACCGGTTCGGCCGCGACTCCGGTGCTCTGCTGAAGAAGGATCCGAACCTCACCGGCGACGATGTCCGCGAGGGCCTGGTCGCCGTGGTGTCGCTGAAGCTGCCCGACCCTCAGTTCGAGGGCCAGACCAAGGGACGGCTCGGTTCGACCGTGGCCCGCCAGTACGTCGAGCAGGTCGTCGCCGAAGCGCTCACCGCGTGGTTGACCAAGCACAAGGCCAAGGGACGCCAGATCGTCAAGCGGGCCGCCGTCGCGGCCAAGGCCCGCCAGGCCGCCAAGGCCGCGCGTGACCTCACCCGGCGCAAGGGCCTGCTCGACACCCAGTCCGCGGGCCTGCCCGGCAAGCTCGCCGACTGCACCTCACGCGACCCCTCCGAGACCGAGCTGTACGTGGTCGAAGGTGACTCGGCCGGCGGTTCGTCGAAGCAGGCCCGCGATCGCCACACCCAGGCGATCCTCCCGCTGCGCGGCAAGGTCCTGAACGTCGAGAAGGCCCAGCTCAGCAAGGTCCTCGAGAACGCCGAGATCCAGGCCCTGGTCAAGGCCGTCGGCACGGGGGTCTCCGAGGCGTACGACCACGACCGGCTGCGCTACGACAAGATCGTGCTCATGGCCGACGCCGACGTCGACGGCGGCCACATCACCACGCTGCTGCTGACCTTCTTCTACCGGCTGTGTCCGAGCCTGATCGAGAAGGGTCACCTCTACCTCGCCCAGCCGCCGCTGTACCAGCTCCGCAAGGGCGACAAGGTCGCCTACGCGATGAGCGACAAGGAACGCGACCAGCTCGTGCGCACCGAGTTCAAGCGCTACACCAACATCGACGTACAGCGCTTCAAGGGCCTCGGCGAGATGGACGCCGAACAGCTCTGGGCGACCACGATGGATCCCGGTCGCCGCACCCTCCTGCGCGTCAACATCGAGGACGCCGCTCGCGCCGACGAGCTGTTCGTCCTGCTGATGGGCAACCAGACCGACCCCCGTCGCGACTGGATCGTCAGCAACGCGCACTTCGCCGAGAACGTGGACGTCTGATGGCCAAGCGCAAGGACCCCACCCCGACGCTCAGCACCGGCCAGGTGCTCGACGTCTCGCTCGAGTCGAGGATGGAACAGGCGTTCCTCGACTACTCGATGTCGGTCATCGTCGGCCGCGCGCTACCCGACGTCCGTGACGGGCTCAAGCCCGTCCAACGCCGCATCCTGTACTCGATGTGGGAATCGGGCCTGCGTCCCGACCGGCCCTACCGCAAGTGCGCCTCGGCCGTCGGTGAGGTCATGAAGACCTACCACCCGCACGGTGACAGCTCGATCTACGACGCGCTCGTGCGGATGGCGCAGGACTTCTCGACCCGCGAACCGCTGGTCGACGGTCACGGGAACTTCGGCTCGGTCGACGGCGATCCACCGGCCGCCATGCGTTACACCGAAGCACGGCTGTCACCGCTCGCCATGGAGCTGCTGGCCGGCATCGACGAGGACACCGTCGACAGCGTCGAGAACTACGACGGCTACGCCACCGAGCCGGTGGTCCTGCCGGCACGGTTCCCGAACCTGCTCGTCAACGGGGCGTCCGGCATCGCCGTCGGCATGGCGACCAACATCCCGCCCCACAACCTCGGCGAGGTCGTCGACGCGGTGCTCCACCTCATCCGACGACCGGACGCCACCGTCGAGGACCTGATGAAGCACGTCCCGGCGCCCGACCTCCCCGGCGGAGCACGGATCGTCGATGGTCCGGGGATCAAGGACGCCTACGTCTCCGGCCGGGGCGCGATCACCGTCGAAGCCGTCGCCTCGACCGAGACCCGCTCCGGCAACCTCCCGCGGATCGTGGTGACCGAGATCCCCTACCAGGTCAACAAGTCGGCGCTGCTCGAGCGCATCGCCGGGTTGGTGGCCAGCCGCAAGCTCGAGGCCATCCGCGACCTGCGCGACGAGTCCTCCCGGGACGGCATGCGGATCGTGATCGAACTCAAGCGCGGCGAAGATCCCGCGGTCGTGCTCGCCAAGCTGCACACGTTCACCGACCTGCGCACCAACTTCAACGTCAACCTCGTCGCGCTCGTCGACGGGGCCCCGCGCACGCTCGGCCTGCGTGATGCCCTGCTGCACTACGTCGACCACCAGCGCGAGGTGCTGACCCGCCGGACGGCCCACCGGCTGCGCCGCGCCGAGGAACGCGCCCACATCCTCGAGGGCCTCCTGCTCGCGCTCGACCACCTCGACGAGGTCATCGCGCTGATCCGTGCCAGCGCGTCGGCTTCCGACGCGCGCGACGGGTTGCAGGAGCGCTTCGGCATGTCCGAGGTCCAGGCCCAGGCCGTGCTCGACATGCAGCTGCGCCGGCTCGCCGCGCTCGAACGCGCCGCCCTCGAGGACGAGTTCCAGGAGCTGCAGGCGACCATCGCGGACCTGCGCGCGATCCTCGGCGATCGCGCCGTCCTCGACGCGGTGCTGACCGACGAACTGAAGGAGCTCAAGCGCGTCCACGCGACCCCGCGACGTTCGCGCATCGTCGGCGCCGACATCGACACCGAGGACCTGCTCGCGGGCGGTTCGCAGGCCGGCTTCGAAGCGCAGGAGGTCACCGTCCTCGTCACCCGCGGCGGCTACGTCAAACCCCTCGCCCGCCGACGGAGCACCCCGACCCACAAGCACCCGAACGATCCGGTCGTCGCGGTGATCCGCGCCACCACCGACGACACGCTGTTGCTGGTGGACGCCACAGGCCAGGGCCACCGCGTCGGGATCGGCGATGTACCGGTCGTCAAGCCGGCCCAGCGCGGCACGCACGTCGGTGGGTTGCTCGGTGGTGGTCCCGACGCCCCGGTGGTGGGCGCGGTCCTGCTGTCGCCCGAGCCGGACCTGACCCTCGTCACCGTGTCGGCCGCGGGGCAGGTCAAGCGCACGGCGTTGTCCGAGTTCGTCGACGCCCGCCAGCGGTCGTTGCAGGCGGCCGGGGTCAAGGACGGCGACGAGCTCGCTGCCGTCACCCTCGTCAGGGACACCGACCACCTGCTCGTCGCCCACGACGCCGGCCAGGTCGCGCGGTTCGCCGCCGACGACGCTCGCGTGATGGGTCGCAGCGCCGCCGGGGTGACGGGGATGGACGTGCCGAAGGGTGCGCGCGTCGTCAGCGTCAGCGTCGTACCGGGGGGCACCGACGACGGCGAGGTCCTGACCGTCGGCGCGGACGGCACGGCCAAGCGCAGCCCGCTCGAGGACTACCCGGTCAAGGGCCGCGGCGGCAAGGGGGTCAAGGCCGGCCCGGACGCCGTGCTCTGGTGCGGGGTGGCCGCCGACCTCCACCTGAACGGCGATCCCCCCCAGCTCGTGCGCCCCGTCGACGTCGCCGAGGCGCGCCGAACGGGTCGTGGCGAGGCGCTCGAGGTCCCGCCCGCAGGACCGGGGGCGGCCGAGATCGCACCCCCCGCGACGACGTAGCCTCGGCCCGGCCACCGACCGCGGAGGGGCCGTGCCCGACGATCCCGAGCTGCAGCACCTGACGTCCGAGATCCGCATCCAGCCGGGTCCCGATGTCCGCCGGTCCGGCGTCGTGCGCTGGTTCAGCGACGAGAAGGGCTACGGGTTCCTCGCCCCCGACGACGGCAGCGAGGACGTGTTCGTCCGCTACTCGGCCATCGAGGGCGACGGGTTCCGCAGCCTGCGCGAGGGGCAGGCCGTCACGTTCGTCACCGGCTCCGACGGGCGCGGCCCCCGCGCCAGCGAGGTCCGCCCGGCCTGACGTCGAGCTCCAACGGCAGCAGGTGGCGGCGGGCCGGTGCCCCGGCCACGTCCATGGCACGCAGCCGCTGCAGCACCTCGAGGTCCTGCGCGTCGAGCCGGGTGCGCTGCACCATCTGTTCGCCCCACGCCGCGTAGCGCACGACCTCGGTGAAGCGGGTCGGGTCGAGGGCGTCGCGGTACAGGTCCCAGCTGCGCGCACCGGTGCGCCGCCGGATGCGCCGCGCCGCCCGCATGGTCGTGAGGAACTCCTCCTCCTGGCCGGGGTCTATGTGCCAGTCCCGGGTCACCAGCACCGGACCACGCACGTCGACCCGGAGGTGCTCGTCGAGGATCTCGAGCCCGGCCGGCTGCGGTTCCTCGACCCGCCCGAGCACCGGGATGTCGAGGCGGAGCGCGATCACACCGAGCAGCGCGGTGATGGCGGTCGCGATCGCGATCGATGCACCGGACCCGGTCGTCTCAGCGACGGCCCCCGACAGGAACGCGCCCACGGGTTGGATCCCGACGACCAGCGCGTACAGGGCCACCACGCGGCTACGGACCCAGGTGGGTGCCAGCAGCTGCACGGTCGCGTTGAGGGTGATGAGGGTCCAGACCCACGCGAGCCCGGCGAGCAGCATGCCCGCCCCGGCGAGCACCCCGTTCGGCGCCAGTCCGAGCACCACCCCACCGACACCGAACAGCCCGATCGAGACCGGCACCATCTTCGATCCGGCGCGGATCCTGGCCCGTTCCCGGGTCCCGACCCCGACCAGCGCGCCGACACCCATGCAGCCCCACAGCAGGCCGTAGCCGACGCCGCCGAGCTCGAGCTCGACCGCGCGCGGGGCCAGCAGCGCCTGGACCGACGCGGCGGTGAAGGTGAAGACCGCGGTGACCACGAGCAGCACCCGGATGTCGCGCGTGAACCGGGCGTAGCGGACCCCCACGGCCGTCGCACGGAGCAGGTGGCGCCGTGACTGGCCGACCACCCGCTCGACCTGGTCGCGCGGCAGGGTCAGCAGGACGCCGACGACCACGAGGAAGGACAGCGCGTTCAGGCCGAACGACCACGACACGAGCCCCGCGGCGACGAGCGCCCCGCCGATGGCCGGGCCGACGGCGCGGGCGACGTTGAAGGCACCCGAGTTCAGGGTGATCGCCTGCGGGAGCAGCGGACGCGGGACCAGGTCCGGCACCAGGGTCTGGAAGGCGGGCATGGCGAGCGCCGACCCGCTGCCGAGCAGGAAGGTCAACGCCAGCAGCAACGCCGGGGTCAACCGGCCGATCGCCGCCAGCAACGCCATCACGGCCACCGCCACGCACCCGATGAGGTTGCCGACGATCAGCAGCGTGCGGCGGTCGACGACGTCGGCGAGCGCGCCCGCCGGCAGGGTCAGCACCAGCCGCGGCAACAGCAACGCGGTGGTCACGAGGCTGACCAGGAACGCCGATCCGGTCAGGTCGAGCATCAGCCACGGCGCCGCGGTCATCTGCAGGAACGTGCCGAGGTGGCTGACCACCGCTGCCGACCAGATGCGGCGGTAGGCCGGCACCCGCAGGGGTGCCAGCGTCGGGATCGGACCGTCGGGTGCCCCCACGGCCGGCTCAGTCGGCCAGCGGCCGCGGCGGCACGTGCAGCAGGTCGTGCCGGCGACGCCAGATCTCGGGGTCGACCGCCTCGGCGTAGAGCGCGAGCGAGGTGCCGTCGGGGTCGCGGACGTGGAGGGTGTGTAGCAGCCCGTCGTCCGTGGCGCCCTCGATGGCCACGCCCGCGGCCTCGAGGTTGGCTCGCAGCGTGCGGAGCTCGTCGAGGTCGTCGGCCACCCGGAGCCCGATGCGCGCCGGACCGACACTGGCCTCGTCACGCGGACCGGCGTCGGCGTCGGCCACCATCAGCACGAGCTCCAACGGCGCGAGGCCGCTGCCGAGCGCGACCCCGTTCGCGCCGACGGGGCCGCGGACACGCCAGCCGAGCAGCTCGGTGTAGAAGCGCTGGGCGCGTTCGAGGTCGCGGACGTGCAGGACGACGTGTCCGAGGGCGGGCACCGGGCCTCCGAGCGACGAGGAACGGCCGTGTGGGAGGACGACCGGACGGGCATCTGACCACAAAGCCGCGCCCGTCACCGCGTCCGTGCGCCGCCTGGTCGCAGGCAGCCGCAGGGACGAAGGTCACGGACCGAGCGGTGGCAGCTCCTGCTGCAGCTCGGCGACCGGCGCGAACAGGTCCCCGTGTTCGGCGACCCGGGCTCGCACGTCGTCGAGGTCGAACACCAGCGCCCCCTCCGCTGCGCCGACGCCCGCCTCGACCTCGTCCCAGGTCAGTGGCGTCGACGCGGTCGGGCGTGGACGCGCCCGCAGCGAGTAGGCGGCGACCGTCGTCTTGGTCAGGTGGTTCTGGTACCAGTCGATGAGCACCTTGCCGGGGCGGAGGGTCTTGAGCTGCTTCGAGACGATCAGCTCCGGGTGCCGTTCCTCGAGCAGCATCGCGACGGCCTGGGAGAAGCTGCGTGTGCGGTCGTAGGTCAGCTGCGGATCGTGGACCGGCACGTAGAGCTGCAGCCCCTTCGACCCGGAGGTCTTGACGAACGCCTCGAGCCCGAGCCCGTCGAGGACCTCGCGGATCCGGAGCGCCACCTCGGCGCAGGTGCGCACGTCAGCAGGTGCACCCGGATCGAGGTCGAACACCACCGCCGTCGGGACCGTGGTGTCGGGAGCCGCCCCCATCGTGACGTGGAGCTCGAGCGCCCCGAGGTTGGCCGCCCACGCCAGCGCCGCGACCTCCGTCAGGTCGCAGTGGTCGACGACCTTCTCGCGCCCTTCGCGACCGAGCTGGACCGTCCCCATCCAGTCGGGCGCGTGCGGCGGACACCGCTTCTCGAAGAAGCCCTCCGCCTCGACCCCGTCGGGGAAGCGCTTGAGCGTCACCGGCCGACCGGCGACGTGCGGCAGCATCACCTCGGCGACGTCGACGTAGTAGCGCAGGACCTCGGCCTTGGCGGTCCCCGTCGCCGGGTAGAGCACCTTGTCGAGGTTCGAGACCGACAGCTCACGGTCGCCGACCTTGACGGACGTGCGGGTGGAGGCCACCTCAGGCGGTCTCCGCGGCGTCATCCGAGCCACCACGGGCCGCGGCCAGCGATGCCTCGAGGGCGGCCACGAGGTCGACGACGTCGCCGGCGGTGCGTTCCTCACCCGGCACGTCGGTGATGTCCTCGCCCGCCGCCTTGCGCTCGATCAGCTCGAGGATCTGTTCGCGGTGGGTGTCGGAGTACCGCTCGGGTTCCCAGTCGACGGTCATCGACTCGATGAGCTGGTTCGCCATCGCCAGCTCACGGTCGTTGGGCTTCACGTCCTCGCCGGGGAGGCCGTCGAGCTGCGAGCTCGGCAGGACCTCGTCGTGGTAGACGACCGTCGACACGGCCAGCGCGTCCCCGACCGGCCGGATGATCGCGAGGTGCTGCTTGGTCCGCAGCACGAAGCGGGCGACGGCGGCCTTGCCCGACTCGCGCATCGCGGTGTGCAGCAACGCGTACGGCTTGGCCGCCGTGTCGCCGGGGACGAGGTAGTAGGACGAGTCGTAGTAGAGCGGCTCGATGTCGGCGAGCTCGACGAAATCCTCGATCTCGATGGCGCGCGAGGACTCCGGCGCCAGCGCCTTGAGCTCGTCGGGATCGAGCACGACGTACCGGTCGGGGGCGATCTCGAAGCCCTTGACCATCTCGTCGGTGCTGACCTCCTCGCCATCGGCCGCGGCGACCTTGCGGTAGCGGATGCGCGATCCGTCGCTGCGGCGTAGCTCCTTGAACCGCACGTTCTTGCGGTCGACGGCGGTGACGAGCTTCACCGGGATGTTGACCAGCCCGAAGCTGATCGCGCCGCTCCAGATGGCACGTGGCACGTCGTCCTCCTCCGAACGGGGCGACTCCCGCCGCGACGTCAGGTCCGCGCCCGGTCGCAACGGACCCACCGTAGCGCTGGACACGTCCGGCGACGATGGCTCGTCAGGTGCGAGCGTCGGGGTCCCCGGCGTCGTCCCCGGCGGCCCGTGCGGGCTCCGCCGGGTCCTGGAGCCGTACGTCGCGCGCGTCGATGTCGTCGCGGAGCCCGAGCCACACGGGTTGGCGGAGCTTGCCGTCGCCCGTCAGGCCGCGGTGCCGGACGGTGCCGACCAGCGCCGGCCGGACGAAACGCACGTCCCGCGCCGCGACGGCCGTCGCGAACGGGTTGTCGTCGACGGGCTCGAGGCGGGCGCGCACCTCGGTCCCCGCCCGTCCCGCCAGCCCCGAACCGACGGAACCGAGCTGGTGGAGGGCACCGGCGCGGTCGTAGGCACCCACCATCACCGCGCCGAGCCGGTCCCTGCTCAGGTTGCCCGCCCGCCCCGACCCCTCGGGTCGCCAGGCCCCGATGACCACATCACGACGGTCGGCGAACGGCAGCTTCACCCAGTCCGCCGAACGCACCCCGGGCCGGTAGGTGCTGCCGAGCCGCTTGCTGACCACGCCCTCGTCACCCCGCTCGGCGGCGATCTCCAGCAGCTGCGCCACGTCATCAATGGCCGGCGGGACCTGGACGCGCCCCCCGTGCAGGCCGAGCTCCTCGAGCCGGGACCGTCGCTCCTCGACCGGCAGCTCGAGCACCGGGCGGCCGAGACAGACCAGCACGTCGAAGACCACGTAGATCACCGGTGCCCGCTGGGCGGCCAGCCGGACGCGCGCCGGATCGCGCAGCTGGAGGCGTGGTTGCAGGGCGCTGAAGGACGCCGCACCGCGCTCGTCGAGAACGACCACCTCACCGTCGAGCACCGTCGGCGCGTCCACGCGGCCGGCGAGGTCGTGCAGCTCGGGGTAGGAGACGGTCACGTCCGCGCCGCTGCGCGAGCGGAGGGTGAGGCCTCCGGCCCCGTCGAGGTGGGCGAGCACGCGGGCACCGTCCCACTTGATCTCGTGCAGGTGGCCCCGCGCGACGTCAGCCGGCCGGCCCGGTGTGGCGAGCATGGGACGCAGCTGAGCGGTCGCCTCCACGCCACCTCCCGACGCCGGTGGGACGGCCACGACGCTAGCCCGCAGCGGCCGACCGCGAGGACGGCACTAGCCTCGACCGGCTGCCACCCACGACCCCCGGAGCGCCCGTGTCCGCGTCACCCGCCGTCGACGTGCCAGGTCTGCGCCGCGTCACCGATGCGGACGCCGAGCGGCTGACGACCTTGATCGCGGGTGCCTACGCCGAGCACCCGGGGTGCGTGCTCGACCTGCCCGGTGTGGACGACGATCTGCCAGCCCCCGCCACGACGGCTGCCCGACGGGGCAGCCCCTGGTGGGTGATCGAACGGGACGGCGAGGTGGTCGCGTCGGTCGGCGCCGGGCCGCGCGTGGACGACAGCGTCGAGCTCAAGCGGCTCTACGTGGCCCCCGCGGCCCGTGGTCGCGGGCTGGCCACCCACCTCGTCGAGCTCGTCGAACGCCAGGCCGCTGGGCTCGGGGCCGAGGAGGTCGAGCTGTGGTCCGACACCCGGTTCCTCGACGCGCACCGCCTGTACACCCGCCTCGGGTACGAACGCACCGGTCGGACCCGCGAGCTCCACGACCCCTCCGAGACCACGGAGTTCGAGTTCGTCCGCCGGATCACCCCGGCGACTCCCACCGCCACCGCGAGGTGGCGGGGTCCCGGCGGTGCCACGACCGCCACGTTGACCGCCCTGCCCGACGGTTGGTCGCTGACCTCCGACATCCCCGGGGACGGTGGCACGATCAGCATCGAGGCGGACGCTGCCTGGCGGACCTGCCGCGCGGAGGTCACCACCGTCGCGTCGACCAGACGCCTGACGGCGGACGGCGCCGGACGCTGGTGGCGCGATGGCGACCGGGCACCCGAGCTCGACGGGTGCGAGGACGTCGACGTCGAGGACGCGCCGCTCACCAACACCCTGCCGATCCGCCGCTTGCTCCACGCGGGTCGCACGCAGGACGACACCCGCGCGGCGTGGATCCGGGTGCCAGGCCGCGCCATCGAACCGCTCGACCAGCGCTACACCCACCTCGGTGGCGACCGGTGGCGGTACGCGTCGGCGACCGGGTACGAGACCGAGCTCACCGTCGACGACCACGGGCTGGTGGTGATGTACGGCGACCGTTGGCACCGCCAGCGACCGACCCGGTGACGGCTGGTCGTCAGGTGGCGAGTTCGAGCCGCCGGAGCAGGTCGTCGACCTCGCCATCGGGCAGCTCCTCGGCGCCGGCCAACAGCGCCCCGACCGTCCTGGCCCAGGGTCCTCGCTCCCCCTGGTGGGCGGGGCGGAGCGCCGTCTCCGATGTCGCGTCCGTGACGCCGCTCCCCCGCGCGTGGTCGCAGCCGACGGCACGCACGACGTCGAGTACCGCCCTGTCGTCCACCCCTGCGGCACCGACCTCGAGCCCCCACGCGCGGGCGGTGGCCACCACGGCGGCGGCGACCGCGCGGCTGCGGTCGGCGCGGAGGTCCCGCACGATCGCCGTCCCGATCTCGAGCGCCGCGAGCGGGAGGCCAGCGAGGTCACGCCACGCGAGGCTCTCCGCGCCGAGCCCGGTGACGGTGCAGCGGACACCGACGTCCTCGAGCCGGTAGAGCACCCGACGCAGGGGCTCGCCACCGCCACGGATGACCGAGGCGTGGACGGCCAGACGCAGCCCCGCCGGCTGGCGGCCCTGGGCGATGAGCAGGTCAGCGACGACGCTCGGCAGGTCCGCGTCGGACATCGAGGCCGCCGTGACCGGCACCGTCAGGACCCCGGGCGCCGATCCGACCTCGGCGACAGCTCGACCGAGCACCTGGCGATCGAAGCGGCGTGCCACCTCGGGATCGACCAGCAGCGGCAGGTACGAGCGGGCGGTGAGGGTCCCGAGCTGCGGGTGGCACCAGCGGGGCCGCACGTACCACCCGATGTGGCGCGCGGTGGCCGGGTCCGCGACCGGTTGCACGGCGACGCCGATCTCGCCCTGTGCCGTCGCGTCCTCGAGATCACGTCGCAGTCGGGAGGTCACCCGGCCGCGGGCGGTGGCGGTGGCGTTGCACCAGCGCAGCCCCTCGTCACCGGGAGCCGCCGCCTTGGCGAGGTACATGGCGGCATCCGCCTGGTGGAGGAGCTCGGCCTCGTCCACGGCGTCCTCGGGCCACATCGCGAGACCGACGCTGGCGCCGACGACGATGCGTCGTGCCCCGAACTCGATGGGTTCTGCGACCGCCTGGGTGATGCGCCGCGCCACCCGCTCCACCCCGGCTCGGCCCGTGACCCTGGGCAGCAGGACCAGGAACTCGTCACCGGAGCGGCGGACCACGGTGTCGACGTCGCGCACGCTGCTCCTGATCCGCTGGGCGACCTCACGAAGCAGCGCGTCGCCGACGTCGTGGCCGTAGCGATCGTTGACCGCCTTGAAGCCGTCGAGGTCGAGGAACGCCACCGCGACCTGCTCCGCGTCCCGGCGCGCGCGGGCCACGGCTCGCTCGAGCCGGTCCGCCAGCACGGGTTCGGTGGGCAGGTCGGTCAAGGCGTCCCGCACCGCGGCGCCTGCGCTGGTGCTGCGTTCGCGCAGCAGCAGCACGAGGTGGAGGCTCGCCGGCAGCACCGGGAGGCAGACCAGCACCGTCGGCGCGAGGGGGAGCGCCCCCCAGGTGGCCGCCGCGAGTGCCACGACCACCGGCGCGCCGATGGCGATGGCGACGGTCGTCGTCGACCCGACCGGTGTCGAGGTGGCGGGTCGGGCACGTGCCGTCGAGGTTGCAGCGACCGGCCGAGGGTCGGATGCCGCGATCGCCCAAGCGGCCAGTCCAGCCGCCGCCGCGGCGGCGGCGACGCGCCCGATCACCGGGGTGGCCGGCGCCGCCTGCAGGACCGCGTGCATCGCGAGCAGCACCGCGCCGATCCAGGTCCACCGCTCCCCATCCCCGCCACCATCGACGGCGAGCGCAGCCGAGGCCGCCGTCACGCGCGCGACCGCCACCGCCAGCCCCACCGCCACGAGCGCGGGGACGGACACCGGCCCCGGCAGGAGACCACCGAGGATCGCACCCGCGACCACGCCGGCCACGAGCGCCCCCAACGTCGCCGCCTCGGTCACCGCGATCGCGTGGCGAGGTCCCCGGAGCGGGCCGGTCACGGGAGCGAACAGCGGCAACCCGACCCCGGCGATCCAGGCGGCGTTCCCGAGCTGGGTGGCGGCCGAGGGGGTCGTCACGCCGGCGGCGAGGAGCACCGCAGCCCCGGCGAGCACCAACCACCCACGTCTCGGCGGCCGGTCCCGGACGCGCCACCGCGCCGGGAGCTGTGTCAGCCCGACGGCAACGGCGACGAGGACGATGGCGCGTGCGTCGACCGCGGCGAGCACGCCGGCGAGCAGGAGCAGCGCGGGCGGGACCGTTCGTCGCACCGTTCCCCCCTCCGTCGCTGCCCTGTCCTGAACGTCGGCAGCGGCGCCTGGTCCCGTCACAGGCGACCGGTCGGGTGTGCGCACCGCGGACAGCCGGGGCGGTCGTCGCAGGAAGCGCGGCGCTGCGGACCGGCGACCCCTGAACGGTCCCGTCACCCCTGGCTCGTAGGCTGCGCCCCGCCCCCTCCCGCTGGAGCCCGTGTGAGCGAAGCGACACCCGGACCCGAGCTCGTCGGTCGCGTGCTCGGCACCGAGGATGCGACACCGCTCGAGTTCTGGGTCGGCGTCGCACCCGATCAGTTCCTGCAGCTCGATGACGTCGTCGCGTTGCAGCGCACACCGCCGGGGCGCCAGCCGGTCCGCATCTACGGCGTGGTCAGCCAGGTCCGGGCCCGGCACGAGGGCGCTCGGTTCGACTCCGACGTCTTCCTGATCGAGGACGGCGTGCTGCCCGCCGAGGTGTCCGAGGCCGCCCAGATCCTCACCACCCGGTTCGAGCCCGAGGTGCTCCTCCCGCCGTTGCCGGGGCAGGCGGTGGTCAAGGCGACCGGCGAGGACCGCGACCAGGCCCTGTTCTTCGACCAGATGGACCGGCGACTGCCAGCCGGGCTCACGCGCGACGGCCTGCCCGTCGTGGTCGACCTCGACTTCCTCGACGGGACCCGCGGCGCCCACGTCAACATCTCCGGGGTGTCCGGGGTGGCGACCAAGACCACCTACGCCACCTTCCTGCTCCACGGACTGTTCACCTCGGGGGTCCTCGGCGCCGCGCACAACGCCAAGGCCCTGATCTTCAACGTCAAGGGCGAGGACCTGCTGTTCCTCGACCACGAGAACGTCAAGCTCGACGACGCGTCCCGAGCGCGGTACGAGCAGCTCGGCCTGCCCGCGGGGGCGTTCGCGTCGGTGGAGATGTGGGCGCCGCCGCGTCGCGGCGCCGCCAGCGCCGCACCGGACACCGGCGCTCGGCGCGAGGGCATCGGGTCGTTCTTCTGGACCCTCGAGGAGTTCTGCCGCGACGCGCTGCTGCCGTTCCTGTTCGCCGACGCTGGTGACGACCGCCAGCAGTACACGATGGTGGTCGACAACGTGACCGCCCGGCTCCAGCGCGACGCGGTCCCGACCGGTGACGGCGCGGTCCGCCTCGAGGGCGTGACCTGCCGGACCTTCCGCGAACTCATCGACGTCGTACGCGAGCGGCTCGAATCCGAGGACGAAGCGCCACGCTGGGCGGGCCGGGCCGTCGGGGTCGGCACGATCAACGCGTTCGTGCGCCGCCTCTACGGCTCGCTGCGCCACGTCGAGGACCTCATCCGGGGCGACGTCCCCCACCCCGAACGGCACCGCATCCGGCACGAGGCCCAGGTCACCGTCGTCGACCTCCACCGGCTCAACGATCGCGCCAAGCGGTTCGTGGTCGGCGTGGTGCTGCGTCGTCAGTTCGACGCGAAGGAGGCCTCCGGCAGCCCCGACCCGCTCACCTTCATCGTCCTCGACGAGCTCAACAAGTACGCCCCGCGCGAGGGGTCGTCCCCCATCAAGGAGCTGCTGCTCGACGTGGCCGAACGCGGCCGGTCGCTCGGCATGATCCTGATCGGCGCCCAGCAGACCGCGTCCGAGGTGGAACGTCGTGTGGTGGCCAACTGCGCGATCCGGGTCGTCGGCCGGCTCGACGCCGCCGAAGCGGGACGCGACGAGTACGGCTTCCTCCCGACCGCCTTCCGGCAGCGCGCCACCATCGTCAAACCGGGCACGATGATCCTCTCCCAGCCCCAGCTGCCCGTCCCGCTCGTGGTCGAGTTCCCGTTCCCCTCGTGGGCGACGCGACCGTCCGAGGCCGGCCGGGGGCCGGCGCTCGGCGAGGACGACATCCGCACCCAACCCGACGACCCGTTCGCGGGGCTCGAGGACGCGGGCGCACCGGACGGGATGCCGTTCTGAGCAGGGCGGCGCGCATCGTCCGCCCGACCGGCAGGGGTAGCGGCTGATGGGGCCCCGGTAGCGTCGCGCCGCCGCCATCGAGGAGCCTGCCGTCAGTCCCCTGCGCCGTCGTCGTCTGACCCGCACGATCGTCGCCGTGATCGGCGCCCTCGCCCTCGTGGCCACCCAGTGCACCGCGGGCGACGAGGACGACACGCCCTCCGGGGACGGCACGGAAGCTGTCGAGGATGAGGCCAGCCCACCGCCGTGCGACGCGACGCCGGAGACCGCGCAGGAGCTGTCTGCCCGCGAGCCGTTCGACCTCGACGCGGTGACGCGAGCCAGCTTCGACTGCGTCGAACAGGTGCTGCTCGTCGCCCCGGGCGACCCGGCACTCGCGGCGATCGCCGCACCGCTCGCGGCCGACCTCGCCGCGCCCCTGTTGCTCGGCGACGAGCAGAGCACCGCCAGCGTGCGCGACGCCCTCGGCGACCCCGAGATCCGGACGGTCGGACCACGCGGCTCCGCGGCGACGGCACCCGGCACGGACGCCGGCAACAGCGGCGCGGATGCGGACGACGCCGACGCGAGCGCGACGGACGCCGCAGACGCGAGCGCGACGGACGCCGCGGACGACGCGGACGACACCGACGGTGGGGGCGCCGTTGCTGCCGACGATGAGACCACCGAGGACGGTGGCGACGACGGCGACGGGTCGGCGGATGCGGACCCCCTCGCGGTCGCGCTCGAGGTGGCCGACGAGCTCGGCACCGACCGCTTCGTCGCCGCCGCCGACGACGCTCCCGCGGATCTCGCCGCCGCCGCGGCGCACGCGGTCACCAGCTCCGGCGCCGTCCTCCCCGTGGCCGCGGACGGCGACACCCCGGACCTCCCGGAAGGCACCGAGGTGGTGACCATCGGCGACCTCGCTGAGGTGTTCCCCGACGCCGAACCTGCCGACGAGGTGTGGTCCAGCGACGGTGACCCGGCGCACGGTCTGATCGTCGACCCCGCCAGCGACGAGGCGGCGGCGGTCGTGGCGCTGGCGACGTTGCGTGGCGACGTCGTGGTGCCGGCGGAGGGCGGCGACGTCCTCGGTCGCGCCGCCGTCGAACAGGTCCGCAGCGCCGAGCTGGACGCGGACGCGCTCGTGGCGATCGGCGAACTCGGTGGGTCCGCCGACGGCGACCTCGATCGGCACCTGACGCTGCTGGCCGAGGCGCCGTTGGTACCAGGCGGCTCGCTCCGTCACTTCGACGGGACCCGCATGGTGGCGATGTACGGCAAGCCGGGCGCGCCGGTGCTCGGGGTGCTCGGCGAACAGGATCTCGAGGCGTCGTTCGATCGCGTCCGCGAGATCTCCGAGGGCTACGACGCCGATGGGCGTGAGGTGGTCCCGACCTTCGAGGTCATCGTCACCGTCGCCAGCGCCGAGGCCGGCGACGACGGTCAGTACTCGCGCGTCACCCCGCCCGAGGAGGTGCGTGAGCTCGTCGACCGCGCCGGCGAGGAGGGGGTCCAGGTCATCCTCGACCTCCAGCCGGGGCGGAACCACTTCCTCGACCAGGCGAAGATCTACGAGGACCTCCTGCGGGAGCCGCACGTGGGTCTCGCCCTCGACCCCGAGTGGCGGCTCGAGAACGACCAGGTCCACCTGCAACAGATCGGCAGCGTCGAGGCGGCCGAGGTCCAGGAGGTCATGGACTGGTACGCCGCGCTCGCGCGCGACGCGGGCCTGGCGGAGAAGCTGCTCGTGCTCCACCAGTTCCGCGTCGACATGTTGCCCGACCGGGACACCCTGGAGGCCCCCGACGAGGTCGCCGTCGTGGTCCACATGGACGGTCAGGGTCCGCAGGGGATGAAGCTCGAGACCTGGGGCGTGCTGACCCGTGGGGCCGAGGACCGGTGGCACTGGGCGTGGAAGAACTTCTACGACGAGGACCCCGTCGTCGCCGAACCCTCGTACATCCTCGACCTCGATCCCGAGGTGGTCCTCGTCACCTACCAGTGACGGTCCCCGACCTGCCGGCGAGGGCCCCGGGAGATCCCGGGGCCGTCATCGGAGCGGTCGTCCGCCGGTCAGCGGCGACGCATGAAGCTCTTGGCGGCGCCCATGAGGCCGCCGCCGGAGCCGCCACGTCGGGTGCCGCCCGGTCGGGTCGAGCGCCCGCCGGTGGCGCCGCGGCGGGTCCCGCGGTTGCCACCGCCGCTGGCCATGCGCTTGGCGGTGCTGAACAGTCGTCCGATCACGTCGGTCCTCCTGGCTACGGGGAGACGGCGCGTGCCGTCGGAGCTCCAGCGTGGAGGAGCACGCCGCGGGCTGCCCCCGCACGATGGGTCGGCTGCCCGAACGGCGGCGGTCCCCGCCCCTCCCACCGCGCGCCAGCGCCTGGCCGGTCGCGTCGCACCGAGGCCGTAGCCTCGGCGGCATGCGCATCCTCCACACCTCCGACTGGCACGTGGGTCGCACCGTCCGCGGACGGTCCCGGGCCGACGAGCACCGCGCCGTGCTCACCGAGATCGCCGGCATCGCCCACGACCGCGAGGTCGACCTCATCCTGGTCGCGGGTGACCAGTTCGACACCGGCGCCCCCTCCGCCGAGGCCGAACGCATCGTCTACCGCGCCCTGCTCGACCTCGCCGATACCGGCGCGCACGTGGTCGTCCTCGCCGGCAACCACGACAACCCGCGGCGGTGGGCGGCGGTCCGTCCGCTGCTCGAGCTCGGCAACGTCCACCTCGCCGACCAGGTGGCACGCGCCGACCGCGGCGGCGTGCTCGACCTGACGACACGCGACGGCGAGGTCGCCCGGGTCGCCCTGGTCCCCTTCATCTCGCAGCGCGGCATCGTGACCTCCGAGCAGCTGATGCACGAACGGCGCGGGGCTGCCGAACACGCCGGTACCTACGCCGAACGCGTCGCGCGGATCGTCGCGTCGCTGACCGGCGACTTCGGCGGCGACACCGTCAACCTCGTCGTCGGTCACCTCACCGTGGCGGGCAACGGTGGCCCCACGCTCGGCGGTGGGGAGCGCCAGGCTCACACGATCTTCGACTACGTGGTCCCGCCGCAGGCCTTCCCGTCCTCCGCCCACTACGTCGCGCTCGGTCACCTCCACCTCCCCCACCGGGTCCAGGGGCCCGCACCGATCTGGTACTCGGGCTCGCCGCTGCACCTCGACTTCGGCGAGGCCGATCGCGGGGCCAAGGCCGTGCTGGTGGTCGACGTGACCGCCACGACCCCGGCGCGGATCGACCAGGTGTCGCTGACCGCAGGACGACGGCTCCGCACGCTGCGCGGCACGCTCGACCAGGTCGTCGCGGCCCGGGACGAGGTGGGCGACGACCTGTTGCGGGTCGTGCTCGACGAGCCTCCGCGCCCCGGGTTGGCCGACGAGGTCCGACGCGCGCTGCCCCACGCGGTCGACGTCGCCGTCGCGCCACGGGAGGACGAGGACCGTCACGCGACACCGGAGCTCGACGTCGAGGCGCTCCGAGCGTCGCCTGCGGCGCTGTTCACCGAGTACCTCGACGAGGTCGGCGAGGACGATCCACGGCTGATCGCGCTGTTCCAGCAGCTGCTCGAGGAGGCGCAGGAGGCGGACCGTGACCCGGTGCTCGGCGGTGGCTCGTGAGGCCGCTGCGCGTCGAACTCGAGGGCATCGGCTCGTTCCGCGGTCGCACCGTGCTCGACCTGGCCGGCGTCGACCTGTTCGCCCTCTCCGGCCCGACCGGCGCGGGCAAGACCACGCTGCTCGTCGACGCGATGATGCTGGCGCTCTACGGCACGATCCCGCGCTACGACGACCGGCGACTCGTCGCCCCGGCCATCACCCAGGGCGCGAACGAGGGCCGGGTGCGGCTGACGTTCTCGGTGGGCGAGCGCACGTTCACGGCCACGCGCGTCATCCGGCGCACCAAGCAGGGCGCGACCACCAAGGAAGCGCGGCTCGAGGAGACCACCGGCGGCGGGTCGGTCGTCCGAGCCGGCAGCGCCGACGAGGTCAGCACCGCCGTCGAGTCGCTGCTGGGCCTGAGCTTCGACCAGTTCTGTCGCTCCGTCGTCCTCCCGCAGGGAGCCTTCGACCGCTTCCTGTTCGCGCGGCCGGCCGAACGTGGCGACCTGCTGCTGCAGCTGCTCGACCTGCGCCTCCACGACGAGGTCGGTCGGCGCGCGCGCCTGGCCGCGACGGCCGCCGCGGCCCGCGTCGACGCGGCGCAGCGACGCCTGGACGGCGACCTCGCCCGCGCCGACCCCTCGGAGCGTCCGACGCTCGAACACCGGCTCGAGATGCTGACCGCCCTGTCGTCGCGTTGCCGTGAGGTCCAGACCGAACTCGACGAGCTCCGCGAGCGGGGTGGCCAGCTCGCCGCCCAGGCCGATGCCGTCGCCGGGGATCGTGACGCGCTGCGTTCGCTGGAACGGCCGGACGGGGTCGATGCGATCGCCGAACGGGTCCGCACCGCCGCGGATGCCGTCGCCACCACCGAGCGCGACCGGGACGCGGCGACGGCCGCGGTCGACCGCGCCGAGGCGGCACGCCACGAGCTGCCCGACACGGCGGTGCTCGCCGAGCTCCAGCGGACCGCGGTCGAACTCGACACGGCCGAGGCCGCGCTCCCCTCGCTGGCGGATGCTGCCGAACGTGCTGCCAGCGCGGCGACCGCCGCCAGCGAGCAGCTCGTCACCGCCTCGAGCGCGGTCGAGCGGGCCGAGGCTGCGCTCGACGAGGTCCGCCGCCGCGACCTGGTCCACACGCTGACCGATGGGCTGCACGTCGGCGACGACTGTCCGGTGTGCGGCAGCACCCTGCAGGAGCTACCCGGCACGGCGCAGCGCGACGACGTCGATCTCGCCACACGACAGCTGCGGAACGCGCGGCAGGCACGGGACGCAGCCGACGCGTCAGCGCGCACGGCCGACCGCGATGCCGCGACCGCCGCCGAACGTCACCACGCGGCCGTACAGCGACTCACAGCCGCCCGAGCCTCCCGTGCCGCCGCACTCGGAGCCGCGGGGGTGGACGACCCCGCGGCCGCCGACCAGCTCGTGACGCGGGTGCGCGAGGCGGACGAGCAGCTCGCCGCCGCCCGCCGCCACGAACGGGCGGCCCGCGAGGCCGACGCCGCGGCGCGCACCGCCAGGGACCGCGCCGTCGCCCAGGCTGCCGACGGCTGGACGGTGCTCGACCGGGCACGCGACGCCGTCGCTCGGATCGGTCCTCCGACCCTCGACCGCGACGATCTCGCCGCCGCGTGGGACACGCTCCTGGCCTGGGCGAGCACGACCCTCCCGGTCGCCACGGCGCGAGCGGACGAGGCGGCCGCCGAGGTCCTGGCCGCCCGTGAGCGCTACAGCGCCGTCAGCGCTGCGCTCCGCGACGAGTGTGCCGCGGTCGGGGTGACGCTGGCGGGCGGCGCCACCGCCGACGCGGCCGTCGCCGACGCGCTGGCCACCACGCGAGCGACGCTCCAACGCCTGGACGAGCGCCTCCAACAGGTGCGGACGGTCACCGCCGAACGTGACCAGGCCCGCGAACAGGCCGCCGTCGCCGAGCACCTCGGCAAGCACCTGCGCGCCGACGGCTTCTCCCGCTGGTTGCTGGCGCGGGCGCTCCGGCGGCTCGTGTCCGGCGCGTCGGACGTGCTCCGCGAGCTGTCGTCGGGGGCGTACTCCCTGGCCCTCGACGGCGCGAACCAGTTCCTCGTCATCGATCACCGGAACGCCGACGAGCCACGGACCGTCAAGAGCCTGTCCGGGGGCGAACGCTTCCTCGCCTCGCTCGCGCTCGCGCTGTCGTTGGCCGACCACGTCGCCGACCTCGCCGCCGACGGTGCCGCCCGACTCGAATCGCTCTTCCTCGACGAGGGCTTCGGCACCCTCGATCCGGACACCCTGGACGTCGTGGCTGCAGCGCTCGAGGAGCTCGGTGCCCGGGGTCGGGTGGTCGGCATCGTGACCCACGTGCGCGACCTGGCCGAGCGGCTGCCCGTGCGCTTCGAGGTGCGCAAGGGCCCCGAGGGCTCGAGCGTCCACCGCATCGACGAGGGCGCACCGTCGGCCGAACCCGACGACACCGATCCGGCTGTCGCGCCCGCCGACACCCCCACCGACGAGGAGGTCGCCTGATGGCCACGGCAGGCACGGCCCGGATCGCGGTCGACGGTTGGGACCCCTCGATGGGCTCGTCGACGTCGGCCCTCGACGCGATGGCGCTCTCGCCGGGACCGGTCGATGCGAGCGTCGAGGTCGCCGCCGACGACTGGGCGCCACGCACACCGTCGGTCGGGGCGGCGTCGGGGCCCGTCCGCTTCGTCGACGGGGTCCGGCGCATCGAGGGCCACCTGTGGGTGACCCCACCGGGCGAACGCACCCGCCAGGCGCTCGCCGCCTCGATCGGTGCCGGCACGGTGTGCTGCGAGAACGAGGCCGCCACGATCGAGGCGTGCGAGGTCCAACGGCTGCTGGTCGGTCCCGCGTCGTTGTTGCCGACCCTGACCACCAGCGCCGGTGACTTCGTACCGCGCGCCGTCGCTGACGACGACGCCGACACGCTCCGCGCCGGGGTCCAGGAACGCCTCCGGCGCCTCGAGCGGCGCCTCCTGGCCGCGGCTGCGGACAGCGCGCTGCTCATCGTCGACGGCCCCCTCGACGGCTCGGTGGCCGTCGACCACGCCGTGGGCTACGTCAAGACCCACCACGTGGCCTACCTCGAGGAGACCGTGGCCCGCACGGTCGGCGAGCTCGCGGCGGGTCAACGCACCCCGGTCTTCCTGGCCACCTCCTCGTGGACCCGGTTCTCGTGGTACCTGCGCCTGCCCTACGGCACCGGTGGCCACCCGTGGTCCGGCGTCGTGCGCTGCGAGGTGTCCGGCGACCTGCCGGTCGCCGACGTCGTCGCGCTGGCCGACCAGGTCACCGCGACGTTGCCCCGGTTCGCCTCGCAGCCGCACAAGGATCGCCGCGCGCCGCAGAACCTCTACCCCATCGGGGGACTCGAACGGCAGCTCACCCACCGGCTCGGGGATGCCCGGCACGTGCTCCGCGCGCTACGCACCGCCGCCGCCTGACCCGAGCGGACGGGGTCGGAGCACCCGTGGGTCACTAGCGTGCGGCGCGTGGATCCTGTCTCCGCCCCCACCCCGGACCACGCGGCGCTCGTGGAGCGGCTGCGCGTCCGCCACGCCGAACTGACCGGCGAGCTCGCTCGACTCACCGCTCCGCCGGACGAGGCGAGGATGTCCCGGTCGTCGTTGAACTTGGTGGAGTGACCTCCGGGTGATGGTG
>JBBECA010000018.1:0-7413 GCA_040882055.1 Nitriliruptor sp.
CTACGGCAAGCTGTCCGGTCGCCGCATCGACGACATGCAGCAGGGCGAGGACGTCGTCGACTCGGACCGCAAGGAGGACCCGCTCGACTTCGCCATGTGGAAGTCGGCCAAGCCAGGTGAGCCCTCCTGGCCTTCCCCGTGGGGGGACGGCCGCCCGGGGTGGCACATCGAGTGCAGCGCCATGGCGGTCAAGCACCTCGGCGAGGGCTTCGACATCCACTGCGGCGGGCTCGACCTCGTCTTCCCCCACCACGAGAACGAGATCGCCCAGCACGAGGCCGCCCACGGCGGCACCTTCGCCCGCCACTGGGTCCACAACGGCATGGTCCGCATGGGCGAGGAGAAGATGTCCAAGTCCGTCGGCAACGTCGTCTCGCTCGCCGAGGCGACCGCCCAGTGGGGCGTCGGTCCGCTGCGCCTGTGGTACCTGTCGGCCAGCCACCGCTCGCCGCTCACCTTCGACACCGAGCGGCTCACCGACGCCACCGCGGCGCACGCCCGGCTCGCGACCTTCCTGCGCTCCGCCCGCCGCGCTGCCGGCGACGCCGAACCGGACCTCGCGGTCGCCGAACGGCACCGCACCGCCTTCACCGCCGCGATGGACGACGACCTCAACGCCCCACAGGCGGTGGCCGCCCTCCACGAACTGGTCTCCGTCGGCAACGAGATCCTGCCCCGCGCCGAGGCCGGCAAGCCCGATGCCCGCGCCGAGGTGGGTGCCCTCGCCGACACGCTGGCCGACCTCGCCGACGGCACGCTCGGGCTCGCCCTCGCCGCCGCGCTCGACGAGGCCGCGAGCCTCGAACGTCAGCTCGCCCCGCTCGTCGATCAGCTCCTCGAGCAACGCAAGCGCGCCCGCGCCGACAAGGACTTCGCGACCGCCGACGCGGTCCGTGACCAGCTCGCCGCCGCCGGCGTGGTCGTCGAGGACCGTCCCGACGGCCCCCGTTGGTACGTCGACGCGGCCCCCGAGGTCGTCACCTCGCCCGAGGCGTGAGCGGCGACCGCGGACGCGGCGACGGTCGTGGCCGGCCCAAGCGGGGAGGCGGCCCGCGCGGGGGTGGCTCCCGTGGGGGATCCGGCGGCGACGGCGGCCGGCCCGAACGGCTCGTGATCGGACGCCACCCGGTCCGCGAGCTGCTGCGCGCGCGCCGGCCCGTGCACGTGATCCGGCTCCAGGACACCCGCGAACCGGACCCCCTGGTCGACGAGATCCTCGCCCTCGCCGAGGAACGCGGCGTCCGCGTCGAGCAGGTGCCTCGCGAACGCCTCGACGCGCTCGCTCCCGACCTCGTCCACCAGGGCCTGGTCGCCACGGCGCCGCCGTTCCCCTACAGCGACCTCGCCGGCGCCATCGCGGCGGCCGAACGCGCGGGCGAGCCGCCGCTGCTGGTGCTGCTCGATGGCGTCACCGATCCGCACAACCTCGGCGCCATCGCGCGGTCGGCCGAGGCGGTCGGCGCGCACGCGTTGCTGATCCCCGGCCGGCGGAGCGCCTCGGTCACCCCCGTGGCCGAGAAGGCCGCCGCCGGCGCGCTCGCTCACCTCCGTGTGGTGCCGATCGGCAACCTCGTGCGCACCCTGCAGGGGCTGCACACCGACCACGGCACCTGGTCGATCGGGCTCGACGGGGACGCACCGGGGGCCATCGGCGCCAGCGGGCTGCTGACCGAACCGCTCGTCCTCGTCGTCGGTGCCGAAGGCGCCGGTCTCGCCCGGCTCACGCGCGAGGCCTGCGACGAGCTGGTAGCGCTGCCCATGCGTGGCCGCGTGGGGTCGCTCAACGCCTCGGTCGCGGCCGGGGTGGCGCTCTACGCCGTCCGGAACGCCAGGGACGTCGCCGAGGCGACCAGCTGATCGCGCGGGCGCTCGTGCGCTGAGGTGGCCTCGCGCCCGCCGCACGTGCACGGACGCCGCTGCGGAGCGCACGACCACCGTCCGCGGTGTGCGCTGAGGGTCACACGACGCGCGCGGTCGGCGGGGGACCGCAACCGACCGGCCACCTGCTCGTTGGTCGGTGGTGGCTGGGAACCCGCTCGCGGCTCGGCACCCCAGCCCTCGACCGGACCAGGAGACGCAGCGTGGCGCTAGCTCGTGGAGCGATCACCGAACGGGACGTTCACGTCCAGAGCGATGAGCAGCTCGTCGGGCTGGTGCACGCCGGCGACGACCGCGCCATGACCGAGCTGCTGCAGCGCTACCGGGGCTTCGCGCGGAGCAAGGCACGCTCGTACTTCCTCGCCGGCGGCGACCGCGAGGACACCGCGCAGGAGGGCATGATCGGCCTGTACAAGGCCGTCCGTGACTACGCGCCGGGCCACGGTGCCTCGTTCCGCTCCTTCGCCGAACTGTGCATCACCCGACAGATCCTCACCGCCGTCAAGACCGCCACGCGCCAGAAGCACGGTCCCCTCAACAGTTACGTCTCCTTCGACCGGCCGCACGACGGCGATCCCGATCGCACGATCGGCGACACGGTCGCCGCGGAGGACGACCTCGACCCCCTCGCCCAGGTGGTCGCCTCCGAGGAGCTCCGGCGGCTCCAGCGCGCGTTCGACGAGGTGCTGTCCGGGCTCGAGACCGAGGTGCTGACCCTCTACGTCGAGGGGCGCTCCTACCAGGAGATCGCCGGCCTGCTCGGCCGCCGGGTGAAGTCGATCGACAACGCGCTGCAGCGGATCAAGCGCAAGCTCGAGCCGCACGTCGGCGATGCCGCCGCCGACCAGGACCGGCCGCCGGTTCTCGGCACGGGCGCCAACGTCGGGGACTAGCGTCCCGCAGCTCCCCCTCCCGGAGCTGCCGTGCGCCCCGCTGACATCGCCCACCTGATCACGCCGTCGGACCCCCGGTGGCACCCCGATGGCCGCCGGCTGGCGTTCGTGGTCACCCGCGTCGACCTCGAGGCGGACCGCTACGAGCGGCGCATCCACCTCCACGACGGCGACCAGCTCCGGGCGCTGACGAGCGGACCTGGCGACGCGCACCCGCGATGGTCGCCGGACGGCCGCACCCTGGCCTTCCTGCGCACGGGGGCCGAGGACGACGCCACCTCGCAGCTCGCGCTGCTGCCCGCCGACGGCGGCGAGGCCCGCACGATCACGGACCTCGACCGGGGCGTGAGCGCGTTCGCCTGGTCACCGGACGGGACGCGCATCGTGCTGGTCGGTGACACCTGGATCGACGAGCTGGCCGACCTCACGCCCGAGGAGCGTCGGCGCCGCGCCCGACGGATCACCCGCCTGCCCTACCGCGTGGAGGGTGACGGGTGGGTGCACGAACGCCGCCGGCAGCTCTACCTGCTCGAGGACCTCGACGCCGACGGACCGAGGATCCGCCAGCTCACCGAGCTCCCCGACGACGTGGCCGGTCCCGCGTGGTCCGCGGACGGCACGCGCATCCACGCGATCACGCGTGCTCGTGGTCTCGCGGACACCGAGCCACACGGGCAGCTGATCACCGTCGCCGTCCCGCCGGCTCCCGACGGGGATGGCGCGGCGGACCCGGGCGAAGCGCCAGCGACGTCGGTCGAGGGTGCGGAGGTGACCTGGGGGCCGCGGGGGGAGTGGCAGAGCGTCGACGTGGGCGCTCGCGGCGAGCTCCTCGCGACCGGGAGCCGCGACCCGTTCCACTGGCCGGGCGTGCACCGGGTGTTCGAGGTGCCGGATGGCGCCGGCGAGGACGGCAGCGAGCTGCGCGACCTCACCGGCCACCTCGACCGTGACGTCGCGCCCGGCGGTGCACCGTTCGGACCGGTCGGACCTCGTCCCGTCGAGGGTGGGTTCGTCACCGCACTCGAGGATCGGGGGACCACCCGCCTGGTCCACGTCGCGGACGCGCCGGACGGTGAACAGCCGGTGGTGACCGACCTGTTCGCCGGCGCCCGCGCCGCCACCGGGGTCGACGTGCACCCCGACGGCCGGACGCTCGCGGTGTGCTGGACCGATCCGCAGACCCCCGGCGAGCTGCTGGTGCTCCGCGACGGTGACGAGCACGCGGTGACCAGCTTCGGTGACCGGTTCCGCGGCGAGGTCGGGGTGGCGGAGACCGAACGCTGGAGCTTCGAGCGCGACGGGGTCGAGCTCGACGCGTGGGCGGTCCTGCCGGACGGCCTCCGAGGCGCCGCGGATGCCAGCGTCCCGGTGCTGATCAACATCCACGGCGGTCCGACCGCGCAGTACGGCGACCACTTCTTCGACGAGTTCCAGGTCGAAGCGGGCGCCGGTTACCTCGTGGTCGGCATCAACCCACGCGGCTCCTCCGGTCGTGGTACCGACTGGGCCCGGGCCGTGGTCGGCGCGTGGCCCGAGCCCTCACCGGTCGACCTGCAGGACCTCGCGGCCGTCGCCGACGCCGTGCTCGCCCGGTACCCGGCGGCGGATCCGGGCCGCATCGGGATCATGGGTGGCTCCTACGGCGGCTACGCGACGGCTCGGCTGCTGGCAGGCGAGGACCGGTACGCCAGCGCGATCGTCGAGCGTGGTCTGCTCGAGTGGGGCTCGTTCGGGGGGACCTCCGACATCGGGCCCTACTTCGACCGGATGTTCCTCGGTGCCTCCCTGCTCGCCGACCCCACCCCCCACCACGCGGCCAGCCCGCTGTGGCAGGCCTCCGAGGTGACGACACCGACCCTGGTGCTGCACAGCGACGCGGACTGGCGCTGCCCGGTCGAGCAGGCTGAGCGGTACTTCGCCGCCCTCGTGGCTGCCGGCGTGACCACCGAGTTCGTTCGTTTCCCGGACGAAGGCCACGAGCTGTCACGTGGGGGCACGCCGAAGCACCGGGTCGAACGCTTCGAGGTGGTGCTCGACTGGCACGGTCGTTTCCTGCGCTGACGGTGCCGTCACGGGGTCGCGGGGGCCACGGGGTCACGGGGTCACGGGGTCACGGGGCGAGCGAGAGAGAGAGCCGGAGAGGGGAGTCGAACCCCTGACCTTCGCTTTACAAGAGCGCTGCTCTGACCGACTGAGCTACTCCGGCGTGAGCAGGAAGGTAGCGGCGTGCGGCAGCCGCTTCGGCTCCCGGGAGCGCCGCGTGGTACACCCCCTCACCGCTCCGATGCGGAGCAGCCATGCGCGCTCGAGAGCGGCGGGAGAGCCACTGGAGAGGAGCGGCTGGTGGCGGATGGGACCAGGAACGAGACCTCCGGCGCCACGACGGGTCTGGTCCTGCGGTACGTCGAGGCGCGCGCCGGCCTGGAGGCGGCTGAGCAGGTGATCGCGCGGGCGAACCTGCCGTACACCTTCGCGGAGCTGACCGAGGACACGCGCTGGTTCGGCTACGACGAACGCATCCGGCTGTTCGAGGCGACGGTCGAGGTGCTCGACGACCCGGACGCGCCGTTCGAGGTGGGTGCGAGCTCCGTCCAGAGCGGGCTGAACCCGTCCCTGGTCCTGCTGCTGCGGGCCCTCGGTTCGCCCCGACAGGTCTTCCGCCAGCTGCCCCGAGCGGTGCCCAAGTTCACCACGACCTCGACGATGCAGGTCGTCGAAGCCGGGGCGACCCACGCCACCATCCGGTACTCCCTGCACGAGGGCTACACCCACTCGCAGCTCGACTGCGCCTACGCGCAGGGGCTGTTCGCCGCGGTCCCCACGGTGTTCGGGCTCGCGCGGGCGCGGGTGGTGCACGAGGAGTGCGAGTCGAACGGGTACCCGGCCTGCCTCTACCACGTGACCTGGGACCGTCGTTCCCGGTCGCCCTTCGGTGGGCGCCGCGGCGACGAGCGGACCGAACTCGTCGCCCTCCGGGGCCAGCTCAGCGCGCTGCAGTCCGCGGCGTCCGACCTCGTCAGCAGCGACGATCTGACCGTCGCGCTCCGACGCATCGTCGAGCGCGCGGGGTCCGCCGTCGTCGCCCCCGCCTACCTCTGCGTGGTCGGTGCCCCCGACGAGCGCGGTTCGCTGGTGCACAGCGTCGGCCTCGACGACGAGCGCGCCGCCGAGCTGGCCGAACGGCTACGTGCGGGCGACGACATCGGCCCGAACGCGGTGGTGGTGGACGTCGCGACGGTGCGTCGGCACCACGGGCGTCTCGCCGCGCTCTACCCGGAAGGCGAGCGCGGCCTCGCTCCCGAACGCGACATGCTGCGGGCGTACGCCGGCCACGCGGGCGCCGCGCTCGACCAACTGTTCGCGCTCGAGGCCAGCCGGCGTGGGGAGAGCCGTGCGCAGGCCCTGCTCGACCTCGCGCACGCGCTGGCCGTCGCCGAGGGCGATCTCGAGGTCGCCGACACCGTGGCGACCGCCCTCCCGAAGATCGTCGGTAGCCACCGCGCCTCGGTCCTGCGCTGGGATCCGTCATCGGGGGAGCTGCGGGCCGTCGCGACGGCTGGGCTCAGCCAGGAGCAGCACACCGCGTTGCTCGGTGGCGTGGTCCGCCCGCACGAGACCCCCGAGCTGGTCGAGATGCTCGCCCGCCGCGAGCCGACGATCATCGACGAGGCCGATGCGACGCCGGTCCTGCGTCAGCTCCTCCGCGCGGTCGGGGTGCAGCGGCTGGTGGCCGTGCCGCTGTTGGCTGCCGACACCCTCCTCGGCGTGGCGACCGTCGGGTGGTCAGCACAGGCGCAGACCCCGATCCCGGTGCTCGACGACGACGTGATCCAGCGGCTGCGTGGTGTCGCCGAACAGGCCGCTGCGGCGCTGCAGAACGCCCGGCTGCTCGATGCGGTCCGTCACCAGAGCGTCCACGACGCGCTGACGGGGCTGCCGAACCGTGTCCTCTTCGGCCGCCGGCTCGATGCCACGCTGAGGGAGGCGAAGCCGGATGTCGCCGTCGCCGTGCTGTTCTGCGACCTCGACCGCTTCAAGGGGGTGAACGACTCGCTCGGTCACGCCGCGGGCGACGAGCTGCTGCGTCAGGTCGCCGGCCGGCTGCGTGGCGCGCTGCGCGCCGACGACCTGGTGGCGCGGCTCAGCGGCGACGAGTTCGCGGTGGTCGCCTCCGTCAGCGGCCCGGCAGCGGCGTCGGCGCTGGCCGGGTCCGTCGTGTCCTGCTTCGAGGAACCGTTCCGTCTCGAGGGTGTCGACCTGCGGGCCACCACCAGCGTCGGGATCGCCGTCCACCGCGGCCCCGACGGCGACGGCGAGACGCTGCTGCGGAGCGCGGACGCGGCGATGTACGTCGCGAAGCAGCGTGGCCGCAACCAGGTCGTCGCGGCCGACGACGCCACCGAGGTCGACGTCCGTGACTCGCTCGGTGAGGAGCTCCGCATGGCGATCGCCGGCGGCCAGCTGCGGGTGCGCTACCAGCCGATCGTCGCCATCACGGACCCCGAGGGGGTGACGGGCTCGGAGCTGGCTGCGAGGGCCGGCCTCCGGGCGGTCGGTGCCGAGGCGCTGGTGCGGTGGGAGCACCCCCGGCTCGGGCTGTTGTCCCCGGCCGCGTTCCTGCCGTTGGCCGAGGAGCAGGGGC
>JBBECA010000019.1:0-4750 GCA_040882055.1 Nitriliruptor sp.
CGAGCATCTCCCCGCGCCAGTCACCGAGCTCGGCGATCCGGGCATCGATCAGCTCCGCGGGTGATGCGTCACGTGTGGCGTCCGACATCTCGGGGCTCCTACGGTTTTCCGGGGGAGTGGCTGGAAGACTCGTTCGGGTGGGGTGTTCGTCTCACGGCGCGGCGTGGCCCCGGGTCGCGAGGTAGGTCTCGAGTCCGTCGAGCTGTGCCTTGTAGCCCCACTTCATCCCGAAGGCGGCCATCTTCGCGCCGGAGCCGATCGCGGTGATGCTGATGCTGAGGTCGATGAGTGTCCGGTCGCCATCGGCGGACAGGATCAGGGTGTTGGTGTGCTCGATGGTGGTCGTCTCCTCCTCGCCCTCGGTCCACGACCGGGCGTCGTACGCGAGGCGGCTGTGAGGCTCGATGAGCGAGAACGTGCCGGCCATCGGCCACCGGGTGCCCGCGTACTTGCCCATCTTCTCGCCAGCTTCCATGACGACGAGGATGTCGCCGCCCACCCGGAGGTCGATCTCGCAGTCGGTCACCGTGGTGTTGTCCGGGCCCCACCACTCGCGGAGCATCTCGGGTCTCGTCCACGCGTCCCAGACGGTCGCGATGGGGGCGGAGTACGAGCGTTCGAAGGTGAGCTCGCGGGCCCTCCTGAACAGCGGGCGCATCGTGGTGTCCCCTTCCTGCGGATGGGCTGGAGCGCCCGGCGCTGCCAGCAACTCAGGTGTGGTCCGGACGTCCGTCGCGGCGATCGGTTGCTGCCGGTCCGCCGTCCGCCGACCGCAGGAACGCGTCGAGTCGATCGAGGCGCGTGTCCCACAGCCGTTCGAACGAGCCGACCCAACTGCCGATCTGCTCGAACGGCTCGGCCCGTAGGTGGTGGACCCGTCGCCGCGCCACGGGCTCGACCGTCACGACCCCGGCCTCCCTCAGCACCCGCAGGTGTTTGGAGACCTGGGGCTGGCGGATGGTCAGCACACGAGCGATGTCACCCACCGAGCGCGGCTGCTCGCGGAGGAGCTCGACGATGCGCAACCGGGTGGGTTCACCGAGCGCGGCGAAGGTGGTGGCGTCCATGCGTGGGACGCTACGCCGGATGATGTATTCCTGTCAAGGAATACGTCGGCGCGACGACGTGGGCTGGGGGATGGTGGTGCCGGCAGTTGGCGCACGACGCGGCGGTGGATCAGGTGACGTCGAGGACCGCGACGGTGAGCTCGTGCTTGTTCTGCGACAGGTGGAACAGTTGTGCACCGGGGATGGCCGCGAAGCGGGCCGCCGCCTCGTGATCGGTGACGCCCTGGAACTTCAGGGTGCAGACGAGGTTGCGGACCAGTCCCGAGTCGAGCCAGCGGGTCACGAGCTCGAACAGCCGGTCCGGGTAACAGATGATGTCGCTGCACCACCAGTCGACCTCGCCGATGTCGGTGGGGTCGATCGCGAAGGCCGATCCCTCCCACCAGATCACGTTCGGTCGCTGCTCGACGTCGGGTGCCAGCGGCGCCTTGTCGACGGCGACGACCTCGGCGCCGGTCCGGGCCAGCAGCCAGGTCCAGCCGCCAGGCGCGGCACCGAGGTCGAGGCAGCGTTCACCGGGTTGCGGTTGTCGACGCAGCCGGGCGAAGGTCTCCCAGAGCTTCAGGTAGGCGCGGCTCGGTGGACCGTGACGGTCCTCGACGAACCGCGGCACGCCATCGGGGAACGGGCTCGAGCAGTCGGCGGCGGCCAGCACGAGGTCGCGTTCGAGCAACGTCCACGAGCCGAGCGGGGCGTCGGGTGCCACCTCGCCGAGCTCGAGCGGTCGCGCAGAGACGTGCGGGAGCTTGGCAGCCACCAGCTCGGCGCGACCACGGTGCTCCGGCGCGTACAGCGACCAGTTCCGCTGACGGTCACGCAGCTCCCGGGCGGCGTGCCCGATCGATGTGATCGGGATGCGCTCGGCCTCCCACCAGGTGTTGGCGGCCCACGCGGCGTGGACCGGCGGGCTCTCGCTCACACGCAGCCGACCGTGGCGGATGGTCACCGCGGCGCCGGCACGGGCGAGCTCCTCGTCGAGCTCCCCCTCGTACCCCTCCGGTGCGAGGTAGGCGGTGGTCACGCGGTGCTCCTCGGTTCGTCGCAGCTGGCGCGGACGTGTAGTCGAGCACACGGAAACCCCCGTGCTCGCCGTACCTGGCAGGAGGTGGGGCCCCGTCCGGCGAACACCGGGGCGTCGGACCCCTCAGCCCCGGAGCTGCTCGTGCGTCGATCCTCGTCCCTCATCACGGCACTCGGTGTCGCCCTCGCTACCGCGTTGCCGTCGGCCGCGGTCGCTCAGTCTGGCCCCGCGGGGGACACCGCCACCGCCACCGACGTGGTCACCATCGAGGTGGCCTCGGGGCGTGGCGATCTGGTCACCGGCGGCGATGTGCTCCTCCGCCTCGCCGCACCCGATGGTGCGGACGTCGCCGAGCTCGAGGTCACCGACGACGGCCGTGACGTCACGGACGTCTTCTCGACCCAAACCGATGGGACGGCGCTCGGTCTCGTCACGGGTCTCGACCTCGGGGTGAACGTGATCTCGGCGGAACTGCCCGACGGCCGGGGCGCCAGCATCACCCTGACCAACGCGCCGCAGGCCGGTCCGGTCTTCTCGGGTCCGCTCATCGAGCCGTGGACCTGCACCAACGGCTCGGATGCAGCGGACTGCAGCCAGGAACCGACCGTCACCTACCACTACCGGTCCACGGATCCGGTCGAGACCGTGATCCCGCCCCTCACCGCGGCGGGACAGCAGGTCACCACCACCCTGCAGCCCTACGACCCCGCCGACCCACCGTCCGACGTGGCGACGACCACGACCGACGACGGCGAGGAGGTGCCGTTCATCGTCCGCGAGGAGATCGGCTACAGCCTCCGCGATCAGTACCGCATCGCCGCGCTGTGGGACCCGGCGCAGGGGGAGCGGCCGGACCCGACGGCCGGGACCCCGGGCTACGCCAACAAGCTCGTCCTGACCCACGGTCAGAGCTGCGATACCTCCTACGAGTCCGGGACCGCGCCGACGGTCCTGTTCGACGACGCGCTCTCGCAGGGCTTCGCGGTCGCCAGCCACGCGCTCGACCACGCCGGCCACAACTGCAACCTCGTGACCCAGGCCGAGTCGTTGGTCCTGACCAAGGAGATGGTCGCCGAACGCTTCGGTCCGATCCGCTACACGATCGGCAGCGGCTGCAGCGGCGGGAGCCTCGTACAGCAGCAGGTCGCCAACGCCTACCCGGGCGTCTACCAGGGCATCACGCCGCAGTGCAGCTTCACCGACGCGTGGAGCTCGGCCCAGCAGTACATCGACTACGTCGGGCTGCGCAGCTACTTCGAGGGCCCTGGCAGCCTCGAGAGCGGCATCCTGCCCGCCCAGTGGCCGAGCATCTTCGGGCACCTGAACCCGGCCAACCACATCACCTTCACCGAGGCGATCCCCAACAGCGGCGACCCATCGCGCCCCTGCCCCGGGGTCGCCGAGGAGGACGTCTACAGCGCCGACAACCCGGACGGTGTGCGGTGCTCGTTCCAGGACTACATGCGCAACGTCTTCGGGGTCGACGAGGAGGGCAAGGCGCGGCGGCCGATCAGCAACGTCGGTGTGCAGTACGGCCTGTCGGGCCTGCTCGCCTTCCTCGAGAACGACGTCTCCGATCCGACCCGCCCGCCGCTGACGACGGCGCAGTTCGCCGCGCTCAACGCTGGGGTCGGCGGCTATGACATCGACTTCGAGCCCACGGCGGAACGAACCCAGGCGGACCCGATCGCGCAGGAACGCGTCTACCGCAGCGGTGCCGTGAACACCGGCGCGCACCTCGACGAGGTCGCGATCATCGACCTCGGTGGCCCCGAGCCGGGAGCGTTCCACGACGTCTACCGCAAGTACTCGATGCGTGACCGCCTCATCCGTGAGCACGGCACCGCCGACAACCAGGTGTTCTGGGAGGGCCAGACGCCGCTGCTCGGTGACGTCTCGTTCGTCGACGACTCGATCCGTGCGATGGACGAGTGGCTCGCCGTGGTCGAGGCGGACACGCGCGACGTGCCGCTCGCGCAGAAGATCATCGAGGCCAAGGACGAGGCGGGGATCGCCGAACGGTGCGTCGGCGCCGACGGGATCGACGTCCCGCTCGAGGTGTGCGACGCCACCGTCGACCCGACCATCTTCTCCGCACCGCGTATCGAGGCCGGCGGCGGCGACGAGATCGTCGGGTTCACCGACGACACCCTCGACTGCCAGCGGATGCCGCTCGAGGACTTCGACTACGCGGGGCGGTCCTTCACCGAGGTGTTCACCGCCGACGAGCAGGTGACGCTCCGGGAGACCTTCCCCGACGGGGTGTGCGACTACTCGCGCCCAGGCCATGGTTCCCAACCGGCGGTCACCTGGCTCACCTACCAGGACGAGGACGGCGAGGTCATCTACGGCGGCAGCCCGATGGGGCCAGCACCGGTCTCGGTCGCCTACGGCGCTGCGCCCGCGCGGCAGGGGCCGCCGGCTGCGACGCCACCGACCGACACGCTGGTGGACCGGACGCCGGCCACACCGGGGCGCCCGGCCACCGCGATCCGTCCTGCGGCTGCGAACCTGCCGGCGACGGGGCCAGCGGCCACGACCGTTGCGGCCCCGTTGACGCTGCTCGGCGGTGCTTGGGTGCTCCGGCGTCGCACGGCCTGAGCGACACGGGGCGCTCGGCCGGCTAACGGAACGAGAACAGGGGCGGCAGCACGACCACGAC
>JBBECA010000019.1:4850-12522 GCA_040882055.1 Nitriliruptor sp.
CGGGGCGCTCGGCCGGCTAACGGAACGAGAACAGGGGCGGCAGCACGACCACGACGGCGGCCGTCCAGGCGGCGAAGGTGGGCAGGTAGGCCGTCTGCCACCGTTCGAGCCGGTGGTGACCGTGCGCACCGATGAGGAACCGGCTCGACAACCACGCCGCTCCGGCGAGGTTCACCAACAGCAGCAGGTTGAGACCCAGCGCGGCGGTCCGGTTCGGCGTGAACCCGAGCTCGCTGATACGCGCGACCATCATGCCGAGCACCATCAGGTTGAGCGCGAGCGCGCCGAGCACGGCGACCAACTGGATGCGGTCCATCCACCCGGGCGGCTGGTCGGGGTCGCGTGCCGACATGCCGTAGAGGACGAGGCCGAGGACGACCACCATGAGCGCGTCGAACACCGCGAGCACTTCGCGATCGAACGCGCCACCGACTCCGGTGACGGCGTAGATGACCGCGGCGAGGACCAGCATCAACGCGAACAGCGGCGTGAAGATCATCGTCAGCACCGGGGCCATGTTCTCCACGACCCGCTGCTTGGACTCGACCAGCCACGCGGCCACGACCACGGCGCCGGCGGCACCGACGGGGAGCACCCACTCGACGACCCGCTCGCTGTCGATGCCCGCGGGCTCCAGGATCGCCACCGTCAGGCCCATCAGCACGCCGCCGCCGAGCGCGATCAGGACGTAGTAGATGAGCCACTCACCCGTGAACCGGACGAAGTCCATGCGTCGGTCGCGGGAGCGGATCGCACCACCCATGTAGGGGTAGGCGACGGCGAACCACAGAAGCACCGGCAGGTGCGCCGCGGCCAGCAGGCCCGTGCTCGAGCTCTCCCCTCCGAAGGGGTACAGGTTGATCGCCAGCGCTCCGAGCGCGACGGGGGCCGCACCGAACAGCCACTGGCGTCCCGTCAGCTCGCGACGCCACGCGAAGTACCCCGCGAGGAACGGCAGCACGAACAGTGCGGCGTTGCGCAAGAGCCACCACGGCTCCCCAGCGGTGAACCCGGCGAGCAGCCGGGCCACCTGGACGGTGGCTTCCGCTCCGATGGCGAACGCCAGGGCGGGTACGAGTCCGCCGGACGCGAAGGAGCGTGCCTCGCCGCCGCCGAGCACGAGCTGCTTCCACAACCGGTCGCTGTGCTCGCGGGCGTACTCGCGGGCGACCTCATCCAGGTTGCCGATGCGCTTGACGGCGATCAGGAACGCCTCGTCCTCGCTCAACCCGGCCGCGTCGAGATCGGCGACCTGATCGCGCAGGTGCGCCTCCAGCTCGTCGACGTCGCGGCGGTCCACCGCAGGGCTGCGTTCGACGAAGGCACGCCACTCGGCGATCTCGGCCTCGAGGTCGGCCACCATCAGGCCCTCCCGGGCAGGAGATCCCCGCCGCCCCACGCGTCCCCGAGGGTGCGGGCGACGGTGAGCCACTGGCGCTTGTGTTCGGCGAGGGCTGCCCGGCCCTCGTCGGTGATCGCGTAGTACTTCCGACGCCGCCCCTCGTCCGGACTGCGCCACTCGGGGGTCACGTAGCCGAGCCGCTGCAGGCGGTGGAGGAGGGGGTAGAGCATCCCGTCGGTCCACTCGAGTTCGCCCTCGGAGACCTCGCGGACACGCTTGAGGATCGCGTAGCCGTAGCTCTCCCCCTCGGCGAGGATGGCGAGGACGAGGGGGGTGGCCGAGGCGGCCACGAGGTCCTTGTCGATGTGCACGTCGAGGCTCCTCGGTCGCGATGTCGCACACATAGAAGCACAAGGTGCATAGAACTACAAGGTACGAAGAACTACAAGGTGAAGGACTGCAAGGTACGAAGAACGACGAGTTTCGTAGGGTTCCGAGGTGCGTAGGTCCTCGAGGTGCTGCATCACCGAGCGTGGGCCGTGGGCTGCACGACGACGAGCGGCCGCCCCGGGTGGGGCGACCGCTCGTGTGGAGGTGGTGCGTGGATCAGCGGTGCAGGTCGAACCGGTCGGCGTTCATGACCTTGACGAACCCCTGGACGAAGCGCTCGATCATGTGCTCCTCGCCACCGTTCGCGGCGTACTCCTCGGCGATGGCACGCAGCTGCGAGTTCGACCCGTAGACGAGGTCGACCCGCGTGGCGGTCCACGTCGTGGCGCCGGTGGCCCGGTTCTTGCCCTCGAAGCGGTCCTCCCCCTCACCGACGGGCTCCCAGACGGTGTCCATCGAGATGAGGTTGCGGAAGAAGTCGTTCGTGAGCTGACCCGGCCGGTCCGTGAGGATCCCGTCGGTGTCGTCGTCACCGGCGGTCACGCCGATGGCACGCATGCCACCCACCAGCGCCGCCATCTCGGGCGCGGTGAGGTTGAGCATGAACGCCCGGTCGACCATCAGGTGCTCGGTCGGGATCCCGACGTCCTTCTGCAGGTAGTTGCGGAACGCGTCGTGCCGCGGCTCGAGGTGGGCGAACGTGTCGACCTCGGTCAGCTCCTGGGTCGCGTCGGTGCGACCCGGGGTGAACGGGACCGTGACGTCGTGCCCGGCCGCCTCCGCGGCCATCTCGACACCGACGCTGCCCGCCAGGACGATGATGTCCGCGAGCGAGATGTTCGCGTCCGAGGCGTCCTTGATCCGCTCGAGCTGGTCGATCGCCGCGCTGACACCGGTGCGGATGTTGATGTCCCAGCTGGCCTGTGGCTCGAGGCGGACGCGTGCGCCGTTGGCGCCGCCGCGGTGGTCGGTCTGCCGGTAGGTGCAGGCCGATGCCCAGGCGACGTTCACCAGCTGGGCTGCGGTGAGACCGGAACCCGCGATCTGCTGCTTCAACGTCGCGATCTGGTCCTCGTCGACCAGCGGCCCCTCGTGCGCCGGGACCGGGTCCTGCCAGATGAGCTCCTCGTCCGGCACCTGGTCGCCGAGGTAACGCTCGCTCGGCCCCATGTCACGGTGGAGCAGCTTGTACCAAGCACGGGCGAACTCGTCGGCGAGCACGTCCGGGTTCTCGTGGTACTCCTTGGAGATCGCGAGGTAGTCCGGGTCGACGATCATCGCCATGTCGGCGGCGTTCATCACCGGCGGGTTCATCTTGCCCTCGACGTGCGCGTCGGGGACCCAGAACCCGTCCTTGACCTCGACCGGCTGCCACTGGTTCGCGCCGGCCGGTGACGTCGTGAGCTCCCACTCGTGGGCGAAGATCGTGTCGAGGTAGGCGTTGTCCCACGTGGTCGGTGTCGGGGTCCACGCACCCTCGAGCCCGGAGGTGATGGTGTACTCACCGAGGCCGGTCTCGTGCTCGTTCGCCCAGCCGATGCCCATCTCGTGGACCCTGGCTTCCTCGGGCGTCCCACCGACCGCATCGGCGGGGCCGTTGCCGTGGTGCTTGCCGAAGGTGTGACCACCGACCGTCAGCGCCACGGTCTCGCGGTCGTTCATCCCCATGCGGGCGAAGGTCTCGCGCACGTCCATGGCGGCCTTCGCCGCGTCCGGGACCCCGTTGGGACCCTCGGGGTTGACGTAGATCAGGCCCATCTGGACCGCGGCGAGGGGGTTGGCCAGGGTGCGGTTGCCGTCCTCGAAGGAGCCGGTGTAGCGCTCGTCCTCGGTTGACAGCCACTCGTTCTCGGGACCCCAGTAGATGTCGTCCTCGGGGGCCCAGATGTCGGCGCGGCCGAAGCCGAAACCGAAGGTCGTGAAGCCCATGGTCTCGAGGGCGCGGTTGCCGGCGAAGACCATCAGGTCGGCCCACGAGATGCGCTCGCCGTACTTCTCCTTGACGGGCCACAGCAGTCGCCGCGCCTTGTCGAGGTTGCCGTTGTCGGGCCAGCTGTTGAGCGGGGCGAAGCGTTGCGCGCCGGTGCCGCCACCGCCGCGGCCATCGACCGCGCGGTAGGTGCCGGCGGCGTGCCACGACATACGGATGAAGAACGGGCCGTAGTGACCCCAGTCCGCGGGCCACCAGTCCTTCGAGTCGGTCATCAGCGCGTCGACGTCCGCGCTCAGCTCGTCGATGTCGATCTCCGAGAAGGCCTCCGCGTACGAGAAGCCCTCACCGAACGGGCTGGAGCCGGGGTGCTTCTGGTGCAGGACGTTGAGGTTGAGCTGGTCGGGCCACCAGTGCTCGTTGCCCTGCAAGCTGGGCGTCGTGCGGGCGGCCCACTCCGGGCGTGTGGGCTGTTCGTCGGGCACGTTGTCCTCCTGGGAAGGTCCGGGTGTCGCGGCGGCGGGGCGCGGCGGCCGACGGATCGGCTAGGTCGCGAGCGACGAGCCCAACCTAGAACAGTTCCAAGGGTAGGAGCAACCGCCACTTCGACCGACCCGAGCTCTGGTAGCGTTCCTCCGAACGCGACACGCCGACGACCGCATGGGGAAACGTTGTGGAACCGCTGGTGGACCGCCTACGGAACCGTGGATGGCGCCTGACCGCACAGCGACGCGTCATCGCCGAGTCCATGGGGGGCGAGCACGTCCACGTGACGGCGGACGAGGTGTTCGAGCGGTCGCGAGCGATCCTGCCCGAGGTCAGCCGCGCGACGGTCTACAACACGCTCAACGAGCTGGTCGGCATGGGTGAGCTCCACGAGATGAGCCACGCCGACGGTCGCAAGCGGTACGACCCGAACGTCGAGGAGCGGCACCACCACCTGGTGTGCGTCGGCTGCGGACGGATGCTCGACGTCCAAGCCGACGACCCACGCCTGCCGGACGAGCAGCGACACGGCTTCGAGCTGGTCGACGTCGAGGTCACCTTCCGCGCCCGCTGCCCCGACTGCGCCCACGTGGGGGCGCCGGCCACGTAGCGCGCCTCCGGGCGCTGTGGGGGCCTCTACCGGCGCACCCGCGCCTCAGGGCGCGTCGAGACCACGGGGATCGTCGGGAACGTCCACGGCGTGCTCGCGCAGGATCTCGAGGGGGACGATCTCGAGCGCGCGTTCGCTGGTGGCTTCGAGCGCGACGGGTGCGGCGACACCGTCGCGGTGGGCGCGGAGCCAGTTGTCCGCGGTCACGCACCAACGGTCGCCGGGGGAGAGACCCGGGAAGCGGAACTCGGGCCGAGGGGTGGCGAGGTCGTTGCCGATCGCGCGCTGGTGGTCGAGGAACTCGGCCGTCATCACCGCGCAGATGGTGTGGCTGCCGTGATCGTCCGGCGCGGTCCGGCACGTGCCATCACGGAACCAGCCGGTCACTGGATCGACGCTGCACGCGGCGAGCTCGCCGCCGAGGACGTTGCCTTCGCTCATAGCTGGAGGCTATCCGCCCGTGCCGCGATCCTGGCGCGAACGCAGGTGGGGCTCGACCCCGTCGGCGAGCCGGGTGGCCACGCTGGCGTCGCATCCGTCGTTCCCGGCGGTGTGACGGGGTCTCCTCGCAGGTTGGGGTCGAGCTCGTGGCACCATCGGTGTGCCGCGACCGGAGTCGGGCCGGAGGGGTACGTCCGTGGAGTGGTTGGCCGCCGACAGCGCCCTGATCGCTCGCGAACTGGTGCAGCGTGGCGTCGCGGTGGTGTTCGTGCTCGCCTTCGCCGGTGTGGTGCGTCAGTGGCGGCCGCTGCTCGGCGCGGACGGTCTGACCCCTGCCGCCGAGGTGGTGGCACGCACCAGCTTCTGGCAGGCGCCGAGCCTGCTGCGCTGGCGTCCGACCGACGCGGCGGCACTCGCGAGCGCGTGGGTCGGGCTCTTGCTCGCCGCGTTGCTGGTCGTCGGTCTCCCGCAGCGCGCGGGCAGCATCGCGACCCTCGCCGCGTTCCTGACGATCTGGGCGCTCTACCTCTCGCTCGTCTCGCTCGGTCGGATCTGGTTCGCCTTCGGGTGGGAATCGTTGCTGTGCGAGGCCGGGTTCCTCGTCGGCTTCCTCGGTGGCCACGACGTCGCGGTGGCGTGGCCGGTCCTGCTCGCCGTCCGGTGGCTGGTGTTCCGCGTCGAGGTGGGGGCCGGGATGATCAAGCTCCGCGGGGATCCGTGCTGGCGTGAGCTCACCTGCCTGCGCTACCACCACGAGACCCAGCCGATGCCCGGGCCGTTCAGCTGGTACTTCCACCACCTGCCCGACGGCATCCACCGTCTCGAGGCGCTCGGGAACCACGTCGTCCAGCTCGGCGCGCCGTGGCTGCTGTTCCTCCCGCAACCGGTGGCGGGCGTGGGCGCGGTCGCGATCATCGTCACGCAGGGCTGGCTCCTGGCCAGCGGCAACTTCGCGTGGCTGAACCTGCTGACCATCGTCCTGGCCGCGTCGGCGCTCCCGGACAGCTGGCTCGGCTGGCTCGAGGGCGGGTGGTTGCTCGGCGATGCGGGTGTACACGCGACCACGTTGCCGGTGCCGTGGGTCGTGGTCGTCGCGCTCCTGAGCGCCGGGCTCCTGTGGCGCAGCCTCCCGCCCGTGCGCAACCTGCTCTCACCACGGCAACGGATGAACGTCAGCCACGACCCGTTGCGCCTGGTCAACAGCTACGGCGCGTTCGGCAGCGTCACCCGCGAACGGTTCGAGCTGACCATCGAGGGCACGGAGGACCCGACGGCCAGCGGCGGCTGGCAGGCCTACGGCTTCCACGGCAAACCGGGGCCGTTGGATCGGCGGCCCCGCCAGTTCGCACCCCACCACCTCCGGCTCGACTGGTTGCTGTGGTTCGCGGCCATGAGCCCCGACCCAGAACGGCAGCACCCCTGGTTCCGCCAGCTGCTGCGTGCGCTCGGGGAAGGCGATCCCGGCATCCGCCAACTGCTGCGGCACGACCCCTTCGACGGACGTTCGCCGGCGGCGCTGCGGGTGCGGCGTGAGCGGTACCGCTTCACCACCCCGGCGGAGCGCCGCGAGACCGGTGACTGGTGGGCCGTGGACCGCCGCTGAGGCCCGCCGGCACCCGCTGACGCGGGGCGACGCGGGGCCCGTTACGGTCGCGCCGCTGCGGGCAGCGGGTGCCCGCACGACGTGACCGAGGGACGACGATGGCGGACGGTGACCGGCGGCGGGTGACGCTCGAACGGGTGGAGGAGGGCGTCTACCGGGCGACCAACCCGAAGGGGGCGCAGCTGACGTTCGGCAGCAAGGCTGCCGACGGTTTCACCCCCGTCGAGCTGCTGCTCGCGGCCATCGGTGGCTGCTCGGCGGTCGACGTCGACGTGATCACGGGTCGCCACGCCGAGCACGAACGCTTCGAGGTCGCGGTCGAGGCCGAGAAGACCGAGGACGATGGCGGCGGCAACATCCTTCGCGACGTGCGGATGACCTTCCACGTGACGTTCCCCGAGGGTCCCGACGGCGACAAGGCTCGGGAGCGTCTCCCTCGCGCCGTACGCGTCTCGCACGACCGGTCGTGCACGGTGAGCCGCACCGTCGAGGCAGGCACTCCGGTCACGGTCGACATCGCGGAGTGACGGCCGTGGGCGCGGTCACCGCCGCCGTCACCCGAGCAGGTTCGCCTGCCGCCCCTCGAGGAACGCACGCTCGTTCGCGTTGGTCGTGAGCTCGGCGGCGACCGCGTAGGCGGCGGCGGCTTCCTCGGTCCGCCCCAGACGGCGCAGCAGGTCCGCCCGGGTGGCGTGGTAGGCGTGGTAGGTGTCGAGGTCGAGGTCGGCGATCGCTTCCAGCGCGGCCTGCGGCCCATCGACCTCGGCGACGGCGACCGCTCGGTTGAGCGCGACGACCGGGGTCGGTGACAGGACCGCCAGCTGGTCGTAGAGGGCGACGATCTGGTGCCAGTCGGTGTCGGCGGCGGTC
>JBBECA010000019.1:12622-42831 GCA_040882055.1 Nitriliruptor sp.
CGCCAGCTGGTCGTAGAGGGCGACGATCTGGTGCCAGTCGGTGTCGGCGGCGGTCGCTGCGTCGCTGTGCACGGCGCTGATGGCAGCCTGTACCTGGTAGGTGCCCGGCTGGTTCCGGCGCAGGCACGCGCGTACCAACGCCTGGCCTTCGACGATCATCGCGGGGTCCCACCGGCTGCGGTCCTGGTCGGCGAGGAGGATGAGCGATCCGTCCGGGGCGGTCCGTGCGGGCTGGCGCGCGGCGGTCAGCAGCATCAGCGCGAGGAGGCCGAGCACCTCCGGTTCGTCGGGCATGAGGGTGGCGAGGAGGCGACCCAGGCGGATCGCCTCTGCCGTGAGGTCGGCGCGACCGAGTCCCTCGCCGGTGGTCGCCGTGTGTCCCTCGTTGCAGATGAGGTAGACGACCGCGAGCACACCACCGAGGCGGTCGGGGAGCTCGGCGTCCTCGGGGATGCGGTACGGGATGTTCGCGTCGCGGATCTTGCGCTTGGCCCGCACGATCCGCTGCGCTCGGTGGAACACCGCGTTCGGGCCAGGTGCGGGTCGCCACCAGGAAGGCCTCCTGGACGGCCTCTTCGGCGACGTCGATGTCGCGGAAGATGCCGACCAGGGTGGCCACGACGCGACCGTGCTCGCGGCGGAAGACATCCGCGATGGACCGCTCCGCGAGCGGCGGTGTCTGCGGGTCGACGCCCGCCCCCGAGACCTCCACGCGGGCTCGGCTCACCCCTCCGGGCCGGCCTGGAACGGCCGAACCTCGACGGGGCCGCGACAGGCCCGGGTCGCGCGGCTGGCCCAGTCCACCGCCGTGGCGTGGTCGGGGACGTCGATGATCCAGAACCCGCCCAGGTGTTCCTTCGACTCCGCGAATGGGCCGTCGGTCGTCACCACCTCGGTCCCCTGCTCGCGCACGACGGTCGCGATGTGCGGCTCCTGGAGGCCGCCGGCGAAGACCCAGACCCCGCTGTCGCGCATCCGCTCGTTCAGGGCATCCACGTCCGTGAACATCTGCTGCATCGTGTCGGCGTCCGGGGCTGCTTCGCCCTCGACGTGGTGCACCGACAGCATGTACTCCGCCACCTTCGTTCCTGTCGTCGTGGAGCCGGCTGCCTGCCGGCCCTCACCTCATCTACGAACGGGGGTGCCGGCTCTCGACACCCGGGTTCGGCGTTCCGCTCCGGGTCCTCACCGGTCACGGCCACGGGTGCTTCGTAGCACCACCGCGTCGTCGTAGCGTCGCGATCCCCGGGTGGTGTGAGGTGGAGCCGCGGTGCCGTCGGTGGTCCCCGGGCGGGCCTCGGCCCGCGCTCGCGTCGAGTTGTGGGCCGCGTGGCTGCGCGCTTGTCTCGGGACCCATGATCTCGCCCCGCCCCCCGGAGCACGGATGTGACGCAGCGACTCGCGACGGCGCAGGGGGAGTTCTCCCTGGCCGGGACCTACCTGAACACCGCCACCCTCGGCCTCCCGCCGCGCCGGACCCTCGACGCGCTCACGGCGACGCTCGCGGCCTGGCAGCGCGGTACGAGCGACGCGCCCGCGTTCGACGCGGACGTCGACGCCAGCCGCCGGCGGTACGCCCGACTCGTCGGCGCCGACCCGGCGTCCGTCGCCGTCGGGTCGCAGACCTCCGCGCTCGTCGGGTTGGTCGCGGCCTCGCTGCCTGCTGGGAGCGAGGTGGTGACGGTGGAGGGGGACTTCACCAGCGTGCTGTTCCCGTTCCTCGCCCGCGCCGACCACGGGATCCGCGTGCGGGAGGTCGAGCTCGAGCACCTCGCCGACGCGGTCACCGCGACGACGGACCTCGTCGCGGTGTCGGCCGTCCAGTCAGCTGACGGGCGGATCGCCGACCTCGACGCGCTCGCGGAGGTCAGCCGCACGACCGGCACCCGCACGCTCGTCGACGCCACCCAGGCGGCGGGGTGGTTGCCGATCGACGCCGATCGGTTCTCCTACACGGTGGCCAGCGGTTACAAGTGGCTCCTCGCGCCGCGGGGCACGGCGTTCCTCACCGTCCGTCCCGAGCTGGTCGACGAGCTGACCCCGGTCGCCGCAGGGTGGTACGCGGGCGAGGACCGCTGGGACAGCATCTACGGGGTGCCGCTCCGGTTGGCCGCCGGCGCTCGCCGCTTCGACGTCTCGCCCGCCTGGCACTCCTGGGTGGGCCAGGCCGCCTCGCTCGAGCTGCTCGAGGAGGTCGGGATCGAGGCGCTCCACGCCCACGCCGTGGGGCTCGCGGAGCGGTTCTGCCTGGCGACCGAGCTCCCGGTCACCGGTTCGGCGATCGTCTCGGCCCGGGCCGACGACGCGGTACCGGAACTGCTCCGCCGCGCCGGCATCGCTGCGGCGACACGGGCTGGCAGGCTGCGGCTCTCGTTCCACGTCTCGACCCGCGAGGCCGACGTCGACCACGCGGCAGAGGTGCTGCGCGGCCACCTCACCCCGTGAGCGGCGAGCTCCCGCCGCTGCCCGGTGGGCTGCCGGCCGTCGTCGGCGCCGATGCTCTCGGCGGAGGAGACGTCGCGCAGGTCTGGCGCGCGGAGCTCGCCGACGGGCGTGCCGCTGTGGTCAAGGCGACCCCGTACGACGCGGAGCTCGAGGCCGAGGGGCTGCGCGCGCTCGGGGACGCGGGCGCGCCCGTACCCGCGGTGCTCGGCGTGGACCACGACGTCCTGGTGCTCGAGCACGTCGCCGGGCCACCGGACTGGGCGGGGCTCGGCGCGGCGCTGGCAGCCGTCCACGGCCACCACGGCGAGGCGTTCGGTTGGCACCGCGACAACGTCATCGGGCCGCTGCCGCAGGCCAACGGGTGGGCGCCCCCGCCGACGTTCTGGTCGGCGTACGAGGAGGTGGCACCGGTGCCGGAGGGTTGGGAGGCACGACGGGCAGCGCTGCAGCTGCCGCCGCTGCTCGTCCACGTCCGGCTGTTCGGGGCCGGGTACCTCCCGGCTGTGGGCCGCGCACTCGAGGCCGCCGGGCTCGGGTGAGGCGGACGGCTGGTGTGCGCAGCCCTGACGCCGTCAGCGCAGGGGGGCGGCCGACGCGGGGATCGGCGCGTGGAGCGCGGAGTTCCCCATGAGCTGTTCGTCGACGGCCCGTGCGCACGCACGACCCTCGGCGATCGCCCACACGATCAGGCTCTGTCCACGGCCCATGTCGCCGCAGACGTAGACGCCGTCGACGTCGGTGGCGTAGCGGTCGTTCCGCTCCACGTTCCCGCGGGCGGTGAGCGTCACCCCGAGCTGGTCGAGCAGGCCCTGCTTCTCCGGTCCGACGAACCCCATGGCGAGCAGGACCAGGTCGGTCTCGAGCTCGAACTCGGTGCCCTCGATCCGTTCGAACCGGCCGTCGACGAACTCGACCTCGTGGCCCTTCAGTGCGCGGACCCGGCCGTTCTCGTCGCCGAGGAACGCCTCGGTGTTCACGCTGTAGACGCGCTCACCACCCTCCTCGTGCGCCGAGGAGCTGCGGAACTTCATCGGCCAGGTCGGCCACGGGTTCGCGGCGGGGCGCTCGTCGGGTGGACGCGGCATGATCTCGAACTGGTGCACCGACGTCGCGCCCTGCCGGTTCGAGGTGCCGAGGCAGTCCGCGCCGGTGTCGCCACCCCCGATGATCACGACCTTGCGGCCCGCTGCGGAGATCGGGATGTCCTCGACCGCCAGGTCGCCCTCCTGTGCCTTGTTGGCCCAGGGCAGGAACTCCATCGCCTGGTGGATCCCGTCGAGCTCGCGGCCCTCGATGGGCAGGTCGCGGGCGGCGGTCGCCCCGCCGGCGAGCACGACGACGTCGAAGTCCGCACGCAGCTCGTCGGCGGTGATATCGACACCGACGTTGACGCTGGTGCGGAACTCGGTGCCCTCGGCCTCCATCTGGGCGATGCGTCGATCGACGTGCCGCTTCTCCATCTTGAACTCCGGGATGCCGTACCGCAGCAACCCACCGATCCGGTCGGCACGTTCGAAGACCACGACCTCGTGACCTGCCCGGGTCAGCTGTTGCGCTGCGGCGAGCCCGGCCGGCCCGGAGCCGACGATGGCGACCCGCTTGCCCGTGCGCACCGAGGGCGGGTTCGGGACGACCCAGCCCTCGTCCCACGCGCGGTCGATGATCGTGACCTCGACCTGCTTGATGGTCACCGGGTCCTCGTTGATGCCGAGGACGCACGCGGCCTCGCAGGGGGCGGGGCAGAGCCGACCGGTGAACTCGGGGAAGTTGTTGGTCGCGTGCAGCCGGTCGATCGCCTGCTTCCAGTGATCGCGGTAGACCAGGTCGTTCCAGTCGGGGATGAGGTTGCCGAGCGGGCAGCCCTCGTTGCAGAAGGGGATGCCACAGTCCATGCACCGGCTGGCCTGGGTCTGCAACTTGTCCTGCGCGAAGGGCAGGTAGACCTCGCGCCAGTCGGTCACCCGCTCGGGCACCGGCCGCGTCGGGGGGAGCTCGCGGTCGTGCTTCAGGAAGCCCCGGACATCACCCATGGTCTCGCTCCGAACTCGTCGTCGTGCCCACTGCGGGGCCTCGGCCCGTCCGGACGCACCGGACGGGTGGTCCGTCAGCCCCGCGCCGAGGCCATGATCGCCTCGTCGACGTCCTGACCCTGTTCCTCGGCCAGGCGGCTGGCTTCGAGCACCCGCTTGTAGTCGCGCGGCATGACCTTCTTGAAGCGCCGCACCTCCCGGTGCCAGCGTCCGAGCAGCTGTTCGGCGACCACCGAACCGGTCAGCTCCGCGTGCGTACGCAGCTGGTCGCGCAGCCAGACCTTGTCCGGCTCGTCGAGCGGATCGAGGTCGACCATCTCGGGGTTGAGCAGGCCGCGGAAGCGGTCCTCCGGGTCGTAGACGAACGCGATGCCGCCGGACATGCCGGCACCGAAGTTCCGACCCGTCGGGCCGAGCACGATGGCTCGGCCGCCGGTCATGTACTCGCACCCGTGGTCGCCCACACCCTCGACGACGGCGACCGCGCCCGAGTTCCGCACGCAGAAGCGTTCGCCGACCACGCCGCGCACGTAGGCGTGACCGCCGGTCGCGCCGTAGAGCATGACGTTGCCTGCCACGATCGAGTCCTCCGCGACGAAGTCGGGGTGGACGGTCTCGGGAGGGCGCACCACGAGGGTGCCGCCGGACAGGCCCTTGCCGACGAAGTCGTTCGCGTCGCCGAACAGGCGCAGGGTGATCCCTCGCGGGACGAACGCGCCGAAGCTCTGGCCGGCGGACCCGCGGAAGGTCACGTCGATGGTGTCGTCGGGCAACCCGAGCCCGCCGTACCGCTTGGTCACGTGGTGCCCGAGCAGGGTGCCGACCGTCCGGTTCCGGTTCTCGATCGGCAGCTCGATCGTGACCGGTTCCTGGCGTTCGAGCGCAGGCTCGGCCAGCTCGATGAGCTGGTTGTCGAGCGCCCGCTCGAGCCCGTGGTCCTGCGTCTTGGTCGCGTGCCGGTCCTGCTCCCACGGGGAGGTGGGCACGTGGAGGATCGGAGCCAGGTCGAGGCCCTGGGCCTTCCAGTGCTCGACCGCATCCGACACGTCCAGCGCGTCCACGGCGCCGATGGCCTCGTCGAGCGTGCGGAAGCCCAGCTCGGCCAGCAGCTCGCGCACCTCCTCGGCGATGTACTCGAAGAAGGTCACCACGAACTCGGGCTTGCCGGTGAACTTCGCGCGCAGCTCGGGGTTCTGGGTGGCGACGCCGACCGGGCAGGTGTCCAGGTGGCACACGCGCATCATGATGCAGCCGGAGACGACGAGCGGCGCCGTCGCGAAACCGAACTCCTCGGCGCCGAGCAGCGCGGCGATCATCACGTCGCGGCCGGTCTTGAGCTGGCCGTCGACCTGCACCACGATCCGGTCACGCAGCCCGTTCATCAGCAGGGTCTGCTGGGTCTCGGCGAGGCCGAGCTCCCACGGACCACCGGCGTGCTTGAGCGAGTTGAGCGGCGACGCACCGGTCCCGCCGTCGTGCCCCGATATGAGGACGACGTCGGCCTTGGCCTTCGAGACGCCGGTCGCGACCGTCCCGACGCCGACCTCGGCGACGAGCTTGACGTGTACACGTGCCGACGGGTTCGCGTTCTTGAGGTCGTGGATGAGCTGCTTGAGGTCCTCGATGGAGTAGATGTCGTGGTGCGGTGGAGGACTGATCAACCCGACGCCCGGCGTCGAGTACCGGGTCTTGGCGATCCAGGGCCACACCTTCTGTCCCGGTAGCTGACCGCCCTCACCGGGCTTGGCGCCCTGCGCCATCTTGATCTGGATGTCGTCGGCGTTGGTGAGGTACTCCGAGGTCACCCCGAAACGACCCGACGCGACCTGCTTGATGGCCGAACGTCGCAGGTCACCGTCCTCGTCGGGGGTGAAGCGGTCAGGATCCTCACCGCCCTCGCCGGTGTTGGACTTCGCGCCGAGGCGGTTCATCGCGACCGCGAGCGTCTCGTGCGCTTCGGCCGAGATCGAGCCGTAGCTCATCGCGCCGGTCGAGAACCGCTTGACGATCTCGGAGACCGGTTCGACCTCGTCGAGCGGGACCGGCGGGCGGGCGCCCTCCTTGAACCGGAGCAGGCCGCGCAGGGTCATCAGCGCCGAGGACTGGCCGTCGACGAGATCGGTGTACTCCTTGAAGACCTCGTAGCGGCCCTCGCGGGTGGCGTGCTGGAGCTTGAAGACGGTGGCTGGGTTGAACAGGTGCAGCTCGCCCTCACGCCGCCACTGGTACTCGCCGCCGACCCAGAGGTCGCGGTGGGCCGCTTCCTCGGGGCGCTCGAGGTGGGCGAAGCGGTGCCGGAGCGCCACCTCCTCGGCGATCTCGTCGAGCCCGATCCCGCCGAGCTTGGAGGCGGTGCCGGTGAAGTAGCGGTCGATCAGCTCCTGCGACAGACCGACGGCCTCGAAGACCTGCGCGCCGGTGTAGGAAGCGACCGTGGAGATGCCCATCTTGGACATGATCTTCAGCACGCCCTTGGTGCAGGCGTCGATGTAGTTCTGGACGGCCTCGTCGTGGCCGACCCCGGTCAGGATGTCCTCGCGGATGAGGTCGTCGAGGGTCTCGAAGGCGACGTAGGGGTTGATCGCAGAAGCGCCGTACCCGATCAGCAAGGCCATGTGGTGCACCTCGCGGGCGTCGCCGGCCTCGACCACGAGCCCGACCTGGGTGCGCGTCTGCTCGCGGATCAGGTGGTGGTGGACCGCGCCGGTGAGCAGCAGCGACGGGATCGGTGCCAGCTCGGCGTTCGAGTACCGGTCGGAGAGGACGATGATCTTGGCGCCGTCGGCGATGGCGGCGCTGACCTTCTCGCACACCTCGTCGAGCGCGCGACGCATCCCGTCGCCCCCTTCGGCCACGGGGTAGAGCCCGTCGATGGCGAAGGAGCGGAAGCCGGGGAACTCCCCGTCCTCGTCGATGTAGAGGATCTTGGCGAGATCGGCGTTGCTGAGCACCGGCTTCGGGAGCACGATCTGCCTGCACGACTCGGGACCCGGGTCGAGCAGGTTGGCCTCGGGCCCGATGGTGCCGGCCATCGAGGTAACCAGCTCCTCGCGGATGGCGTCGAGCGGCGGGTTGGTGACCTGCGCGAAGAGCTGGCTGAAGTAGTCGAACAGCAGCCGGGAACGTGAGGACAGCACGGCGATCGGGGTGTCGGTACCCATGGAACCGATCGGCTCGTACCCGATCCGGGCCATCGGCGCGAGCATGATGCGCAGCTCCTCGGAGGTGTAGCCGAAGGTGCGCTGGCGCTTGACGACCGAGGCGTGCTGCGGGGTGAGCAGGTCACGCGACGGTAGATCCTCGAGCCGCAGGAGCCCCTCGGCGAGCCACTCGCCGTACGGCTGCGCGCTGGCGAGCTCCGCCTTGAGCTCCTCGTCGTCGACGATGCGACCCTGCGCGGTGTCGACCAGGAACATGCGTCCAGGCTGGAGGCGCCCCTTGGTGACCACGGACGCCGGATCGATGTCGAGGACACCCACCTCGGAGGCCATGACGACCAGGCCGTCCTCGGTGACCCAGTAGCGGGACGGACGCAGACCGTTGCGGTCGAGCACCGCGCCGATCACGGTGCCGTCGGTGAAGGCGATCGACGCCGGACCGTCCCACGGCTCCATCAGGGCCGAGTGGAAGCCGTAGAAGTCGCGGTGCAGGTCCGACATCGAGTCGTGGTTCTCCCACGCCTCGGGGATCATCATCAGCACGGCGTGGGGCAGGCTGCGGCCGCCGAGGTGGAGCAGCTCGAGGCACTCGTCGAAGCTGGCCGTGTCCGACGCCCCCGGGGTCATGATCGGCAGCGCCCGCTCGAGCGCGTCCCCGAAGAGGGGGGAGGACAACGAGCCCTCCCGGGCGCGCATCCAGTTGCGGTTCCCCATCACGGTGTTGATCTCACCGTTGTGGGCGACGACCCGGTAGGGGTGGGCGAGCGGCCAGGACGGGAAGGTGTTGGTCGAGAACCGGGAGTGGACCAGCGCGAGCGCGCTGTCCAGCCGTTCGTCGCGCAGGTCGAGGAAGAAGTCGCCGAGCTGGATGCTGGTCAGCATCCCCTTGTAGACCAGCGTCCGGCCCGACAGCGAGGGGAAGTAGACGGTGGTCGGGGGCCCGTCCGCGCGGGTGGTGGTCGCCTCGGCGCCGATGCCGACCTCGTGCTCGATCCGCTTGCGGACCACGAACGCTCGCCGTTCGAGGTCGAGCCCGCTGAGCGGCGCGTCGTCCTCGCGTGCGGCGATGAACAGCTGACGGAAGGTCGGTTCCACGTCGCTGGCCATCGAACCGATCGCGGAGTTGTCGATCGGCACGTCACGCCAGCCGAGGACGCGCAGGCCCTCGTCGGCGACGACGGCGTCCACCGCCTTGGCGGCGTCGTCAGCCAGCGCGGGATCCTGCGGCAGGAACGCCGTCCCGACCGCGTACGTCCCGGCCTCGGGGAGCGGGAAGTCGCACACCTCACGGAAGAAGGTGTCGGGGATCTGGATGAGGATCCCCGCGCCATCGCCGACGTTGTCCTCGGCACCGGTCGCGCCGCGGTGGTCGAGGTTCTGGAGGGCCGTGAGGCCTCGCGCGACCATCTCGTGGCTCCGTCGCCCGTGGATGTCGACCACGAAGGCGACGCCACAGGCGTCGTGCTCGAAGGCCGGGTCGTAGAGACCCTGGGGCGACGGCGAGCCAGCACCGGCTGCAACGGACAGGGACGATGGCGTACGCACGGCACCCCCAACGGTCGGAAAGGACGACGGACCTCGTGGCGGGGCGCCAGTGACCCACCAACGGCCCTGGAGCGTAGCGGCAGCAGGTCCGGGTCCGGAACCCCAGGGTGCCGACCACGGCGCCCGTGTGCTCCCGCGGCGCGGTGGACCGTCAGGCGGCCGAACGGCCGCCGACGGTCGTGGAGCGCTTCCGATCGCCGCTCACGGACGTTCTGGGCCCGTCGGCGGTACCCGGACCGGGCCGCTGAGCGCATCTTCTCCACCGGAGCGCACGGAGCGCACCGACGAGGGGAGGAGCCACCGTGGGACGTTCGAGGAAGAAGCAGCTCAAGCGGGCACGCAAGGCGATCAGCGGCGCGGTCGACCACCTCGACCTCGGTAAGCAGCTGCGAGGTGCGGCGTCGACGGCCGGCCTCGCCAAGCGCCGCAAGGTGCTCGGCATCCCGGTCAGCCGGAAGCGTCCCGATTGGTCCAAGATCGCGACCGTCGGTGCCGTTGCCGCTGGCATCGTCGGGTCCAAGGTGCTCGGTGACGGGGACCAACCCGACGACCAGGATCCCGAGAGCGGTGGGGAGACGGGCGTCGACGACGCGACCACGGACGCGATCGCGACGGCGGCTGCGCGGGGTGCGGAGGAAGCGGCGCGGAAGGCCGCCGAGGAACGCTCGAACTGACGCCCTGAGCCGCCGAGGGAGCGGTGGTCCGGAACCTCGGCCGTCGCGCCGGAACGTGTGCCGGGGCCGGCACGGGTGTCCCTTCGTCGGCACCCGGCCGGAGGACAGCCCCGTCGGTGCCTGGTTGGGTCGGGTCCGGAGCACCACCGACGCGATCGATCGCGACGGTGACGTCCGCGAGAGGAGCCCAACGTGCCGATCAACCGCACCCACCAGCGCTACCTCGACCTGCTCTTCGATCGGGCGGCGCTCGAGCGCTACCCGAGCCACCACCTGCTCCAGCGGATCGAGTCGGACATCACCGACCGTGAGACCGCCGAGCGGTACGTCGACATGCTGTTGGCCGAAGCCGAACGCCACCGCTACCCGAGCTTCCACATGCTCGACCGCGCTCAGCGGATCATGAGCCGGATCGCCGCCGCCGACCTGATCGAAGCGCAGCGAGCGCAGCAGAGCTGACCCCGCGGCCGATCAGCGGCCGACCCACCGCCCCGCAGAAGGAACCTCCATGTCCACCATGTCCGTCGCCCGCCAGCCCGTCGGCAGCGTCGCCCGCCGTCCCGCCTCGGGGACCCTCGCCGAGGTCATCGACATCATCCTCGACAAGGGGTTGGTCCTCGACGCCTACGTGCGCGTCTCCCTGGTCGGCATCGAGCTGCTGACCATCGAAGCCCGCGTCGTCATCGCCAGCGTCGACACCTACCTGCACTTCGCCGAGGCCACCAACCGGCTCGACCTCGCCGGCCAGGCCGAGGAACGTGAGGCAGGCCTCATGGATCTCATGGGTGGGATGAGCGAGCAGAAGACCGAGGGCGCGATCGAGGGCGCCAGCGACAAGGCGAACGAGGCGGTCGGCAGCGCCAAGGACCGGATCAAGTCCGTCTTCGGTGGCGAGGATGGCGAGGACGGCGAGGACGGGAGCTGACCACCCGCCAGGCGACAGCCGAGGTCACCATGCACCTGCTCGTGCACGGCGTCACCGCGGCGACGATCCCGGATGCGGTCGTGGCGGCGTCGGGCGGCGACGTCGAGCTCATCGTCCACGAGGATCTCGCCGCGGTGGTGCGCCCCGCGCCGGACGGCGAGGTCCTCCCGAGTCGAGCGAACCTGTTGGCCCACACGTCCGTGCTCGAGGCGTTGGCGGCCGAGACCACCGTGTTGCCGATGCGCTTCGGGATGGTCGTCGAGGGTGAGCAGCAGCTCGTCGATGGGTTCCTCGCGCCGCAGCAGGCGCAGCTGGTCGCCGCGCTCGAACAGCTGCGCGGTCACGTGGAGCTCCGTCTCCGAGGTCGCTACGACGAGGACGAGGTGCTCCGCGAGGTCGTCGCCGCCGATCCCGCGCTGGGCCGGCTGCGTGGCCGCAGGAGCATGGACGCCAAGATGGCGCTCGGCGAGCGGGTGGTGGCCGGGATCGAGGCGCGCCGCGAGACCGATCTCGATCGGGTGGTCGAGGCGCTCGGACCGCACGTGTCGGGCATCGTCGCCGGCAGCGTCGCGGAGCCGCTCGACGCCTTCTCGTTGTCGTTGCTCGTGCCGCAGGCCACGATGGACGACTTCGACGCGGCTGTGGACGAGCTCGGCCAGGCGGTCGCCCCCGCCCTCGCCCTCGAGCTGGTCGGGCCCGTCCCACCCTTCAGCTTCACCGCCCCGCAGGAGGTGCCGGCGTGATCGGCCGCCTCCTCGCCCTCCCGCTCACGGCGCCCGCCCGGGCGGGGGGGTGGGTCCTCGAGCAGATCGTCAACGCGGCCGAGGACGAGCTCTACGACGAGGACCGCATCGTCGCCCAGATCCGCGACCTGTCCGCCGCGCTCGATGCGGGCGCCATCACCGAGGACGAGCACGCGCTCGGCGAGGAAGCGCTGCTCGCACGGTTGGTGGAGGCCCGCGCCTACCGAGCCGCACGTGAGGAGTCACCGTGAGCTACGACGACAAGACCAACGCCGAACTGCGTGAGGAGCTCAAGGAACGCGATCTCCCCGTCTCCGGCAACAAGGCCGAGCTGATCGAACGGCTCGAGGCGGCCGACGAGGAGGACGGTGCCTCCGAGCAGGCGGCCGATGAGGAGGACGCCGGTGAGGGGGACGAGGAGCAGGCGTCCGACCGGGAGCAGGAGAGCTCGGGCGGTGGAGGCGGGTCGTCAGGGTCCGGATCCGGCGAGCTCAAGCCGATGCAACTGGCGCGCCTGGCGGGTGCCCAGCTGATGCAGCTCACGGGCCGGGACATCGACGGCACCTCGGGGATCGAACGCACCGACGAGGGGTGGCGTGTCCTGTTCGAGGTCGTCGAGGTCACGCGTGTGCCCCGAGCCATGGACGTGCTCGGCCTCTACGAGGTCATCGTGGATGCGGACGGCGACCTGGTCCGGTACGAACGCCTCCGCCGGTTCGGCCGGACCCAGATGGAGGATGCCGAGTGAGTGACAACCCGTTCCTGCGCCGACCTGCTGCTGCGCCCGCGTCCCGCGGCCCGCAGGGCCTCGCGGATGTGCTCGAACGGATCCTCGACAAGGGCCTCGTGATCGCGGGGGACATCCAGATCAACCTGCTCGACATCGAGCTGCTCACCGTCAAGGTCCGGTTGCTGGTCGCGTCGGCCGACACGGCGCAGCAGATGGGTATCGACTGGTGGAAGCACGATCCGTGGCTCTCCAGCCGGGACCGCGAGCTGGCGCAGGAGAACGCCATCCTGCGCGACCGCTTGGTGCGGATCGAGGAAGCGCTCGGGGTGCAGGTCCCGAGCCGGGCCGAGGGCGAGCTCGCGGTCGCCGCGGATCTGGCGGTCGAGGACAAGCTGCCCGTCGTGCCAGACGAGGGTGACCGGCTGATCTCGACCGGGCGCGAGCGGGCCGCCGACGGCGGCGGCGGTAGCGGTGGTGGGAGCGGTGGCGGCGGCCCGAAGCCGTCGTCCTCCCTGGCGCGCGAGGCGGAGCTCCCGCCGCTGAGCAAGCCGCCGGGTTCGGTCTCCGGCGAGCACCACCCTGAGGTGCAGGAGAAGGATCCCTGATGGGCGCCGAAGGGGAGCTGCTACGGCGGATCCAGGCGGCGCTGTCGCGCGCCGACCTCGAGTCCGACGCTCTCGTGGACGAGGCCTGGCAGGCGGCGCGCACCGAGGTACGCGCCGTGCTGCAGCGCGCGTTCCAGCACGAACTGCTCGACCGCGTGGCCGACGCCATCGAGGGCGGCTCGGCGCAGCGTGCGCGTTCACGACCCACCGAGACGACCGGTGCTCCGCTGTCGTCCGAGCCGGAGCGCTCCGAGCCGTCCGAGCCCCAGCGGTCCGATCGGTCCGATCGGTCCGGGCGGTCCGAGCGGTCCGAGCGGTCCGAGCCTCGTGGTGGACCGGAGGCGACCTACGTGTTCGGCATCACCCGGTCCACGGCCGACATCGAGGACGAGCTGCCCCGCCTCCCCGGTGGTGGTCCCGTGCGGGCGGTCGACCACGAGGGGCTCCGTGCGGTCGTGTGTGACGCGGACCCCGAGGTCCTGCGCGCGCTCGAGACGCTCGGTCCGGACGAGCTCGAGCTCCTCGCGACCGCGGCCAACGCCCACGACGAGGTGCTGGCACGTGTGGCCGCGCAGGCGCCGGTGCTGCCGCTCCGGCTCGGCACCGTGCTCGGGGACGACGCCACCGTGCGCGCGCTCGTGGCAGCGAACGCCGGCAGCCTCCGGGCCGAGCTCGATCGGGTGGACGGTCACGCCGAGTGGGCCGTCGTCGCCCGCGTGACCGAGAGCGCTCGCGACGACGCGCCGCCGGCGACGGACGCCGACAGCGGCGGCGAGTACCTCCGCCGCCGGCAGGGCGCGCTCGCGGCCCGAGAGGAACGGTGGCAGACGCGCGAACGGCTCGCCACCGAGGTCCACGAGCGCCTGGCGGCCTTCGCGGTCGCGGCCGAGACCATCGACAAGCGCCCGCTCGAGCAGGTCCCGCCGGCGCTGCACGGGGTCTACCTGCTGGCCTGGGACCAGATCGGTCCGTTCGAGGACGCCGTCGACGAGGCGCGCGTCGCCCACCCGAACGCCATCATCGAGGCCACCGGTCCGTGGCCGCCCTACCACTTCACCGACGTCAACCTCACCCTCGACGGCGAGCGGTCGACGTGAACGTCAGCGGACCGGTGGAGGACCGCGAGCTCGCCCAGGAGTTCCTGCCCGAGCGGGACGAGCAGACGCTCGTCGACCTGCTCGACCGCGTCATCGACCGGGGGGTGGTCATCGCCGGCGACGTGGTGCTCTCGGTGGCGGGCATCGACCTGGTGCACCTCGAGCTCCGTCTGCGCCTCCAGGGGCTCGATCACCAGGTCACCGCCATCCCTGCCGGTGAGCGGCGGTGATCCACCTCTACGCCCTCGCAGGCGGACCGGTCGAGGCCTCGCTCGGCGGGATCGACGGGCGACCGGTCACGTCGGTCGCGATCGGCGAGCTGTACGCCATCGTCACGACGCACACCGCGCCGGTGGCACGTGACGCCGCCGCCGCGCTCGCCCACGTCGCCGCGATCGACGCGATCGCCGACCACGTCGACCTCGTCCCGGTCCGGTTCGGACCCGGTCACAGCGACGAGGAGGCCCTCCGTGCCCACCTCGCGCCGGTGGTGCCTGAGCTCCGATCGCTGCTCGACCGCGTGGGTGGGCACGTCGAGTACCTGGTGCGTCGAACGCTGCCCGACGGCGCCGCCCGGGACGATGGTGCGCCGGCGGCCGAGGCCCCGGACGGACCCGGCCGCGCCTACCTCGAGCGGCGCCGTGATGCGGAGCTCGCCTCGGAGGCAGCGCACCGGGCACGCCAGGCCGAGCTCCGCGCGGCGACCGACGGTCTGGTCGCCCACGCGGTCGACGTCCGGGACGTCGTCACGCGCCGCGGTCCAGAACGGTGCTTCCTCGTAGCTCGTGCCACAGCTCCGGACTTCGAGTCGTGGATCCGCTCGCTGGGCGACCGCGACGCGGACCTGGTGGTGGGTGGTCCGTGGCCGCCGTTCACCTTCGCGAGCCTGCCCGTCGGGACGGGAGCGAGCCTGTGAGCACCGGACCCACCGGCGGCGACCCCGCCATCACCGATCTCGATCTGAGCGGGGAGCTCGACCGGCTCCTCGAACGCGGCAGGTCGGGCGACGCCAGCCCCGAGGACGTTCAGCGCGGCCTGGCGGCGCTCGTGCTCGTCCTCGTCGAGGTCCTCCGCGAGCTGATGGAACGCCAAGCGATCCGGCGGATGGACTCGGGCTCGCTCGACGACGAGGAGATCGAGCGTCTCGGCCGGACCTTCCTAGCCCTCCGCGAGCGCATGGAGGAGCTGAAGGTCACCTTCGGGCTCACCGACGAGGATCTCAACCTCGATCTCGGCCCGCTCGGGCGTCTCCGCTGACCGGGACCTCCGGGCGGCCACCCGGCCGTCCCCGCGCGTCGTGGCGCGACCCGGTGACGTGTGGCCAACGGCCGCGTGGACCGATCCATCTCCCGAACGGCCCGGTGCGCCCCGCGCGCCGAACGGCGAGGCTCTAGGGAGCGGTACCACGCCGCCGGCGTGGTCAGTGCAGCGAGCAGGAGTCGATCTTGTCCGACACCGGGATCCCAGACGTCGATGACACCGACCTCACGCGGGAGGAGATGGAGGAGGTCGCCGCCGAGTACGACATCGACACCGACGACCTCGACGACCAGGAGCTCCTCGAGGAGCTCGGCGTGGCGCTCGGCGAGCTCGATCCGGACGACGTCGACGGCGGCGCGGGCGACTCCGGTGGTTCCGGTGGTGGCGTGCGTGGTCGCGTCGCGTCGGGCCTCGGCAGCGCGGCGGAGAAGGTGCGGCCATCCAGCTCGGACGATCGATCCGACGACACCGACGACGATGACGAGGGTGGCGACGCCGACGAGGCGGACGATGCCGCCGCTGCCGATGCTGATGACGGTGGCGATGAGGGCGACGCCGAGGACGGCGCCGATGAACAGACCCTGCCGGGTGAACCCATCAAGGGGCCGACCCGCAACGAGCTGCGGGACCGGTTGCGCGAGTTGGGCCTGCCGCTGTCGGGCACCAAGGACGAGCTGCAGCAGCGCCTCGACGAGGCCGAACAGGGCGGCGAGGAGGACAGCGGCGAGGACGGTGACGAGGACGATCCGGCGGAACAGAGCCTGCCGGGGGAGCCGATCGAGGGGCCGACCCGGAACGAGCTGCGGGACCGGTTGCGCGAGTTGGGCCTGCCGCTGTCGGGCACCAAGGACGAGCTGCAGCAACGCCTCGACGAAGCCGAGCAGGCCGACGACGGTGAGGATGATGCCAGCGACGACGGTCAGGACAGCGAGGACGCCGAGGCCAGCGCCAGCAGCGACGACAGCGAGGACGGCGAGGACGGCGAGGACGGCGAGGACGCCGACGACGGCGACGACTCGAGCCGGATCGACGAGCTGCGTGAGAAGGTCGCTCACGCCCTCAGGCGAGCCTCCGAGAAGGTCGCCGACGAGGACGACGAGGACGAGGACGACGAGGACGACGAGGGCGAGGACGACGAGGGCGAGGACGACGAGGACGCCGAGGAAGACGACGAGGGCGAGGACGAGGGGATCCGCGCGAAGCTCGGCCACGGCATCGTCCACGTCGGTGAGAAGATCGCGGGTGACGATCAGGAAGATGACGACGAGGACGACGAGGACGATCAGGAAGATGACGACGAGGACGACGAGGACGAGGACGACGACGAGGGCGGTGGCGGCCGGTTGCGCGACCGTGTCGCGAGCGGCCTCGAATCGACGGCGGGTCGCCTCCGCGGCTCGGGCGAACCGGGACGTGGCGTGGTGCGCGGAACGGCCTCGAAGCTCGTCTCGGCCGGTAGCAGCGTCATCCGCAAGGTGACGCCGTTCTGAGCGACCGGGTGGCCGTGGTGGTGATCGAGCCACCGTGCTTGGGTGCCGCCCGCACGCATCGCCCGAGGACGCTCGCCCACGGGTGAGGCGGGCGGTGCCCGACCGATGGCGCGGATCGAGGTCGTAGGTGAGCGAAGCCACTCCCGCGGGGGAAGCGGCGGACGGAGACGAGGCACGCCGCTACGGGACCCTCGAGGGCGTCTTCGTCCCGACGTTGCTGACCATCCTCGGCGTGATCCTCTTCCTGCGCACCGGGTGGGTCGTCGGCAACGCCGGGCTGCTCGGATCCCTCGGCATCATCGCCTTGGCGTTCGCCATCACCGGCCTGACCGCGTTGTCGCTGGCCTCCATCTCGACGAACGTGACGCCCGGTGCAGGTGGCGCGTACGCGCTCGTCGCGCGCTCCTTCGGTGTCGAGGCGGGGGGCGGTGTCGGGCTCTCGCTCTACCTGTCGCAGAGCTTGGTGATCGTGCTCTACCTGTTCGGCTTCCGGGACGGGTGGCTCGTGATCTTCCCCGGCCACCCCCCGGCGCTCGTGGATCTGGTCGCGGTGCTGGCGCTGATCGGTGTCACCCTCATCGGGACCAAGGCGGCGTTCCGCGTCCAGTACCTGATCCTGGCGGTCGTCGCGGTCGCGCTCGGGGCGGTCGCGGTGGCCGCGTTCACCGCGCCGATGGCGGAGCGCCCGCCGCTGGTCGGGTCCTTCCCAGGCGCGCCGGAGGACGATCTTCCCGGGACCGGGGTGTGGGCGGTGTTCGCGGTCTTCTTCCCGGCCACGACCGGGATCATGGCCGGCCTGAACATGTCCGGGGAGCTGCGCGACGCCGGCCGCAGCATCAAGCGGGGCACCCTCGCGGCCGTCGGTGTCGCGGTGGTCATCTACCTCGCCGTCGCGGTGTGGTTGGCCTTCGCCGTCCCGACGGACGTCCTCGTGAACGACTACCTCGCCATGGCCGACCGGTCCGCGTGGCGGCCGGCGGTGCTCGCGGGCCTGTTGGCGGCGACGTTCTCCTCCGCTCTGGCGAGCCTCGTCGGCGCACCACGGATCCTCCAGGCGCTCGCCGAGGACGGGGTCCCGCCGGCACCCGGGTGGTTGTCGGCTCGTGCGGGCAGCGGCGAACCGCGCAACGCGTTGCTGGTCACGATCGTGGTCGTCGCTGCGGCGATGCTCCTCCGCGACCTGAACGCCATCGCACCGCTGATCACCCTCGTCTTCCTGCTCACCTACGGGGCCATCAACGCGGCGGTGCTCGCCGAGATCATCGTCGATCTGCCGAGCTACCGACCGACGTTCCGGGTGCCCTGGCCCGTACCGCTGCTCGGTGCCCTCGGCTGCTTCGGCGCCATGCTGGTCATCGACATCAGGATCACGGTCATCGCGTTGGTGGCGGTGGCCGGTGCGTTGGTGTGGGTCTCCCGGCGTGACGTCACCCGGACGGTCCCCGACATCCGCGCCGCGATGCTGCTCGAGGTCGCCCGTCGCGCGACCCGCGCGGCGACCCGCATGGCGTCCTCCGAGGAGCGCACCTGGTCGCCGCGGTTCCTCGTGCCGGTGCGCGATGACGTCGACCTCGACCGTGCCCGCGGTTGGGTCCCGGAGCTGGTGGGCGAGGGCGAGCGGGTGCGTGTCGTCCCGCTCCGTGATGCGGCGACCGGTGAGGAACTGCAGGCGGCCGTGCGCAGGTTCCGCGAGGACCTGCAGGAGAAGGGCGTCGACGCCAGCGCACCCGACGAGGAGGTGGAGGAGGGCGGACGCGGCCCCGTTGCGGCCCTCGTCGCCGCCGGGGACACCGACGATCCCGAGTCCGCCAACGTCGTGCTCGGCGGCTTCCCCGAGGAGCCCGAGAGCGACCGGCAGACGCGACTCCTGTTGCGCGAGGCCTTCGACGGCGACGCGGGGGTGCTGCTCCTGCCGCCGCACCCACCCGAGGTGGGCGAGGACGACGCCAGGATCACGCTCTGGTTGCGCGGCCAGGGGCCGCGGTGGGAACTCGGCGACCACCTCCCGCACTCCGACCTGGCGCTGCTGATCGCCTACCGCCTCACCGAGACCTGGGGGGCGTCGCTCACCCTCGCCACGGCCGTCGCTCGATCGGACCAACGCGCTGCGGCGGAGGAGTACCTCGAGGCGGTCGTGGAACGGGCTCGCCTGCCGGGCCCGCCCAGCATCGAGGTGATCGACCGGTCGTTCCGTGAGGCGCTCGAGCACGCTCCGCCTCGGGGGGACCTCCACATCCTCGCGCTGTCCGGGCAGACCGACTTCCACTGGTTGCGCGAGGTGCGTGATCTGCTCGGTACCCCGTGCCTGTTCGTCCGCGACTCCGGCATCGAGAACGCGTTCGCGTGACCCGCGGCCGGTGCGCCAGTGACCCACGACCGGTGCGTCAGCCGGACGGCGGTACCCCCTGGTGCCGGGCGCGAGCTCCTGGCCGTACGCTGGCGGGTGCCGTCCACGGGGTCAGACCAGAGCCCGGAGGTGAGACCACGCAATGGCTTCGAGCGCACGGGAACAGTTCGAGCAGGCCGCCATGGAGGCAGCGCACGAGGCGCTCGGTCCCCTCAACACCGTCGAAGCCGCGATCGGCCTCATCGGTCCGGCCATCGACCCGGCGGACGAGGATGCGCAGCAGGCGCTGGAGCTCGCCCGGCGGCAGCTGCGGCTCGCGCGGCTGCAGCTCGCCCGCTTCGGTCGACTCCGGTCGGGACCCGACGAGCCCGACCGCTCCGAGATCGACCTCTCGGCGCTCGCGCGTGAACTGGTGGGGGACCTCGAAGGCACCATCCTCGCCCAGCACGACGTCGCGGTCGAAGCGCCGCGACCGGTCCGGGCGCCGGTGGACGTCGATCAGCTGCGGGCGCTGCTGTTCAACCTGCTGTCGAACGCCGCGAAGTACAGCCCGCCCGGTCGGATGATCGTCGTCGTCGTCGACCACTGCGACGATCACGGCGAGGTGCGGGTGCGCGACCAGGGGCACGGGGTCGCGCCTGACGATGCGGAACGCATCTTCGAACGCTACGAGCGCGGCCCGGTCGAGGGCATCGAGGGTGTCGGTCTCGGGTTGCCGCTGGCGCGTGAGACCGCACGAGCCCACGGCGGCGACCTCGTGCTCGAGCCCGCGGACGACGACGAGGGCGCCACGTTCCTGCTCACGCTGCCACTGACCGCCTGACCCTTCAGCCAGCGTCGGGGACGAGGGGGACGAAGCGCACGGCGCTCAGTTCCGCCACGACCCGGAGCGTGCCACCGTCACGCTCGTGCACGACGACGCGCTGCGTGCCCGGCCCACCGATGGGCGCCACCAGCCGCCCGCCGTTCCGGAGCTGCTCGACGAGCGCCCGTGGGACGGAGGCGGAGGCCGCCGCCACGATGACCGCATCGAACGGGCCCGCGCCGGGTGCGCCTCGGGTCCCGTCGCCGACCACGACCTCGACGTTCGAACGACCGCACGCGTCGAGGTTCTGCCGAGCCTCGCCGGCGAGCGAGGCGTGCCGCTCGATCGTCACCACCTCGGCCGCGAGGTGGCTGAGGATGGTCGCCTGGTAGCCGGACCCGGCCCCGACCTCGAGGACCCGTTCGGAGCCGGTCAGCTCGAGCGCCTCGAGCATCCCCGCGACCAACGACGGCTGTGAGGTGGTCTGTCCCTCACCGATCCGCAGAGGCCTGTCGCTGTCGGCGTCGGCGTGGGCAGCAGGTGGTACGAACCGGTCGCGCGGGACGGCTGCCAGGGCGGCGAGGACGCGCTCATCGCGCACGCCGGCCCGTCGGGCCGCTTCGGCCTGTGTCCATCCGGGTGATCGCTGCGTCATGGGACCAGTGTGGGGCTGGCCACGCTCGGCGCCACCGTCCGTAGGGTTGGGTCAGCGCGTCAGGGCGCGGTCGAGGTCCTCGCGGAGGTCGTCGACGTCCTCGAGCCCGACCGAGATGCGGATCACCCCGTCACCCACGCCCATCTGTGCCCGGACCTCGGGGCCGATGCGGTGGTGGGTCGTGGTGGCCGGGTGGGTGACCAGGCTCTTCGCATCGCCGAGGTTGTTGGAGATGTCGATCAGCCGCAGCGCATCGATGACCTCGAAGGCGCGGTCGGTGCCACCAGGGACCCAGAACGTCACGATGGAGCCGCCGCCGGACATCTGCGTGCGGGCCAGCTCGTGTTGGGGGTGCGAGGCGAGCGTCGGGTAGCGGACCGCCTCGACACCGGGGTGCCCCTCGAGCCAGCCCGCGAGCGTGGCGGCGGACGCGGTCTGGTGCTCCACGCGTAGGCGCAACGTCTCGAGGCTCTTGAGGACCACCCAGGCGTTGAACGGGCTCATCGTCGGGCCGGTGTGCCGCATGAGGGGTCGCAGCTCCTCCTGCACGAAGTCGGTCGACCCGAGGATCGCACCACCGAGGGTCCGCCCCTGCCCATCGAGGTGCTTGGTGGTCGAGTAGACGACGACATCCGCGCCGAGCTCGAGCGGCCGTTGCAGCACCGGTGTGGCGAAGACGTTGTCGACGATGACCCGGGCACCGGCCGCGTGGGCGAGCTCGCACACCGCGGGGATGTCGACCAGCTCCTGCATGGGGTTCGACGGGGTCTCGAAGAAGACCGCCTGCGCGGGGGTCGACAGCGCCCGTTCCCACGTCGCGAGGTCCGAGCCCTCCACGAACTCGGTGGTGATGTCCCAGCGGGGGAGGATCTGGTCGAGCACCTGGAAGCACGACCCGAACAGCCCATGGGCGGCCACGACCCGGTCCCCGGCGCGCAGCGTCGCCGCCAACGCGTTGAAGACGGCCGACATGCCGCTGGCCGTGGCCCACGCGGCTTCAGCGCCCTCGAGCCCGCGGAGCCGCTCCTCGAACATCGCCACGGTGGGGTTGCCGAGCCGGCTGTAGATGAACCGGTCAGCCTCCCCCGCGAACGCGGCGGCAGCTTCGGCGGCGGAGCCGTACACGTAGCCGGAGGTCAGGAACACCGCCTCGGAGGTCTCGCCGAACCGGCTGCGTTCGGTCCCACCCCGCACCGCCTGGGTGTCCGGACGCCACTCGAGGTGGTCGTCGGCATCGGTCACAAGATCCTCGTTCGGCCGGGTGCGTCGGCAGCGTAGGACGTGGAGGCGGTGGGGCCGTGCGGACCCTGCGGCGGTGACCTTGGCGTACCGGCCCGCACGCGGTCGACGAGTAGGGTCGTCTGGTGATCCCGCGCGGATCACCCCCGGATGTGCGTGGTCGAGGTGGACGTGGGACAGCGACGAGCCGAGGACATCTTCGGCACCGACGATGCCAGCATCACCCGCCTCCTGATCGACAGCGTCGTCGACCACGCGATCTTCGTGCTCGACCGCCGGGGTGTGATCCAGACCTGGAACCGCGGTGCGCAGCGGCTGAAGGGCTACCAGCCCGACGAGATCATCGGTCGCCACTTCTCGACGTTCTACACCGAGGAGTCGAGGAAGGCCGGTCTGCCCGATTCCCTGCTGGTGCGGGCCGAGACCGAAGGGGCGGCCGCACACACCGGTTGGCGGGTCCGCAAGGACGGCACGACCTTCTGGGCGGACGTCACCATCACCGCGCTGCGTGACGATGACGGCACCCTCCTCGGGTTCGCGAAGGTGACGCGCGACCGGACCGCTACGCACGAGCACGAGGAGGCGCTCGGACGTGCGCTCGCCCGCGAGCGCGAGGTGGCGACCGAACTCGACCACGTCAACCGCACGCGCAGTCGCTTCCTCGCGGCGGTCGTGCACGACCTGTCGACGCCGATCACGGTGGTGCGCAGCAGCCTGCAGTTGCTCGCATCCGCGGTGTCCGATCACCCCGACCCCGACCTCCCGGAGATGCTCGTCAACGCACGCCGGAACGCCGACGACCTCGAGGAGCTGCGGGTCCAACTGCAGGAGTTCGCCCGGCTCGAGGGCGGCTCGGTGACCCTCCAGGTCGGTCCGGTCGATCTCGCCGAACTCGCCCGTGAGGTCGGCGCCGATCACCGCCGCATCGTCGGCAGGGACCGGGTGGTGGTCGAGGTGCCGCCGGAGCTCCGCGTGCTCGCTGATCGGCTCGCGTTGCGCCGCATCCTGACCAACCTGGTGATGAACGCCGCGCGGTACGGCCCGGAGGACCGGCCCGTCAGGATCCTGACCGCGCCCGCCCCGCGCGAGGACCAGATCACCGTCGGTGTCGCCGACGAGGGTCCCGGCATCGGGCCGGGCGACCGCGAGCGGGTCTTCCAGGAGTTCTGGAGCGGCCGCGGCGGGGGTCGTCCAGGGAGCGGCCTCGGCCTCGGGCTGAACATCGTGCAGGGGTACGTCCAGGCGCACGGGGGCCGGGTCTGGATCGACAGCGAGGAAGGCCGTGGCGCGACCTTCTGGTTCACCCTCGATCGCACCTGAGCGCCTGCGGACGGGGGCCGGGCGTAGCCGGTGATGAGCGCCGGGCGTAGGTTCCCGACATGGCAGCCAGCAGCAAGGACGGCACGACCCTCGACCTCGCGGGGCGCGAGGTGCGCGTCTCGAGCCCGGACAAGGTCTTCTTCGCCGAGCGTGGCGAGACGAAGCTCGATCTCATCCGCTACTACGGCGCCGTCGCCGGTCCGATCCTCGCGGCGATGGGCGACCGTCCGCTCCTGCTCGAGCGCTACCCGAGCGGGGCGGACGGATCGTGGTTCTTCCAGAAGCGGGTGCCGAAGAACGCGCCGTCCTGGTTGACGACCGCCGAGGTCAGCACGGTGAACGGCACGACCTCCGATGCCCTGGTCGCGGCGGACGTGGCCCACCTCGCGTGGGCGGTGAACCTCGGCTGCCTCGGCTTCCACGTCTGGCCCCAGCGCGCGAGCGACCCGGAACACGCCGATGAGCTGCGGATCGACCTCGACCCGCAGCCCGGGACCGATTTCGACACCGCCCGGATCGCCGCCGCCGAGCTGCGGGACCTGCTCGCCGAGGTGGGGCTCACCGGCTTCCCGAAGACCACGGGCAAGCGCGGCATCCACGTCTACCTGCGGCTCGAACCTCGGTGGGACAGCTACCAGGTGCGTTCCGCTGCGGTCGCCGTGGCGCGTGAGCTCGAGCGCCGACGTCCGGACCTGGTGACGGCGGCGTGGTGGAAGGAGGAGCGCGGCGAACGGATCTTCGTCGACTACAACCAGAACGCACCGCACAAGACCGTGTTCGGGGCCTGGTGCGTCCGTGCCCGGCCGGGCGCGCAGGTGTCGACACCGTTCGGGTGGGACGAGCTCGACGACATCCGACCCGATGAGCTGACCATCGCGACCGTCCCGCACCGGCTCGCCGACCGTGGGGACCCGTGGGCGGCGATGTACGCCGAACCCCAGTCGCTCGAGCCGCTGCTGGCGATGCACGAGCGCGACCGGAACGCCGGGGCGATGGACGCGCCCTGGCCACCGGTCTACCCGAAGATGCCCGATGAGCCCCCGCGGGTGGCACCGAGCCGTGCCAAGCGGGACGGGTGAGCGCCGAGCACCGGCCGGCTCGACCGGACCCACGCCGCGCTCCAGGCGCCGCTGCTGCGGGCTGAGGGCGTCCCCATCGCCGACGACGGTCGTGTCGGCTGAACCCCGTCGATCGCCCCGACGCCGGTCGGCGGGGTTGACATCGCGTCGCCCGGTGTTGAACACTGCTCAGCAAGCAGAGGTGGGCCGCCCTCGTGCGCCGGTGATCGGCGTGACGACGCCGCCCACCGTCCGCAGGGAACGTCCACGCCCCGAGGAGCACGCCCGTGACCGAAGCGATCGCCGTACCCGGTACCACCGGCGCCACGACCGAGCACGTCGACGTGTTGATCATCGGCGCGGGACTGTCGGGGATCGGTGCCGCCTGCCACCTCTCGGACAAGCAACCGCAGCGGCGCTACCTCATCCTCGAGTCGCGGGACGCCATGGGCGGCACCTGGGACCTGTTCCGCTACCCGGGCATCCGATCCGACTCCGACATGTTCACCCTCGGGTTCGGGTTCCGACCGTGGGATGGCGACAAGTCCATCGCCGATGGCGCCGACATCCTGCGCTACATCCAGGACACGGCCCGCGAGTTCGGGATCGAGCGCCACATCCGTTACCAGCGTCGGGTCACGGCGCTGTCGTGGGACAGCGATCAGGCGGTGTGGACGGCGGAGGTGACGCGCACCGACACCGGTGCCACCGAAGCGGTGACCGCCAGCTTCGTCTACTCCTGCACCGGCTACTACCGCTACGACGAGGGCTACACGCCGAACTTCCCGGGCACCGACCGGTTCGAGGGGCGGATCGTCCACCCGCAGCACTGGCCCGAGGACCTCGACCCGAGCGGCGAACGCTTCGTGGTCATCGGCAGCGGCGCGACGGCGGTGACGCTTGTGCCGTCGCTAGCGCGGCAGGCCGGCCACGTCACGATGCTGCAGCGGTCACCGAGCTACATCACCTCGTTGCCGGACCGCGACGTGATCGCCGATGCGGCTCGACGCTTCCTGCCGTCAGCGTTGGCGCACCGCATCATCAAGTGGAAGAACGTGGCGATCACCTCGATCGTGTACCAGCTCAGCCGGCGCGTCCCCGCGGTGGTCAAGAAGGTGCTCCGCTGGCGTCTTGAGCGGCAGCTGCCCGCCGATTTCGACGTCGACACCCACTTCACCCCCCGCTACGACCCGTGGGACCAACGGCTGTGCCTGGTCCCCAACAACGACCTGTTCGAGGCGCTCCGGCAGGACCGTGCGTCGATGGTCACCGACACGATCGCCACCTTCACCGAGACCGGCATCCAGCTCGACTCGGGGCGCCACCTCGAGGCCGACGTGATCGTCACGGCCACGGGCCTCAACCTGCTCACGATGGGGGGCATCGAGTTCACCGTCGACGGTGAACGCGTCGACGTCTCGGACACCGTGGCCTACAAGGGCATGATGCTGAGCGGCGTGCCGAACTTCGCGTTCGCGATCGGGTACACGAACGCCTCCTGGACGCTCAAGGTCGACCTGGTCTCCGACTACCTCTGCCGGTTGCTCGAGCACATGGATGCCCGGGGCTACGACCAGGTCACCGCGACCCGACCCGCGGCCGGGGCTGAGCTCCGCCCGCTGATCGATCTCGATTCCGGGTACGTGAAGCGCTCCGTCGATCAGCTGCCCAAGCAGGCCGACCGTGCCCCCTGGCAGCTGCACCAGAACTACGTGCGCGATGTCCAGCTGTTCCGGAGCGGCCAGGTCGACGACGAGGGTGTGCGTTTCTCCCGGCGGCCCGTGGCCCGGATCGCCTGACCGCCTCGAGCGTCAGCGTTGCCGCTGCGATCGGGCGATGGTGTGGTCCAGCACCGGCCGCTCGATGCCCAGCTCCGTCGCGAGCTCGTCCAGCAGCTCGCCGGCGCGATCCGGCGCGGTCTCCTCGCCGGTGGCGACCTCGACCCAGCGCACCACGCTGGTCTCGGGTGGGACGTCCGGCAGACCCGCCGAGTGGCGGACGGCGTGCCAGCTGAGCGCGCCGCAGCCGGCGACCGCGCACCAGGCCGCCTCCTGGGTGTCCGCCCGTTCGGGTTCGCTCCTCGGGTCGGCGAGGTCGGCGGCGTGCGTGACACCGACGGCCACCAGAGCGGCCGCTGCACGCGGTACCGCGGCGGCCTTCAGCCGGGCGGCCAGCCGCTGGTTGTCGCAGAAGAGCGACACCAGTGCATCGTCGTCGGCCCCGTGCAGCTGTTCGACGAGCGTGTCGAGCCCCACCTCGTGTTCGTCGCGGTGCTCGGGGCCGACGTCCGGCACCCCGAACCGTTCGGCGTAGCGCGAGACGGCGTGGCGGGCGGAGGCGTCGTTCGCCCGGATGGCGAAGATGGCGTCGATCACCGCCAGCGGCAGGTTCGCGTAACCAGGTGGGTGCTCGAGGTCGAGCTGTCCCGGCCCCTCGCGCCAGGCTGGTTCAAGGACGTGCGCCACGGTGAGCCTGCTCTCGTCGGTCGGACGTGGAACCCTAGGCCGTCCGGGTCGTTCGAGGGCCTCGAACGCGCTCGCCGGCGCGCTCGCGCGCGATGAGCTCGAAGGTTCGCAGGCGCCGGGTCTGGTCGGTGGCGCTCGCTGCGAGGATCAGCTCGTCGGCGTCCGCGTGTTCGGCGAAACGCTCGAGGTAGCGGACGACCTCGTCCGCGGTCCCGACGCCGGTGTAGCGCAGCATCTGCAGCACCGGCGCGGCGGACGGCGAGTCGAGCAGCAGGTCGAGTTCGTCGTCGCTGTAGGAACGGCCGCGGCCGAGCAGCAGCTTGGCCCGGCGACGCTTGGCGACCTGCAGCTGCTGGTCGGCGTCAGCGGGGTCGTCCGCGGCGATCACGTTGACGCCGGCGATCACGTGCGGTCGCTCGAGCTGTTCCGAGGGTCGGAACCCCGACCGGTAGGCCGCCACCGCCTGTTCCAGGGCGTCCGGGGCGAAGTGGGACGCGAAGGCGTACGGCAGCCCGAGCTGCGCCGCGAGCTGAGCGCCGAACAGCGACGACCCGAGGATGTACAGCGGGACCTGCGTGCCACGCCCTGGGGTCGCGTGGACGCCTTCGACCAGGGAGGTCTCGGAGAGGTACCCCTGGAGCTCGAGGACGTCGTCGGGGAAGCGCTCCGCGGACGCCGGGTGGCGGCGGAGCGCTCGGAACGTCTGCTGATCGGTGCCCGGCGCTCGGCCGAGGCCGAGGTCGATGCGGCCCGGGTGCAGCGACGCGAGGGTGCCGAACTGTTCGGCGATGACCAGGGGGGAGTGGTTCGGGAGCATCACCCCGCCGGAGCCGAGCCGGATCGTGCGCGTGTGGGCCGCGACGTGGGCGATGAGCACGCTGGTCGCCGCCGAGGCGATGGTCGCCATGTTGTGGTGCTCGGCGTACCAGATCCGGTGGTAGCCCCACCCCTCGGCGTGCTGGGCGAGCTCCATGCTCGACGCCAGTCGGTCGGGGATGGTCTCGGCGGGCCCGAGGTCGGCCAGGTCGAGGATCGAGAGGGGGACGGACACTGGGTGACCTCGTCGGTGGCGGGGGGAGGGGCGTTCGGCTCGTCGGAACGCACACCGGGCGTCGGCTGTTCCCGCATCCGCCCCTTCGTCGGGGCCCCGAGCCTGTCGCGCGCCCCGCGGTAGGTCACCCTGGACGAGCCGCCCCCCGTCCGACCCCTCCCAACCGACCTCTGGAGCTCGTCGTCGTGTCCTCGCCTGCCGCCGGTCCGACCGAGCACGGCGGCGCACCCCGGTGGCGGCGCGTGGCGTTGCGTGTGATCGCGTTCGGGGCGCTGTTCGCCGCCGCCGCGGTCGGCGTGGCGGCGTTCGCCCTCTGGCGGACCTACGAGGGGGCGAGCATCCCGTCGGCCGACCAGCTCGCCATCCCCGAGCCCACGATCATCCGTGACAGCGAGGACGAGACCGTCGCGACGCTCGAGCCTGCGGCCATCCGACGCAACGTCGACCTCGCCGACCTGCCGCGCCACGTCCCGGACGCGTTGCTCGCTGCCGAGGACCGGGGTTTCTACGACCACCCCGGCTACTCGCTGCGCGGTATCGCCCGTGCGTTCTGGGCCAACCTGCGGTCAGGGGAGGTGGAGCAGGGCGCCTCCACCATCACCCAGCAGTACGTGGCGTTGGCCGTCGAGGACATCGACGTCAGCTACCTCGGCAAAGCCCGCGAGGTCGCACTCGCGGCCGCTCTCGAGGACGAGCTGTCGAAGGACCAGATCCTCGAGAACTACCTCAACGCCGTCCCCTTCGGTCGCGCCGCTCGGGGCATCGAGGCCGCCGCTCGCACCTACTTCGACATCGGCGCGGACGAGCTCGATGTCGAGCAGGCAGCACTCCTCGCCGGGATGGTCGCGGCGCCGAGCGCCTTCGACCCCGAGGACAACCCGGAAGGGGCGTCGGCGCGGCGCGACTTCACCCTGAGCGGGATGGAGGAGATCGGCGCGATCGGCCGGGAGGAAGCCCGCCGCATCCGCGGCTCGGAGCTGCCCGAGCTCCGGACCGACCCTCTCGTCGACTACGGGCCGAACTCGTACTTCATCGATGCCGTCCGCGACGAGGTCCCACGCCTGCTCGAGGACGACCGACGGGACGTCGCCGCCGATCTCGTGGTCCACACCACGCTCGATCAGCGGGGCCAGGCGCAGGCCATCGAGTCCCTCGGCGACACGCTCGCTGACACCCCGTACTCGGGTTCCATCGTCACCATCGAGAACAGCACGGGAGCCGTTCGCACCCTGGTCGGGGGGCTCGACTACGCGGAGCAGCAGTACAACGTCGCGGTCGAGGGTCGGCGGCAGCCGGGATCGGCGTTCAAGCCGTTCACCCTGACCGAGTTGGTGGCTCAGGGCTACGGACCGGACCAGATGCGCGTCGACGCGCCCCGTGAGGTCGAGGTCGGCGAGGAGGGCAACACGGCGACCGTTGGGAACTACTCCGGTCGCGGTCACGGGGAGGTGTCGGCCCGCGAAGCCACCATCAGCTCGATCAACACCGCGTACATGGCGTTGGCCGAGGAGGCCGGGTACGAGCGCGTCGCCGAGCGGGCGACGGAGCTCGGTATCGACGCCGACCTGCCCGCCGTCCCGAGCTTGACGCTCGGCTCGGTGGAGGTGTTGCCGATCGAGATGGCCGAGGCGTACGCCACCCTCGCGACGGAGGGGGTCCACCGCACGCCACACCTGGTGGAGCGGATCGAGACCCGCGGCGGCGAGATCCTCTACGAACACGAACCCGACCCGGTCGAGGTCCTCGACACCAACGCGGCGCTGCTCGTGACGGACGTCCTCACCGACGTGGTGGACCGCGGCACGGCGACGGCGGCTGCGATCGATCGCCCGGTGGCGGGGAAGACCGGGACCACCGACGACAACATCGATGCTTGGTTCGTCGGTTACACGGTCCAGCACACCACCGCGACGTGGGTCGGCAACCTCGACAACTCGCCGACCGACGGCGTCACCGGGGGCTCGCTGCCGGCGACCGCATGGTCGACCTACATGGCCGCCTACAGCGAGCCGTGGGAGCCACAGGGTTTCGCGGAACCCGACACCTCGGACCTGCGCGGTTTCGAGCCCGAAGAACCCGAGGAGCCCGAGGAGCCGGAGGAGCCGGAGGAACCCGAGCCAGAACCGGAGCCCGAGCCCGAACCGGAGCCCGAACCGGAGCCCGAACCGGAGCCCGAACCGGAACCGGAGCCGGAGCCGGAGCCGTCCGAGGGTGACGACGGCGACGATGGGTCCGATGGTGGCGATGGCCTCGGCGGGGACGACGGCGTCGTCGATGACGTCCTCGGCGATGACGAGGACGACGCCCCGGCCGACGACGGTCCGGACGATGATGGTGTGACGGATGACGGCGCTGCCGACGATGGGTCGGCCGACGGTGGGTCAGGCGACGACGGCGCTGCCGACGGTGGGTCAGGCGACGACGGTTCGTCCGATGGTGGGTCGACGGACGGTGGGTCGACGGACGGTGGGTCGACGGATGATGGGTCGACGGATGATGGGTCGACGGACGGTGGGTCGACGGATGATGGGGCCACCGACGGGTCGACGGATGGTGGCTCGACCGAT
>JBBECA010000020.1:0-3708 GCA_040882055.1 Nitriliruptor sp.
CCGGTGGACTGTTCGCCAAGCTGCGCGACCACGGCATCGACGACGGCGAGATGAAACGGCTCGGCGAGGAGCTCGCCGACGGCGAGGCGGCCCTGTTCCTGTTGGTCGAGGGGTGCCACCAGATGCGCGCGCTGCACGAGATCTCGCGCTTCCCCGGCCGCCTGCTGACCACCAGCGCCGACCCCGAACTCGCCGACCAGGTCCGCGAGCGGTTCGCCGTCGACCCGTGGGGCTGAACGCGCAGCTCCGTCCCGACGCCGACCCGCGCCGCTGGCTGACCGACCCCGTCGAATCCGGTCTGGCCGCCGGGTTCGGGGTCTACCTGCACGTGCCGTTCTGCGCCCACCGTTGCGGTTACTGCGACTTCGCGACCTCGGCGGTCGGGGAGCGGGCCGCGGACGACCGTGAGGCGCTCTACGACCGGTACACGGGCGCGCTCGTCGCCGACCTCCGTCGCCAGGTGGCTGCCGGTCCGGCGGCCCACGCCCCACCGGAGACCGAGATCGCCCCGTCGTGGCGTCCGGTCACCTCGATCTTCATCGGTGGTGGGACGCCGACCCTCCTCGGCGGTGAGCGGCTCGCCGCGGTGCTGGCGGCCGTCGGTGACGTCCTCGAGGTGTCCGCCGACGTCGAGGTCACGGTCGAGTGCAACCCCGAGACGGCATCGCCGGCGCTGTTCGCGGCGCTCGCCGGGGCTGGCGTCACCCGGGTGTCGATGGGCGCCCAGTCCTTCGCCCCGCACGTGCTGGCCACCCTCGAGCGCCAGCACACGCCGGGACGTCCGGCCGAAGCGGTGGCGCAGGCGCGTGAGACGGGCATCCCGGAGGTGTCCCTCGACCTCATCTACGGCACGCCGGGGGAGCGCGACGAGGACTGGGTCGGGACGCTCGACGAGGTCCTCGCCGTCGGGACCGACCACGTGTCGGCCTACGCTTTGACCATCCACGACAGCACCCCGATGGGTCGGGCCATCGAACGGGGCACGACCCCGGCCCCGGACGAGGACGTCCAACGCGCCCGGTTCGAGGTCGCCCGCGACCGGCTCGGCCGCGCCGGGTTCGACCACTACGAGGTCGCGAACTGGGCCCGGATCGCGAGCCGGCACGGCGCGTCGCCCGCGCCCCTGCGCAGCCGCCACAACCTGCTGTACTGGCGCCACGGCGACTACCTCGGCGTCGGTGTGGGTGCCCACGCCCACCTCGCCGGTCGACGTGCCTGGACGACCCGGTCGACCGACCGTTTCCTCGCCGCCGTCGAGGCGGGTCAGGATCCGGTCGCGGGGTCCGAGGTCCTCGACGACGACGAACGCGCCACGGAGCGGCTGTTCCTGGGGCTGCGTGTCCGCGAGGGGCTGCACCCGGCGGACCTGCCCCCGATCGATGCGCTCGCCTTCGAGGAGGCGCTCGCGTCGGGGTTGGTCGAGACCGCCTGCGGACGGCTGCGGTGCACCGACGAGGGCTGGTTCCTGCTCGATGACGCCGTCGGCCGGCTCCGAGCCTGAACGGCGGTGTGCGGGTCGACGGTCAGGGGAGCTGACCGCAGAACGCGAGCGCGCGCCGGACCAGGCGGGCATGGCCCTCGGACAGCTCCGAGGCGATCGCCGGACTGACGACCTCGGCCGGGGTCAGCCACGCGAGGTCGAGCGCATCCTGCGCCGGGGCGCACTCGCCGTCGCACGGCACGATGTACCCGAGCGCCACGGCGTGCTGACGGGGGTCGTGGAAGCCTCGGTCCGGCTCGGGGAAGTACTCCGCCACGGTGAAGGGGGCGGCGCCGACGGGGAGGTTCGGGGCGGCGTCCGGACCGAGGTCCTTCGACAGGTGGCGCCAGAGCGCGTCGCGCAGCGACTCGTCGAACAGCACCCGCCCCGAGACGACGGCCCGCGAGATGCTGCCGTCGGCCCCGGCGCGCAGGAGGACACCCACCTTCTCGATGCGCCCGAGGTGGTCGACCCGGACGGGCACCGCCTCGACGTAGACCATCGGTACCTGGCCGCGGATGGCGCCGAGCTCGTCCTCCGAGAGCCAGCCGCGGTCGGTCTCGAGCGTCTCGTGGGTGCTCACCGGGGACTCCTACGGCTGTCGGGCCTGCTGTGCGGCCTGCTGTCGAACGAGGGCGGGCGCAGTCTGTCACCCGGGACCCCCGCGTGCGCGGCACGCCACCGACAGCGCTCGGGCGTCCCGTGTGCCGGCGGCGTGGCACCCTGTGGTGCCGCCGACCTCCCGAGGTACGCCCGCGTGAGCGGTCCGACCGCGCCCCCACCCCCGGCCACGTCCCCGCCGCCGGGCGAACCGCCGTCACGGCCGCGACGCCGGGCGACGTTGGCCGTGGTGGTGATCCTCGCGCTGGCCGCGGTCGCGTTCGGCGTCCAGCAGCGTCAGGTCGCCGGCGAGTGGCAGACGCGGGCGGCGGCGCTCGAGGAGCAGCGCGACGACGCGCGGGGACGCACCGAGGCGCTCCAGCGGCAGCTCGACGAGCTCAGCGACGCCCTCGCGGTCTCGGAGACGGACGTGGCCACGCTCGAGGACCGCGTCCGGGACCTGGCCGACGAGAAGGCACAGGCCGAGGACGTGGCGACCACGACCAGCGTGGAACGCGACACCCTCGTCGAACTGTCGGCCTCGATCGCGGGTGCGGTGACCTCGCTCGATGGCTGCGTCGACCAGCTCTTCGAGCTGCTCAACCAGGCGATCGATGCTTTCAACCGTCAGGGCGCGGGCGAGGACGTGGAGGTCGGGCCCCTGAACGTCGCTCGGACGACCGCGACCGCCCGTTGCAACACGGCACGTGCGGACGCGGCATCCGCCGCCAGCCGCGCCGATCGGCTGCTGCGGTGATGCGCTGCCGCAGGCGTACCGCGGTGGTGGTCGCTCTCGCGTTCACCGTGGGGTGCGTCCCGAGCCCGCCGCCGCTGACGGCTGACGAGGAGGCGGCCTCGATGGCGGAGCTCGCCGATCTCGAGCTGCCCGAGGTCGCCGCCGAGTCGGTGCTGCGGCGCGCACAGCAGGTGACGGTCCGCATCCGCACCCTCGGCTGCGATCGGCTCGGACTCGGGTCGGGCTTCGTGCTGCCCGGCGACCTCGTGGTGACCAACCGGCACGTGGTCGAGGAACCTCGGGCCGTCACGGTCAACACCTGGGACGGTCGTTCGCTCGAGGCCGACATCACCGGCATCGCGGTCGACTCGGACCTCGCCGTCCTCCAGCTCAGCGGCGCAGCGGACCTGCCGGTCGCCGAGCTCCGAGAGACGCCCGTCGAGCCCGGCGAGCCGGTCATCGCCGTCGGCTACCCGGGCGGCGGGCCCGCCACCGTGTCGTCCGGCGAGGTGGTCTCGCTCATCGAGGGCGAGTTGCTCGGTGAGCCCGCCGACGTGATCCGGGTCGACGCCGAGATCCGTCAGGGCAACTCCGGGGGACCGCTGCTCGACGAGGACGGACGTGTCGTCGGCATCGTCTTCGCGCTGGATGCGATCTCGGGCGACGGGCTGGTGGTCCCCATCGACACGTTGCTCGAGCGGCTCGACGGCCGGGACCTGGCCGAGCCCGTCCCCGCCTGTTGACGTGGAACGGGGCCGACCCGAGAGGTCGGCCCCGTCGCACGGTGCTCGCAGAGGGGTGGGCTCAGCCCTCCGTCTCCTCCGCGCCAGCGTCGTCGACGGCCGGCTCTTCTTCCAGGCCAGCGTCGTCGACGGCCGGCTCCTCTTCCAGG
>JBBECA010000020.1:3808-38009 GCA_040882055.1 Nitriliruptor sp.
GACGGCCGGCTCTTCTTCCAGGCCAGCGTCGTCGACGGCCGGCTCCTCTTCCAGGTCAGCGTCGTCGACGGCCGGCTCCTCTTCCAGGCCAGCGTCGTCGACCGCGGGCTCCTCGGTCGTGGTGTCGTCGGTGGCGTCGTCGTCGGACGCGCACCCGGCGAGGGCGAGGGTCGTGGCGGCGAACGCCGCGGTGGCGAGACGCAGGTGCTTCTTCATGTGGAACCTCCGTGTGGTGCCCGCCCGAGGCGGGGGAGCCGCGCGACCAGCGCGGCTGCTACGACCACGGTAGTACCGGCTCCGACGGGTCGGCACCGGTGACGGTGGCCGAGCGGCCGGGGGCCGGACGGCGGCCGTTCGGCGGGGCGCCGATGCGCGCTCAGGGGGCCGTCAGGGCCCACGCGTCCAGCGGCCACGCCGCACGGCTGAGCAGGTCGTCCACCGTCGCGCTGACGCGGGCCGCGGTGAGGTGGCGGTCCGCATCCGGGGCGGCGGTCCAGCGGACCTGAGAGGTCGTGGAGCTCCGCCGACGGACCCACCCACCGTCCAGGGCCACCGCGTCGATGGCCTTCCGGCCGCCGCGGGTGCCCGCCACGATCGCGGCGCTGACGACCACCCGTCCACGGTCGTCGGCGCCCGCACCGATCTCGAGCCCCGACGTGAGGTCCGGCGACAGCCGTCGCGCGGCGCCGTTGAGGCGGGAACCCGGGGCGCGCGAGGTCGCGGTGAGCGGCGTCACCGGGTGATCGGCCCCGTCCGCCAACCAGCGGGCCACCAGTTCCCGGTTGAGGCGGTCGCCCGGTCGCGGGAGCGGTCCGTCCCACACGATCGCCGAGGCGTCGACCTGCGGACGTGCCGGTCCGGTCTGCTCCGAGCTCCAGGCGTGCCGGTCGCGTGACGGGCGCCCGGGCGGAGCCGGCGGGGGTGCCCCCTCCTCGAGCAACACCTCGAGCGCGACCCGCAGCTCCTGGAAGGTGTCGGCATCCCCACCGACATCCGGGTGGTGCTCGCGTGCGAGGCGCCGGTAGGCGCGCTTGATCGCCCGCTCGTCCGCCCCCGTCTCGAGGTGGAGGACGCGCAGGGCATCACGTGGTTCGAGCGGTCCGCTCAGGGTCAGCTCCCGGGTGCGGCGGGCCGGAGGGTACGGGGGCAGCGCCCGCCTACGCTGTCCGGTCGATGCCTCGATGACCGGGAGCCCACGTGCACGACGACGGCCTGACCTCGCTCGGGACGACCCCCGAGGAACGCGCCACCGCCCGCAGGATGTGGATCCACCTCGAGTGCGTCCACGTCCCGCAGTACTTCTCACCCGTGGTGGCCGAAGCGCACGCCGCGCTCGGTCTCGAGCTGCCGTGGGGCAGCTACACCGCCGGTCGCATCGCCCCGATGGGGTCGGTGGGCCCCGAGCTGGCGACGGCGGCGTTCTACGGTTTCGCGCCGGGCCTGGTGCAGGCGGCTCTGCCGGCGTCTTGGGACGCGGCATCCCCCGAGGACGTCCACGCCGCGACGATCGACGCCGTCGGCCGCACCCTCGCGCCCGTGCTCGGTGGGCTCGAGGGCGACGTGGCCCGCGCGGCCGAGCTCGCCCGCGAGGTCGCGCTGTTGCAGCCGATCGTGGGACGTCCGCTCGCGGCTGCCCGCTCCGCGGCTCCGTGGCCCGACGAACCGCACCTGATCCTCTTCGAGGCGGCCACGCGTATCCGGGAAGCGCGTGGCGACGGGCACGTGGCGACGCTGGTCGCCGCCGGCATCGACGGCTGCGAGTCGCACCTGATCCACGCCGGTGACAGCGACAAGCTCCGCGCGGTCCTCCAGCCACGTCGCGGCTGGAGCGACGCGGAGTGGGACGCCGCGATCCGCAGCATGCAGGAGCGCGGGTTGCTCGACGCGGACGGCCAGCTCACCGAGCTCGGGGCGGTGACGCGCGACCGCATCGAGCGGGTGACCGACGCGCTGACGGTCCCGGCCTGGCGCAGCTTCGGCGACGAGCGCACCACCCAGCTGCTCGAGGCCCTCCGGCCGATCGCTCGAGCGCTCGGTGCGACCAAGCTCGTGCCCGGCATCGTGGCTCGACGGCTCGACGACTGACGGGCTCGCAGGAGCCGCATCAGGTGAGCAGGCCGCCCAGCGTCGCGGCCAGCAGGGGGCCGAGGTCGGCCTCGGCGTACCCGCCCTCCTGCACCAGCAGCGTCGGACGCTGCAGGGCCCCGATCCGGCGTCCGACCTCGGCGAACCCGGCCGGGGTCAGCGCGAGCGGTCCGAGCGGGTCGCCCGCAGCCGCGTCGAACCCGAGCGAGACGACGACGGCCGTCGGGGCGTAGCGGTCGACGACGGCCAGGATCTCGTCGAGTTCGGCGAGGTAGCTCCCGTCGCCCGTGCCCGGGGGGAGCGGCACGTTGATGGTCGCACCGAGCCCGGCGCCCCCGCCGATCTCACGAGCGTGGCCGGTCGCGAACGGGAACAGGCTGCTCGGGTCGCCGTGGAGCGAGGCGTAGAGCACCTCGGGGTCGGTCCAGAAGATCTCCTGGGTCCCGTTGCCGTGGTGGACGTCGATGTCGACGATCGCGACGCGACCCGCCGTCGACAGGGCGCGTGCGGCGACGGCGGCCGGGTTGAGCAGGCAGAACCCGCCGTAGGTGCGCACGCCGGTGTGGTGGCCGGGTGGGCGCGTGAGCGCGTAGGCGACGGAGGTGTCCTCGCGCAGCAGACCGGCGGCCGTCAGCGCGACGTCGGCGGCTGCACGCGCGGCGGTCCCCGAGCCGCGCGTCAGCGGGGAGGCCGTGTCGAAGCACCACCACCCGGGGACCGCCAGCGGCGAGGTGGGCGGCCGCGGGTCCATGCTGGCCCAACGCGACGAGACGAAGGTGTCCGGGATCAGCGGGTCCGGGCCGCCCGCCTCCCGCCAACGCTCGTAGCCGTGGTCGAGGAAGTCGACCAGGCCCGCGTCGTGGACGGCGAGCAGTGGACCGTCACCGTGTGCCTCGACGTCGACCAGCACGTGGTCGATGTCCGCGAGCCCCTCGCGCAGGGCGGCCAGGCGCGACGGACGTTCGGGGGGTGGGCTCACGCGCGACCCGCCGTTCAGCTCGAACGGCGGGTCGTGGAGGTGGTGTCGGTCGTCGGTGACGACCGCGAGCGGTCGCGTCAGGCCGGACCCCACAGGTCCTCGTCGGCGACCGGGCCCTCCTGCTGCTTCTTGAACAGCACGGCGCCGACGGCGGCGGCGATCAGCATCAACAGGACGAGGCCGGTGTGGCCACCGTCGTCGTCCTCACGGGGCCGCTCCGCTGCCTGGGGCAGGTAGCGCGCGATGGCATCGGCGTGCGCCTTGGCCTCGCGTTCGATGCGCTTGCGTTCGCCACGCTGCTTGAACCCGACGGCCACGGCCCCGACGGCCGCCAGCACGCCGACCGCCACACCACCGTAGGTCTTGGCCTTGTCCGTCAGTTCGTCCTTGGGTGGGATCCTCGCCGCCAAGGTGTCGAGGTCGCGGTCGAGCGCGCGTCGCAGCTCGGTCGCGTGCTCGACCGCCTCGCCCACCGAGTCGGCCGGCTTCGGCTCCGACAGGCCGCCGGCGCTGCCGAACGCGCCCTGGACCTCGGCGATCTGCGTGCGCAGCTTGTCGCCGGTCTCGCGGACCTTGCCCTTCACCCGTCGCTCGGTGCGCCGGATCTTGGAGGTGGCGGCGTCGCGAGCGTCGCCGATGCGGTCCTCGGCACGGCGTTCGGCCGCCCGGATGTTCGCCTCGGCCTCGTCCGCGGTGCGGTCGATCGGCTCGGTGGGGTCGGTCCGTCCGGGTGAGGTGTCGCTCACAGCTGCACCTTCTCCTTGGCGCCCTTGGCCAGCTCGATGGTCTCTTGGACGTCGGCCTTGGTCGTGTCCGGCGAGTTCGACGGCTTCTGGAGCTTGCGCTTGGCCAGCAGGAGCAGCACGACCACCATCAGCAGGACGATGCCGGTGACGATCAGCCACGCGAGCCACTCGGCGACGACCAGCTCGAGCGCCTTGGCGATGGTCACCAACGCGAAGGCGCCGAGGTACAGGCCGAGCACACCAGCGATGGCCAGGAACGCCACCGCCATGACCCGTGCGGTGACGATCTCCTTGATCTCGAGCTTCGCGAGCTCGATCTCCTTCTTGACCAGCAGCTGGGTGTTGTCGACCAGCGAGCGCACCACCTCGGGGGTGTCGCGCGGATCCGCACCGGATGGCCCGGGGGGTCGTGCCACGAGCGTTCTCCTCGTCGTCTTCGGGCTCAACCTAGGCGACGTTCCGCGGGGAAGGAGGGACCCAACCGCTCGGAGGGACACCGTCGCTACCCTCGCAGCACCGTGCGAACGACCGATGAGAGGGGGTGGCGAGGTGGCGACAGGGACCGGTGAGGACGCTTCGCGACCCATCACGCTGCTGCACGAGCTGGTGTCGACCGGGGTGGACGACGCGGCGCCGGCCGCGCCGCTGTCGGACCCACCGCCGCTCGACGATCGCAAGCTCCGGATCCTCCGCGCGATCGTCACCGAGTACGTCGCCGACGGGGAACCGGTCGGGTCGCGACGTGTCGTCGAGGTCGCCCGCCTCGACGTCTCGGCCGCCACGGTCAGGAACGAGATGGCGGCGCTCGAGGAGCTCGGGTACATCACCCAGCCCCACACCTCCGCGGGCCGGGTCCCGACCGACCAGGGCTACCGCCGGTTCGTCGACGACCTGGCCACCAACCCCGCTCTCGACGCCCCGCAGCGTGAGCTCATCGGCGAACTGCTCGGCTCGGCGCGTGACGTCGAGGATCTGCTCGCGCGGACCTCGTCGGTCCTCAGCCAGCTGACGCGGCTGGTCTCGCTCGTCATCGCCCCCGCGGTCGACGCCTCCCGCTGCAAGCTCGTCGAGCTGGTCGGGCTGTCGCCATCGACCGCGCTGTTGCTGCTGGTCGCCGACACCGGGCGGGTCGAGAAGCGCACCGTCGAGCTGCCCGCCGGCACGACCGAGACCGACCTGGAACGTCTGCGCACCGTGCTCGGGGAACAGGTCCGTGGCCGTCCGATGGGCGAGGTCCACGCCGCGTTGACGTCGCTCGTCGAGGCGGCACCGAGCGATCTCCGCGAGCTGCTGCGTGCGATCACCGACGCGACCGCGGCTGGCCTGGTCGACGACACCGTCCACCACGTGGTCGTCGGTGGCCGCGCCTCGCTCGCCGACGAAGCGGCGCTCGAACGCGACGAGCTGTCCCGGGTGCTGCAGCTCCTCGAGGAACGTGCCACCCTGGCCCGGCTCCTGGCCGACACCACCGACGACGCACCGCTCGTGCGCATCGGTGGCGAGAACGCCGTCGAGGACCTGCGATCGACCTCCCTGGTCGCTCAGCGCTACCGCGTGGTCACCGCCGGATCGCTCGGTGTGCTCGGTCCGACGCGCATGGACTACGCATCGGTGCTCTCGACCGTCCGCGCCGTCGCCGAGGAGCTCCAACGATCGCTCGCTGACCTCTCCGGCTGAGCGAGCTCCTCCGCCCCCCCGTCTCCGACCTCCGCGAGGTCCCGTCGTGTCCGATCTGTACGAGCTGCTGGGTGTCCCTCGGGACGCCTCGGCTGATGAGGTCAAGAAGGCCTACCGCCGTGCCGCCCGCGAGCACCACCCCGACGCGGGCGGGGACGAGGAGTCCTTCAAGCAGGTGACGCACGCCTACCAGGTGCTCGCCGACCCCGAGAAGCGCGCCCGCTACGACCGCTTCGGTGACGACGGGACCCCCAGCACGCGTGGTGCTGGCGGGGACCCGTTCGGTGGGTTCGGTGGCCCCGGCTTCGGTGGGATCGGCGACGTGATCGACGCCTTCTTCGGCTCGGCGTTCGGTGGTGGCGGCGCGGGCGGCGGAGGCCGCGGCCCCCAACGCACCCAGCCCGGCCGCGACGTCCTCGTCCCGACGGAGCTCACGCTCGAGGAGATCGCCGCCGGGGTGCGCCGCGAGGTCGCGGTCGAGGTCGCCTCGTCGTGCGAGACCTGTGGCGGCAGCGGGAGCAGCTCCGGGGCGGCGGCCGCAGCCTGCGCGCAGTGCGGAGGTGCGGGGCAGGTGCAGCGCATCGTGCGTACCGCCTTCGGGCAGCTCGCGACGGCGGCGCCGTGCGCGGGGTGCCGGGGGACGGGTCGCACCGTCACCGATCCGTGCACCGCCTGCGGGGGCGACGGCCGCACCGCACAGCAGAACACCTACACCGTCGACATCCCGGCGGGGGTGGACGAGGGCGACCGGCTGCGGGTCGCCGGAGCCGGCGAAGCCGGTCGGCAGGGAGCGCCCGCCGGGGACCTGTACGTCGAGGTGCGGATCGCCGAGCACGAGCTGTTCGAACGTGACGGCCGTCACCTGCTGGCCGAGGTCACCGTGCCGGTCACCCAGGCGGCGCTCGGCGGGAGCATCACGGTGCCGACCGTCCACGGCGACGAGGTCGAGGTGGAGGTCCCCGCCGGGACCCAGCCGGGTGCGGTGCTGCGCGTCCGCCAGGCGGGGCTCCCGGGCCACGGCGGCGGTCGCCGGGGGGATCTGCGGCTGCGTGTCCGCGTCCAGGTCCCGACCGACCTCGATGCGCCGCAACGCGAGCTGCTCGAGCAGCTCGCCGAGCTCCGCGGCGAGCACCTCGCATCGCGTGGCCGAGGGATGTTCACCCGTCTGCGGGACGCGTTCCGGTGAGCGCCCGCTCGGGCGCCACGTGAGCCTCGCGCCCTACCTCCACCTCGACGTCCCCCTCGCAGGTCGCCTCGCCGGGGACCACGTCGAGCTCCCACCCGACGCGCTGCACCACCTCACCCGGGTGCTCCGGTTGCGGGCCGGTGCAGCGGTCGTGGCCAGCGACGGGGCCGGCTCCGAGGCGAGTGGCCATCTCGTCGAGGACGGCGTGGTGCTCGACGCGGCGGTCGTGACGGCGGCCCCGCCAGCGCCCGCGCTCACGGTCGCCCAGGCGCTACCGAAGGGCCGCAAGCTCGACGAGGTCGTCCGCCAGATCACCGAGCTCGGCGTGGACCGGATCGTGCCCGTCGCCGCCGTTCGCAGCGTGGCCGCGCTCGACGGCGAGCGCGCCGTCAAGGCGGTCGAGCGGTGGCGGGCGATCGCGCGCGCCGCCTGCGAGCAGGCTCGACGCCCGACCCGGCCGTCGGTGGCCGAGGTGACGGGCGCGGCGCGGTTGTGTGCGGCGGTGCCGGCTGACGGTCGGTTGCTGGTCGCCCACGTGGGCGCGGCGCGTCCCCTCGTCGACGCGCTCGGCGGTGCGGCGGGTGGTGGACCCGCGATCACCGTGGCGATCGGACCCGAGGGCGGATGGTCCTCCGAGGAGGTGGCGGCGTTCGAGGCCGCCGGAGGCGAGGTGGTGGGGCTCGGACCGACGGTCCTGCGCACGGAGCACGCCGCTGCTGCGGCGGTCGCGGTGGTGGCCGCGGTCACTGGACGCTGGAGCTGACCGGCCATCCTCCGCGCCCCGTCCAGGGGTAGCCTCGTGGCTGCCCGAGCGAGCGCCGCGGGCGGAGAGGTGCGCCACACATGACGGGGGATGGCGAGGTCGAGGACGACGCCCGGGCCCGCGCCGTCGGCGAGCGGCTCCGAGACGTCCGCGTGCAGCAGGATCGCTCGTTGCAGGACGTCGAGCGTCTCTCGGAGGGCGAGCTCAAGGCGTCGGTGGTCGGCGCCTACGAACGTGGCGAGCGCGCCGTGTCGCTACGTCGGCTCCAGCAGCTCGCGACCTTCTACCGCGTGCCGGTCATCGAGCTGCTGCCGCCGCCCGCCCGCCCTCCCGACGCCCCCGATCCGAGCGATCTGCGGCTCGTGATCGACCTGGCGGAGCTCGAGCGGCACCGGGAGGCCGAACCGGCGCTCGCGCGCTTCGTCGGATCCATCCGTTCCCGACGTGGCGATCTCGGCCGGGTGCTCACCGTGCGGGCCGCCGACCTCGACACGCTGGCGGCCGTGACCGCCAGCGCACCCGACCAGCTGCGGACCCGGCTGACGGACGCGGGCATCCTGCGCTGACCGTCGGTGGTCGACGGCCCCCGCCGGTCCTGTCGTCCGACCGGTCCCGGGCAGTACCCTCGGGCGGCCACCGATCCCGTCCGGAGCCTCGAACCCACCCGTGACATCCCCACCGTCCGCGAACGCCGCGGCCACCGCCTCCTCGAACCCGTCCGCCGGCGTGAAGGTCCTCGTCCCGGGTGAGCATGCGATGGTCTCGCTGCTCGGTACCCAGGACGAGCTGCTCCGCCTGGTCGAGAAGGCCTTCCCCGCGGCCAGCATCCACGTCCGCGGCAACGAGATCGCACTGGCTGGCGATCCCAGCGAGACCGCTCGCGTGGCCCGGCTGTTCGAGGAGCTGGTCCTGTTGCTCGGCCGTGGCCAGCTGCTGGACCGCGGCATGGTCAAGCAGACCATCCGCATGATCCGTGCCGACGAGGAGGAACGTCCCTCCGAGGTGCTCTCCGAGGCGCTGATCACCCACCGTGGCCGCACGATCCGACCGAAGACGCTCGGGCAGAAGCGCTACCTCGACGCGCTGCGCGAGAACACGGTCACGTTCGGGATCGGTCCCGCCGGGACGGGCAAGACCTACCTCGCCATGGGGGCAGCGGTCCAGGCCCTGCGGGCCAAGCAGGTCAACCGCCTCATCCTGACCCGGCCCGCGGTCGAGGCCGGCGAACGGTTGGGGTTCCTGCCGGGCACCCTGCACGAGAAGATCGACCCGTACCTGAAGCCTCTGTGGGACGCGTTGATGGACATGATGGAGGCGGAGGAGCTCGCCGCCCACGTCGAGCGCGGCACCATCGAGGTCGCCCCGCTGGCCTACATGCGGGGTCGGGCGCAGCCGGTGACCGCGCAGGTCCTGACCCCGGACGGCTTCCACCCGATCGGTGAGCTCGTGCCGGGGGACCAGGTCATCGGTTCCGATGGCCGGCCCACCGAGGTGCTCGGCATCTTCCCGCAGGGCGAGAAGGACATCTACCGGGTGTCGTCGCAGGACGGTGCCTCGACGCGCTGCACCGCTGACCACCTGTGGGCGGTCACCACCGCCTCGGACCGCCGACGAGGCAAGCCAGCCCGTGTCCTCGAGACGCGGGAGATGATCGGCAACCTGCGCGCCGCACACGCCCACCGCTACGAGCTCCCCCTCCTCAGCGCACCGGTCGAGTTCGCGTCGTCCGAGGTCCCGATGGACCCGTACGCGCTCGGGCTTCTCCTCGGGGATGGCTGCCTGACCGGCTCCACCACGCCGTCCTTCGCGACGGCCGCGACTGAACGAACACCGGCGATGTCCCCCTCCGACGCGCCACCGCTCGTTGTTCCCGACGTGGCGCCTCACGACTTTCTCGTGAACTCACCTGAGGTGCGGCTCGGCTTGCTCCAAGGGCTCCTCGATGCCCGAGGCGAGGTGGGGTCGAGATGGTTCACCGGGGCAGTAGTGCGGTTCACCGCGGCCTCCGCCGTACTGCGTGAGCACGTCGCGTTCCTGGTGACCTCTTTCGGGGGGACTGCCGTGCGTCGGGGCGACGTCGTCGACCTGCGGTTGCCGGAGGGCATCGATCCGTTCCGTCTGACACGCAAACTCGAGACCTACCGGCAGCACGGTGGTGGGCGTCCCGCGCGGTTCATCACCAGCATCGAGCCCGAGGGACGCGAGGAAGCCGTCTGCATCCGGGTCGCTGCAGCGGACTCGTTGTACGTGACCGAGGACCTACTGGTGACGCACAACACCTTGAACGATGCGTTCATCGTGCTCGACGAGGCCCAGAACACCACCGCCGAGCAGATGAAGATGTTCCTGACCCGCATCGGGTTCAACTCGAAGGCCGTGGTCACCGGTGACATCAGCCAGGTCGACCTGCCCTCGGGGAAGCGCTCGGGTCTGCGGGTGGTTCGCGACATCCTCGACGGCATCGAGGGGGTCGCGTTCGCCGAGCTCAGCTCGGGGGACGTCGTACGCCACCACATCGTGCAACGCATCGTCGAGGCCTACGAGCTGCACCAGGCCGCCGAGGACGAGGCCGAGGCCGCACGGACCGCGACCCGCGACCAGGATCGCTGAGTGAGCGTCTACCTCGCCGATGAACAGCAGGAGCCCGTGGACGCCGACGATCTGCTCGCGCTCGCGCGCCACGTCCTCGCCGAGCGCCGCGTCCCCGACGAGATGGAGCTCGCGCTCCTGCTCGTGGACCGCGACACGATCGCCGCCCTGAACGCCGAACACATGGGCAAGGACGGTCCGACCGACGTCCTGGCCTTCCCCATCGACGAGCCGGGGGAGTCCTCGCCGGACGCGCCCTCGATCCTCGGTGACGTGGTGCTGTGCCCGGCGGTGGCGCACGAGCAGGCCGCTGGGCTCGGCCGTAGCCCGGCCGACGAGGTCCGCCTGCTCACCGTGCACGGGATCCTGCACCTGCTCGGGATGGACCACGCCACCCCCGACGAGGAACGGGAGATGTTCGGGCTCACCGACCAGCTGTTGGCCAGCTACGGAGCGGGCAGGTGACCCCGACCCTCTCGGCGGTGCTCGCGCTCGCCATCCTCCTCACCCTGACCGCCTACCTGGCCGCGCTCGAGACGGTCGTGCAGAAGGTGGATGTGGTCCGCGCCATGCGTCTGCACGAGGAGGAGGCGAAGGGTGCGCAGGCCCTGCTGTGGCTCACCGAGCACCGCGGTACGGCGCTGAACGTGCTGCTGGTCGCGTCGGTGGTGGTCCGCGCGGGGCTCGTGGCGGTCGCCGGTGTCGCCGGCTGGGAGCAGCTCGGCGAGGACCTCGGCGCGACGGGCGCGGTCGCGCTGGTGGTCGTCCTGGCCATCGTGGTCGGGGAGGTGGCGCCGCGCACCTTCACCCTGCGATCGCTCGAGGCTGCGGGTGGCCGGCTCGCGCCGTCGGGCAAGCTGCTCGTGCGGGTGCTCGACCCGGTCAGCCGGATCCTCGTCGGGCTCGGGCGTGCGTTGGTCCCGCAGCGTGACGGCGTCGCCGGCCCCTACACCACCGACCGTGACGACGACGAGGACCAGGACCAGGACGGCGATGAGCAGGACGAGGAGCTCGAGCCCGAACAGCGCGAGATGATCCGTGCGATCCTCGAGCTCGCCGATACCCGCGTCCGCGAGGTGATGGTCCCGCGACCGGACCTGGTGATGGTGCGTGAGGACGCCACCTTCGACGAGGTCGTGGCCGTGGTCGTCGAGCACGGGGTCTCCCGCATCCCGGTGCAGGACGCCGACGACCCCGACACCGTGATCGGTGTGGTCTACGCCAAGGACCTGCTGCGGCGCGTCGCCGCGGACCGCCGACGGCGGTGGATCGACCTGGTCCGCGACCCCACCTTCGTGCCCGAGACCAAGCGCTGCGACGAGCTGCTCCGCGAGCTGCAGGAGGCCACCATCCACCTCGCGATGGTCGTCGACGAGTACGGCGATCTGGTCGGCGTGGTGACCATCGAGGACATCCTCGAGGAGATCGTCGGCGAGATCGTGGACGAGCACGACCACGAGGACCCGCTCGTCGACATCCTCGACGACGGTGGCTGGCGTGTCGATGCGCGGCTCGGCGTCGACGATCTCAACCAGCTGTTGGCCACCGACCTCCCCGAGGAGGGCTGGGACACGGTCGGCGGCCTGGTGTTCGGCACCCTCGGGCGGGTCCCGCGGCAGGGCGAACGCGTCGAGCTCGACGGGGTCGAGCTCACCGTCGAACGGCTGCAGGGGCGCCGTGTGGCGAAGGTGCTGGTGCGCACCGCGGTCGACGACGCCGAACGCGCTGAGCGCTGAGCCGAGGCCGGGCAGGACCGTGCCCGGCGAGCACGTCGCGCAGCTGACGCGCGTAGGCTGACGGACCCGCACACGCGACCTGTGGAGCCGCTGTGAAGCCCGATCTGCCGACGACCGAGGCTGCCCCCCTCGATGAGGCGGCGCTGCTGCGCGCGGCTCGAGCGGTCCGTGAGCGCGCCTACGCCCCGTACTCCCACTTCCGGGTGGGCGCGGTCGTGGTGACCGCCGACGGGCACCGCTTCGAGGGCGTCAACGTCGAGAACGCTTCGTACCGGATGACCACGTGCGCCGAACAGAGCGCCATCGCGACGATGATCACCGCGGGGGTGCGTAGCCCGATCGTCGCCGTGGCGGTCGTCGGCGACGGGCAGGATCCCTGCACACCGTGCGGCGCCTGCCGCCAGACGATCTTCGAGTTCGGTCAGGACGCCACGGTCTACGCCTCCGGTGACGGCGGCCGGCCGCTCATCGTCCACATCACCGACCTGCTGCCGCACGGCTTCGGTCCGAAGCGGCTCGCACAGGGGCAGCGCTGATGCGCGAGCGTGAGCTCGACGTCGAGGCGATGCTCGCCGGCCTGCGCGACCCGACGCCCGAGGGGCACCGGTCGGGGCTCGTGGCCATCTGCGGTCGACCGAACGTCGGCAAGTCGACGCTGCTCAACCACCTGGTCGGCGAGAAGGTGGCGATCGTCACCGACACCCCGGGCACCACCCGCAACGCGATCCGGGGCGTGCTCACCCGCGAGGATGCACAGCTGGTCTTCCTCGACACCCCGGGGCTCGCCAAACCGCGGACGCTGCTGACCAAGCGGCTGAACGACCTCGTGCGCGACACGTGGGCGGGCGTGGACCTGATCGTCCTCATGGTCGACGTCGCCGAGGGGATCGGCAGCGGCGACCGGTTCCTGGCCCGCGAGCTGGCCGACGTCGGCACCCCCGTCGTCGCCGTCGCGAACAAGATCGACCGGCTGGGGGACCGGGGGAAGGTCCTCCCGGCGCTCGAGGCGCTGTCGACCCTGCTCGGTGACGGGCACGAGTTCGCGGAGATCGTGCCGGTGTCGGCCGCGACGGGCGACAACGTCGATCACCTCGCCGACGTGCTGGTCACCCACCTCCACGAGGGGCCGCGGCTGCTGCCACCGGACCGGGCGAGCGACCAGCCGGAACGCCAGCTGGCGGCCGAGATCGTGCGCGAGCAGCTGATCGTGCGCACCCGTGACGAGCTGCCGCACTCCATCGCGGTCACCGTCGACGAGGTCCGGCCCGCCGAGGGACGCGAGGACCTGCTGGAGATCGACGCGGTCATCCACGTGGAACGTGACTCGCAGAAGGGCATCGTGATCGGTAAGGGCGGGGTGACGTTGAAGGCCGCTGCCACCGCGGCGCGTCACGAGCTCGAGGTCCTGTTCGGTAGCAAGGTCTTCCTGACCACCCACGTCCGGGTGGCCAAGGAGTGGCAGCGCGACCCGAAGCAGCTCGGGCGGCTCGGGTACTGAACCGGAGGGGGACCGTGCGCGACGATCTCGACCTGCTCGATTGGCGCCGCCGGGTCGCCGACCTCTACGGCGAGGTGCGCCGCCGCGGACCGTCCGAGACCACGTGGCGGTGGTGGCGCGACGAACGCGACGAGCTGTTCGCCAGCCACCCCTCGTCCCCGCTGCGCCCGGAGGACCGCGCGACCTTCTCGGGGTTACCCGTCTTCCCCTACGACGCGGAGCTACGCCTCGGCGCCCTCGACGTCCACGACGCCGAGCCGGTCACGATGCACATCGCGCACAGTGCCGACGGGGTGACGCCGGCGCACCGGATCGGCACCTTGGCGCTGCCGCTCGGTGGGGTGGTGCACCCGGTCTCGGTTTTCTGGCTCGACACCTACGGCGGGGGGATCTTCGTGCCGCTGCGCGATGCGACCAACGGCGTGACCACCTACGGCGGGGGGCGCTACCTGCTCGACACGGTCAAGTCCGCCGACCTCGGTGGCAGCCACGACCAGCTCGAGATCGACCTGAACTTCGCCTACCACCCGAGCTGCGTGCACGACCCGGCCTGGTCGTGCCCCTTGGCGCCGGCGGGGGAGCGGCTCAGCGTCGCGATCGAGGGTGGTGAGCGGCTCCCCGACACGCCAGCGTCGAGCGCAGTGGTCGGGCTGGCCACGTGAGCGCCGGTGGGTTCGAGGTGCTGGCAACCGCCGACCCCGAACGGTTCACCGTGCTGTTCGGTGAGGGACGGGTGCACACCGCCACGCTGCCGAACCACACGCGCCGTGGCCTGGCCCTGCACGGTGTGCCGCCGGTCGAGGTGGCGCGCGAGCTGGTGGCGCTGATCGTCGAGAACGGCCGGTGGCCCGAGAGCGACGACGAGGTCGTCCTCCCGGCCGTCGCGGGCGCGATGCCGGGCGGGTTCGCCGACGAGCTCCGTGCCAGGTTGACCTGACCACGCTCGACGCCGCGCCCCGTGTGGCTCAGCGGGCGAGGGCGTCCACGACGGGGGCGTGGCCGCGGATCGCCTCGCGGACGCGGACGACGTCGCCGACGACGATGGTGGCTGGTGAGGCGATCGCGGAGCGTTCGATGTCGGCCGCGAGCGAGGCCAGGTCGCTGACGAGCTCCTGCTGCCGCTCGGTGGTGCCCCACCGCACCACGGCGGTCGGGGTCGTCGCGGACCGCCCGTGCAGGACCAACTGCGAGGCGATGCGCCCGGCGTGGTGGACGCCCATGAGGAACACCAGCGTCCCCGGGAAGGCGGCGAGGCCGGCCCAGTCCAGCTGGCTGGAGGGCTTGGCCGGATCCTCGTGACCGGTCACGAAGGCCACCGCCGAGGCCACACCGCGGTGGGTGACCGGGATGCCGGCGGCGGCTGGTGCGGCGACCGCCGAGGTGACGCCCGGGACGATCTCGACCTCGATGCCGGCCTGGTGGCAGCGGATCGCTTCCTCGCCGCCCCGGCCGAAGACGAACGGGTCGCCACCCTTCAGGCGGACGACGGCGTGGCCGGCCCGCGCCTCGGCGACGAGCAGATCGCTGATCGCGTCCTGGCGCCACCCGCAGCTGCCGGGGGCGGGCTTGCCGACGGCGACGCGGTCGACGGTGGGGGGCACCAGGTCGAGCACCGCGTCGGGGACGAGCCGGTCGTGTGCGACGACGTCGGCGGTCGCGAGGAGCGCCGCCGCACGCAAGGTCAGCAGCCCGGGGTCACCGGGGCCCGCGCCGACGAGGTGGACCACGCCAGGGCGGGCGGACGGGAACGGCAACGACGGCATCACGGGCGGTCGTCCCCGGGGAGGTGGATGCCGCACTCGGTCTTGCTGTCGAACGCGGACCAGCGGCCGGCACGGGCGTCCTCGCCGGGTGCCACGCGGACGGTGCACGGAGCGCAACCGATCGAGGCGTACCCGTCGTCCACGAGCGGGTGACGAGGCAGCTCGTGCACCTCGAGGTAGGTGGCGACCTCGGCCTCGCTCCAGCGTGCGAGCGGCGCGACCTTGGTCACGTGGCGGCCCCCCGCGCGGCGGACCTCGACGATTGGCTGGGTCGCGCGTTCGGGGGTCTGTGACCGGCGCACCCCGGTCGCCCACCCGTCGAACCGCTGCATGGTGTCGCGCAGCGGGATGGTCTTGCGTAGCGAGCAGCACCGGTCGGGGTCGCGTTCCCACAGCCGGTCGCCCTCATCGGTGGCCTGCGCCGCGACGCTCCGGGCGGGGCGGACGTCGACCACGCGCAGCCCGAGCCGCTCGGCGAGCTCCTCGCGGAAGGTGATCGTCGCCTCGAAGTGGAGCCCCGTGTCGAGGAAGATGACGGGCACGTGGGGCGCCACGGTCGACAGCAGGTGGAGCAGGACGGCGGAATCCGCACCGAACGACGAGGTGACCGCGAACCGCGGGATCGTCCGTGCGGCCCAGGCCAGCACGTCGCCGGCCCAGGCGTGCTCGAGCTCCCGCGCGATCCGAGCGACCTGCTCGCGGCGGTCCTCGAGGCCCGGATCGTCCCCGTGGAGGGCCTCGAGTACGGAGATGCTCGTCGTGGTCACGCCAGCACCTGCCCGTCGGTCGGGAACCGCTCCCGCAGCGCCGTCGGGCCGACCCGGTCGCACCAGGCGCCGAAGGACTCGGCCCCCTCGCGCTCCTCGCGCCAGGCCGCCAGCAGCGGCGTCAGCAGGGGGGTGAGGTCGTCGAGGTGGATGCGGTCGGCGAAGATCCGGTTGAGACGCGTGCCGGCGGCATCACCGCCGAGGTGCACGGTGTAGTGGTCCTTGCCGCGGCCGACGACGCCGATCTCGGTCGAGTACGGCCGTGAGCACCCGTTCGGGCACCCCGTCACCCGCAGGTGTACCGGTTCGTCCCCGAGATCGAGCTCGTCGAGCGCACCGGCGAGGCGGTCGGTGACGGCGGGCATCACGCGCTCGGCCTCGGCGAGCGCGAGACCGCAGGTCGGGAGCGCGGGACACGCCAGGGCGTGCCGGGTCACCGGCGCGATGTCCTCCACGAGCGGCACACCGGCCTCGTGCAGACGGGAGGTCACCTCGGCGCGGAGATCGGCGGGGACGTCGGTGAGGAGCAGATCCTGCCGGGCGGTGAAGCGGACCCCGAACCCGTGGTCCTCGACGAGGTCGCGTACCGCCGATCGCAGCTGCACGTCAGCGGTGTCCTGGATCCGCCCGGAGGGGACCGGCACACCGAGGAACCACGCGCCGTGGTCGTCATCGCTCTGCGGGTGCCAACCGAGGTGATCGTCGGTCCCGTCCCACGACAGCTCCTGCGGCGGGTCGAGCTGGTGGCCGAGCCGCGCCTCGACCTCGCCGCGGAACCAGTCGACGCCGCGCTCCTCGACCAGGTACTTCATCCGCGCGTGCTTGCGGTCCGAGCGGTCCCCGTGGTCGCGTTGGACGCTGATGATCGCTTCGACGACCGGGACGAGCTCGTCGGCGCCGACCGTGGCGAACGGCGAGGCGAGGCGTGGGAAGGTCGCCGGCTTGTTGTGGGTCATGCCGAGCCCACCACCGATGACCATCACGAACCGCTCGATCGCCCCGGCCTCCGTGCGTAGCGGCACGATGCCGACGTCGTGGGTGTAGACGTCGACGCAGTTGTCGCCGGTGTGCGCGAAGCCGATCTTGAACTTGCGGGGCAGGTAGGTCGGCCCGTAGAGGGGCTCGACCGCGTCGCCGCTGTCGCCGACGACCTCGGTGTGGTCGGGGACGGCGGAGACCCGCCGTTCGCCGTCGAGGAAGAGGTCCCAGTACGACGAGGTGCGTGGGCGGACCGCGATCGCGAGCCGCTCGGCGTGCGCGAAGAGATCGTCCCGGCCAGGGAGCGGCGCGGGGCAGGCGCAGACGTTGCGGGACACGTCGCCGCACGCGGCGAGGGTCGACAGGAGGTGGTCGTTGAGCGTGGCGATCAACTGCTTGAGGTCGTGCTTGCCGACCAGGTGCCACTGCAGACCCTGGCGGGTGGTGATCCGCAACGTGCCGTTGCTGACCTCGTCGGCGAGCGCATCGCAGGCCAGGTACTGCTCCCCGGTCAGCACGCCACCGGGGATCGAGGCACGCACCATCATCGACACGGCCTTGCCGAGCCCGGCCGCGGCGCGTTCCTTGCGGACGTCGCGGTCGTCCTGCTGGTAGCTGCCGTGGAACTTCAGCAGCTGGGTGGCCTCGGCGGTGAAGGCGTCCGAAGCGTCCGCGAGCTGCTCGTCGAGGTCGCCAGCGAGGTAGCTGCTGGCGTGCTTGAGCTGTTCGACATCCGCCACGCGACGCTCCGAGGGCAGGGCTGGGCAGGGGGAGGGTGCACCGTCGACCGCAGCGTGGGGGGCGGGCGGCGCACCCGGCGACCTGCAGCGACAGAACCGTGCGAACGGTTCTCCCTACAGGAGGCGCGCTCGAGGCGGTGGGCCGCGAACCTGCCGCACACCCGAACCTCCGGAGCCGATCGCGTGTCCGCCGTCCCCGTCCTGTCCGGTCCTGCCACCGCCGTCTCGGCCCGTGGCCTGACCAAGGTCCACCCCGGTGGGCCGACGGCGCTGGTCGACGTCGACCTCGAAGTGCCGGTCGGGGGGTTCACCTGCCTCGTCGGGGCCTCCGGCTGCGGCAAGTCGAGCCTGCTGGAGCTGCTCGCCGGGCTCGCCGCGCCGACGCGCGGTGAGGTCACCGTCACCGGCGCCACCACGCTCCTGTTCCAGGAGGCGGCGCTGTTCCCGTGGCTGACGGCCGCACGCAACGTCGAGCTCGCGCTGAAGCTGCGCGGCGTGCCCCGGCGCGAGCGGCGCGAGCAGGCCCTCGAACTGCTCGACCTCGTCCACCTCGCCCACGCCGCCGATGAACGTCCGCACGCGCTGTCCGGGGGGATGCGGCAACGGGTGGCGCTCGCCCGGGCGCTCGCCCAGGACGCCGACGTGCTGCTGATGGACGAACCCTTCGCGGCGCTCGATGCGATCACCCGGGACCGGCTGCACGACGAACTCGAGGCGATCTGGCACCGCACCGGGGTGACGGTGGTGTTCGTGACCCACAACGTGCGTGAAGCGGTCCGGCTCGGAGAGCAGGTGATCGTGCTCTCCAGCAGCCCGGGACGCGTGGCGGCCAGCTTCGAGGTCGACCTCGACCGCCCTCGGGCGATCTCGGACCCCGAGGTCGCGGCCCTCTCGACGCGGATCACCTCCACCCTCCGCGAGCAGGCGAGCCTCCGTGCCGTCAGCTCCTGAGGCACCGACGCACGCCGCGGCGGTCACCTTCCGCGGCGACGCGAGCCCGAGTGCGACCCGTCGCGGCTGGTCCGTGGTGTGGCCACGGGTGGCGGCCGCGCTCTGCCTCGGCCTGGCCTGGTGGTTGCTCGCGGCTCGGTCGGGCGGTGAGGTCCCCGGGCCGGTACCGGTCGCTCGCCGGCTCTGGTTGGAGCTGACCGCAGGCACGTTGCCGGAGGCGCTGGTCACCACGCTCGGCCGTGCGACGGTCGGCTTCCTGGCGGCCATCGTCGTCGGGTTGCTGATCGGCGCCGCGGTCGCGGTCTCGTCCCCGCTGCGCGCGGGCATCGGGGGGCTGCTCGCTGCGGTGCAGACCGTCCCGTCGGTCGCCTGGTTCCCGGTGGTGCTCGTGCTGCTCGTGCCCTCCGAGGGCGCCATCCTCGCCGTCGTGGTGCTCGGCGCGGCCCCCGCCGTCGCCACGGGGCTGCTCACCGGGGTGGACCGGATCCCACCGAACCTGCACCGAGCCGGGCACGTGCTCGGGGCATGGGGGATCGACCGGCTCCGCCACGTGGTGCTGCCGGGCGCCCTGCCGAACCTGGTCGCCGGGTTGAGCCAGGGGTGGGCGTTCGCGTGGCGAGCGCTGATGGCCGGCGAGCTGCTGGTCGCGCTCGACGGCCGCAGTTCCCTCGGGGCGACGCTGCAAGCGTCCCAGGCTCGTGACGACGCCACGGGCCTGTTCGCCGCGATGGTCGTGGTGGTCGCGATCGGGTTGTTCGTCGACGAGGTGCTGCTCCGTCGGGTGGATCGCGCGGTCCAACGCCGTTGGGGTCTGCTCGGGTGAACGGCGACAGGACGCCATCCCCCTCGCGCGGCTGCGTGGAGCGCTACCGGCAACGGCGCACGGCCTAAGCTCGCGCCCGTCGAGGAGCGCGCCGTGCGGCTGTGGGCGAGGCGATCCGTGGCCGCGTCGATCGCGCTGGCCACGCTCGCGGCGTGCTCGGCGGGCGACACGGCCGCGGAACCGCCACCCGCGGTGGTGGTGTTGCGACCGGTCCCGGATCCGGACGGTCACCCGTTCCTCGACGAGCTCCGTGCGCAGCGGCTGGTGCCAGGTCGGGACCTCACCGTGGTGCCCGCTGGGCCAGAGGTGACCTACCCCGACGTGGCCGCCGCCGAGGCGGCCCTCGATGAGCTCGACCGTCAGCCCGCGGTCATCGTCGCGTACTCCACCCCGTACGCCGAGCTGGCCGCGGAGCGCTTCCCCGACGTCCCGACGGTGGCCGTGGTCAACGATCCGGTGGCGTCCGGTCTCATCGAGGACCGCGACCGGCCCGAGAGATCGCTCACCGGGGTCACCTTCGCCACACCGGCCGATCGCACGCTCGGCCTGATCGAGCAGGTGCTCGGTGGAGAGCTCGACCGGCTCGGCTACCTCACCCCGGTGGACGATCCCGCCGTCCTCGGGCCCCGGCAGCGCGTGGCCGAGGCAGCCGCGGCTCACGGGCTCGATCTGGTCGAGGTCACCTTCGAGGGAGCCGACGCCATCCCCGCAGCCGTCGACGACCTGGTCGCGGCCGAGGTGGATGCGGTCCTGCTCGCCGCGTCCAACGCGGTCATCGCTGCTGCTGAAGAGCTCGAACGCGCGCTCGAGGCGGCCGAGCTCCCGGTCGTGGCCAACAACGCCCGGTTCGGTTTCGCCCTCGCGGTGCTGGAACCGGACGGCGCCGAGGTTCGACGTCAGGCGGCCCGCCAGGTCGCGCGCCTGCTGGCGGGTGATCCGGTGGCATCGGTCCCGGTCGAGGACCCGCGCCGGTTCCGCGTGGTGCTCGCTCCGGATCGCGTGGCGGCGCTCGGTCTCCCGGCGCTGGAGGCCGGGCTGCTGCGGCAGGCGGATGAGGTCCGATGAGCCGTAGCTCGACCGTCGTGCGGACCCTCGTGGTGGTCACCACCGCGGTGGGCCTGATCACCGGCGCCGCCGGTCTCGCGGTGGTCCGGGAGCAGGAGCGCCGGACGATCCTCGAGACCGGTGCGGAGGCCGACCTGGCTGCGGCTGAGCGTGCGGCCGGTGTGGTCGACGGCCGTATCGATGCGCTGCTCGATCAGCTCACGCTCCTGGCCACCCGCGAGGAGATCGCCGAGCTCGCCGATGAGGTGGAGACCGAGATCGAGGTCGCCCTCCGCGTCACCGAGGAGCTCGGGCAACTGGCGGTCGTCGACCTCGAGGGGCGGGCCGTCGCTGCCGCTGCGACCGCGACCCTGCTCGATGCGGACGAGCTCGCCGACCGCGACGACGTCGACATGCTCCTGTCGGCCGCCGGGGCACGCGTCCACGACGACGGCGAAGGACGGAGCCTCGAGGTCAGCGTGCCCATCGAGTCGCCGCCCGGCACGCCGGTCGGCGTGCTCATCGGCCAGGCCGACCTGCGGCTCGTCGCCGAGGAGGTCTCCCGACCGCTCCGGTCCGGCCTGCGGGCCTCGCTGATCGGTCCGGACGGGGTGACGTTGGCCGACCGGGATCCCGGTCGGGTCGGCGCGCGCCTGCTCCCACCGCTCCGCGATCTGCCCGACGAGCGCCGCCTCGCGACCATCGAGCGACCGGAGGGACCGACGCTGATCGCCGTCGCACGGCTACGGATGCTCGACGGGGCGATCGCCATCGAGCAGCTCGAGTCGCAGCTCATCGAGCGATCCACCGGGCTGCGAGGACCCGCGGGTGTCCTGCTCCTGGTCGTCCTCGCCATCGTCGCGGCCGTGATCGTGATCGGTCAGCGGTTGCTGCGGCCGCTGGCACCGCTGGCCTCCGCGGTCTCGCGGCTCCGCGAGGGTGAGCCCGGTGTCAGGGTGGAGGAGGCTGGGACCGGTGAGGTCGCGGATCTCGCCCGGGGGTTCAACGAGATGGCGGCGGCGCTCGAACACCGACGGCGGGAGCTCGAAGAGGCCGAGCGCAGCGCCCGCACGAGCGAGGAGCAGCTCCGCCTGGTGGTGGAAGGTGTGCGCGACTACGCCATCGTGCTGCTCGACGTGGACGGTGCCGTCAAGACCTGGAACACGGGCGCCCGGCAGGTAACGGGGTTCCCGGCGGACCGCGTCCTCGACCGGCCGATGCGCACGTTGGTCGATCCGGACGACCCGGCCCCCGACCCGATCCCCGAGGCGACGCGCACCGGCCGCGGCGAGTCGGAGGGGTGGTACCGGCGTCCCGACGGCAGCCGGTACCGGGGCCAGCTGACGGTCACGACCCTCCGACGGGACGACGGTTCCACCTACGGCTTCGCGGCGATCCTGCAGGACGTGACCAAGCGGCAGCTGATCGAACGGACCCTGGAGGAGGCGCTGCTGAGGGAACGTGAGGCTGCTGCCGAGCTCCGGAGCGCCAACGAACTCAAGGACGAGTTCCTGGCCGTGGCGGCGCACGAGATCCGCACGCCGCTGTCGGCGATCCTCGGCGCGAGCCAGCTGCTCGCAGGTGGCCCGTCCGTGCTCGACGAGGCCGAGACCGCGGAGGTCCAACAGCTCGTCTGGCGCCACGCCAGCGACATGCGCGACATCGTCGAGCGGCTGCTCGACTTCACCGAGCTGCAGGCCGGCCGGGTCCGGCTGATGCCGCGCCCCATCGAACTGCGGACCGAGTTCGGGCGGGTCGTCGCGAACACCGGCCGGCTGCTCGAGGCGCACGAGGTCGTGATCGAGGCCGACGACGTGCGCCTCGAGGTAGACCAGGCGCTCCTGCGTCACGTGCTCAGCAACCTGCTCTCCAACGCCGCGAAGTTCAGCCCCGCGGGGACACGGATCCACGTCATAGGCCGGCTCGAGGGCGACGACCTCGTGGTGACCGTGGCGGACCAGGGCAGCGGTATCGCGCCGGAGGACCACGACCGGATCTTCGAGCTGTTCCGGCAGGCTGACCACGACACCGCGACAGCTCGTGGTACCGGGGTGGGGCTCGCGATCGTGCAGCGCTACGTCGAGCTCGGAGGCGGCAGCATCACCGTCGACAGCCAGCGGAGCGAGGGGGCGCGGTTCACCGTCCGGCTCCCGGTGACGGTCACTGTCGACGCCTGATCGCTCAGACCGAGGACGCTGTCCCCGTCGACGGGGTCAGGAGCGCACGTTCCACCTCGGTCCGTACCTGGTCGCTCCGCCCGTCTCGCACGGCGGCGAGCAGGCTGTCGAGATCGGCGAGGGCGAGCTCCCACCGTGCCGCCCACTCCGTGAAGGGCACCGATCGCGGCAGGCACGCCTGCCGGGCGGCGTCCAACACGTCGACCAGATCGCCGAGCTCGGGACCGAACTCCTGCTCGAGGTGACGCCGGAGCCGCTTCGCCAGCGCCGGTGCACGTCCCATCGTGGCGATGGTCACCGCGAGGTCGCCGCGGCGCATCACCGACGGTGTCGCGAAGTGACAGCGGGGGATGTCGTCCAGCGTCGAGAGCAGGACCCGTTCGCGCTCCGCCTCGTCCCAGGCGGCCTCGACCGGGGTCGCGTCCTCACGGGTCACGTAGGCCACGAACGCACCGGTCAGATCGCCCGGTTCGTACCCGCGCCGGTGCAGGGTGATGCGGTCGTCCGCCGCGAAGGTGGCGAGCGCAGGGGCCGGGTCGGGCGTCACCACCGTCACAACGGCTCCGCCGTGGATGAGCGCTTCGACGCGGTCGACGGCCTCCGGGCCGCCACCGACCACGACGGCGCGTCGACCGTCGACGTCGAGGGACACGGTGAGCGAGAAGGTCACGTCGGCCTCCGTCGGGCGTCGCACGACCGAACCTCTGACCCTAGGGTCGCAGGTGCTCGTGAACAACGCGTGGGAGCGGAGCGAGGGTGACGGAACCGCTGGCGGCGCGCCTACGGGGCCTGCGGACCTCGATCTTCAGCGAGGTCTCCGCGGCTGCGGCCACCCACGACGCGGCGAACCTCGGCCAGGGGTTCCCCGACGACGACCCACCGGCGCACGTGGTCGCCGCGGCACACGTGGCGCTCGACGACGGACACCACCAGTACGCACCCGGGCCCGGGATCGGTTCGCTCCGGCACGCCATCGCCGACCACCAGCGCCGCTTCCACGGGCTCACCGTCGACCCGCGGACCGAGGTCACGGTGACCTTCGGGGCGACGGAAGGGGTCACGTCCGCGATCCTGGCGCTCTGCGATCCCGGCGACGAGGTCATCGTCCTCGACCCGGTCTACGACAGCTACCCGGCGATCGTCGCCATCGCGGGCGCGGAGCTGGTCCGGGTCCCGATCGACCCGCCGCGCGAGGATCGGGGCTGGCACCTCGACCTCGAGCGGTTGGCGGCCGCGTTCTCGTCACGCACACGCCTGTTGGTGCTCAACAGCCCCCACAACCCGACCGGGTTGGTCCTCTCGCCCGACGAGCTCGACGTGATCGCTGCCCTCTGCATCGAGTGGGACGTCGTGGCCGTCACGGACGAGGTCTACGAACACCTCGTCCACGACCGTTCCCACGTGCCGCTCGCGACGCGTCCGGGGATGGCCGAACGTACCGTGACGGTGTCGTCGGCAGGCAAGACGTTCTCGGCCACCGGGTGGAAGATCGGCTGGGCTGTCGCCGCCCCCCCGCTCACCTCGGCGATCCGCGCGGTGAAGCAGTACCTCTCCTTCTCTGGAGCGACCCCGCTGCAGCACGCCGTCGTCGCGGCACTCGGCTCCGACCAGCAGGTCTACGACGAGGTCACCGACCGCAACCACCGCCGCCACCACCTGTTGCTCGAACACCTGCGGGCCGGCGAGGTCGCGGTGACGCCCTCGGCCGGGACCTACTTCGTCACGGTCGATCTGGCCTCGCTCGGCCACCCCGATGCCACCGCCTTCAGCCGTACCGCGCCCGAGCAGTACGGGGTGGCCGTCGTGCCTGTCGCGGCGTTCACCTCGCGACCGGACGAGGTCCGTTCGCTCGCGCGTCTGGCCGCGTGCAAGCACGACGAGGTGCTGGTCGAGGGCGTCCGCCGGTTGGTGGCGGCACGCCGCTGACGCCGGACGCGGTCAGTCCCGGTGATCACCGAGCCGGGCCAGCGTCGTCGCGGTCCCTCCGGCCAGCACGAGCACGGTGACGCCGAGCACGATCGGCGGGGACAGGACCGCGCCGGCGAACCCGCCGACCATCGCGATGGCGCAGGCGCTCAGGAACGCCGTCCCCGCGAACGGGTCGATCAGGCGGATGGCGGGGCCGACGGAGGTCACCACCGCGAGCGGCCCCACGACGGCGAGCGCGACCAGGAACAGACCGAGCCCGAGCACGGGCGATGCCACGGCCGCGGCGGCGACGGCCAACCCGCCGAACTTCAGCCACCCCAGCTCGAGCGCGTCCCCGGCGAGCGATGCGGCGATGGGCCCGGCCACCGCGAGGACGTAGACACCGGGTGCCTCGGGGTAGGCCAGGAACAGCGGCAGGCTCGCGACCCCAAGCGCCCCCACGATCGTGGCGGCGGACACGGTCCGGAGGCGGTGCGGGGTCGGCGCGTCCGGCTGCGTCACCTTCATCTCCGTGCGGGGAGGCGGGGGACGCTACCGCCCGCCGCGCCGGTCCCCGGACGGGGCCCGTGCGCGCCCGAGCTAGCCTCGCGGCTCCGCCCCACGCCCCAGTCCCGCGAGGCCCCACGATGGCGAAGAAACCGGACCTCGGCGTCACCCCTCTCAGCGAGGACGTGTCCGCTTGGTACAACGAGCTGGTCTTCAAGGCCGAGCTCGCCGACCGCGGCCCCGCCAAGGGCACGATGGTGATCCGGCCCTACGGGTTCGGTGTCTGGGAGCTGCTGCAGTCCCAGCTCGATCAGCGGTTCAAGGACACCGGTCACGTCAACGCCTCGTTCCCGCTGTTCATCCCGATGTCGTACCTGGAGCGCGAGGCCGAGCACGTCGAGGGGTTCTCGCCCGAGCTGGCTGTGGTCACCCACGCCGGCGGCAAGGAGCTCGACGAGCCGCTGGTCGTGCGGCCGACCTCCGAGACGATCATCGGCGAGATGTACGCCAAGTGGATCTCGAGCTACCGCGACCTGCCGATCCTGATCAACCAGTGGGCGAACGTGGTCCGCTGGGAGCTGCGGCCCCGGATCTTCCTGCGGACCACCGAGTTCCTGTGGCAGGAGGGCCACACCGCGCACGTCGACGAGGCCGAGGCGATGGAGGAGACCCTCCGGATGTTCGACGTCTACGCCGAGTTCGCGCGCAACGTCGCGGCGATCCCGATGGTCAGGGGCGAGAAGACGCCGGGGGAGCGGTTCGCCGGAGCCGTCCGCACCTACTCGATCGAGGGGATGATGCGGGACGGGAAGGCGCTGCAGTCGGGCACCTCGCACTACCTCGGGACCAACTTCGCCCGCGCCTTCGACATGACCTACCAGGACGTCAACAACGAGCTGCAGCTGTGCCACACCACCTCGTGGGGGATGTCGACCCGCATGATCGGGGCCGTGATCCTGGCGCACGGCGACGACCAGGGGCTCGTGTTGCCGCCCCGCCTCGCACCGATCCAGGTCGTGATCGTGCCGATCGGGCGCGGCGAACAGGGTGAGGCCCCCCGCGCGAAGGCACACGAGCTGGCCACGCAGCTGCAGGCTGCCGGAGTCCGCGCACACGTCGACGACCGCGACACCTCACCCGGCTTCAAGTTCAACGACTGGGAGCTGAAGGGCGTGCCGCTGCGCGTCGAGCTCGGACCCCGTGACCTCGAGGCGGGCCACGCGCTCGTGGCGCAGCGGATCGGCGAGGTGGACGATCGCGGCCGGGCCGTGAAGGAGACGGTCGAGTTCGACGATCTCGTCGCCGGGATGCCTGGACGGCTGGACGCCTACCACGACCGGCTGCTCGCGCGGGCCGAGGCGTTCCTCGCCGACCACCGTGCTGCGGTCGACGACTGGGAGGCGTTCGTCGCGCAGGTCGCGACCGGCTTCGCCGACGCGCTGCACTGCGGGAACGCCGCCTGCGAGGACGACATCAAGGCCGCCTCCTCCGCGACGCCGCGGTGCATCCCGGTCGATGGCGTCCCCGAGGAGGGCGCCTGCATCCGGTGCGGTGAGCCCTCGGCGTACGGCACCCGGGTCGTCTTCGCCCGCTCCTACTGACCCTCGCGGAGGTCCGCGCCGAGGTGGCGCGCCGCGCCGACTGCCGTGCGGTGCCGTAGGCGACCCACCGCCTCGCTACTCGCCAACCTCAGCCGGCTCACTGCCGTGGTGTGCGGCAACGCCGTCGCCGGTCAACGACCACCATCCCAGATCGTCGCGGTCGCTCCCGCGTGGGTTAGGGGTGTTCAGCGTGGGTCGGTGCCGTACGCCTCGCCGCGGTGTCGGATGGCAGCGATTCGGACGGTCCTCTCGTCGCGCAGTTCGTAGATGATCCGGTAGACGCCGACGCGGTAGGAGCGGAGGCCGGTGAGTCGTCCGCGGAGTTGATGTCCGAGGTGCGGGTCGCGCTCGAGTTCGCCGAGCGCGTCGAGGACCGCGTCTGCGCGCAGGAAGTCGAGCGCTGCCAGTGCCTCGCGGGCCGCGAGGGTGAGGAAGACCCTCGCCACTACCGACGATCCCGGGTGGCGTGCTCGCCACGGACCTCATCGAGTGGGATGAGGTCGCCGGCGGCCAGTTCATCGAGGCCGCGCCGGAGGGCGTCGAGCGTGCCTTCGTCGGAGAGGATCTCGGCGGTCTCCTCCAGGGCCTCGTACTCGTCGACCGGGACCAGGACCGCAGCAGGGCGGCCATGGCGGGTGACGGTGACGTGCTCACGCCGGTCGGCCACCTCGTCGAGCAGCTCGGCGAGGTGGGTGCGGAACTCGCGGACGGGGATCATCTTCGGCATCCAGTGAGGGTACCTCTCCGCGTACACAGGGGGTGGATCGTCGGTTGGTCACGGGCGCCCTCATGGGTGCCTTGATCGCGCGGAGGTTGCAGCCTCACGCTGCGAGGAGCCGGCGACCGCGACTTCGACGACTGGCCACCTTGCTCGGTTCGAGACGGGGACTCGTGCTCGCCGTGGTGTTCTGGCCGCTCCTCGTGACCCTCTACCGCCTCGGGTTCTTCCTCGGATGGTGGGACTGGAGGGCGGCTCGGTCCTCGACCGACCGTCCCCGCTGACCCACGAGGTCGAGACCGAACCTGTCCGCAGCGAACCAAGCTCCGGTTCGACAGATCACGTGCACGAGGTGTGTGGATACCTGCGAGCCACGATGCGGCCACCGCGCCCACCCCGGACAGCGATGTGGCTGGCGGCGGACGAGCACCGCCAGCCACGTCCGGAGAGTCCCGGCTCGTCAGCCGTTCGGGGTGAGGACGACCTTGATGCAGCCGTCCTCCTTGTCCTGGAAGGTCTCGTACATCCCCGGGGCCTCCTCGAGGGGGACCCGGTGGGTGACGAGGTCCTCGGTGCCGAGCGGGTCCGCATCGTCGGTGACGTACGGCATCAGCTCGTCGATCCACTTCTTGACGTTGCACTGACCCATGCGGAACTGCAGCTGCTTGTCGAACATCTGCATCATCGGCATCGGGTCGGCGGCGCCGCCGTACACGCCGGACAACGAGACGGTGCCGCCTCGCCGGCAGGCGTCGACGGCGGTGTAGACGGCGCTGAGCCGATCCACGCCGGCGGCCTTCACCAGGGCCTGACCGACGGCGTCGGGCAGGAGACCCGCCGCCTTCTGGCCGAACTTGGCCACCTGGTTGCCGTGCGCCTCCATGCCGACCGCGTCGACCACGCTGTCCGCGCCGCGGCCAGCGGTCAGGTCGCGGATGGCGTCACCGACGGAGTCCACCTCGCGGAGGTCGATGGTGGTCGCGCCGTGCGCTGCGGCCAGCGCGAGCCGCTCGGGCACGAGGTCGACGGCGATGACGTTCTCGACGCCTTGGGCACGGGCGGAGCGGACGCAGAACTGACCCACGGGACCTGCACCGAGGACGGCCAGCGTGCCACCGGCTTCGGTGTCGGCGTACTTCACGCCCTGCCAGGCCGTGGGCAGGATGTCGGAGAGGTAGAGGAAGCGGTCGTCCTTCGGGCCCTCAGGGACCTTGATCGGGCCGAAGTCGGCGTGCGGGACCCGTAGGTACTCCGCCTGCCCGCCGGGCACCGAACCGTAGAGCTCGGAGAAGCCGAACAGCGACGCACCGGTGCCGTGGTCGGTGTTCTGGGTCGTCTCGCACTGGGAGAACAGCTCGCGATCGCACATGAAGCAGTGCCCGCAGGAGATGTTGAACGGGATCACGACGCGGTCGCCCGGGGCGATGTGGGTCACCTGCGCGCCGACCGCCTCGACGATGCCCATCGGCTCGTGGCCGAGGACGTCTCCGGCCTTCATGAACGGGTTCAGCACGTTGTAGAGGTGCAGATCCGAGCCACAGATGGCCGTGGAGGTGATCCGCACGATCGCGTCGGTCGGCGCCTGGATGGTCGGATCGGGCACGTCCTCGACACGGACGTCCTGGGTGCCTTGCCACGTCAACGCTCGCACGGTTGCTCCTGCTCGGCCGGGTCGCGCCGGCTCCCGGCGCGTGGTCCCCAACGTGGCCCGCGTGACGCCGGCTCGCCAGGACCCCTCCACCCGGAGAACGGTCGTGACCTTCGGCCGAGCTGGACGTCGTCCCCGGCCGGATGGTCGGCGAGCGGACCTACCCTCGGCCAGACGTGACGGAACCGAGGAGCGACGTGGCGCTGCGCATCGAGGAGTTCACCGGCTTCCCCCCGGAGGCGTTCACCTTCTACGCCGACCTCGCCCGCGAGGGCAACAACGACCGCGCGTGGTTCGACGAGCACCGGGGTGTCTACGAACGTGCCGTTCGGCTGCCGATGGAGGAGCTGCTCGACCGGGCGGCGACGGACGGGTTCGGGGACGACGGCAAGGTCTTCCGTCCGAACCGGGACGTCCGGTTCTCGAAGGACAAGCGCCCCTACAAGGAGCACTGCGGTGCCGTGATCACGTCGCGCACCGGGACCGCCCGCGCGGGGGTGTACGTGCAGGTCGCCGCCGACGGGATGCACGCCTCGACCGGGTACTGGGAGCTGTCGCGCGACCAGCTGGAGCGCTACCGGCGTGCCGTCGACGACGCCCGGAGCGGCGGTCGGCTGGTGCGGCTGGTGGAGGCGGCACGTGCCGCGGGGTGCGCGGTTACGGGCAGTGCGCTCAAGCGTGCCCCTCGCGGGGTCGATCCGGGCCACCCCCGCATCGAGCTGTTGCGGCACAAGAAGCTGGTGGTCTCGCGCACCTGGCCGGTGTCGCCGTGGATGCACACCGCCGCGGCGTACGACCACGTGGCCCGCACCTGGCGGGACGGCGAACCGATCGTGCGCTGGCTCGATCAGCACGTCGGTGCGGCGACCGAACCTCGCCGTCGTCGGGGTGGTTGACGGCTCCAGGCCCACCCGAGGGACTCGCTAGCGTCGAGGTTCGACCAGGAGACGCACGTGACCACGATCGCGCTCGTCCGGCACGCCACGACGGCGGCCACCGGACACCGGCTCGGCGGATGGACCCCCGGCGTCCACCTCGACGACGCGGGCGTCGCGCAGGCGGAGGCGACCGCGCAGCGGCTGTCCGAGCTGCCGGTCGCTGCCGTGTACGCCTCGCCGCTCGAACGCACCCAGGAGACCGCCAAGCACATCGCCAGGGTGCACGGGCTCCGGGTCCGCACGCGGCGCGCCATCGGGGAGGTCGACTACGGGGACTGGACCGACCGTCCCCTCGCCGAGCTGCGTCGCGAGAAGCTCTGGAAGGTGATCCAAGCCACGCCCTCGCGGGTGACCTTCCCGGGCGGCGAGTCCATCCGGGCGGCGCAGCACCGTGCCACCGACGCGCTCGAGGCCTTGGCCGCGCAGCACGGCGACGAGACGATCGTGGCGGTCAGCCACGCCGACGTCATCAAGGCGGTGCTGGCCCACCTGCTCGGCATGCCCCTCGACACCTTCCAGCGCCTGCACGTCGCGCCGGCGAGCATCAGCCTGGTCCACCTCGCCGAGGGCGCCGCGCCCGCGGTGACGCGGATCAACGACAGCGGCCCGCTGACCGCGCCGACACGCCGCGCTGGCCGCCGTGGCACCTCGACCAGGAAGCGCGCCTCGTGATCGACCTCGAGCTCACCGAACCGCACCACGTGACCGCCGGGTACACCGGGGTCCCGGGGGACCGCACCTTCTTCGTGCAGGCCGAGGACACCGCGGAGCTCGTCACCCTCACCCTCGAGAAGTCGCAGGTCACCGGGCTCGGCGAGCTGCTCGCCCAGCTGCTCGCCCGCGTCGACGACGCCCCCGCGACCGACTGGGACCGCGGCGCGATGGAGCTGCGCATCCCGATCGAGCCGCGGTGGCGGGTGGGTGCCATCCAGGTCGGTCTCGACCCCGAACGTGGCCGCTTCGTGCTCGAGTTCGCCGAGCTGCAGTTCGCCGAGCCCGGGGACGAGTTCACCGCGGACGAGCCCGAACCTCGCGAGGTCCGCATCTGGGCCGACCAGGACCAGGCCCGCCGCCTGGCAGCCCACTGCGCCGAGGTGGTCGGCGAGGGTCGCCCCCGCTGCCAGCTGTGCGCGCGCCCGACCGCACCCGACGGCAGCCACGTGTGCCCCGCCACCAACGGGCACGGGAAGCTGTCGCGCTGAGGTGAGCGACGGACCGAGCGCCGCGGGACCGCCGTCTCCGGACGACGGGCGGATCGCAGCGCGCTTCCGGACCGCCCCGTTCGAACCCATCGGGCGGTTCGTCGACGCGTCGAACGCGACGATGCTCGTCCGCCTCACCGACCGCGATCACCGCAGCCTCGACGATCTGGCCGCCGAGCTCGGCCGCGACCCGGAACTCGACGACCTGGAACCGCACGACCTCGCGGTCTACAAGCCGCGGCGCGGGGAGGCGCCGCTGTGGGACTTCCCGACCGGGACCCTCCACCGCCGCGAGGTGGCCGCCTACGAGATCTCGGCGGCGCTCGGCTGGGACCTCGTACCGGTGACCGTGCTGGTCGAGGACGGGCCGTTCGGCGTCGGCAGCCTGCAGCGCTTCGTCCCCCACGATCCCGCCCACCACTTCTTCCACCTGCTCGAACACGGAGACGAGCACGTGCTCGAGCAGCTCCGCGCGATGGTCGTCTTCGACGTCGTCATCGACAACGCCGACCGCAAAGGTGGTCACGTGCTGCTCGAGCGCTCGCAGGACCTCGGCGCCTCGCTCACCGGCACGGTCCGTCTGATCGACCACGGCGTCAGCTTCAACGTCGAACGCAAGCTCCGCACCGTCGGCTGGCACGCGGCCGGCGAACCGGTGCCGCACGCGCTGCGTGATGACGTGTCCCGGATCGGCTCCGAGGTGCGGGATGGTGGCCCGCTCCGGCAACGGCTCGGGGAACTCCTCGCCGCCGCGGAGCTCGAGGCGCTCGCCGATCGGATCGGCCGCACGGAACGGGTCGGGGTCCTCCCCGAACCCGCGGGTCGCAACCCCTACCCCTGGCCGATGATCTGAGGGTGGTCGGTCTCCGCTCGTGCCGTGCGATCGGTCGCGAGCGCCTTCGGTGCTGGTCGGGCGGACGGATCGAGCCACAACCACGCGTGCTCCGGTTCGATGACCTGGTCGAGCACCGCGAGCAGTTCCCGCGCGATCCGCTCCGGTTCGACCTCGTCACGCAGCTGGCGAGCGAACTGCTCGACGGTCAACTGGGCGTCGTACCGGGCACGGTGGAAGCGCTGGTCGACGAGTCGCTGCACGCGGTCACGGACGGGTCGGAACACCGAGGCCAACACCAGGGTGGTGATCGCCACGACGATCGGGCTCTCGATGATCGGCGTCGCGGCGACGCGCCCGAGGACCTGCTGGAGGACGAGGACGAACAGCAGGTAGGCCCCACCGAGCACGCCGGTCGCCGCGGCGTAGACGATGGTGCGACTCAGGAGCCGTTCGATGTCCCAGAGGCGGAAGCGCAGGATGCCCGCGAACAGCGCGAGCGGGATCAGCGCGAAGGCCGGCTGGAAGTAGCGGTAGAGGGTGACCGGCGGCTCGGGGAGGTGGCGGCCGGCCAGCGCCGTCGTCGTCGTCGCGAGCCCGTGGGAGGCGAGGAAGAGCAGCCCGAAGACCACCGAGGGGAGCAGGGCCCAGAACAGGAGCCGCGCCTGCGCCTGGCCGGTGACGTCCTCGGTGTGTCGGATCCGGTAGCCCTGCGCCGCAGCACCGACGATGGGCACCAGCACCCCGAAGAACAGCAGCAGCGTGGCCGGGCGCGTCGAGCCCTCGACCTGGACCGACAGATCGATGACGGCGACCGTGACGACGAGGTAGAGCGGGACGACCACCCGCCGCGAGCGGTGCGGGACGGCCCGGCCGTCGGGGAAGAGCAGCAGCGCGTACACGTAGGCCAGGCCCGCCACCGTGTGCGCGCCGGCCTGGGCCACCGATTCGGTCCCGGTGAGCGGCAGCTGTTCGAAGGCTGCCTGGGCCGTGAGGTTGAACACCCCCGCCGCGCCGACGAACGCGGTCGCGAGCAGGCGGGCACCCCAGTCACGGGGCCGGAGCCACAGGAGCACCGCCGCCAGACCGAGGTGGGTGAGGCTGAACATGGTGTCGACCACGACCTGGAGCCCCGAGGGCACGTCGTGCGAGGCGTCGGCTGCGCGCGTCGCGACGCGGGCGAACGCGTCGCTGTCGAGCCCCTGCACGTGGAGCGCCTCGTGCAGGGCTGGGGACCCCGCTGCGAGCGCGGCCAGCGCTCCCTGGCCGAGGATGACGAGGCAACCGACCAGGTAGAACGTGAAGAGGGACCAGAACGCCACATCGATGGGCGACGACACGCTGGTCGTCGGGGCGACACGCCGCACCGTCGAGATGCCGTTCCGGGTCGTCACTCGACGACCCGGAGCGTGCCGACCATCGGTGGGTGGATCAGGCAGGCGTACCGGTAGGTGCCGGGCTCGGAGACCCGGACGGTGTACTCCACGTACGCCTCGCTGTAGAGCACGCCCGAGGACCAGAACCCGGAGCCGTCCCAGGTCCCGCCGTCGACCACCAGCGGTTCCGGTGCGCCCTCGCCGGCCTCGCCGCCCTCGCTCGCGCCGCGCTCCTCAGCGCCCTCGCCGCCCCCGCGCTCGCCACCGCCTGCACCGCCCGCCGGGGGGGCCTCCTCCTCGGGCAACGGTGGGGCGCCGCCGGCCGGCTCGTACACCGCATCGTTGGTGCGTACCTCGCCGTCCTCAGCGAACTCCACGATGGGGAAGTACTCGGGGACGTCGAAGCTGATCGAGTGAGGACCGAACATGCGCCAGGTGACCGGTTCGTCGACCTCCGCCTCGATCACGGCCGGGACGAACTCGTTGATGATGCCCTCGAAGCCGTCGCGCTCGCGCAGGAGGCCCGCGTAGTTCCAGTCGTGGTCCTCGCCGGCGAAGGTGTACCGACCCTCGAGCGCGGTGGCGAAGGTGGCCTCGTAGGGCTCGATCACCGCGGTCACCTGCTCGCGTAGGTCGCGCGCGTTCTCCTCGGGGGCACGGATCGGCTGATCCTCGGCGACGACCTCGAGCACCCCGCTCTGGAACGAGCCGTGGACGGCGCAGTAGAAGCCGTACGTGCCGGGGGCGATGTCCTCGGCGAGCGTGACCTCGAAGGTGTTCCCGCTCGGCCCCTCGTAGGGGATGATCCCGCTGTTGTAGTAGGTCTCGGTGCCGCGGAACGGCGGGAGGTCCTGCTCCTCGCAGGGTGGGGCCGTGTCCTCCGGGAGATCGCCCTCCGCGATCAGGCACGGTTGGGCCGGTAGCGAGGACTCGGCCGCGATGAACGCCTCCATCACCTCCGGTGGCACC
>JBBECA010000020.1:38109-42622 GCA_040882055.1 Nitriliruptor sp.
GGCCGGTAGCGAGGACTCGGCCGCGATGAACGCCTCCATCACCTCCGGTGGCACCTCGGATTCCGGCTTGTGGCCGTGCTCGGCGAGCAGCGGGCGCGTCACCTCGAGGACCTCGGTGACCGCCGTCCCGAACGTCACGGTGTGCGGTTCACCGGTCCAGTACTGCTCGAAGCTGATCGTGTCGCCCGGGTGCGCCTGGACCTCGTCGGGGAAGAACCGGATGAACTGGGTGGCGAACTCGTCGTGTTCGTAATCGACCAGTACGGTCGCGACCGGTTCGGGCTCCGAGGAGCAGGCCCCGAGTGCCGCGGCGGCCGCCAGCAGCAGGCCACCGCTGCGGATCATTCGCGCACCTGTCATGCCCACGCTCCCCTCGCATCTTCCTCGGCGCGTGCGACGCGCCCCGGCGGGTGGCGTCCCACGCACCCGATGCGACCTGTGTCATCGTTCACGAGCGGCGTTACGACGTCGTTACTGTGTGCGCTCGCGCGCCACCGACACCGGACGACCCCCACGCAGCGCACGAGGCTCGATCGCGTGCCGACCACGAACCGGTGGCGCCGCCCCGACACCCGACAGGTCCATGGCCACCTACCGCGAGCAGGGCATCGTCCTGCGTACCTACAAGCTGGGTGAGACCGACCGCATCGTGCACCTGCTCACGCAGGGGCGCGGCAAGGTCCGGGCGGTCGCCAAGGGGGTGCGCCGTCCCGGGAGCCGGTTCGGTGGCCGGCTCGAGGCCTACAGCCACGTCGACCTGCAGCTGTACGAGGGTCGCAACCTCGACACCGTGAACCAGGTCGAGTTGCTCGCGCCCCACGCGGCGGTGCGTGCCGATCACGACCTGTCGGCCGCGGCAGCGGCCATGTGCGAGCTCACCGACCAGATCGCCCAGGAGCGCGAGCGCGACAACGGGCTGTTCCTGCTCCTGCGCGCTGGCCTGCAGACCCTCGAGGCCGGACCGCGGCGACCGGCCGTCTTCGTGGATGCGTTCCTGCTCCGTGCCGCGGCGCTCGCGGGCTTCCGTTGCTTCGCCGGCGCCTGCGCCATCTGCGGCCGCCCCGGCCCGCACGCGTTCCTCTCGGTCAAGGTCGGCGGCACGCTGTGCCCCGATCACGCGCCGACGGGGACGCGCGCCGTCGGCCCCGAGGTGATCGAGTTGCTCGACCTGCTGGTCACCCCCGGTGAGTGGGCGGCCCTGCCGGCAGCGGCCGCCACCGGGCCGGACGCGCACCGCATCGTCGGGTCCTACGTCCGGGCCTTCGTCGAGCACCACCTCGGCCGGCAGCTGCGGAGCTACGACCTCGTGCCGCGCTGAGCTGCCACAGGAAGCGAGCGGCGACGCAGCTACGCTCCGGTCCCCCCTCCCGGAGGCCGGTGTGCCGTTCGTCGACGTCGACCCCGACCGCGTCCCTGGACACGTCGCCATCATCATGGACGGGAACGGCCGGTGGGCGAACCAGCGGGGCCTGCCGCGCAACGCCGGTCACGAGGCCGGGGAGGCCGCGTTGTTCGACACGGTCGAGGGTGCCCTGGAGCTAGGGATCGGCGAGCTCACCGTCTACGCCTTCTCGACCGAGAACTGGAAGCGCCCCCCCTCCGAGGTCAAGTTCCTGCTCGGCTTCAACGAGTCGCTCCTCGTGCGGCGTGCCGACGAGCTCCACGATCGCGGGGTCCGCGTCCGGTTCATCGGCCGACGCGGACGCCCGGTGCCGAAGCGGCTCGTCAAGCTCATCGAGTCGACCGAGGAGCTCACCGCCGACGACGACCGCATGACGCTGCGCATCGCGTTCAACTACGGCGGGCAACACGAGATCGCCGACGCGGCCAAGGCCGCGGCTCAGGATCTGGCCGACGGCACCATCAAGCGTGTCGACGCTCGGGCGATCGAGGCCCGCCTCTACGACCCGCACATGTCCCCGGTCGACCTGCTGGTGCGTACCTCGGGGGAGCAGCGGTTGTCGAACTTCCTCCCGATGCAGGCCGCGTACGCCGAGCTGCTGTTCACCGAGACGCTCTGGCCGGATTTCGACCGGCACGAGCTCGCCCGTTGCGTGGCCACCTACCAGGCTCGTGAGCGGCGTTTCGGGCGTGCGGTCGACAAGGTCATCAGCATCCGCGGCTGACGTCCGAGGCTGCAGCCTGCCAGGGGTGGGTCGGGCCGACGTCGGCCCTCCGGTCGGCACGTTCCGCGAGCCGGCCGGCGACCTCGTCGAGGTCGAGGCTCGCGACGCGGGCTCGGGGTGACACCGTCAGGCGGCGCGGTCGTCCATGCCAGCGGCGAGCAGCTCGTTCCGGAGGTCACGCAGCCGGCGGACGGCGTCCTCCGGGCTCATCGGCTCGGCACCGAGCGCGATCTGTCGGGCGACGATGTACGGCTCGGCGCGCCGCAGTGCGAGCCCGCGGCGCAGCAGCGTGAGCGGTGGCTTGCGTCCCTCACGGAGATCGCGCACCAGTCGGCGCCGGAAGGTCACGTGGGGAGGCAGGGTGAGGCAGATCGCATCGGCGAGTATCCCGGCGTCCCGGCACGCGTGTACGAGCTCGGCCGCGAAGATGCCCTCGGCGACCACGAGGGGTGCGTCACCGGCGTCGATGCGGTGCACCCCCGTCGCGCGGCTGGTGGGGATGTCGTAGACCGGGAGCTCGACCGTCCCCGTGGTCGCGAGCTCGAGCAGCGCCGTGAGCGCCCGCTCCGCGTCCCACGATCGGGGGTCGTCCCAGTCGACCAGGCGCTGCCCGTCGGGTCCGGGCAGGTCCAGGTGGGGGAGCGCGGCGTCGTCGGCGTCCCGGTACAGGTCATCGAGGCTCACCGAGGGCACGCCGAGGAGCGCGGCGAGCGACGACTTGCCCGACCCGCTCGGACCTGCGAGGAGGACGATGCGCGTCCGCGCCTTCGGCGCGTCCGGCACGTCGGCGGGGGCGCGCCTCGGTGAGGCGTCGCGCGGGTCGTCGGCCACACCGGTCAGGGTAACTGGCGGCGTACCGCACCTGATCCGAACACGGAGGGTCACCGGACCTCGTCGGGACGGGGACGATCGCCTCTGAGCTTCACGCCCCCTTCGGGTGCCAGACCGTCTTGGTCTCGCAGAAGGCGACGATCCGCCGCGGCCCGCGCGGGAGAGCGGTGAAGTCCGGCTCGTCGTCGGCCGCCGGCAGGATGCGCTTGACGTTCTCGGCGGCGGCGACCTCGAGCTCGGTGGCGTCACGTCCGGACCACCCCGTCAGGTCGATGGCATCGACCCCGAGGTGCGACGCGAGGACCGGCGCGAGCTCCTCGGTGTGGCCGGTGAGGATGTTGACGACCCCGCCGGGGATGTCGGAGGTGGCCAGCACCTCGCCCAGCGTCACGGCCGGCAGGGGACGTTCCTCGCTGGCCACCACCACGACGGTGTTGCCCGACACGACGATCGGCGCGATGACGGCGACCAGCCCGAGCAGCGACGAACGTTGCGGCGCGAGCGCGGCGACGACGCCGGTGGGCTCGGGCACCGAGAGGTCGAAGTAGGGGCCCGCGACCGGGTTCGCGGTGGAGTGGACGGCCTGGAACTTGTCGGACCATCCGGCGTACCAGACCCACCGGTCGATGGCGGCGTCGACCTCGGCGCCGGCCTTGCGGGCGCTGAGCCCCTCGGTGGCGGCGACCTCGTCGACGAACTGATCGCGCCGACCTTCGAGGATCTCGGCGACCCGGTACAGGACCTGGCCGCGGTTGTAGGCGGTCGCCGTGGCCCAGCCCGGCTGGGCGGCCCGGGCGGCGACCACGGCGTCGCGAACGTCCTTGCGCGACGCCCGCGAGGCGTTGGCGAGCAGGTCGCCCTTGGCGTCGACGACCTCGTAGGAGCGGCCCGATTCGGAGCGCGGGAACTTCCCACCGACGTAGAGCTTGTAGGTCTTCCTGACCTCGAGTCGCTGGCTCATGCTTGCTCCTCCGAGACCGCTTCCGGTCCCTCGAAAACCCTCATGGGACCTCCAGCGCCGCTCATGTGTGGGGTTCCTCCTGCAGGTAGGACGCGAGCCCGTGGCGGCCGCCCTCGCGGCCGAACCCGGACTCCTTGTAGCCACCGAACGGGCTGGTGGGGTCGAAGCGGTTGAAGGTGTTGGCCCACACCACCCCGGCACGCAGCTGGTCGGCCATCCACAGGATCCGCGAACCCTTCTCGGTCCACACCCCGGCCGACAGCCCGTAGGGGGTGTTGTTGGCCTTGGCGACGGCCTCGTCGGGGGTGCGGAAGGTCAGCACGGACAGGACCGGGCCGAAGATCTCCTCCTGGGCGATACGCGAGCTCTGGCCCACGCCGGTGAAGATCGTCGGCCGGAACCAGAAACCGCTCGAGGGCAGCTCGCACTCGGGTGACCAGCGCGTCGCCCCCTCGTTCTCGCCGGCCTCGACCAACGCCTCGATCCGGGCCAGCTGCGCCGCCGAGTTGATGGCACCGATGTCGGTGTTCTTGTCGAGGGGGTCACCGAGGCGCAGGGTCGCGAGCCGCTGCTGCAGCTTGTCGATGACCAGGTC
>JBBECA010000021.1:0-7177 GCA_040882055.1 Nitriliruptor sp.
CCGATGTTCACCCTCGAGGAGATCTGGTGCCAGCTGTTCTCCGAGCCCGGTGCCGGTTCGGACCTGGCCGCGCTCGCGACGACCGCCGTCCGCGAGGGCGACACCTGGATCGTCAACGGGCAGAAGGTCTGGACGACGCTGGCCCACGCCGCCAAGTGGGGCCTGCTGGTGGCCCGCACCGATGCCGATCTGCCCAAGCACGCCGGGCTGACCTACTTCGTGGTGGACATGGAGGGCGACGGCGTCGACGTCCGGCCGCTCTACCAGATCACCGGTGAGGCCGAGTTCAACGAGGTCTACTTCGACGACGCGCGCATCCCCGACGACCTGCGCATCGGCGAGGTCGGTCAGGGCTGGTCGGTCGCGATGGCCACGCTGATGAACGAGCGCGTCGCCATCGGTGCGAACGTCACCCCGCGAGGCTCCGGCGCCATCGCCAACGCCGTGGATGCCTGGGCGCAGGTCGAGGACCGCGACGAGGCGACCCGCGACCAGCTCATCCGGTACTGGATCGAGGCCGAAGCGCTGCGGCTGACCACCTCACGTGCGGCCGAGGCACGCAAGCGCGGGACCCCGGGACCGGAGGGCTCCACCTCGAAGCTCCACTGGGCCGACCTCAACAAGGCGATCTCGACCTTCACCGTGGACCTGCTCGGCGCCCGAGGGATGGTGTACGAGGACGGCTACAGCTTCACCCGCCCGACCGAGTCCTCGTCGCGTTCCAGCGACCCGACCACGGCCTACCTGCGTGCCCGCGCGAACTCGATCGAGGGCGGCACCAGCGAGATCATGAAGAACATCCTCGGCGAGCGCGTGCTCGGGCTCCCCGGCGAACCGCGCGTCGACAAGAACGTGCCCTGGCGGGACGTGCCCCGCAGCTGAACCGCGACGCCACGTCCCGAACCGACCGCGCCCGAAGCGGCGTGCGACCCCGAGGAGCACCACCGATGAGCACCGTCTCCTTCGCCGTCACCGACGAGCAGCAGCTGCTGCGTGACACCGTCCGCGAGGCGCTCCGCAAGCGCGCCACCTCCGCCCGTGTGCGCGAGGTGATGATGACCGACGACGCGGCCGACGAGGACGGCTGGCGCGAGCTCGCCGAGCTCGGGCTCGTCGGCCTGCTGATCAGCGAGGCCGACGGCGGTTCGGGCGCAGGCGTCGTCGAGGCCGCCATCGTCGCCGAGGAGCTCGGGCGGGTGCTGCTGCCGGTCCCGTTCCTGTCGTCGGCGGTGTTCGGCGCCGCCCTGGTGACGGCCGCGGGCAGCGAGGACCAGCGCGCGTCGGTGCTCCCCGGGGTCGCCGCGGGCACCACGAAGCTGGCCGTCGCCCACCTCGACACGGCAGGTCACCTGACCGCTGACCCGGGCGTGCGGGCGGTCCGTGACGGTGACAGCTGGGTGCTCGATGGACAGGCCGGGTTCGTGATCGATGGGCTCGTGGCCGAGACCATCGTCACCGCGGCGACCACCGACGACGGGCTGGCGCTGTTCCTCGTGCCGGCCGGTGCCGACGGTCTCAGCCGCGAGCGCGTCCCGGTGCTTGACCTCACCCGTCCGATGGCCACGGTGGCCTACGAGGGGGTGCGGGTCGCCGACACCGACCGCCTCGCCGGTGGCGACGCGGTGACCGCGTTGCACCGGGCCACCGCGACGGCCACGGCCGTCCTGGCCAACGAGCAGGTCGGCGGTGCGACCCGGTGCCTCGAGGATGCCACCGCCTACGCCAAGGAGCGCATCCAGTTCGGTCGCGCGATCGGCTCGTTCCAGGCGGTCAAGCACAAGCTCGCCGAGACCCTGGTGAAGGTCGAGTCGGCCCGCTCCGCCGCCTATCACGCGGCTCGTGCGGTCGCGGCCGAGGACAGCGACGAGGCGGCGATCGCCGTGCCGCTGGCCGCGAGCTTCTGCGCCGAGGTGTACGAGACCGCCTCCGCGGACGCGCTCCAGATCTTCGGTGGGATCGGCTTCACCTGGGAGCACGACATCCACCTGTACTTCAAGCGCGCCAAGGCCAGCAAGCTCCTGCTCGGTAGCCCCCGCCACCACCGCCGCCTGCTCGGTGACGTGCTCGGGCTCTGAGCGGCACGGTGCCGGAGACCCGCGGCGCGACGCCTCCCGGACCGCCCACGGTCCGGGGGCAGCAGCGGCGTGAGGCCATCCTCGATGCCGCGGCGGCGTTGTTCCTCGAGCGCGGGTTCCACGGCGCCTCCATCGACGAGGTCGGGGCGGCGGCGGGCATCTCCGGGCCGGGGGTCTACCGCCACGTCGCTTCCAAGGACGCGCTGCTGATGGCCGTCCTCGACCGGCTGTGGTCCGAGGGGTTCGGGCCAGCGGTCCGTCGCGGCGCCGACCTCCCGCCGCGCGAGGCGTTGGCCGGTCTGATCGACGCCCACGTGGACCTCGCGATCGGCCAGTCGACGGCGCTGGTGCTGCTGGTCACCGAGCTCCGCCACCTCCCGGGCGACTACCGGGACCGGGCGCTGCACAACCACCGGCGCTACCTCGACGCGTGGGTCGGTCCGCTCCGCCAGCTCCGGCCGGACGCGACCGACGACGAGGCCCGGGGTGTCGCGACCGCGATCCACGGCCTCATCGACTCCGCCGCGCGCGTCCCGGACCTGGTCGACGACGTCGACCCCGCCACGCGGACCCCGCTGCTGCGTCGCCTCGCAGCCGAACTCGTCGAGACGTTCGTTCGCGCGGGGTGACCGGGCACCGATCGGCCGGCCGTACCCTCGTGCTGGCGCGCACGACGGTCACGGAAGGTCGACGGGTGGATGCAGGGGCGCTCGGCAAGGGCCTGCGGAAGCGGTGTCCCGTGTGCGGCGAGAAGGACATCTTCGACGGGTTCTTCACCATCTCGGAGCGCTGTCCGACCTGCGGTCTGGTCTTCGAGCGTGAGGACGGGTACTGGCTCGGCGCGATGGTCGTGGCGATGGCGCTGGTCATCGTGGCCTTCACGGTGGTGTTCCTCGGCGGGATCGCCCTCACGTGGCCCGATCCGCCGTGGACGACGCTGCTGGTCGCGACCGTCGGCGTGAACCTGATCGTCCCCATCGCGCTCTACCCGTGGTGCATGACGGTGTGGATGGGCCTCCACCACGCCGTGGTCACCTCGAACCGCGACGAGGGCGCCCAGCCGCGTCACTGACCTCGTCCGCGTGACGGTCCCCGGACCTGCTCGGCCGGCGTTGGATGCCTAGGCTCGGGGTCATGAGCGAACCCACACCGACCGACCTGCACGAGCGCGCCGAGGCATGGATGGCGGGTGACGTCGACGAGGAGACCCGCACCGCCATGCGGGCCCTCATCGATGCTGACGACCTCGCCCTGCTCACCGACCACGTCGGAGCGGCGCTGTCGTTCGGTACGGCCGGGCTGCGCGGCGCCGTCGGTCCGGGACCGAACCGGATGAACCGCGCGGTGGTCATCCGGACCACGCGCGGCCTGGCGGACTTCCTCCTCGCCGAGGTCCCCGACGCCGCGGAGCGCGGGGTCGTCGTGGGCTTCGACGCGCGCACCGACTCGCCGCAGTTCGCCGCCGACACCGTCGGTGTGCTCGCGGCCGCCGGCATCGAGGTGCGCTGGTTCCCGACACCCCAGCCGACCCCGCTGGTCGCCTACGCACAGAAGGTGCTCGACGCCGCCGCAGCCGTCGTGGTGACCGCGTCGCACAACCCGCCGGCCGACAACGGCTACAAGGTCTACGTCGAGGGTGCGGCCCAGATCGTCCCGCCGACCGACGCGGCCATCGCCGCCACCATCGAGGCCGCTCCGCCCGCGAACGAGATCCCGCTCGTGGCCGCCGACGAGTTCGCCGACTGCGAGAAGATCGCGCCCGTCGACGCCGCGGTGGTGCAGCGCTTCCTGCAGGAGCTCGAGGGCGCCAGGCCCGCCCTGCCGGCCGAGGTGTCGCGCGACATCACGATCGTCTACACGCCGTTGCACGGCGTCGCGGGGGAACTGATCGCGCAGGCCTTCGCGCTCGCGGGCTTCGAGCACCTCCACGTCGTGCCCTCGCAGGCGGAACCGGATGGCACCTTCCCGACCGTCGCCTTCCCGAACCCCGAGGAGCCGGGCGCGCTCGACGCTTCCCTGGCGCTCGCGGCCGAGGTTGACGCGGACCTGGTGATCGCCAACGATCCCGATGGCGATCGGCTCGCGGTGGCGGTCCCGGACGGCGCTGGCGGCTGGCTCCCGCTGTCGGGCAACCGCATCGGCGTGCTGCTCGGTAGCTACCTGCTCGACCACGCTGACGTGGCCCGCCCGCTCGGTGTGCGTTCGGTGGTCTCGACCCCGATGTTCGACGAGGCCTGCGCGGCCCGTGGGGCCCGCGCCGAGGCCACCCTCACCGGGTTCAAGTGGATCGCCCGCGCCGCGCGCGAGCTCGAGGTCAGCGATCAGCGCACCTTCGTCTACGGCTTCGAGGAGGCGCTCGGATCGTCGGTGGGGCCGGTCGTCCGCGACAAGGACGGCATCGGCGCCGCCGTCGCGTTCGCCGAGATGGTGGCCCTGCTGCGCGCCGAGGGGCGGACCGTCCTCGATCGGATCCGTGAGCTGTCGCAGCAGCACGGGGCCTGGATCAGCCACCAGGTCAGCGTCATGCGGCCGGGTGCCGCCGGTCAGCGTGAGATCGCCGAGGCGATGGCCGTGTTGAGCGAGCGGACCCCGGACCGGCTCGGGGGACTCGCGGTCACCGCGGTCACCGACTACCGCACCGGGGCGGACCAGCGAGCGCCGTGGTTGGGCGCCACCGATCTGGTGGAGCTCTCGCTCGACGGTGGCGGGCGCGCCATGATCCGTCCGTCCGGCACCGAGCCGAAGTGCAAGATCTACGTCGATCTGCGCGCCGACCTCGCCGCGGGCGACGACCTCGTCGACCTCGAACGCCGTCAGATCGAACTCGCCGACCGGGTCGCCCACGACCTGGTCGCCTTCGTCGGCCTCGACGGCTGATCGCCACCGGGGCCCACCCGACCACACCCACCGCCACCGAAGAACCGCACCCACGGACGACAGGACCCTCGCGATGCCCATCGCCACCCCCGACACCTACGCCCAGATGCTCGACCGGGCCAAGAGCCACGCCTTCGCGTACCCGGCGATCAACGTCACCTCGTCGCAGACGCTGTTGGCCGCGCTCCGCGGGTTCGCCGAGGCGGAGTCCGACGGGATCGTCCAGGTCTCGACCGGTGGTGCGGCGGCCTGGTCCGGGTTCACCGTCAAGGACATGGTCGTCGGTGCCACCGGCTTCGCCGAGTACGCCAAGGTCGTCGCCGAGCAGTTCCCGGTGCAGATCGCGCTGCACACCGACCACTGCCCGAAGGACAAGCTCGACGGGTTCATGCGCCCCTTGGCGCAGATCAGCGCCGACCGGGTCGCCCGAGGTGAGGACCCGCTGTTCAACTCCCACATGTGGGACGGGTCCGCGGTCGAGCTCGAGGAGAACCTGGACCTCGCCGAGGAGCTGCTGGAGCTCTGCGCGGCCGGCAAGACCGTGATGGAGATGGAGATCGGTGTCGTCGGTGGCGAGGAGGATGGCGTCGTCGGCGAGATGAACGAGAAGCTGTACTCGACCCCCGAGGACGCGGTGGCGACGGCCCGCAAGCTCGGTGTCGGGGAGCGGGGTCGTTACCTGCTGGCCGCGACCTTCGGCAACGTGCACGGGGTCTACAAGCCCGGCCACGTCAAGCTGCGTCCTTCGATCCTCAAGGACCTCCAGGACGCGGTCGCGGCTGAGCTCGGCGGTGACGACAAGCCGTTCGACCTGGTCTTCCACGGTGGGTCCGGTTCGACGCTCGAGGAGATCCACGAGGCCCTCGACCACGGCGTGGTCAAGATGAACGTCGACACCGACACCCAGTACGCGTTCACCCGGCCGATCGCCGACCACATGTTCCGCAACTACGACGGTGTCCTGAAGGTCGACGGGGATGTCGGGGACAAGAAGGTGTACGACCCCCGCAGCTACGGCAAGGCCGCCGAGGAGGGCATGGCGGCCCGCGTCGTCGAGGCGTGCCAGAGCCTGCGCTCCGCGGGCCAGGCGATGAGCTGACCCGGGTCGGCGCGCGGGTAGCCTCGCGCCTCCCCGAGCCTCCAGGTGCCCCGTGATCGTCCGCAAGAGCCCCCGTCACATCGAAGGTCTCCGCGAGGCGGGACGCGTGGTCGCGCTCGCGCACGAGGCGATGTTCGCGAAGGCCGCCGTGGGTGTGACCACGCGCGAGCTCGACGAGATCGCGCGCGATGTGCTCCGCGAGCACGGGGCGACCTCGGCGTTCCTCGACTACCACCCGCACTTCGCGCCGTCGCCGTTCCCGGGGGTGATCTGCGCGTCGGTCAACGACGTGATCGTCCACGGCTGGCCCGACGACGTCCCGCTCGAGGACGGTGACCTCGTCAGCATCGACTTCGGCGCCATCCTCGACGGGTGGGTCGGCGACGCGGCGCGTTCGTACGTCGTCGGTGCCCCCCGCGAGGCGGACCTGACCCTCATCGGACGCACCGAGGCTGCCCTGTACGCCGGCATCGAGGCTGCGGTCCCGGGCAACCGCATGGGCGACGTGGCGCACGCCATCGGCACCATCGGTCGTGACAGCGGGTACGGCATCCCCGAAGGCTGGGGTGGCCACGGGGTCGGCCGCGAGATGCACGAGGACCCGTCGGTGCCGAACGAGGGCCCTCCGGGGCGGGGCCTCAAGCTCAAGGCGGGCCTGGTCATCGCGATCGAGCCGATGTTCCACGCCGGCGGCGACGACGCCTTCACCCTCGACGACGATGGTTGGACCGTCCGCACCGCCGATGGCAGCCGGGCCGCCCACGCCGAACACACCATCGCCATCACCGACGACGGACCGCGGACCCTCACCGAGGTGTGACCGCCCCCGTCAGGCGGCGTGACTGACGCACCGGGAGGTGAAGGGGCGCGCCTCGAGCCGCTCGACGGGGATCGGATCCCCGCACACGTCGCAGATCCCGAACGTGCCCGCGTCGACCTTCTCGAGGGCGCGCTCGACCTCGGCCAGCGAGGCGGCGATGGAGCGTGCCGTCAGCGTCGTGCTGATGCGCTCCACGGCCTCGGTGGTGCCGTCGCCGACGCGTTTGCCGAACGCGACCACCGCGGCCTCGTCGAGGTTGTCCCGGGGTCCGTGGAACTTGGGTGGGGGTCCTCCACCGGGAGCCGG
>JBBECA010000022.1:0-6983 GCA_040882055.1 Nitriliruptor sp.
CCATCACCTCGCTGCAGGCCGTCTACGTGCCCGCCGACGACATCACCGACCCGGCACCGCACACCACCTTCGCCCACCTCGACGCCCAGACCGTGCTCTCGCGTGACATCGCGTCGCTCGGTATCTACCCGGCCGTCGATCCGCTCGACTCGACCTCGCGCATCCTCGACCCGATGGTCGTCGGTGACGAGCACTACCGCGTCGCGGTCGGCGTCCAGCAGGTGCTGCAGCGCTACAAGGACCTCCAGGACATCATCGCGATCCTCGGTATCGACGAGCTGTCCGAGGAGGACAAGGTCACCGTCGCCCGGGCCCGCAAGGCGCAGCGGTTCTTCTCCCAGAACTTCTACGTCGCGGAGCAGTTCACCGGTAACCCCGGCGTGTACGTGTCGGTCCAGGACACCATCGAGGGCTTCAAGGCGCTGATCGAGGGCGACCTCGACGAGCTGCCCGAGCAAGCGTTCCTGTACGCCGGCAACGTCGACGACGTCCAGCGCAAGGCCGCCGAGCTGGCGTGACCGGTCCCCGACCGGCCCCGACCAGTCCGCCCCCCGTTCACCTGAGGAGTCACCCCGTGGCGACGATGCACGTCGAGGTGGTCTCGGCCGAGAAGTCCCTGCTCTCGGGCGAGGCGTCCGAGCTGTCCGCTCGCGCGCTCGATGGTGAGATCGGCATCCTGCCCGGCCACCAGCCAGCGCTGATCGCGCTCGATATCGGTGCTGTGCAGGTCACCTTCGATGACGGTCGCCGCGAACGGGTGGCGGTGCACAACGGCTTCCTGTTCATCGGTCGCGACAAGGTGATCGTCCTGGCCGACACCGCGGAGCTCGCCAACGAGATCGACCGCGCCCGGGCCGAGGCCAACGTCCGTCGGCTCGAGCAGAGCGCGGACATCGACAACGACGCGGCCCTGCGCACCTCGCTGGCAAAGCACCGCCTGCGTGTCGACGTCGCCTCGACCAGCTGACGACCGGTACCAGCGGCGGGGGGGGGGGGGGGGGGGGGGGGGGGGGGGGGGCGCCCCCCCCCCCCCCCCCCACGCTCGTTCCGGCTCGTTCCCGCTCGGTGCGGGCAGCCGGTCGGCGTCGCCGGACGGGCCGTCGGGCGGATGATGGGCCGGGGGTACGCTGCCGTGATGCTCAGCCCCACCTCCTCCGACGACGTCTTCGTCGTACACGGCGGCGCCCCGCTCCGGGGCACCGTGCGGCTCTCCGGCGCCAAGAACTCGGCGCTGAAGCTCATGGCGGCCTCCATCCTGTGCGATGGCGAGCTCAGCCTGAGCGAGATCCCGGCGATCGCGGACGTCCCCGTGATGGCCGACGTCCTGCGCGGTCTCGGCCTCGAGGTCGACCTCGACCTCGAGGCCGGCACCTGTCGGATCGACGCGTCGACGGAGCCGGATTGGCACGCCCCTGCCGATGCGGTCTCGCGCATCCGAGCGTCGCTGTCGGTCCTCGGCCCCCTGGTCTCGCGCACCCGGCGGGCCCGGCTCGCGCTCCCCGGTGGTGATCGCATCGGGGCTCGCGCCATCGACATGCACCTGCGTGGTCTCGAGGCGATGGGGGCCAGCGTCTGGCAGCGTGACGATGAGGTCGAGGTGCGCGCCGATGAGCTCCACGGGGCGCTCCTGACGCTCGACTTCCCCTCGGTGGGGGCGACCGAGAACCTGCTGCTCGCGGCCATCCTGGCCGACGGCGAGACCGTGATCGAGAACGCCGCCCGCGAACCCGAGATCCAGGACCTGTGCCGGATGCTCGACGCGATGGGTGCGGTCATCGACGGGATCGGTACCCCGACCCTGTCGATCGAGGGCGTCGACCGGCTCGCGCCGACCGACTGGGCGACCTGCCCCGATCGGATCGAAGCTGGGACCTACGCCATCGCGGCCGCGTTGACCGGGGGCGACGTGGTGATCGAACGGGTGCGCGCCACCGACCTGACCCTGCCGCTGCTCAAGCTGCGTGCTGCAGGCGTGGTGGTCGAGGAGGGCGCGGATTCGCTGCGGGTCAAGGGGGGCGACCTCAACGCTGTGGACGTGGTCACCCTGCCCTACCCGGGCTTCCCCACCGACCTGCAACCTCAGCTGATGGTCCTGCTGAGCCAGGCCGCGGGGACCTCGCGCTGCACCGAGAACGTGTTCGAGTCCCGCTTCTCGTTCGTCGACGAGCTCCGCCGGATGGGCGCCGACATCGAGATCGACGGCCACCACGCCCTCATCCGCGGGCCCTCGCCGCTGCACGGTGCGAGGCTGACGGGGCTCGATGTGCGTGCGGGGGCGGCGGGGACCCTGGCCGGTCTCGTCGCCACCGGGACGACGATCGTCGAGGACGTCCACCACGTCGATCGTGGGTACGCCGCATGGGTCCCCCGCCTCCGTGAGCTCGGTGCCGACGTCGAGCGCGTCCCGCGCGCTGAGGTCGGCCCCCTCGCCGGCTCCGGCGATGCGTGACGCGTACCGTCGACTCGCCGGGATCCTCCTGCTGCCGACCGCGGTGTCCCTCCTTCCAGCCGCGACCGCGTCGGCGGCTGAGGACGTCGTGATCGTCGCGGCCGATCCTGACCCGGCGGCGCCCGCGCTGGAGGACGTCACGGTCCCGACCGCCGAGGTGGACCTCGGCGTGGTCGAGGCGCCCCTCCGGTTCGCCGCGGGGGAGGGGGTGGCGCTCGAGCTCGCCGACGGTCGCCGGTTCCTCGACACCATCGAGCTCCGCCAACCAGGCGACGGGCAGGTCCTGGTCAACGACCTCACGCTCGATGACTACGTCGCCGGTGTCGCCGAGATGCCGAGCCGGTGGCACCTCGAGGCACTGAAGGCCCAGGCCGTGGCCGCGCGCACCTACGCCTGGTACCAGGCCGAGCTCGGCACCTTCGCCGCCCGTGGGTACGACATCTGCGACACCGTCGACTGCCAGGCCTTCGTGGGCGCGGCACAGGAGGAGGGCGACGACGGCGACCGGTGGCGCGCTGCGGTCGATGCCACCAGCGGACAGGTGCTGGTCGACGCCGACGGAGCACCGATCCTGGCCCGGTACTTCTCGACCTCCGGGGGTCGCACGTTGCCGAACGAGGTGGTGTTCCCGAGCTCGGGACCGCGGCCGTACCTGACGGGGGTGGACGACCCCGCGGACGCGGTCTCCCCCTACCACCGTTGGGAGGTCACCTTCACCCGCGAGGAGTTCGATCGCATCCTCGGCCGCGGTGAGAGCTTGGCGGCGGCCAGCCCGGTGGCGTCCGTCGAACGGCTCGGTCCGGTCGATGAACCGGGGGCCGACCTGCGCGTCACCGGCCGTGATGGCACCGAGGTGGTGGTCGACAGCGTGGACCTGCGGCGGTTCGTGTCGAGCGTTGCTCCGGAGCTCTACCCCGACCGGTTCCCGACGGCGCGCTCCGACGGGTTCCGGCCGCTGCCGACGACGCTGCCCTCGTCACGCTTCGAGGTCACCGTGGGCGAGGACGAGGTGGTGGTGTCGGGTCGCGGGTGGGGGCACGCGGTCGGGATGGGCCAGTACGGCGCGCTCGGTCGGGCTGGGGACGGTGCGGACCACACCGAGATCCTGGCGGCCTACTACGGCGGGCTCGAGCCGACCACCAGCGACGCCGCGCCCGACCGCGTGCGCGTCGGCCTGTCGCGCCCCGCGGTCGGCAGCGTGACCCCGGACTCGCCGATGACGATCACGGCGGCCGGCGACGTCGTCGCCGAGCGGGTGGCTGGCACCTGGGGGGTCGCGAGCGAGGACGGCAGGGTCCGCCTGAGTGCGCCCCCAGGGTGGGGGCAGCCCGCCGAGGTCTCCCGCACCGAGGAGGCCGTCGGCGTCCCGACGCTGCCCCGCGCTATCGCCGTGGAGGCCGTGACCGCGGTCCCTGGTCTCGTCGCCCTCCGGGTCACGCGCGCCGCCGGCGAGGTGGTGCTCGAGCGCTCGGTCGGCGCGCGGGGCGCTGGCCGCCACGTGACCGTCTGGGATCTGACCGACAGCGAGGGTGAACTGGTGGCGACGGGCACCTACGAGGTGGCGCTCGCGGTGACCGCCGCCGATGGTTCCGTCGCCGCGACCCCGCTGAGCGTGGATCTCGAGGTCCCCGACGGTGCGACCGCGGCGGACGCCGACGGAGGCACACCCTGGTTGGCCTGGTTGAGCGCCGCCGGCGTGTTGGCCGCCGCGCTCGCCCTGCTCCGCGGCGCCCGGCGCCGAACCGCTACGAACGAGCTCGACGGGCCCATCGACCCCGAACGGGCGCACCCGAGGAGGTCCCGGTGACCGAGCACCAGCTACCACCGCCACCGCCATCGCCACCGCCACCGCCACCGCCCGCGGCCCGCGCGGCGTCTCCGTCCACCTCGACCGACCCCGCCTGGCCGCCCCTGCCGCGCGGGTGGTGGCGAGGCACGCGTCCCGAGGCGACCTTCCCCGTGCCGTTCACCCTGGCCGACGGGTTCGGACTGTTCGCCTGGTTCCTGCTCGGTCAGCTCATCATCGCGCTCCCGCTGACCTTCGCGCTCTACTCGGTGGGGCTCGACCCCACCGACACCGAGAGCACCGCCGGACTGGTCGCGGTCCTGTTGACCCAGGCCGGCGTCATCGTGACGGGCCTCGGGTACCTGAGGCTCCGCGGTCGCCTGACCTGGCGGCTCTGGGGACCGATCCGACCGGCGTGGAGCCACGCCGGTTGGGGGGTGCTCGCCGGCATCGGTGGGTTCCTCGGCATCCAGGTCACGCTCGGCCTGCTGCTGACGCTCCTCGGCGACACCGATCAACCGCAGCAGGAGCTGCTGACCGCGGTCGGCAGCGACACGCTCGCGACCGTCCTGGTCGTGCTCGCCGCGGTGGTGCTCGCGCCGATCGGCGAGGAACTGTTCTTCCGCGGCATCCTGTTCCAGGCCCTGCGGCGCCGGGTCGGTCTGTGGCCGGCGGCGGTGATCAGCTCGGCGCCGTTCGGCGCCGTCCACGTCGAGGTGATCGGAACCGAGGCGCTGCCCGCGGTGCTGGTCGCGGTGGTCCTGCTCTGTCTCGGTGTGCTGCCGCGGTTCCCGACGGTCCTCCGGCTGCTGCTCGGCGCGCTCGGTCTGGCGGCTCTCGCCTTCGGCGTCGCGCTCGGAGGCTGGGGAGCGGTCCTGCTGCCGACCGGGCTCGCGCTGCTCGGCTTCGTGCTCGCGCTGGTCTTCCACCGCACCGGCAACCTGCTGGTCCCCATCGTCGCCCACGCGACGTTCAACGGGATCGCGATCGGCCTCACCCTCGTGGCGCAGAACCTCGAACTGCCCGTCTGAGGGACCGTCCCCGGTTCCCTCGGGCCGCCGCCCGGCAACGCTTGCGTCCACACCTGCCTGGCCGATGGAGACACGCGGACGCACTCGCTCGTGGCGGTGAGGCTGCACGGCGCGACCACCACCTGATCGCGACCGAGACCGAACGTTCGGCACGCACCACGCGCGCCACTCCCCGACCCGTCGCGGCACCGGCCAGCTCCTCGCGCGAGCCGGGACCCGACCTTCAGCGCGGACCGATCGTCCGCCGGAGAACCACCTCATGCTGAGCTTCTTCACGACCTCGTTCGCTTCGTTCGCGGGGCCGGTGCGCCCCGTGGTCGACCTGCCCGGCCGGCTGCACCGTTCCGCGCGCCGCACCTCACGCCACATGCGCGTCGTCCAGCTGCTGGTGGGCCTGCTCGGCGTCGGCGTCGGCGTCGCGCTGATCGTCGAAGCGGGCCTCGGTGTCGCGTCGTGGGACCTGCTGAACGTCGCGCTCGCCGCCCGGTTCGACCTCCCGCTCGGCCTGGTCGCGATCGTGGTCGGTTTCGGCGCCGGGGGGCTGGCCGTGTTGCTCGGCGCCCGCGTGCGCGCCAGCTCGCTCGTGCCGCTGTTCGTGGTCGCCCCGGTCCTGCAAGCCGGCGTCGCCCTGGTGGACACGCCCGCAGGGTTCGGTGGACAGCTCACCATGCTGGTGGCCGGTATGGCCGTGCTCGCGCTCGGCGTCGGCGCGTACGTCGGTTCGGAGAACGGGGCGGGGCCGGCCGACATGCTCTTCCTCCGGCTCGCCGAGCGGGGACTGCCGATCTGGGTCGCGCGCGTCGCCGTCGACGGTGTCGTGGTCACCGCCGGTTGGCTGCTCGGCGGACCGCTCGGCGTCGGCACCGTCATCGTCACGGTGTGCCTCGGCCCCATGGTCGCCGTCACGATGCGCTGGTTCACGCTCGATGCGGCCCGCAGCAGCGTCGTCCGCCGTGCCGTCCTGCAGCACCCGAGCAACTGGAACGCCGGCGAGCAGCTCACCTCAGCCACCTGACCCACCGGGAGACGGCGCCGGCGGCGGTGCGGCAGACTGGTCCGCCCGACGCGGAGCAGAGGTTGCCGACCACACCTGAGGTCACACCTGGGGTCTGGGCCGTCGGCGATGCCGACGTGCACGTGCGGCCCTCGCCACGGCACGGCCGCGGCCTGTACGCCTCCCGGCCGCTCGCAGCCGGCGAGCCCGTCGCACGGGCTGCTGCGCTCATCCTCGACGGTGACGAGACGGCCGCGCTCGCCGGCCACCGCATCTCGCACTACCTGGTCGCGTGGGACGAGACGAGGTCCGCGGTCCCGTTCGGTCCGATCTCGATGATCAACCACGACCCGGAACCCAACGCCGCGCTCATCATCGATCACGACCACCTCACCGTGGAGCTGCACACGTTGCGGGCCGTCGACGCCGGCGAGGAACTCACCGTCGACTACGGGCCGGACCACCCGGTGTGAACCGGCACCTTCGGCGAGCGAGCACCGGGGTTCGTCACGATCCGGACGTCCGACCGAGGTCGGGTCCGGCGGACCGGTTGCCCGTGCGCGAACCTGGGCGGATCGGAGACACGCCGGCCGGGAGCGAGGAGGCCAACATGCGGTTCGGCAACGTCGAGGTGCGTCCGCTCGGTGGTGGCGCCGGGTGTCTCGGGATGATCCTGTTCTCGATCATCGCCTCCGTCGTCCTCACGGTCCTGCTCAACCTCTT
>JBBECA010000023.1:0-6732 GCA_040882055.1 Nitriliruptor sp.
CACTGGGCGGGCATCCCGGTCGAGGTCGAGGTCGCCAGCGAGTTCCGCTACCGCGACCCGATCCTGTCCGAGCACACCCTGGTCATCGCCATCTCGCAGTCGGGGGAGACCAGCGACACCATCGCGGCGGCCACCCACGCGCGGAACCAGCGTGCGCCGGTGATCTCGTTGGTCAACGTGGTCGGCTCCACCCTGGCCCGCGAGGCGGACGGGGTGCTCTACACCCACGCCGGCCCCGAGGTGGCGGTCGCCTCGACCAAGGCGTTCACCACCCAGATCGTCGGCTGCCTGCTGCTCGGGCTCTACCTCGCCCAGGAGCGCGGGCGCATCTACGGCTCCGAGATCGGCGACATCCTCGAGCGGCTCCAGCGCATCCCCGACGCCCTCACCGAGGTGCTCGAGCTCGACGGGCAGATCCGCGAGCTCGCCTCCCGCTACCGCGACGTGTCGTACACGATGTTCATCGGCCGGCACACGGGGTTGCCGATCGCCTACGAGGGTGCGCTCAAGCTCAAGGAGATCAGCTACCTCCACGCCGAGGCGTTCCCGGCCGGCGAGATGAAGCACGGCCCGATCGCCCTGATCGAGCCGGGCTCGCTGGTGGTGGCCCTCGCCCCGGCGGGGCACGTGTTCGGCAAGATGGTCTCCAACATCCAGGAGGTCCGGGCTCGGGGCGCGTCGGTGCTGGCGGTCGGGACGCAGGGGTCGGTGGCGGACCTGAAGGAGCACGCCGACGACGTCCTGGTCCTGCCCGAAGCCCCGCACGAGCTGGCCGGACCGGTCCTCTCGGTCGTGCCGCTCCAGCTGTTCAGCTACCACGTGGCCACGATGCGCGGCGAGGACGTCGACCAGCCCCGCAACCTCGCCAAGACCGTCACCGTCGAGTGAACGTGCCGCGAGCGGGGGACGGCGGGGGCGAGGTCACCGCGCTCCCGCTGGTCGACGCTGCGGCTGCGCGGCGCGGCGACGAGGCGGCCGTGGCGGCCGGCGACACCTGGGACGAGCTGATGGCTCGGGCCGCCGGCCACCTCGCCCGCGGCGTGCTGTCGTTGGCCGGCCGCGGCTACGGGTTGAAGGTCGCGGTGCTGGTCGGCAAGGGCGACAACGGCGGCGACGGGTGGGCGGCCGCACCCCTGCTGACCAGGGCCGGAGCCCAGGTCCGGGTCGTCGCGGTCGACGGCACCGACGTCGAGGCGTCCCCCGCGACCACCGCCGTGCGCACGGCGTGGCTGCGCTCCGGCGGGCGGACGTCGGCCGGGACCGACGACCTCGAGGCTGCCCTGACCTGGTGCGACGTGGCGGTGGACTGCCTGCTCGGCACCGGGGTGCGAGGCGCGCCTCGCGGCCCGGCCGCCGAGGGGACGGCCGCGTTGCTGCGCGCCGCCGACCGCGGCACGCCCGTGGTGGCGTGCGACGTGCCCTCTGGGGTGTCGGTGGACGACGGCTCGGCGGGGGAGGGGGCCGTCCGCGCCGATCTCACCGTGACGTTCGGTGCGCACAAGCGCGGCCTGGTGCTGCACCCGGGAGCGGCGCACGCCGGCCAGGTCGTGGTCGGCGATCTCGGGCCCCGCTACGACCCGGGGGACACCGCGTGGCAGGCGCTGACCGCCGAGGGGGCGCGCCCACCGACGCTGGCCGTCGACGCGGACAAGCGCGCTCGCGGCGTCGTCCTGGCTGTCGCCGGCGCCGTCGGGACCTCTGGCGCCGCCGCGCTGACGGCCACCGGCGCCCTGCGCGCGGGCGCAGGTCTGGTGACCGTGGCGGTCCCCGAACCGGTCCGCGTCGAGGTGGCCGCGCGCACCGACGCTGGCGTGATGGTGCGCGGCCTGGCGGCTTCCGACGCGGGAGAGGTGGCGGGGGCGGACGACCTGCCTGACCTCGACGGCGTCGACGTGGTGGTCGCCGGGCCGGGGCTCGGTCACGGGCCGGGCGCCGCGGCGCTGGTCGCGGCGCTCCGGGCCGCCGCGCCCCGGTTGGTGCTCGACGCCGACGCTCTGAACGTCCACCGGGACGATCCGGCGGCGTTGGCTGACCACGCCGGCGAGCTCGTCCTCACCCCCCACGAGCGCGAGCTGGCACGTATCGGCGCAGGTCAGAGCGGTCCCGACGCGTGGGCGCACCGGGTCGAACGGGTCCCCGAGCTGGCCGAGCGCTACCGCGCCACCATCGTCGCCAAGGGGCCGGGGACGATCGTGGCCGCCCCCGACGGTCGGGTGTGGGTCTGCCCGGAGGGTGGGCCGGCGCTCGGCAGCGGGGGGACCGGTGACGCGCTGGCCGGGATCTTCGCGGCGGCGATCGCGCGCGCCGGCGACGTGCCCCTGGCCGTCGCGCGCGCCGTCTGGTGGCACGCTGCCGCGGGCCGACGCTGCGGTGCGGACCGCGCTGGCCGCGCGACGGCGACCGACCTGCTTGCGGCCCTGCCGGGCGTACTCGGCGATCTCGACCAGCGGAGGTGGCCGGCGTGAGCGGGACCGACGAGCGACGGGCCACGGCCGCTGGGAGCGGGACCGACGAGCGACGGGCCACGGCTGGCGCCGGGGCCGTGCGTCCCTCCCGGGTTGTGGTCGACCTCGACGCGGTGCGCCACAACGTCCGGACCTTGGCGGCGTCGGCGGACGGAGCCGAGGTCTGCGCCGTGGTCAAGGCGGATGCCTACGGACACGGCGCGGTGCCGGTCGCACGAGCGGCGTTGGAGGCCGGCGCCACCTGGCTCGGGGTCGCGCTCGTCGAGGAGGGCCGCCAGCTCCGTGAGGCCGGGATCGACACCCCGATCCTGCTGCTGTCCGAACCGCCGACGGCCGGGATCCCGGCCCTCCTCGATGCCGACCTCAGCCCGACCGTCTACCGGCCAGCCTTCCTGCGCGCGCTCGAGGCCGCCGCGGCCGAACGCGACGCGCGCGTCGCGGTCCACGTCAAGGCCGACACCGGCATGGGCCGCGTCGGGGTCCGCCCCGAGGGCTGGCGCGAGGTGCTCGAGCTGGTCGTGGCCAGCCCCCACCTCGAAGCGGCCGGGCTGATGACCCACCTCGCCCGCGCCGACGAACCGGACGTCGACACCACCGCACAGCAGTTGGCGAGCTTCGACGGGTTCGTCACCCTGGCCGCCGAGCTCGGCGTCTACGCGCGGTGGGTCCACGCGTCGAACACCGCGGCGACCCTGCTGCACCCGGCCGCGCACCGCACCCTCGTCCGGCCCGGCATCGGCATCTACGGGCTGTCCCCGGACCTCGATGTCGACGCGGTCGAGCACGGCCTCCGCCCCGCGTTGTCGCTGGTCAGCGAGGTCTCGTACGTCAAGCGGGTGCCCGCGGGCACGCCGATCTCCTACGGCCACCGGTTCGCCGCGCCGGGCGACGGGTTCGTCGCGACGGTGCCGCTCGGGTACGCCGACGGGGTGCCGCGGCGTCTGACGGGGGTGGGGGAGGCGCTGCTCGGCGGGGTCCGCCGCCCGATCGCCGGCACGGTCACCATGGACCAACTCCTCGTGTGGTGCGGCGAGGACGAACCCGCCGTCGGCGACGAGGTGGTCCTGCTCGGCGGGCAGGGCGAGGAGCGGATCCGCGCCGAGGAGTGGGCCGCGCACCTCGGCACCATCACCTACGAGGTGACCTCGCAGCTCACCTCGCGGCTGCCGCGCACCTACGTGAACGAGCGTCGGGCGTGAGAGGTCGCGCCAGTGGGTGGCCCGGCTCGCGCGGCCCAGATGGCGCCTCGCTGCGTTGCCGTCGTCGTACGTACAACCCCGGTACGTCCTCCTCCGGCGCCTTGCGAGACACCACCTGGCGCCACGCTCCCTGATCGAACCACCCACTGGCGCAACCTCTAGGCTCGCCGCCGGTGTGGAGGTGCGCGGTGGCGCTCGGTGTCGAGGGTGTGCGGATCGGGACGTGGACGGCCCCGTCGGGGGTGTCGGGCTGCACCGTGGTCCTGCCGCCCGAGGGGACGCTCGGCGCGATGGCGGTCCGCGGCTCGGCGCCCGGGACCCGGGAGGCAGCCGCGCTCGGGATCCACGGCAAGCTGACGGTGTGTCACGGCGTCGTGCTGGCGGGTGGGTCCGCCTTCGGGTTGGCCGCGGCGGACGGCGTCGTCACCTGGCTCGAGGGGCGAGGCATCGGCTACCCCGTCGGTGAGGCGCTGGTGCCGATCGTGGGCGCCGCCATCGTGCTCGACGCCGCGGTGATGGATCCGGCGTCGCGCCCTGGGCCGGCAGCGGGGGCGGACGCGTGCTCGGCAGCGACGGTCGCTGACCCCGAGGAGGGGGCGGTCGGCGTTGGTGCGGGCTGCACCGTGGCGAAGGTCAGCGGGCTCGAACGGGGACGACGCAGCGGCCAGGGCATCGCCGTCCGGCGGGCGGCGGGCGTGACCGTCGGGGCGATCGTGGCCAACAACGCCGTCGGGGAGGTGATCGGCGAGGACGGACGATGGCTCGTCCGCAGCGATGCGCCGGACGACGCACCTCGCTACCCGGAGGCGGCCGAGGTGTTCCACGGTAGGGCTGACTCGGCGGAAGGATCTGGTTCGGACGGAGGGCCAGGTGGTCCGACCAGCAACACGGTCATCGGGGTGATCGTGACGGACGCGAAGCTCGACAAGCGCGGGGCGTACCGGGTGGCCGACCTCGGCCACTCCGGGATCGCTCGTGCCATCAGTCCGGCCCACACCGAGGCGGATGGCGACGCACTGTTCTGCCTCGCCACCGGACAGGTCGAGGCGAGCGTCGACCTCGTGGCCCACCTCGCCGCCGAAGCGGTCGCCGAGGCCGTCCGTCGCGGCCCGGTGGTGGCCGCCGAGCGGGCCGCCGGGAGCGGCAGGCGGTGACCGAGACCCAGACCGTGGCGGAGCCCGAACTCCCGCGCCAGCAGCTCGTCGGGACACCGATCGGTCGGCGAGCGCTCGACCTCGTGGCCGTCGTGCTGGTCGGTTCGATGTTCATCTCGAGCTTGCCGTCCTCGGGCCCGCGTGACGAGCTACGGGTCGTCGAGCGCCCCGTGACCGACGTGACCGGCCTCAGCCAGAACTGGGCGCTGTTCGCGCCGACGCCGCGCAGCACGACCCTCCGCTTGCGGGCCGAGATCGAGCGGGCCGACGGCAGCGTGACCGAGTGGTTCGTGCCGACCGCGGACCCGTTCGTCGGCGTCTACCGCACCTACCGCTGGCGCAAGTGGGCGAACTACGTCGTCGACCCGGACCGGTCGCGGTTGCACCGGGGCGCGATCGCGCACTTGCGTGCCCGGTTCGACGACCCGGAGACGCCGATCAGCGAGATCCGCCTGTACCGGGGCACGTTCAGCCAGCCGCGGCCCGGGTCCGGACTGCCCGCGGACCGCGATCCGGTCTTCGAGGAGGAGTTGCTCCGGCGTGCGGTGTTCGCCGGCCGGGGCGACGATGGGAGCGGCACGTGAGCGCCGATCCGGATCCGGTGGCGGACGGTCCGCTCGGCCGAGCCAACGCGTGGGAGCGGTTCTGGTTCGAGCCGAGGTCGATCGCGCCGCTGGTGCTGGTGAGGATCGGGCTCGGTCTGACCATCAGCCTCTGGGCGGCGACGCTGCTGCCAGACGCGACGGCGTTCCTCGGCCCGGAGGGGGTGCTGCCGGAGGTGCCCGAGGTCCGGATCCGGAGCGGGATCCTGCAGCTGTGGCGCACGGACGCCGCAGCGATCACGGTGGTGGCGCTGCTGATCCCGGCGGGGTTGGCGGTCGCGGCGGGGGCGTGGACGAGGATCGCGACTGTCCTCAGCTTCGTGCTGCTGCTCTCGATCGGTCGGCGGAACCCGTACATGATGAACTCCGGGGATGCCCTGTTGCGCCACGCGACGCTGTTCCTGGCGCTGACGCCTGCGGGGCAGGTGCTCTCGCTCGACCGTTGGCGGCGCCACCGTGACCGGTTCTGGCAGGTGCCCGAGCTCGCCCCCTGGGGGCTCCGCCTGCTGCAGATCCAGCTCACGTTCGTCTACCTGTTCAGCTCGTTCGAGAAGCTCCGCGGGATGCCGTGGCTGCAGGGCACGGCGCTGGCCGACGCGTGGCGCATCACCGACCTGGCCCGGTTCGGCGTGCCGTTGCCGGTCTACGACTCGCTGCTGATGACCCAGGTGCTGACCTACGCGACGCTGGTGATCGAGGTGGCGCTGGCGGTCTTGCTGTGGAACCGGCGGGCGCGGCCGTTCGTGGTGGTCGCCGGGATCCTCCTCCACCTCGGGATCGAGGTGACGATGGCGGTGGGCTTCTTCTCCACCGTGGCGGTCATCCTCTACCTGAGCTTCACCCCACCGGAGGTGGCCGAACGGTGGATCGAGGTCCTACGGTGGTGGCTGTCCGGTGGGCCTCGGAGCGCACCGCGCACGCCCGACCGTAGTGCTCTAGGTGTGGACGGTGGTCGTGTGGACCGGGCCCACCAGGATTGACGTCCCGGTCGTCCCGGGACGCATCTGGGCCTTGCCCGGGACCGGTGTCACGCAGCGTGGCGAAACGGTCCACGGACCGTGCTCGAGCTGTTGTGGGCGTGCTCTCGGGGCGGTTGTGTTCGTTACGTGTTCTGGAGCGGCATCGCAGAGCGCAGCTACCGAAACCGGGGACGCAGGGACCTCTGGACCGATCAACGGTCGCCCGGGTGGGGAGAACCCACTCAGGTCCAGAGCGAGCGAGTGGCGAGACCGCCCCTGGGACCGACGTTCACCGACGTCGCGCCCCCAAGGGTCGCGACTCGCTACCGAAGAGGTCCTACATGCGAGATTCA
>JBBECA010000024.1:0-6677 GCA_040882055.1 Nitriliruptor sp.
GAGCTGTTCCCGAAGAACCTCGCCATCTCGCGCCCGCTGCCCGTCGCGATGGCGGTCACCCCGTTCACCCGCGCGTTCGGGATCGCGCTCCGGCCGATCATCCTGGTCTTCGACCGCGCCGCGGAGTGGCTGACGCGGCGGGTGTTCCGCGTCGAGGTCCCCTCGGAGCTCGAGAGCGGGCACTCGCTCGAGGAGCTCGCCCGCATCATCGACGCCTCGGGCCAGGAGGGGGAGTTCACCCGCCTGCAGACCCAGCTGCTCCGGCGGGCGGTCGAACTCGGTAACTCCCGGGCGGGGGAGGTGATGGTCCCCCGGCCCGACGTGGTGTGGCTGCGCGAGGACGACACCCTCGAGGAGCTACGACGTGTGGCCGCCGCCACCGGACACAGCCGCTTCCCCGTCAGGGGCACCGACGATGACGACGTCCGCGGCACGGTCCACGTCAAGGATCTGATGCTCGTCCCGGCGTCCGACCACGCCGCCACGGCGGTCGCGTCCGTGCTCCAGCCACCCCTCGTGGTGCCGGAGTCCCAGCAGCTCCACGAGCTGCTGAGCGCCCTGCGCCGGGAGCGACGGACCTTCGCGGTCGTCATCGACGAGTTCGGGGGGACCGCCGGGGTGGTCACGACCGAGGACGTGCTCGAGCTGCTCGTCGGTGACATCGAGGACGAGTTCGACGACTCCCACCACACCATCCGCCGGCTCGGTGCGGGGCGCTACGTGGTCGACGGGACCCTGCGCACCGAGCGGCTCGCGGAGCTCACCGGCCTCGAGGTGCCGGACGGCGCCTACGAGACCGTGGCCGGCCTCGTGCTCGACCGCCTCGGCCACATCCCCGAACCGGGGGAGGTGGTCACCGAGGGACGGCTCGAGCTGCAGGTGACCCGGATCGACGGGGTCCGCGTGACGGCCCTGACCGTGACCGTCCGGCCCGAGGACGACGTGGAGGTGGGCCGGTGAGCGTCCACCTCGCCGTCGCCGCGGACGCGTCCGGAGCTGGCTTCAGCTGGACCGCGATCGCCATCGGGGCCGTGCTCCTCGTGCTCAACGGCGGCTTCGTCGCCGCCGAGATCGCGCTGCTCGCGGCGCGCCGCACCCGCGTCGAGGAGGCTGCCGAGGCCGGTGACCGACGCGCGGTCCGGGCGCTCGCCAGCCTGCGGGAGCTGTCCGTCACCTTCTCCGGCGCCCAGCTCGGCATCACCATGTGCTCGCTCGGGCTCGGTGCGGTCGCTGAACCGGCCGTCGCCTCGCTGTTCGCGGGCTGGCTCAGCCAGGGACCGGTACCCGAGGGGGCGGTCCCGATCATCGCCGTCGTGCTGGCGCTCACCGTGGTCGTCTTCCTGCACATGGTCATCGGCGAGATGGCGCCGAAGAACCTCGCGCTGGCACGCGCCGAGTCGGTGGCGTTCGTGCTCGCCCGACCCTTCGGGCTGTTCGTGCTGGTGCTGCGCCCGTTGATCGTGCTGCTCAACGGGATGGCCAACCTGCTGGTCCGCGCGGTCCGGGTGGAGCCGGTCGACGAACACAAGCTGGTGCACACGGCCGAGGAGCTCGCGTTGGTGGTGGCCGAGTCCGGCGACCGCGGCACCATCGAGGCGCAGGACGCCCGGGTCATCAGCGCCGCCCTGCAGCTGGCGGGCATCGACGCCGAGGACGCGATGACGGCCCGGGTGGACCTCGTCGGCGTGCCGGAGAAGGCCACGCTCGGGGAGGCGCTCGTCGTCGCGGCGACCTCCGGGCACACCCGGCTGCCGGTGTACCGCGACGACCTCGACCACGTCGTCGGGTTGATCAACGTCAAGGACATCCTCGTCGGCGACGTGGGTGACCCCGACACGGCCACCGTGGACGAGGTGCTGCGGCCGATCCCCGCGGTGCCGGGATCCCGCGACCTCGAGTCGCTCCTGCGCGAGATGCTCGAGGGACGAGACCACGCCGTGCTGGTGGTTGACGAGTACGGGGGCACGGCGGGCCTGGTCACGCTCGAGGACGTCCTCGAGGAGCTCGTCGGAGAGATCGACGACGAGTTCGACGAGGCGGGCCAGCGGCCCCGCGACACCGAGAGCGTCTGGGTGGTCCCCGGGACCTACCGGCGTGACGAGCTCGAGCGTCTCAGCGGGCTCGAGCTGCTCGAGGGCGACGCCGAGACCGTCTCCGGCTGGATCACCGAGCGCCTCGGCCGGCTGGTCGAGACGGGGGACCGCTGGATCACCGGTGACGGCTGGACGCTGACGGTGCTCGGCCTCGACGGTCGCCGGGCGGACGAGGTCGAGGTCCGCAGCCCCGACGCCCCGGCTGAAGGCTCCGTGCCGGTCGCCGACCCGGCGGACGGCTAGCTCGGCTCACCCGCGGTGAAGGCCTGGCAGATCCAGCCCGCGTCGACGAGGGCGCGCTGCTCGGGGTGCCAGCAGTACGCCAGCTCGTGTCCGGGGGTGAGGTAGTGACGGCACGCACCGCAGGAGCGCTCGGGATCCTCGCTGCGGGTGAGGCAGGTCCGTCCGAGACGTCGCTGCGCGGCCACCGCGAGCTCGACGTCGTCCTCGGTGGGGTCGAGCGGTGAGACGGTGGCCACGGGTGGTCCTCGCTGACGATCAGGGGATCCTAGGCGGCCCCGCGACGGGTCCCACCGGAGCTAGCGTGTCGGCCCTCCGACCGTCCGAGGCTCCGTGACCGGCGACCCCCACGATCACCCACGCGCGCACGCGGCTCGAGCGCTGCGCCGGCTCGGTCACGCGCTCGCGGGGCACGAGGCCGACGCGGCGCTGCTCGAGCGCGTGGCCGCCGCCGCCGACCGTGTCGCCGAGGACCTCGAGGCCGCGCCCGCACGCACGCGTGACCTGCTCGAGCTCAAACGTCGGATGTTCGAGGTCGAGGTCGGGGACGGGGAGCGGGTCGTCCACTTCGACGAGTGCTTCGTGTCCGGACCGTGGAACCCGCTCGGTATCGCCATCGACGTGCACCGCGACGGCGACGACGCGGTGGCCAGGGTGGAGCTCGGGCCCGCCTTCGAGGGAGCGCCTGGGCGCTCGCACGGGGGGATCGTCGCGGCGATCTTCGACGACGTCCTCGGCTACCTGCTGACCTTCACCTCGACCCCCGGCTTCACCGGCGAGCTGACGGTGCGCTACCTGGCTGCAACGCCCATCGCGCAGCCACTCGAGTTCCGTTCGCGGGTGGTCCGGCGCGAGGGACGCAAGCTGTTCTGCGAGGCCGAAGCCCGCGTCGCCGACGGCGATGGCGAGCTGGTCGCGACCTCGCACGCGGTGTTCATCGCGATCGAGGCCTCGCGGATGCGTCGTTGACGAGCGACAGCCCCGCCGATGGGCGGGGCTGTCCGGGGTCAGGCTCGCTCAGTTCCTCGGCAGGACCTCGACCTCGCGGTGCGCGATGTGCGACGGGCGGGGTGCCGACGCCGCGAACGGCTCCTCGAGCGCGTTGCTGACGGCGTTGTAGACGAAGAAGGCGTTGCTCCGGGCGAACGGGGTGATGTTGCTGTTCGAACCGTGCATGATGTTCGAGTCGAAGAAGACGACCGAACCGGCGAGCCCCTTCGGCGCGATGATGCCGAACTCGGCCGCGAGCTGGCTGAGGCTGTCCTCGTCCGGCGTCCCGACCTTCTGCGCCTGCAGCGAGGAGCGGTAGTTGTCCTCGGGCGTCTCGCCGACGCACGACACGAAGCGCTTGTGCGAGCCCGGCATGACCATCAGCGGGCCGTTGTGCTCGGTGTTGTCGGTCAACGCGATGGACGCCGAGATGGCGCGCGGCGTCGGCATGCCGTCCTCGCTGTGCCAGGTCTCGAAGTCGGAGTGCCAGAAGAACTCCTTGCCCGCGAAACCGGGCTTGAAGTTGACCCGCGTCTGGTGGAGGTAGACGTCCTCGCCGTGCAGCTGACGGGTCACGTCGGCGAGGCGAGCATCGCGCGACATGGCGCGGAACAGGTCGCTCACGCGGTGGATCTCGAAGATCGAGCGCACCTCACCCGAGTCGCGCTCGGTGATGACGCGCTCGTGGCGCTTGAGCTCGTCGTCGGCGGACAGCCGGTGAAGCTCGGCGAGGAACCGGTCGGTCTCGGCCTTGGTGAAGACCTCCTCGAGGAAGAGGAAGCCGTCACGGTCGAACGCGTCGACCTGCGCGGGAGTGAGGGGGCCGGCGCCCGGTCCGCGGGCATCGTCGGCGACCACGGGGTCCGGACGCTCGAGGATCCGGGGTTCGTCGGTGAAGCGGGTGGGGTAACGGTCGTGCGTGGTGATCGTGGGGGCCATGCCTTCGATTCACTCCTACTGTCGGGTCTGGGTCCTGGTACGTCCTACGGACGTTGCCTCGCGGGGACCCGTCGTGCCACCGATGGTCGCCATCGACCGGCCGGGGTCCCCACCGGGGTCAATCGTCGGTCAGCAGCGGGTACGCACCGTCGGCGTCGTGGGTCTCCTGCCCGGTGACGGGCGGGTCGAAGACACAGATCATGCGCAGGTCGGTGTGAGCCCGCAGGATGTGCTTCTCGTGGCCGTCGAGGAGGTACATCGTGCCGTCGGCGATCGGGTAGGTCACCCCGTTGTCGAGGTCTTCGAGCTCGCCGGTACCGCCGACGCAGTACACCGCTTCGACGTGGTTGCGGTACCACATCTCGGTCTCGGTGCCGGCGTAGAGCGTGGTGTCGTGGTACGAGAACCGCTGGCCGTCCTTGGCCAGCAGGAGCCGGTGGCTCTCCCAGTTGTCGGCCTCGGTGACGCGTTCGGTGCCCTGCAGCTCCTCGCGGGTACGGACGATCATGGATGGTCTCCTCGGGTGGGGCGGCGCGGGTGGTCCGGCGCGGTGGTCAGGCCGACTGGAGGGCGGGCGCCGTGAGGTCGTCACGGGCGGCCATCGCGGCGTCCAACGACTCGGTCAGGGCCGCGAACGCGGTCTCGAGCTCGTCGTCGGAGATCGTCAGCGGCGGCAGCAGCTTGACGACCTGGTCGTCGGCCCCGGCGGTCTCGACCAGCACGTGGCGCTCGAAGGCCTGCTTGGCGACCTGCGACGCGAGGCCCTCGGGATCGAGCTCGACACCCTGCATGAGCCCACGACCGACCACTCGAGCCTGACCCTCCGGCAGCCGTTCGGCGAGCGCCTGGAGCCCCTCGGTGACGATGGCCGCCTTGCGGCGCACCTCCGACGCGAAGGCCCCGTCCCGCCAGCGCTCGAGCGCGGCGGTGGCGGTCACGAAGGCGGGGTTGAAGCCGCGGAAGGTGCCGTTGTGCTCGCCCGGCTCCCACACGTCGAGATCGGGCCGGATCAACGTGACGGCCATCGGCATGCCCATCCCGGAGAGGGACTTCGACAGGGTGATGATGTCGGGGACGATCCCGGAGGGTTCGAAGCTGAAGAACGTGCCGGTCCGGCCGCAGCCGGCCTGGATGTCGTCGACGATCAGCAGGATCCCGTGCTTGCGGCAGAGGGCGGCCAGGCGCTGCAACCAGGCGTCGGAGGCGACGCGGAGGCCACCTTCGCCCTGGACGGTCTCGAGGATGACCGCAGCCGGCAGGGCCATGCCCGAGCCCGCGTCCGCGAGGTAGGCCTCGAGGTAGTCGATGGTGTCGACACCGGTGCGGAAGTAGTCGTCGAACGGCATGCGGTGGGTGTGCGAGAGCGGCACGTTGGCGCCGCCGCGCTTCATCGAGTCACCCGTCACCGCGAGCGCACCGAGGGTCATGCCGTGGAAGGCGTTGGTGAAGCAGACCACGTTGGTCCGGCCCGTGACCTTCCGGGCGAGCTTCAGCGCCGCCTCCACCGCGTTGGTGCCGGTCGGACCGGGGAACATCACCCGGTGCTCGAACCCACGCGGTCGCAGGATCACCTGCTCGAAGGTCTCGAGGAAGGCGCGCTTGGCCGTCGTGTTCATGTCGAGGCTGTGGATGATGTTGTCGTCGGCGAGGTAGTCCACGAGGGCGCCCTTGAGCACGGGGTCGTTGTGTCCGTAGTTCAGCGCGCCGGCCCCGGCGAAGAGGTCGAGGTAGCGGGTGCCGTTCTCGTCGGTCAACCAGCTGCCGCTAGCCGTCTGGAAGACGGTCGGCCAGGAGCGGCAGTAGCTGCGGACCTGGGATTCCAGGCGTTCGAAGGTGTCCACGGGGGCTCCGGTGGTCGTGAGCGGGGAGGGAGGTCGGTCGTGCGATCAGCGCGGGGGGATCGGGCCGATGCGGTGCAGGTCCTCGGGTTCGTGTCCGGGGTCGCCGAGCTCCTCGGGCTCGACCCAACGAGACACCACGAGTTCGGTGGCGAGGTCGCGGGCCAGGGCGGCGAAGAGCCGGCGTGATGCGGTGTTGCTCGGGGTCACGGTCGCCTCGACGTGGGTGGGGCCGACGGCGTCGACCAGCCACCGCAGCATCGTCAGCCCGAGACCGCGGCCGCGTGCGTGCGGCGCGACCCCGACCTGCCAGACGAACAGGGTGGTCGGTTCGTTCGCAGGTGCGATCCCGTAGACGAAGCCGTCGAGACCGTCGGCTGTGGCCGCGGCCACGCTGGTGGCGGCGAACATCCGCTCGCCGAGCACGTAGGCGTAGGGGGAGTTGAGGTCGAGGCCGCCACCGTCGCGGACCAGCGCGTGCAGGGCGGCGCCGTCACCGCGATGCAGGTGACGCAGCTCGGTGGTGTCCGACGATCGCGCCGCGCGGGCGGTCGAGGCGGTCACGCGTCCTCCGGTG
>JBBECA010000025.1:0-38398 GCA_040882055.1 Nitriliruptor sp.
TAGAGCGCACCCCTGATAAGGGTGAGGCCGATGGTTCAAGTCCATCTGGGCCCACCGAACGCCACCTCGACGACCCCGCTTCCGGCGGGGTCGTCGTGCGTCCGGGCGGTGCCCGTCGGGGCCGCCGTCGGCAGCGTCCGTCGGGGCCGCCGTCGGTAGCGCCCGTCGGTAGCGCCCCGTCCGCCCGCCCCCAGCCGGCCGGTGCGGTCCGCGGAGGCGTGGCTAGGCTCGTCGTGACGTGCCGGAAGCCCGAGACCGAGGAGCCACCACCGATGGCCAGGAAGTCCAAGACCTCGAAGAAGCTGTCGAAGAAGCTCGACAAGCTCGAGAAGCGCGGCGATCAGCTGCGGTCCAAGGCCGAGAAGAAGGGCAAGGAGCTGTCGTCCCTGGCCTCCGATCGGCTCAGCGACCTGCGCTCCGAGCCCGAGCCCGAGAAGGGCGGCAAGGGCAAGTTCCTGCTGTTCATCCTCGGTGCCGTCGGCGCGGTGTTCGCCCTCAAGCGCAAGCGCGACCAGGAGCTCGACGAAGCGCTCTGGGAGGAGCCCCGCTCGATCTGAGCGGTCGCGCGGACGACCAGACGACGGGGACGCCCACGCGGCGTCCCCGTCGCCCGTTCCGCAGCGGTGTGGCCGGTCGGACGGCGCCGTGGCGGCCCGCGCCGACCAACCTGGGGTCCCCGCCGATCGAGGATCTCCGCGTGAGCGACCCCACCGACCAGGCTGCACCCGCACGGGAACTGTCCGCGCCGTCCTTCGCCAAGGGGCTGTTCGTCGGCGAACTGCACGAGGACCTCGTCGCCCCGTACCCGTCGCTGGACCGCGACGAGCGTCGCCAGGTCGCCGAGCTGTCGGCCACGCTGCACGCGGTGGCAGCCGAGACCTACGACATCGAGCGCATCGAGCGGGAGCGCTGGATCGGTGACGACGTCATCGCCGCGCTCGGCGAGGCCGGGCTCATGGGGCTGTACGTCCCCGAGGAGTACGGCGGCCGGGGCCTGTCGCAGACCGGCTACTGCCGCGTCAGCGAGGAGTTCGGCCGCATCGACGCGACCCTCGCCATCGTGATGGGGGTGCACCAGTCCATCGGGATGAAGGGCATCCACCTGTTCGGCTCCGACGAGCAGAAGGAGCGCTTCCTGCCGGATCTCGCGGCCGGGCGCAAGCTCGCCGGCTTCGCCCTCACCGAGCCCACCACCGGTTCGGACGCCTACGACCTCGACACCCGGGCCGAGCGGCAGGCCGACGGCAGCTGGTTGCTGAACGGCGAGAAGCGCTGGATCGGCAACGGCAACCGGGACGTGGTGGTGTGCTTCGCCCGCTCCGAGGAACACGGTCACGTCGCGCTGATCCTCACCCCCGACATGGCGGGCTTCGACTCGCCGTTCCGCTACGACACGCTCGGTCTGCGCGGCAACGACCTGCGTCACCTGACCTTCAAGGACGTCCGCGTCCCACCCGAGAACCTGCTCGGCGAACCCGGGGACGGCTTCAAGATCGCCATGAACGTGCTGAACAACGGCCGGATGTCGCTCGGGACGGGCTCGGTCGGGGCGGTCAAGCACCTGATCGACCTCGCCGTCGAGCGGGTCCACGACCGCGAGCAGTTCGGCCACCCGCTCGCGGACTTCGAGCTCGTCCAGGACAAGATCGCCTGGATGACCCAGCACGCCTACGGCGTCGAGGCCACCAGCTACCTGACCACCGGGATGTACGACCGCGGGGTCGAGGACGTCAGCCTCGAATCGGCGATGGTGAAGATCGCCGGCACCGAGTTCCTCTGGTACGCCGCCAACCGCGCCTTCCAGCTCGCCGGCGGCGAGGCGTACATGAACGACCAGCCCTACGCCAAGATCCTCCGCGACATCCGGATCTACCCCATCTTCGAGGGCGCGAACGACGTGCTGCGGACCTTCGTCGCCCTCTCCGGCTTCAAGGTCCTCGGTGGCGAGTTGGAGGGGCTCGACGACCTCGACGTGCTCGCTCCGGTCCGCTCCGGCGGGCTGGTGGTCGACCACGTCCTGTCGAAGGTGAAGCGCAAGGTGTCACCCCCGGCCCTCACCACGGTGCACCCGGACCTCGAACCGCTCGCCGCGCCGCTCTCGGACCAGGTCGGCCGGCTCCGCGAGGTCTGCGAGGGCCTGTTGCGGCGACACGGTGGCGGCATCCAGGACCGGCAGTTCCAGCAGAAGCGGGTCGCCCACGCGGCGATGGACATCACCGCGCAGGTCGCGACGCTGTCGCGGATGAGCGCTCGCATGGATGAGGGCGGGGCCGAGGCGACCGGCAGCGAGGTGTTCGTCGGGCGGACCTACGTCGAGCGGGCGGCGCGCCGGGTCCACCGGGCGCTCGACCAGGTCGAACGCAACGATGACGACCGGATGCGTGACATCGCCCAGCTCACCTACCGCGGCGGTGGCAGCGCGTTCGAGCTCTACCCGGGCGACAGCTGAGCCCCCGAACGGGCGTACGACTTCCACAGCTGTGAGCACAGCTGTGGAGTTCCACCGCTGTCGGCGTCCACATACCCACAACGGTGTCCACAGGCGACGCCGGACGTGGCCGTCCGGACGCGGTTCACGCGGGCGCAGGCCTAGCTAGGGTCGATGTCGACGTCACCGTCCGGGTGACCGCGATCGGACGGTGCACGCCGCACCGCCGGAGGTCCCGCCCGACACCGCAGAACCGATACCGCAAGGATCGAGGTAGCCATGCGCCTCCGCCACCGGAGCACGCTGACCGTCGTCTCGCTGCTCGCCCTCGTGGCGACGGCCTGTGGAGGCGGAGGCGGTGAGGACGTCGATCTCGGTGACAGCGCCGATCCGGGCGCCGAGGACGGCGCGGACGGTGGCAGCGACGCCGAGGGCGGCACCCTGGTCGCGGCCATCGGCGGGGAGCCCGATCAGCTCGACCCGCACGTGACCACCTCCGGGTTCACGTTCCGGGTCATGGAGAACGTCTACGACACGTTGGTCCAGCCCAACGACGAGCTCGAGATGGAGCCGGCGTTGGCCACCGAGTGGGAGACCTCCGACGACCTGCTGACCTGGACCTTCCAGCTCCGTGAGGGCGTGACGTTCCACGACGGCAGCGAGTTCGATGCCGAGGATGTCGTCGCCTCGCTCGAGCGCATCGCCGAGGAGGGCCAGAACTCCTTCCGGCTCGAGGCCGTCGAGGACTTCGAGGCCTCCGGCGACCTCGAGGTCACGATGACCCTCTCCCGGCCGGCCCCGAACCTGCTCGCCCAGCTCGGCGCCTTCAAGGGCATGGCGATCGTCTCGGCCGACGACATCGAGAGCGGGGACCTCAACGAGTCGCCCAACGGCACCGGCCCGTTCGCCTTCGAGGGCCAGAGCGGCGGCGACAGCATCACCCTGACCGCCAACGACGACTACTGGGGTGAGGAGGGCCCGCACCTCGACGGCATCGAGTTCCGGATCATCCCCGAGGAGACGGTCAAGCTCACCAACCTCGAGACCGGCGAGGTCGACTGGATCGACACCGTCCCGCCACAGAACGTCGCGGGCCTCTCGGGTGGCGACCTCACCGTCGAGTCCGTGCCCTCCAACGACTACTGGTACGCGGCCTTCAACATCGAGCGTGAGCCCTTCGACGATCCCGAGGTCCGTCGCGCCATCCGCCAGGCCGTGGACATCGACGCGATCACGGAGGCGGCCCGTTTCGACGCCGCGACCCCGAACCAGACCGCCATCCCCGAGTCCTCGGTCTGGTACCACGAGTACGCGCCGTTCGAGACCGACGTCGACGCGGCGCAGACGGCCCTCGACGAGGCGGGCGTGAGCGGCCTCAGCATCGACCTGATGGTCACCAGCGAGTTCCCCGAGACCATCACCGCCGCTGAGGTCATCGCCAGCCAGCTCGACGAGGTGGGCATCGACGTCCAGATCCGCACCGAGGACTTCAACACCTGGCTCGCCGACCAGGGCGAGGGTGAGTTCGACGCGTTCATCCTCGGCTGGCTCGGCAACATCGACCCGGACGACTTCTACTACGCCCAGCACCACTCCGAGGGCGTCAACAACTTCCACGGGTTCGTCGACGAGGAGGTCGACCAGCTCCTCGACGACGGCCGCCAGGAGACCGACGAGGACGCCCGCAAGGAGCTCTACGACCAGGCGGCCGAACGCATCGTCGACCAGGTCTCGTACCTCTACCTCTACAACCCCGATCTCGTCCAAGCGTGGTCGTCGGAGGTCTCGGGCTACTCGCCCCGGCCGGACCAGGCCACCAGGTTCGTGACCACCCGGCTCGGATGATGGTCCGGACGGGGGCGTCCGGGGTGCTGCGGTGACGGGCTTCGTCCTCCGACGGATCGGGCAGGCGCTCATCGCCCTGTTCGGGGTGTCGGTGGTCGTCTTCGCCCTGGTGCACCTCGTGCCGGGTGACCCGATCCGGGCGGCGCTCGGTACCCGCTTCGACCCGGAGATCTACCAGGTGCTCCTCGAGCGATCGGGGCTCGACCAGCCGCTCGGCGTGCAGTTCTTCGACTGGCTCGGCCGTGCGCTGACCGGGGATCTCGGGGTCAGCTTCCGGTCCGGTCGGGCCGTCACCACCGAGCTCGGTGACCGCCTCCCCGCCACGTTGCTGCTCGCCGGAGGATCGCTGCTGGTCGGCCTGATCATCGCCATCCCGGCCGGCATCATCTCCGCGGTCCGGCAGGGCAAGCCCGTCGACTACGCCGCCTCGACGTTCGCGCAGGTGGGGGTGTCCGTGCCCGATTTCTGGTTCGGCATCCTGCTCATCCTGCTGTTCTCGCGGACCCTCGGCTGGTTGCCACCCGGCGGGTACGTCTCCCTCACCGAGGACCCGGTCGAAGCGCTGCAGCGGTTGCTGCTGCCCGCGGTGACCGCTGGCGTCGTGACGGGATCGATCCTGACCCGGTTCGTGCGCTCGAGCGTCCTCGAAGCGATGCAGGCCGACCACGTCCGCCTCGCCCGTGCCAAGGGGATGCCCGAGCGCTACGTGCTCCGCCACCACGTGCTGCGCAACGCCTGGATCCCGGTCGTGACCATCACCGGGCTGCAGTTGGCCACCCTGCTCGGCGGCATCGTGGTGGTCGAGGTCGTCTTCTCCTGGCCCGGTATCGGCCGGTTGGCGCTCGACGCCGTCTACGGCCGGGACTACCCGGTGCTGCAGGGATCGGTGCTGGTCATCGCCGCCGGCTTCCTGCTCATCAACCTGCTCGTCGACCTGCTGTACGGCCGTCTCGATCCGAGGATCCGTTCGTGAGCACCGCCGACACCACCCTCGAGGGACCCAGCGGGGACGCGACACCGCGCTGGCGCCAGACCCTGTCGCTGCTGGCCAAGAACCGGTTGGCATCCGCGGGTGCCGTCGTGCTGATCGTGCTCGTCCTCGCCGCCGTCTTCGGGCCATCGCTCGTGCCGTACGGGGTGAACGAGCAGGACATCGCGTCGCGCCTGAACGGACCCTCCGGGGCCCACTGGTTCGGGACCGACGACCTCGGCCGGGACGTGTTCTCGCGCGTGCTGCTCGGCGCGCGCGTCTCGTTGCAGGTCGGGGTGATCGCGGTCGGGATCTCGCTCGTCGCCGGGACCGCCATCGGTCTGGCGGCGGGCTACCGGGGTGGCTGGCTCGATGCGGTGCTGATGCGGCTCATGGACGTGCTCTTCTCGTTCCCGGTGATCCTGTTGGCCATCGCGATCGTCGCCGTCCTCGAGCCGTCCCTGTTCACCCTGCAGTTGGCGATCGCGGTCGTCTTCACCCCGATCCACGCGCGTGTCGTCCGGGGCAGCGTGTTGTCGGTCCGCGAGGACGTCCACATCCAGGCCGTCCGCGCGCTCGGCGCCAGCGATCTGCGCATCGTCGCCAAGCACGTGCTCCCCAACGTGGCCGCACCGGTGATCGTGCAGGCCTCCCTGAGCCTGGCGTTCGCGATCCTCACCGAGGCGGCCCTGTCCTACCTCGGCATCGGGGTCCAGCCACCGCGCGCCGCGTGGGGTGCCGATCTACAGGCGTCGCAGGGGTTCCTGGCCAGCGGGTCGTGGTGGATGGCGGTCTTCCCCGGACTGGCGATCCTCGTGACCGTGATGGCGTTCAACCTGCTCGGCGACGGGCTGCGGGACGTGCTCGACCCGAAGCAGCGGTCCGTGATCGAGTCACGAGGTGTCACGTGAGCGCCGCCCCCACCGGCTCGACACCGGTCCCCGGCGCCGACGGGACGCGGGTGCTGTCCGTCCGCGATCTCGAGGTCTCGTTCGCCACCAAGCGTGGCCGCGCCCACGTGGTGCGAGGGCTCGACTTCGACCTCCACCGCGGCGAGACGTTGGCGATCGTCGGCGAGTCGGGCTCGGGCAAGTCGGTCTCGACGCTCGCCCTCACCAAGCTGCTGCCGATCCCGCCGGGACGGATCGACGGGAGCGCGCGGCTCACGGGCGAGGGCCTCGGGGGCGGGGAGGGTGTCGATCTGCTCGCCCTCTCCGAGCGCGACCTCACCGGCTACCGGGGGCGGCACGTCGGGTACGTGTTCCAGGATCCGATGACCTCGCTCAACCCGGTGCACACGATCGGCCGGCAGCTGACCGAGGGCATGCGTCACCACCTCTCCCTGTCCGAACGCGATGCACGCGACCGCGCGGTCGAGCTGCTCGAGCAGGTCGGGATCCCGGGCGCGGCGGAGCGGCTCGACGACTACCCGCACCAGTTCTCCGGTGGGATGCGTCAGCGTGTGGTCATCGCCATCGGCCTGTCGTGCGACCCGGAGGTGCTGATCGCTGACGAGGCGACGACCGCCCTGGACGTCACCACGCAGGCACAGATCACCGAGCTGGTCGGCTCGCTCCAGGAGGAGCTCGGGATGGCCGTGGTCTGGATCACCCACGACCTCGGTGTCGTCGCCGGTATCGCCGACCGGATCGCGGTCATGTACGCCGGCGAGGTGGTCGAGGAGGCGGACGCCGACACGCTGTTCGCCGACCCGCGCCACCCCTACACGGTCGGTCTGCTGGCTTCGCTGCCGATCGTCGGCGAGGGGGCCGGGCAGCACCTGGCGTCCATCGCGGGCCTGCCCCCTGGACCGACCGACCTCCCGCCGGGCTGCGCGTTCCACCCGCGCTGTGGCCTGCGCCTCGACCCCCGCTGCGAGACCGAGCGCCCCCCGCTGCGTGAGGTCGGCCCCGGTCACCGGGTGCGGTCCTTCTACGAGGTCCCCGACGACGATCCGCACCGCGAACCGGTCCGTGCCCGCGTCACGGGCGGGGAGGGGGAGGCGTGAGCGACCGTCACGGGGATCCGCTGCTGGAGGTCGAGGACCTGCACGTCCACTTCCCGGTCGGCACATCCCTGCCGTTCCGTCGCAGCGAACGTCCCGTCGTCCGCGCCGTCGATGGGGTCGGCCTGACGATCCACCGCGGCGAGACCCTCGGTCTGGTCGGCGAGTCGGGCTGTGGCAAGTCGACCCTCGGCCTCGCCGCGCTCCGCCTGGTGGAGCCCACGTCCGGGGTGGTCCGCTTCGACGGCCAGGACGTGACCGCCATGTCGCAGAAGGACCTGCGCCGGTTCCGGCGCCGGGCAGGGATGGTGTTCCAGGACCCGTACGCGTCGCTCGATCCGCGCATCGCCGTCGGTGAAGCCATCGGTGAGGCGCTGGACATCCACGACCTCCACCAGGGCGAGGAGGCGCGACGCGGGCGCATCGCCGAGCTGCTCGAACGGGTCGGCCTCCACCCGCGGGTGATCGACCGCTACCCCCACGAGTTCTCGGGCGGCCAGCGCCAGCGCGTGGGTATCGCGCGGGCGTTGGCCGTCGAGCCCGACTTCCTCGTGCTCGACGAACCCATCGCCGCGCTCGACGTCTCCATCCAGGCCCAGGTCATGAACCTGCTCGGCGACCTCCAGGACGAGCTCGGTCTGGCCTTCCTGTTCATCGCCCACGACCTGGCGGCGGTCCAGCACCTCGCCGACCGGACCGCGGTGATGTACCTCGGGCGGGTGGTCGAGGTCGCCGACAGTCAACAGCTCGCGCGCGACCCGCAGCATCCCTACAGCCAGGCGTTGCTGTCGGCCATCCCGGTCCCCGACCCGGTCCGCGAACGCACCCGCGAACGGGTCCGGCTCGAGGGGGACGTGCCGTCGCCGAGGGACGTGCCATCGGGGTGCCGGTTCCGCACCCGGTGCCCGGAGGTGTTCGACGCGTGCGACCGGATCGACCCGCACCTCCAGCGGGTCGGCGACGATCACGTCGCGGCGTGCCTGCTGCACGGTGAGGTCGGAGAGCCGGTGACGCCGAGCGAGCACGCGGACGCCGACGAACCGGGACGCACCCGCAGCGGGTGACCGGTCTCGGGCCGCCGCGCGCGCCGCGCCGCGGATCAGCGGAGACGGTCGAGGAGCGCGTCGAGCTGCGCGCGTTCAACCTCGTCGAGCCGGTCGGTGAGCTCTCGCGCGAGGTCCTGACGGTGCAGGTCGAGCACCTCACCGAGCAGGCGCCGGCCGGCCTCGGTCAGCGCGACGTGCTGGACGCGACGGTCCTCGGTGCAGGCGCGGCGTCCGACGAGCCCGTCGGCGGCCACCTTGTCGACCAACCGGGTCGCGCCACCGGAGGTGACCCCGAGCTGGTCGGCGAGCTCGGACATGGTCAGCTCCTCCCCCGGGGTGCGGCTCAGCCGGAGCAGGAGCTCGAACCGTGGCCCCGCCAGCCCGCACCGTTCGGTGATCGTGCGGTGGAAGGTCCGGTCGAGCCGGCGGGTGACCTCGAGCAGACGGCCGTAGGTCCCGATCGCCGGGTCGTCGGTGCCCGCCAGGGGCACACGATCGGGCTCGCGAGCGTGCGACGCGGCGTGATCAGCGGTGGACACGGCTCCTCCGAGGGCAGGGGCCGCATCGTACCCGTGTCAGAGGTTGACATGTCAATGAAACCCTGACACCATGGGGGTGTGGTTGACGGGTCAGAGGTTGCATAGGCAATCGAGTCCCCGTCGATCCCCGACCTCGGCACACCCCGTGCCACCCCCACCCGTACCACCCCCACCCGGAGGACCTCCCAGTGACCACCGTCACCACCACCACACCGCTCGCCACCGGCACCTGGACCATCGACCCGTCGCACTCGCGGGTCGGCTTCGTCGTCCGCCACCTCGGCTTCTCCAAGGTCCGTGGCGGCTTCGGCACCTTCGAGGGCACCATCGAGGTCGCCGACGAGGTCGCAGACTCCACCGCCACGGTCACCATCCAGGCGGACTCGTTCGACTCCGGCGACGAGGGCCGCGACCAGCACGTGCGCTCGGCCGACTTCCTCGAGGTCGAGGCGCACCCGACGCTCACCTTCCAGGCCACCGACGTGAAGCACGTCTCCGGCAGCGACTACCTCGTCACCGGCGACCTCACCATCCGCGGCGTCACCGAGCAGGTCGAGCTCGCCACCGAGTACCTCGGCACCGACACCGACCCCTTCGGCAACGTCAAGGCCGGTTTCGAGGCCACCACCGAGATCGACCGTGAGGCGTTCGGCCTGACCTGGAACGCGGCGCTCGAGTCCGGCGGCGTCCTCGTCGGCAAGAAGGTCCAGATCCAGCTCGAGGTCCAAGCCACCAAGGCCTGAGCTCCGAACCCGTCACGCGAGCTCGTCGATGGCGGTCCCCCCGCCGTCATCGGCACCGACGACCCGCGCTCCGGCGCGGGTCGTCGCTCGTGCTGGGTCCGGGCAGGCTCGGAGGGGCTCAGCCCTCGCCGAGCGCGGCATCCGCCCGGTCGGGGCCCGTCCGGCCCGGTCGCTGCGTGCCGTAGATGTCGCTCCGCCACCCGCAACCGGGTCGGGTGCTGAGCCAGCGTTGCACGATGGGCCGCGCCCACAGCGGGGTCCGGCCGCGCGTCGCCTGGGGGTCGGGGAGGTACCCGCGGTAGCGGTAGCTGTCGATGGTCGCCTTCGACACGTCGGCGAGGTCCGCGATCTCGTTCACCGTCAGCATCGTCAGGACGTGGAGCTCCGGCGCCCACATGCCGACCACCAGATCGCCGGTGTCGGGGGTCTGGCTCCCCCGGCGGCGCACGAAGACCCGCTCGAGGTCGTCGCTGCGGCCGGTGAGCCACTCGAGCTCGGCCTGGCTCACGGCGCGGAGCGGGATGCGCGCACCCTCGATGTCGGTGCCGTGGTGGATCGCCAGCAGATCGGCGAGCGTCAGGTCGGTCGCGCCCGGGACGGGATCACCCCACGGGTAGCGCCAGATGCCGTCGGTCCCCCGTCGGTAGGTGCCGTTGCAGTGCTCGAGCTCGCCGCTCACGCGGTCCTCCCCGTCGGTCGCCCGCCAGTCTCCCCGACCGCCCGGCGCGATGGCCGGGGTCCGAGAGGTGGCCGCGTCCAGCTCAGCTTGACGCCAGGTGGCCGTTCGGCCGTCGCCGCACGGCCCACGCCGCGACGATCAGCCCGTCGCCGCTGCTTCCCGCTCGAGGGCCGGCAGGTCGATCACGATGTCCTCGGGGAGCTCGAGCAGCTCCGGGAGCGCGCGCCTCGACGCCGTGGCCCAGGTCGCCTCGGCGATCAGCTCGGGGCGCTCCTCGAGCCGTCCCCGCAGCACCGTCCGCAGCCGTCCGCGGAGCTCGCCGAGGGCGCTGAGCTCGCCGAAGCTGGTCACGTGTCGCAGGTGCGGGAAGTCGAGGATCTCCTCGCGATCGGTGTGTTCGGTGAGCTCCGCGTCGAGCAGGACGCCGAGGTCCGGTTCGGCAGCGGCGGAAGCCACCCCCCATCGCCGCGCCGGCGCGGTCGGCACGAGGGCGCGCCGGAGCCGCTCGGCGAGCAGCAGCTGCTCCTCGCGGCGTTCGGTGAAGATGCGGTGCCCCCACCCCTCGCGGCCGAGGAGCGGGTGGACCAGCAGCCGGTGGGCGAGCTCGTGCTCGGCGATGCGCACCGCCGCGTCGCGGACCACCTGCGGGTCGAGGTCGTGGCCCGCGGCACGCAGGTGATCGGATGCCGCCGCGAGGTCGCGGTGCTCGTCGGCGAGCTGGTGGAGCAGATCTCCGGACCGGTGCACGGTGGAGTCCCTTCCCCGTCGATGCGCCAGTGTGCGCCCCGGGGGCGAGCCGAGCCAGGGCCGGAGCGCTCCACCGGACGCCGTCCCCGGGGGACCCACCTTGACGGTGGTGTCCGGTCCAGTCGAGCGCCGGTCCTCAGCGCCCGGGCACGTCGCGCGGCTTCAGCGGCGAGGTCGCCGGTCCGGACAGGACCTCCCCGGTGGGCGCGAAGCGTGACCCGTGGCAGGCACAGTCCCAGGCGCCCGCGGCGTCGTTCCACCGGACGGTGCAGCCGAGGTGGGTGCAGGTCGCCGACCGGGCACACACCGTGCCGTCGGCCGCGGTGCACACCGCCACCGGTCCCGTGGGCGTGGCGACGATGCGGCCGGCGCCCACCGTCCCCGTGACGTCGTCGACCGCGCGGGCGGCCCCGGGCCGCGGGATGCGGTCGCGGACGATCTCGTAGCCGAAGCGCGCCCCCGCGGCGGCCATCTTCGCCACCGCGCGCACGTCGGGGAGCCGCGCGGCGTCGAAGGGGGTGCGCGTGCCCTCCCCGGCGATCCGCGCGGTGAGGAGCTCGGCGGCGACGGTCCCACCGGTCATCCCCCACTTGCTGAAACCGGTCGCGACCAGCAGCTGCGCGTCGCCGGACACGCCGCCCACCATCGGGAGCAGATCGGTGGAGACCTGGTCCATCGCGCCCCAGCGGTGGGTGAGCCGCGTGGCGCCCCAGCGGTGGACGGCGTCGTCGGTCAGCTCGCGGAAGGCATCGCGTTCGTCCGTGGCCCCCGGACGCCAGCCGCTGGTCACCAGGATGAGACGCTCGGCCCCGTCCGGGCCCACGAACCGCCGCGTGGACCGCGACGGGCCGTCCACCCCGAGGCTCGGGTCGGCCGGGACGGGACCGTCGAGCTCGGCCGCGACACAGATCGCGCGGGAGGGGTGCGCACGGGCGAACGCCCCGACCGGGTCGGGCCACGGGGTCAGCATCGCGAGCACCACGTGACCGGCGTCGATCACCCCCGTGTCGGTGTGGACCGTGACGCGGCCCCGGCGGGGACGCACCTTGCGGACCGGGCTGTGCTCGTGCAGGACGGCACCCTGCTCCTCGGTGGCGTCCGCGAGCCCGACCACGTAGGCCCGGGGGTCGAACTGACGCTGGTCGTCGAAGCGCACCGCCGCGCTGACCACGTCCGGGACCGGTGCGTCGTCGGTCAGCACGGCGGGCAGGCCGAGCTCCCGGGCGACGGTGGCCTCACGGCGCAGCGTCGCGGCGCCGCGGGCCGTGAGCGCGTGGAGGTGGGTCGCCACGGTCTCGAGCTGGCAGTCGATCGTGTGCTCGTCCACGAGGTCGGCGATGGTGTGCACGGCCGCCTCGTTCCGTGCGGCGTAGAAGCGGGCGGTCTCCGATCCGTGTCGGTCGGTGAGCTCGGCGTAGATGGGGCCGTGCTGGCTCGTGACCTTCCCGGTGGATCGTCCCGACGTCCCCCCGGCGATGCGGTGGGCTTCGAGGAGGACCACCTCGAAGCCGCGTTCGGCCAGCCGCAGGGCGGTGGTCACCCCGACGATGCCGCCGCCGACCACGACGACGTCGGCGGAGCGAGACCCCCCGAGCGGGGGCCGGGCAGCGGGCAGCGCCGCGTACGGGGCGTCGGTGAGGGTGCCCGGGAGATCGGCCGGGTCCGCGCTCACCCGCCCGCCTCGAGCTGGGCCACGAGGCGGGCGAGCCGCCGAAGGGCGACGACGTTGCGCACGTGGAGCGCCGGCCGGTACAGGACCTGCGGGACCCACGACCCCGGACCAGCGATGGGTCGCTCGTGCATGACGACCCGGCTGCCGTTGCCGCGGGGGGTGACGTGGATCTGGATGGCCGCCTCGCCGGCCGGCCGGATGAACGCCCGCAGGGAGATGCGCCCATTGGCGTCGTCGAGGAACTGCAGCGTCGTGCGATCGCGGACCTTGATCGGACCGCGGCCGGTCTCGTGGGTGAACCCGGCGCCGACCGCTGGCCACTCGTGGTCGACCTGGACGACCCGGCCGGGTCCCACCACCCAGACCGGGAAGGTCTCGGCACGACGGAGCACGGCCATCACGGCACCAGGCGGCTGGGCCAGATCCCGGCTGACGGTGACACCGGGTCGGTCGGTGATCCGCCCCGGGTCGGTGGCGTCCCCACCCGGGTGCACGTCCGTCTCGTCGCCGGTGTGATCGTCGCTCACTGCGCTACCTCCGCGGGTTCGGGGATCGCCACGACGTCCTGCTCGACCTCGGCCGTCACCTGCGTGTACGCGGCCAGCAGCGCTTCGGTGACCCGGGGCCACCCGAACCGGTCGAGGGTGCGGGGACGGGCCGCGTGGGCCAGCACCGCGCGACACCGGGAGTCGGTGACGAGCTTGCGGACCGCGTCCTGTAGCGAGCGGGGATCGCGGGGCGGGACGAGGACCCCGTTGACGCCGTGCTCCACGGTCTCGAGCGCCCCGCCGACGGCGCTCGCGATGACCGGCCGACCGCAGGCGAGCGCCTCGACGGTGGCGCGACCGAAGCCGGCGAACCAGGGGACCTGGACGACGACGTCGGCGGCGCCGAGCAGACCCGGGACCTCCGCGTGCGGGACCCGGCCGGTGAAGCGGATGCGGTCGAGCGCATCGTGGCGTGCCGCCAGGGCCCGCAGCTCGGCCACGCGGGCATCGGTGGCGAGACGGGCGGCGGGTGGACCACCGATGACGGTCAGGACCGCCTCCGGCACGCGGGCCACGGCGGTGATCACCGACTCGGTGTCGCGGTGGGGCGCCAGGTCGCTGATCGTGGCGATCGGGAGGGTGGGCCCGGGCCGACGTGCCCGCGGGGTGGTGAACCGCGCACCGTCGACGCCCTCGGGGACGGTGGCGGTGCGGTTCCGGTCGGCGCCGAGCGCGAGCAACTCGCGGTGCTGATCGACGCAGGTGGCCAGGAGCAGGTCGGCGGTGCGGGCGAGGTCGCTCTCGACCGCCAGGCGCAGCGGCGAGCTGAAGGGCGTCACCCCGAGGTGGCGGCGTGCGATGTGGCCGAGGGCGGGCATCGTGATCACCAGCGGGACACGACCGACCCGGTCCCGCACGGCGTGGAGGGCGCGCTTGGCCGCCGCGCCGGCGAACCAGTCGTGGGCGTGGACCAGCTCGGGCCGGCTCGCCGCCCAGCGACGGGCGAGACCTGCCGCGAACCGGTCGATCCCCGCGGCGGCGGCGTGCGCGTCGAGGGTGTCATCGATGTCGACGTCGCCGGTCGCGATCGGGTCGAAGAGCAGCTCGCCCGGGGTGTCCGGCGTCGGCTGTCCGCGGTCGGGACCGTGGACGACGACCTCGTGTCCGGCGGAAGCGGCCCCGTGCACCACCCCGAGGAGCCGGGCAGCGGTGCCGCTCGGCACGAGCCCGACGGCGAGCGAGCGCGGGTCACAGGCACCGCTGACGGCGGCGATCCTCATCGTGGGGCTCCTCCCGGGGGTGCACGGGCGAGGGCGTCCCACGGGAGGTGGTGCCGTGCCAGCGCGGTGATGCGCGCACCAGACCACGTCGCAACGGGGCCTCAGGCGCCTGATGGACCGGTACCCCGCCCAGCTCGACTGGACACGCGTCGGCCATCAGGCCACGGACCCTGGCCGGGTGGGCCGGGGAGGTGGCCCGTCGGTGGCGACGTGGGGAAGGTCCCGCCCCGGGGCGAGACCCGAGGGCTGCGGGAGGTGGAGCCGATCGGAATCGAACCGACGACATCTGCCTTGCAAAGGCAGCGCTCTGCCAACTGAGCTACGGCCCCGCGACCGGATCGCACGATCCGGCGGTCCGGAGCGTACCGAGCCGTCCCGGTAGCTTGTGTCGCCCCGTGAGCCTCCGCCCGCGGGACCCGAGTGGGGCCACCGCACGCGTCCCGCGGGCCCTCCGAGGACCCTCCGGAGCTGCCGTGCCGCCTCCCGCAGCCGTCGCCGCCGGGCACCCGGCCACGGTCGACGCGGCGCTCGAGGTCCTCGCCGCCGGGGGCAACGCCTTCGACGCGTGCATCGCGGCGGGGTTCGCCTCGGCCGTCGCGGAACCGGTCCTCTCGAGCCTCGGCGGTGGCGGGTTCCTGCTGGCCAGGACGGCGGCGCACGAGGAGGTCCTGTTCGACTTCTTCGTCGACACGCCGGGCCGCGGGGTGCCGGAGGCGGTCCTGCCTCGCACCGTCCCGGTCACCTTGGCCTTCGGTGCGGCTGATCAGGTCTTCCACGTCGGGCACGGTTCGGTCGCCGTCCCGGGGTGCCTCGCCGGCTACCTGCACGTGCACCGCCGGCTCGGCCGGCTCGGGCTCGACCAGGTGGTCGCGCCGGCGGTGCGCGCGGCCACCGAGGGTGTGGCGCTCGGTCCGGCGCAGGCGGCGGTCGCCAGGCTCGTGGAGCCCATCCTCACGCTGACCGAGGCGGGTCGGCGTCGCTTCCACCCCGGAGGCGCGCCGCTCAGCGAGGACGCCGTGGTCACGGACCCGGCGCTCGGGCACCTGCTCGCCGAGATCGGGGCGGGTCGCGTCACCGGGTTCGACGATCCGGCGCTCGCCACCCGCATCGAGGAGGCCAGCTGCGGCGACGGTGGGTTGCTGACCGCGGCCGACCTCGCGGCGTACGAGGTCCACGAACGCGAACCGCTGCGCATCACCTACCGCGACGCGCGCCTGGTGACCAACCCGCCTCCCTCGTCGGGGGCCAGCCTCGTGGCCCGGGCACTGGCCAGCCTGGAGGCGGGTGGGCCGCTCGCGGGGATCGGCGCACCGACCGGGGTCGTGCGGCTCGCCGCGGCGCTCGCGGCGATGACGGAGCTCCCGCCCCCGACCCATCCGCTTGGTCCCACATCGACGCGGGGCACGACGCACGTCAGCGTGGTCGACGGTGAGGGCAACCTCGCCGCCATGACCACCTCCAACGGCAGCGGGAGCGGGGTGCACCTCGGCGACACCGGGGTGCTGGCGAACAACATCTGCGGCGAGGAGGACCTCCTGCCGGTCGGTGAGGGGCGGCTGCCCGCCGGCATCCGGGTCGGATCGATGATGGCGCCAGGCTTCCTCGACCGGCCCGGCCGTCCCACGACCGTGCTCGGCTCCGGCGGCAGCGAGCGCATCCGCAGCGCGATCACCCAGGTCGTCGCACGCCTCGTCGACGAGGACGCCGGCCTGGTCGAGGCCGTGACGGCCCCTCGGATCCACCTCGACGCCAGCGGCACGGTCCAGGTCGAACCGGGGTGGGACCCGCCCGCGGTGACCGCGCTCGCCGACCGCTGGCCGGTCAACCGCTGGCCGGTCTCCGACCTCTACTTCGGTGGCGTGCACGCCGTGGCGACCGACGGCCAGCACGCCGGTGACCCGCGGCGCGGCGGCGAGTCGAGCCAGCGGGGTCCCGGCCGCTGAGCGCGGAGCTCCGCGAGCCCGCGTGGTTCGCGGCGCGATCCGCACGATCCCGCCGGCGTGGCACCCTGTACCCCCGGCGGCCGTCGCCGACCGTCCGACCTCCTCCGAGGGGGCAGCTCGTGGCCTGGAAGCTCGCTATCGCGGTCGTCGTGATCGTCGGGGGCGTCGTCGGCGCCAACGTCGGTTGGGCGTACGTCCTCGGTCCCGTCCTCGGGTGGGCCGTCTACCGCTTCATCGTGGGCAACCTGCGCGGTCTGGCCCACGGGGCCCGCATGGGGGCACCCGACGAGGACGAGATCCTCGGCCCCACCGCCGTCGATCCGGACGAGCGCACCCTCTTCTGGTGCGAGGAGTGCGGGACGGAGGTCCTGCTGCTGGTGCGAGGGACCTCGCGCCCGCCGTCGCACTGCGGGCAACGCATGCACGAGCGCACCGAGCTGCTCCGCTCGAACTGATCGGCCACCCGGGGAGGGTCAGCCCTCGCCGCTGCTGAGGCGCTCGGCACGCTCGCGGACCTGCTTGAAGTCCCCGCGCCCCGGACGGTCGGGGATCATGGCGTCGTTGGCGGCGAACCCCCAGCCCTCGAGCTTGACCGCGACGCGGCTGAAGCGCCGTGCGAGCTCGCCGTCGCAGTGCGGGCAGGGGCCGGGCTCACCGGCACGCTCGTGCGGGAGCAGACGCTCGGTGCGCTCGCTGCAGCGACCGCAGGCGTACTCGTAGATGGGCACGGCGATCTCGAGGTGGTGGGTGGGGCGCCAGCGGACCGGGACGGCGCCGCGCGTGGGCGACGGTACCCCCGGGGCGACCGGCCTCCCCGCAGCGTGGATCCGGACGGTCCACAGCCCCGCAGCGCTGCGACCTGCGGCGTTCCTCGGCGGTCCCCACCGTGCACAGCGCTGTGGACGGTGCCTGTGGATGACGGGGGTCGCCTCACGGCCAGGGGGACGGTGGCCTGTGGAGAGCGGGGGCCGCCCTGTGGACAGCGATGGGATCCGGGGGCCGATCGCGTCGATGGTGGGCGCTCACCGCACCCCGCGAAGGTGTCGCCGCGCGTCCGCCCCGAGAGGTCAGCGCCAGCGGACGAGCACCATGAACCCGGCGATCAGCAGCACGAAACCCGCCACCAACCCCCAGTTGGGGCCGAAGATCGGCCAGCTGCCGGTCACGTCGTTGAGCACGAGGTACCCGAGCAGGATCACCAGGACGCCGGCGATCAGCAGCCCGACGCCGGTCGGGGCGATCCAGGGGGCCGACGGGGTCGGGTTGCGGGGCGGCTCGACCGTCTGGTGGGCGCGGGGACGCTGGCGGCCCTTGCGGCGGTGCTTGCTCTTCGGCATGCGGTCCTCTGAGGTGGGCGTGGCGGTGGCACGAGGGGGTGGGACGGGGCGTCCGCCCACCGGCACCGTGCCGCGGAGCTCCGCGAGGCTACCCCGGGATACCCTCCGGCCCGGTCCAACGCCAGAGACGGTGAGGCGGTCGTGGTACGCGTCGTGCGGGGGCTCGGCTGGACGCTGGTCGTGGCGGGCTGCGTCGTCCTGCTCTACGTGGTCTACCTGCTGTGGTTCACCGGTCTCGAGACCGCCCAGGAGCAACGGGACCTCGCTGACCGCTTCGATCGACTCACCGCCGGGGAACCGGACGACGCCGACGGGGTCGGGGCCGATGGTGATGACGAGGACCGCGGCGCGGACGACGAGATCGAGGTCGAGGTCGGCGACGCCTTCGCTGCGATGTGGTTCGAGCGCGAGGGCGAGCGCGTGGTCACCGATGACGTGCTCATCGTCGTCGAGGGGACCTCGCTCGCCGACCTCAAACGTGGCCCGGGCCACTACCCCGGATCGGCGGACGTCGGCGGGGAGGGCAACCTCGGCATCGCCGGGCACCGCACCACCTACGGCGAACCGTTCGGTCGTCTCGACGAGCTGCGCGACGGTGACACCATCCACGTCGTCGACCGATCCGGGGTCGAGTGGGTGTACGCCTACCGCGAGCAGCGGATCGTCGCGCCGACCGACACCTGGGTGGTGGAGGAGGCCGACCCCATCGACCTCGGGGCGCCCACGATCACGTTGACGACCTGCCACCCCCGCTTCAGCGCAGCGCAGCGGCTGATCGCCTGGGGCGAGCTCGTCGGCTCGCCCGGGAGCGACGAACCGGCCGTCACCACCAGCTCCGCCGACGCCTGACCCGTCCCTGACCGAGCGCCCGATCGGAGCGATACGTGCCGCGTCCCGTCCGGATCCTGCTGCTGGTGCTGCTGATCGCCATCGCGGTGACGGTCCTGTTCACCACGATCTTCCCGCGTGTCGAACGGATGCTCGAGCAGGACCCGACCATCGGCACGGTCGCGGCCAGCTACGAGGCGCGATCGCCGAGCTGACGAGCGACCGCTTCCAGCTCGTCGGCCACCCCGGCTGGGAGCTGGAGGCGGCGCAGCGCCTCGAGCGCCTCGTCGGTGCTGCGCGCGATCTCGGCCTCCGTCGCCGCCCGGGCGCCGCAGGTCGTCAGCAGCTCGCGCAGCGCCCGAGCCTCCTCGGCGCCGAGGTTTGGGTCGCCGAGCCCGGCCTCGAGCCGTGCGCGATCCGGCGGCTCGAGGCGCGCGGCGGCCTCGGCGATCAGCAGGGTCCGCTTGCCCTCGGCGAGGTCGGACGCGGCCGACTTGCCGGTCACCGCCTCCTCGCCGAACACCCCGAGCAGGTCGTCGCGGAGCTGGAAGGCCCGTCCGAGTGGATCGCCGAACGCGCCGAGCCCGGCGACCAGCCGGTCCGGTGCACCCGCGAGCAGCGCGCCGATCTCGAGCGGCCGGGCGACCGAGTACCGCCCGGACTTCAGGGTCGCGACGGTCAGGGCCAGCTCCCGGTCGGTCAGCCGGGCGGTGGCGGCGTGCAGGTCGAGGTACTGCCCGGCCATCACCTCCTCGCGCAGCACGGTGAAGCGTCGCAGGCCCGCGAGCAGCGGCTCGGTGGGGACGTCCGCGCCGAGGAAGAGCTCGTCGGCCTGCACGAACGCGAGGTCCCCGAGGAGGATGGCGACCGCCTCGCCGTAGAGCAGCGGGTCGCCGCCCCACCCGGCCTGGCGGTGGTCCTCGGCCACCGCGTGGTGGACCGTCGGTCGTCCACGTCGGGTCGCTGCCCGGTCGATGACGTCGTCGTGCAGCAGGGCGCAGGTGTGCAGCAGCTCGAGCGCGAGCGCCGGACCGAGGACGTCGGTGCGCCGCGCGCCGCCGCCGGCGGCGTAACCGAGCAGCAGCAGGGTCGGCCGCACGCGTTTGCCCCCGGCCAGGAACGCGGCGAGATGGTCGGTGACTGGCCCGAGCGCGGGGTGCAGCTCGCGGAGGCGGGGCAGCAGGACGCTGAGCCGCTCCTCGAGGGCTGCATCGACGATCGCAGCGGATCCGGCGAGCGCGGACGACGAGGTGGCCACGTGCGGCTCCGAGCGGCTCGGGGAGGACCCGGACGCTACCTGCGCCGGCGGTAGGCTCGGACGTCGCCCCTCCCGCGACGCCGTCCGCAAGGAGCGCCCCCACCCGTGGTCCGAGCCCGTCGCCCCTCGCTGCCGGAGGCCGGGTCCCTGCCCCGCCCCTGGGTCGGGGCCTACCCGCCGGGCGTCCCACCGACCTACCGGTTGCCGGACGTGGCCCTCCCGCGCTTCCTCGACGACGCGGCGCGCGACTTCCCGGACCGTGACGCGCTCGTGGTCGAGGGCCGCACCACCACGTTCGTGGAGGTGCGGGACCGGGTGGACCACGTGGCGGCCATCCTGCACGCGAACGGGGTCGGCGCCGGCGACCGGGTGATCGTCGCGCTCCCGCTCGGCGAGCCCGCCCCGATCGTCATGTTCGCGGTCTGGCGTCTCGGTGCGGTCGCCGTGCCGGTCGACCCCGACACGCGTGCGGATCTGCTCGCGGACGTCGCCCGGGACGCCGACATCACCGCGGTCGTCGGGACCCGCTGGGCGCTGTCGTCGCTGCACGGCGAGGGCGCCGCCCCCGCGGCGGTGATCGAGGTCCGCGGCGACGAGTGGGTCAGGAAGCGGTTGCGCGACCGGTTACCGCGACCGCGCGTCCGCGACGTGCGGTCGGGTCGGGGGCTGCGCCCGGCGACCCCCGAGACCACCGAGCGCCTCGGTGACCTGCTCGCCAGCGGCGACGCGCGACGTCGCGCCGGGGGCCCGACACCCGCGGACCCCGCCGTCCTCGCCTACCGGCCTCGCGCTCGCGAGCTGCGTGGCGTGGTGCTCACCCACGCGAACCTGGTCGCCAACGCCTTCCAGGGTCGGTTGTGGGTCCCGGACATCCAGGCCGGCCGCGAGCGGATGCTCGTCACCGACCCCCTGCATCTGACCGTGCCGCTCACCCTCGGCGTGCTCACCGGCGTGCTGGCCGCCGCCACCCTCGTGCTGGTGGACCGCCCCGACGCCGGCGAGCTCACCGCGACCATCGAACGGGACCGCCCGACGCTCTGGCCGACGGGTCCGGACCGGCTGCCCCAGCTGCTCGGCAGCAGCGAGCGCAAGCGCGACCTCGGTTCGCTGCGCGTGGTGGTGACCGGCGGCGCACCCGTGTCGCCGCAGGTGGCGGCCGACGTCGAGCGCCGCTCCGGCGGCGCCCGTGTCCGCGAGGGGTACGGCCTGGCCGAAGCGTCCCCGATGACGCACGCGCAACCGGTCTACGGGCGGGTCACGGACGGGTCGATCGGGTTGCCGGTCACCGACACGGTGGCGTTGCTGGTCGACCCCGACGATCTGACCACCCCGGTCGACCCCGGGGTCCCCGGCATGCTGCTGGTCTCGGGCCCCCAGGTGGCGACCGGGTACTGGCGGCGTGAGGCCGCGACGGCGGCGACCTTCCGGGGCGGCTGGCTCGTGACCGGCGACCTCGCCACCGTGGACGAGGGTGGGGTCTTCACCCTCCTCGGGCGGGCGGAGGAGGTGGTCCGCCGTGACGGCGAGCTGGTGGCCCCCCGGGCGGTCGAGAAGGTCCTCGTCCGGCACCCGTCGGTGCTGTCGGCCGCGGTCGTGAGCGACGACGGACGTGCGCAGCTCCTGGCCGGTGTCGTCCTCGCCAAGCGGGCCAAGGTCGACGTGGAGGGACTGCTGGTCCACTGCCGCGCCCTCCTGCCCCCGTCCGCCGTCCCCGACCACGTCGAGCTGCTCGACGAGCTGCCCGTGGACGTGGTCGGCCAGCTCGACCGCGACGCGCTGCGCCGCCGACTGACCGAGAGGCGACCGTCATGACCCGTGGACCCCGCCTGCTCATCGTCGACAACTACGACTCGTTCACCTACAACCTCGCGCAGGAGCTCGGCGAGCTCGGTGCCGACGTCGAGGTCGTGCGCAACGACGCGTTCCGGGTCGACGAGGTCGTGGCCGACCTCCCCGACGGGGTGGTCATCTCGCCCGGGCCGGGCGACCCCTCGGATGCCGGGCTCTCGAACGACACCATCCGCGCCGTGGCGGGGCAGCGGCCCCTGCTCGGCGTCTGCCTCGGACACCAGTGCATCGGCGAGATCTACGGCGGTGAGGTGATCCGGGCCCCCACCCTGGTGCACGGCAAGACCTCGCCGATCTACCACCGCGGCGAGGGGGTCCTCACCGACCTGCCGGTCCCCTTCGAGGCCACGCGGTACCACTCGCTGGTGGTCGATCGTGACCGCTTCCCAGCCGTGCTCAAGGTGACCGCGGAGACCTCCGACGGGCTCATCATGGGCCTGCGGCACCGCGAGCTCGACGTCGAGGGCGTCCAGTTCCACCCCGAATCGGTGCTCACCACCGTCGGGATGCGCCTCCTCGGCACCTTCGCGCGGCGCTGCGTCGAGGCGCGGGACGCCCGGGACGAGGCGGGCGCCCCCGCTCCGGCCTGACCGCGCGTCCGGACCTCACCCGGCGCGGAGGGCCTCGATGGCGTCCTGCACCGTGGTGACGCCGATGACGGTCAAGCCCTCCGGGGCGGCGAGCTCCGCCCGCTCGAGCTGGGCGCGGGGGACGAGGACGATGTCGGCGCCGTGCGACGCGGCCGACCGGACCTTCTCGGGGACCCCGCCGACCGGGCCGACGCGACCATCGATCGACACCGTCCCGGTCCCGAGCACGGTCCGGCCGGCGATCAGATCCTCGTCGCTCAGCAGGTCGTAGAGGGTCACGGCGGTCATCATGCCCGCGGAGGGCCCCCCGATCCGGGTGGAGGTCAGCTCGACCTCGAACGGCAGCTCGAGCTCGCTCGTGGCGGTCTCGGCCAGGATCCCGAGCCCGACCTGATCGGTCCCGGCGAGGGTGGTCAGGCGGACCTCGACATCGCGTTCGGTCCCACCGTGGTCGACGGTGAGCTCGAGCCGCTCGCCGTCGTCGGCACCGCGCGTCCGCGCCTGGAGCTGGGAGGCGTCCGACAGCGGTCGGCCGTCGACCGCGAGGATCCGGTCGCCGGCGGTCAGCACGCCGTCGGCGGGACTGTCCTCGAGCACGTCCGCGACCCGCACCTCGGTGCTGATCTGGACGTCGACGCCCGCGGCCTCGGCACCCACGGCGGTCGCGATCTGGAACGCGTCGGCGAAGCTGTCGCGCTGGGCCTCGAAGAACTCCGGGGTGAGACCGCTCGGGGCGACGGTGGACGCGGGTGCCAGGTCCCGGGCCGGGTCGAGCAGGACGCGGGCGGCCGACCACGGGGTCGCATCTCGCAGGAAGACCGTCAGCAGCGAGGTCGTGCCGTTGATCTGCGTGACCGGCGTGCCCGTGACCTCGATCAGCGGGGGGATCTCGCTCGGGCGGCCTGGGGCGTACTCGACGTAGGGCAGGGGGGTGACCAGCGTCGCCCAGACCACGAGGGCGAGGCTGACGGCGTAGACCACCGCGCGCAGCATCGATGGGCGCGGCGCGCGTCCGGGCGCGTGGGAGCGCCGTCGAGGCGCGCCGGGAGCGTCACCGCCGGCGGTGGGTCCCTCGGTGACCGGGGCGCCGCTCAACGCGAGGACCCCGTGAGCCGGGACCGGACGGTGGGGCGGACGGGGGTACGGCCGTCCGCGCCCATCGCTCGGAGCGCCCGCGCGGTGCGTCGTTCGGAGAGGACCGCGATCGTGCGCCCCTCGTGCTCGACACGCAGGTGGTCCTCGTCCGTGCGCAGGAAGCGCTGCACGAGCGACTCGAGCGGCGTCGCGGCGGTCACCGACGGCAGGTCCGAGGCGTCCCGGGCCAGGTCGCCGGCGGTCCGCACGGACCGGTCGGTCGGGTGGAGCCCGCGGAGCTCCACCAGGTCGAGCCAGCCCGTGACCCGTCCGGCACCGTCGGCCACGAGCAGGTGGTCCTCGTCACCGGCCTCGAGGTCCAGCGTCTCGAGCGGATGATCGGCGGCGACGACCCGCGGGCCCGGGCCGAGCACGTCGCTGACGGTGCGGCCCTCGTACAGGGTGAGCAGACGTGACCGGCGGAGCTCGGAACGGGCCGCCCCGAACAGGAACAGCCCGATGATGATCCACCAGAGCCCACCCACGGCGGCGACCTCGAGCCCGCGCGTGAACTCGAGGATCCCGAACGCCACGAGCACCAGTGCGAACGCCTGGCCGGCCCGGGCGGCGGCTCGGACGGCGCGGAGCCGGTCCTTGGTGACGTACCAGATGGCGGCTCGGAGCACCCGGCCGCCGTCCAAGGGGGCCCCCGGGACGAGGTTGAACACCGCGAGCAGGACGTTCAGGTAGGCCAGGAGCCGTGCCACCTCGAGGACCGCCCCGCCGGCCTGGCCGGGGACGAAGGTCGACGCTGCGGCCACGAGCCCGAAGACGGCGGCGCAGACCAGGCTCGCGTAGGGGCCGACCGCCGCGATCACGAACTCGTCCCGGGGGTGCTCGGACTCGCTGTGCATCTCGGTGACGCCGCCGAACAACAGCAAGGTGATGCTGGCGACCTCGATGTCGCGGTGGAGCGCCTCGAGCGCGTGCGCGAGCTCGTGCACGAGGATCGAGGCGAAGAACAGCCCGCTGGCGCTGGCCGCCATGGTCGCCGCCACCCACCCGCCGTGGACCGGGGAGAAGCGGGCGAAGAGCAACCACGCCAACAGCGACGCGAGCAGGACGAGCGAGGGGTCGAGGCGGACCTCGACACCCCGGACGCGGGCGATACGGATGGCGCGTTGCATGGCGTGACGGTAGCCCTGCTCGGTGGTGGCAGCGTTCGTGGCGGACCGGCTCGGAGGTCGGTCGCACGCGCGCACGGCGAGGTGTCGTACGCGCGCACCGGTGGACCGCTGCTACGGAGCAACCGCCGGATGGACGGGTCCGGACCCCGCCCGCCCGGCCGTGGCACCCGGCCGACCGACCGCGTCACGGCTCGTTAGGGTCGGAGCATGACTCTCGATGACGCACGCATCCGTGACCTGCTCCGCTTCGACGACGAGGAGGGCGTGCTGAGCTTCTACGTGGGGCTCACCCCCGACCGCGCAGCGGACCCGCAACCGACGGCACCGCTCGAGCTCCGCAGCCGGCTCAAGGAGCTGAAGGCGGACCTCGAGGCGCGCGACCCGGAGGTGGCCCGAGCGGTCAGCTCGCGGATCGACGCCATCCAGCCGGAGCTCGACCGGTTGATCGACCCGCACGCCCACGGTCGCGGTCGTGCGCTGTTCGTCGGCGTCAGCTCCGGCGAGGTCGAGACGGTGTCGTTGCAGATCCCGTTCGCTGACCGCGTCGTCCACCACGACGGCGCCTACGTGCGGCCGTTGGTGGCCGCCCACGACGAGGGCCGCGCGGCCGGCATCCTGAACGTCACCCGCGAGACCGCCCGGGTCCTGTCCTGGTCCGTCGGCGAGGTCGAGGAGGTCGGCTCCAGCCGCTTCGAGGTCGAGGACGACGTCATGGCGCGGGGCAAGAGCGCGCCGGTCGCCAAGCACGCGGGCTACAGCGGCACGGGCCGCCAGGACCGTGACGACTTCGAGGCCCGCATCGACGACAACCTGCACCGCTTCGTGCGGGACGTCGTCGGTGACCTCCAGCAGGTCATCGAGGAGCGCGGTTGGGACCGCGTCGTGGTCGCCGGGAACGCCAAGCTCCGCGACGAGGTCGCGCAGATGGTCCGGGACGCGGACACGCGGGGAACCCGGGTCCTCGTGGCGGACGACACCTTCGAGACCGAGGCGCCACACGTGGTCGCCGAACGGGTGTGGCCGCTGCTGCGCTCGGTCCACCGCCAGCGCGAGGCCGACCTCGTGGACGAGGCGATCGAGCGTGGTCTCGGTGGTCACGGCGCCGCCGTCGGGCTCCGCAAGGTCTGCGAGGCCCTCAACGAGGGTCGTGTGATGCACCTGCTCTACGTCTCCGACCTCGAGGTCGAGGGATACCGGTCCTCCGAGGACACCCTCCACCCCCGGGTCGAAGGGGTGGCCGCGGCGTCCGAACAGCTCGAGATGCACCGCGAGCCGCTGTTCGTCGAGCGGATGATCGAGAAGGCGGTCGCCACCGGCGCGCTGGTGACCCCGGTCGACGACGAGGCGGCGGGCCCCCTCCAGGTCCATGAGGGTGTTGGGGCGTTGCTGCGCTGGTGACGCTCGCTACGGTGGTGGTTCGACCGGCCCCGCGAGTCCCCGGAGGTGCCGGACGTGTCCCTCCCGAACGCACCGCAGACCCTGCGCGCCGCCGCCGACGCGATCCTCGAGCTGCACGAGGACGGGCGGCTCACCGAGGCGCTCGCCGCCTGCGATCAGCTGCTCGAGCGAGCCGTCGAGCTCGGTGACCCGGTCACGCGTGAGTCGGCGTTCACCGCCTGGTACGAGCGGGCCGTGCTGCTCGCGGAGGTGGGCGAGCTCGACGCCTCGGCCTCGGCCGCGCTCGCGGCCAGCGACGCCCTGCCGTTCGATCGTCACGATCCGGACCAGACCCACGAGCTCGCGATGCTGCTCGTCCACGCCGGCACCTGCCTCGGGGCGCTGGGTGCGCCCGAGGACGCGCTCGCGGTCTACGACCGGCTCGTCAGCGAGCTCGAGGATGCGGACGACCCGGTGACCCGGGGGCAGGTGGTCCGTGGCCAGGTCAACCGTGCGGCCACCCTGCTCGCCCTCGAACGCCACCGTGAGGCGCTCGACGTGGCCACCGCGCTCGCACGGGAGCTCGGGGGTGCGGTGACCGGCGATGACGCCGAACAGCTGGGCATGACGCAACGGATCCGGGCGGCGGCGCTGCGTGGCCTCGGTCGCGCCGAGGCCGCCGTCGTGGCGCTCGCCGAGGCCGAGATGCTCGCCGGTGTGACCGAGGTGGGAGCGCGCTCCCAGGCTGCTGCAGCCCAGTGCGAGCGAGCTCGTCTCCTGGCCGAGCTCGGTCGTGGGGACGAGGCGATCGCCCTGCTCGAGCGCACGGTGCCGCGGTTCACCGACGATCCCGCCGTCTCGGACGCCGTCGCCGAGCTCCGGCTGCTCGAGGCCGAGCTGCTCGACGCTGCCGGCCACCACGACCGTGCCGCGGAGCTGCGCGCGGCCGTGGGGCAGGTGACCGCCTGACCCGCCGGATCCTCGCGGTGCCCTCCGGGCACGGAGGTACCTTGCGCGTCTCGGCCCGTCGCGGCAGGCCGGTCGGGGGAGCTCGCCGAACCGAGGCCCCCGGGGTCGACGATCGGAACGCTGTGCGCTCGACGGAGAGGGCAGGTGGGGTGACGCCGAGGCCGCTGTTCCTCGTGCTCCTCGGCGCGCTCGCGGTGCTCCTGGTCGCCCCTGCGGTACCCGCGTCGGCGCACGCGGTCCTGACCGGTGCCGTGCCGGGCGACGGCGAAGCGCTCGAGGTCTCCCCCGACGAGGTGCGGCTGACCTTCAACGAGCCGGTCGTGACCAACGACGGTGCGCTGCGGGTGTTCGACGCCGACGCGACCCGGATCGATGAGGGTCTCGTCGAGCCCGGCGACGGCACCGAGGTCGCGGTCGACCTCCCCGAGCTTCCCGACGGCGCCTACGTCGCCGTCTACCGGGTCGTCTCCTCCGACTCCCATCCCATCAACGGGACCATCACCTTCACGGTCGGCGCCGGCGAGGCGCTCGACGCCGACGCGATCGCCGAGATCGCCGGCCCGAGCGGCGGGTGGCTCGGCACCGTCGGGTCCCTGCTCCGCGGCCTCGGGTACGTCGGCACCCTGCTGGCCGCTGGCGCCGTCACGTTCGCGGCGGCCGTGGCGCGGGGTGCGGCGGATCGACGACGCGCGGAACGCGTCGGGCGACCGGCGGCGCTGCTCGGTGTCGCCGCGGTCGTGCTGCACCTGCCGGTCCAGGCCGCGGCGGTGTCCGGCTACAGCCTGTTCGGCGCCGTCACCGACGTGGGTGTGCTCGGCGCGACCGTCAGCTCCGGGTTCGGCCAGTCCTCGCTGGCGCGGCTCGTCGCTTTGCTCGCGCTCGCCGTGCCCTGGTTCGTCCCGGGTGGCGCGTCGGGGAGCGCCGACGCCGCCGACGGGCGCGACCGGAGCGGACGCGGCACGCGGCGGCCGCTGCTCTGGCTCGGTGCCGCCGCGACCCTCGCGCTCGGATCGTTCGTCCTCGACGGTCACCAGCGCAGCGTCGAACCCACCTGGTTGCTCGTCGGGGGCGACGTGGTCCACCTCGGCGGGGCCGCCGCCTGGTTCGGCGGTCTGGTCCTGCTCGTGGTCACCCTCCGTGCAGCGCGGGAGGGTGACGATCCCGTCGCGGCTGCGCTGCTCGTCGCGCGCTTCAGCCGCCTCGCCTTCTGGTCGGTGCTCGCGCTGTCGCTGGCTGGCACCGCGATGTCCCTGCCGCTCGTGCGCGGCGTCGACGCGCTCGTGACCACCACCTACGGCTGGACCCTGCTGGCCAAGGTGGCGCTGGTCGTGGTCGTGCTCGGTCTGGCGGCCTACAACCGCCGGACGCTCGTCCCCGGTGTCGTGGCCCGGGCGGTCCCGGCTGGCGGCAGCGTCGACGCGCCCCCGTCCGCCGGTGCGACGTCCGGCACCCGGGATGCGTGGGCCCGGCTGACCCGCACCGTCCAGCTCGAAGCCGGCCTGTTGGTGCTCGTCCTCGGTCTGACCGGGTTCCTCGTGACCATCCAGCCCGCCGCCGAGGCCGCGGGCTTGTCGGGGCCGGCCACCATCGATGCGCCGCTCACCGACGACATCGACCTGAGCGTCACCATCGATCCCTCCGAGGTCGGTCCGAACGCCGTCCACGTCTACGCCTTCGACGCGACCGGTCAGCTGACCGATGAGCTCGATCCCCTGCGGCTCGAGTTCACCCAGACGGCCGAGGACATCGGCCCCTTCGTGGTCGAACCCTTCGTCGCGGGTCCCGGCCACTGGACGGCGACGATCGACGATCTGCGTTTCGTGGGGACCTGGGAGGTGCGCGTCGTCGCCGGCATCGGCCGCTTCGACGAGGCCGAGACGACCCTCGAGTTCGAGGTCCGCTAGACCTCGCTGCCCACACCCCTCGCTGCCACACCCCTCGCTGCCCACACCACGGGAGCACCGATGCGACCGCACCGTCCGCTGACCCTCGCCGCCGCGACCGTGGCGCTGCTCGTCACCTCCACCGTGCCGGCGTCCGCGCACCCGTTCATCACCGACGGCGCCACGGCCCCAGCGGGTTCCCTGACCACGCTGACGCTGGCGATGGCGCACGGGTGTGGCACCGAGGACGATGCCGGCGGCGACCCGACGACCGAGGTCGCCCTGGAGGTGCCGTCGGAGTTCAGCTACCTCGGGGTCGACGACGTCGAGGGCTACACCGTCAGCACCGAGGGTGATGACGGCGCGGTCCCCGAGGTCGTGGTGTGGACCGCCACCGAGGGTGGCGTGCCGGCTCCCGAGGTGACCTTCGATGCGGTCGTGGACGGCAGCGCCGGCGACGAGGTGCACCTCCGCGTGTTCCAGGGGTGCGAGGGGTTCGAGTACCGCTGGGTCGGCACACCGGACGAGCCCGCGGACGACCCCGCGGTGCAGCTCACGCTGACCGACCCCGATCCGGACGCTCCCGAGCCGCCGGAGCCCGCGGCCACCGACGGGGCGGACGAGGCGGATGCGCAGGCCGGTGAGGACCCACCGTCGGCGCCGGATGCCGAGGACCCGGACGCGTCGGACGCCGAGGCCGGCGGTGACGGCGAGGCTGCGGACGCCTCGGCGGTGGAGGACCTGCCGACGGAGCCGCCCGCGGACGGTGGCGGGCTGCCCGACTGGATCTGGATCCTGGTCGGGGCGCTGGTGCTCGCTGCGGTCGGGGCGGCCGTCGGCGCCCGACGCCGGACCGTGCTGGACCCGACCGCCCGCGACGAGCCGCCTGCCACCCCGGACGACCGCTGAGGGCCGATCGCCGGCTCGCCCCCCACCACACCGCCGAGGAGCTGTCCCGTGCGTCGTCGCGTCGTCACCACCGCGCTGCTGACCGGGTGCGCCCTGGTTCTCGCTGCTGCACCCGCGTCCGCGGATCCGGCCGGGCCCACCAACTACACCTCGCAGGTCACGGGGATCGAGCCGCCGACCGACACGATCGCGGTCGCCATCCGCGGCGGCGATGCGTTCGTCGAGCTGACGGTCGCACCGGGGACCACCGCCGAGGTCGAGGGCTACGACGGTGAGCCCTACCTGCGCGTCCTGCCGGACGGCACCGTCGAGCGCAACGAGGCGTCGCCGGCCCGGTGGCTGAACGACGCCCGCTACGGCGCTGAGGAGACCACCGTGCCCCCCGAGGCGTCCGCGGATGCGCCGCCGCGGTGGGAGCAGGTCGCCGGTGGCGGCACCTACGCCTGGCACGACCACCGCATCCACTGGATGGTCCCCACCCTCCCCGGCAGCGTCGACCCGACGGGCGGGGAGTCGCAGCCGGTGACGTCGTGGGAGCTGCCCGTCACCGTGGACGAGACCCCGGTGACGGTGTCGGGCGAGCTCACCTGGTCGCCCCCCGTCTCGCCGCTGCCCGCCCTGGCGGTGGTCGTGCTGGTGGCGGCCCTCGGTGTCATCTCGGCGCTGCGTCACCCCGCAGCGAGCCTCGCGACCACCGTGCTCGGGGTGGTCGCGGCCGGCACGGTGGGGCTGGCCGGGGCGCTCGGCCTGCCCCCCGGCGCGGACGCCGATCCCGCGCTGTTGGTCCTCCCCGTCGTCTCGGCCGCGCTGGTGGTCGTGGCCGTCGTCGTCCGCGGCCGACCGGGGCTCGGTGCGCAGCTGATCGGGCCGTTGGCCGGGGTTCCGCTGCTGGTGTGGAGCGTGCTGCTGCTGCGAGCGCTCACCGCGCCGGTGGTGCCGACCGCGCTGCCCGATGTGGTCGCCCGCCTGCTCGTCGCCGTCGCCCTCGGGGCGGGACTGGCAGCGCTGGTCGCCGCCGTCCGAGCGGTGCTGGCTCCGCCGGTGCCGCCGGCGCCAGGGGACGATCCGGTGGCCGGGTCGAGCGACGTGGTGGTCGGCTGACGCGGCGGCTGTAGCCGACCGCCGTCCGCGCGGTGGGCCTCAGTCGATGACGTCGAGCGTGCCGTCGTCGGAGCCGTCGTCGGCGGGAGGATCGGTGGGTGTGGGTTCCGGCTCTGGCTCCGGCTCCGGTTCGGGCTCGGGTTCCGGCTCCGGTTCGGGTTCGGCGCCGCGACTGACGACGATCCGGACGGTCTCGCCCGGGGACACCTCGTCGCCCGCGCCGGGCTCCTGCCGGATGACGAACCCTTCCGAGACCGAACCGTCGAACTCGCGATCGACGGACACGACCAGGCCCTGGCCCTCGAGGGCCGTGATCGCGTCGGACTCGGAGCGGTTGACCACAGGACGGACCGTGACGAGCTCCTCGCCTCGCGAGACCACGTACGAGACGCGGCTCCCGACCGGGACCTCGGTGCCGGCCTCGGGATCCTGGGAGATGATCTCGCCGGCGGGCACCTCGTCGTCGAAGGCGCGGGTGCGTTCGCCGGCGACCAACCCGAGCGCCCGGAGCTGGGCGAGCGCCTCCTCCTCGGGCAGTTCGGTGATGTCGGGGAGCTCGACGACGTCCTCACCGGTCGAGACCACGATGTCCACCCGGCTGCCCTCGTCGGCCAGCTCGTCCGGACCGGGGCTCTGGTCGACGACGGTCCCCGGCTCGCGCTCGTCGTCGGGCCGTTCGGTGACCTCGCCGCGTACGAGACCGACGGCCTCGAGCCGTTCGGTGGCCAGCTCCTCGGTGAGGCCGATGACCTCGGGCACGGTGACCTGCTGGACGTCGTCGCCGCCGAGCAGGTTGGTCAGGGCCCACACGAGCCCCACGATCGCGAGGAGCGCGACGATGGCGAGCACCACGTAGGTCGCGCCGTGCCGGCGGGCCACATCCTCCTGGCCGCGGACGACCGTGGTGGCCGCAGCGGGCGCGAGCAGCGCGGTGTCGTCCCGGGAGAGGACCGGGGGGGCGGCGACGGGACCGCCGACCCGGGCGTGGAGGAGGTCGTCGCGCATCTCGGCGGCGTCCCGGTACCGGTTGCTCGGGTTCTTGGCCAGCGCCCGCATGGTGATGGCCTCCGCCGCCCCCGAGATCGAGGGGTCGAGCTCGCGAGGCGGCCGGGGCGGTTCCTGGACGTGCTGGTAGGCGACGGTCACCGGCGAGTCGCCCCGGAACGGTTGCAGGCCGGTGAGCGCCTCGTAGAGCACCACGCCGAGCGAGTACAGGTCGCTGCGCTGGTCGAGGTCGTGGCCCTGCGCCTGCTCGGGTGAGAGGTAGGCGGCGGTCCCGAGCACCGCGGCCGTCCGAGCCACCGTCTCGTTGTCGACCGTCCGGGCGATCCCGAAGTCGGTGACCTTCACCGCACCGTCGTCGGCGAGCAGGATGTTGCCCGGCTTGATGTCCCGGTGGATCAGCCCGCGTTCGTGGGCGTACCCGAGCGCCGCGGCCGCGTCCGCCACGACCTCGAGCGCGCGGTCCTCGGTCAGCCCGCCCGCCTCGATGGCCTGCTGGAGCGAGCGGCCCTGGACCAGCTCCATCACGATGAACGGCTGGCCCTGATCGGTCCCCGTGTCGTACACCGCGACGAGGTTCGGGTGGTTCAGCCGGGCGACGTGGCGAGCCTCGTCCTGGAACCGCTGGGTGAAGGTCTCGTCCTCGCGGAACCGGTCGAGGAGGACCTTGACCGCGACCTGCCGACCGAGGGAGCGGTCGTGCGCGGCGTACACCTCGGCCATCCCGCCGCGGCCGAGCAGACCGGACAGCTCGTAGCGTCCGGCCAGGACACGTCCATCGCTCACCGGGACTCCGTGTGTGGCGGGGGTGGGGCGACGCCGCGGTGACCGCGCGCGCGACAGGTGAGGGTAGCGGTCAGCGTGACCGGGTCCGCGGTGACCAGCCCGTCAGCGGCCGAGCGCCGCCTGCATGACGGCGCGGGCGATCGGGGCCGCGAGCGCGCCACCGGTGGCGTCCTCCGCGCTGTTGGGCAGCACCACCGCGACCGCGATCCGATCCTCGGCGAACCCGACGAACCACACCGTCGGATCATCGCCACCCGTCTGTGCGGTTCCCGTCTTGCCGCCGACCTCGGCGCCCTCGATGGCGGCGCGACCGCCGGTGCCCCCCTCGACGACGTCCACCATCATCGTGCGCAGCTGTTCGGCCGTCCTGGGCGAGACCGGGCGATCGTCGGACGGACCGCCGACATCCCAGGATGCGCCGGCAGGTCCGCGGAGCTGCCGACCGTCCGGGGCACGGACCGACTCGACCACGTGTGGCCGCACCAGCTGCCCACCGTTGGCGATGGAGGCGGCGATGAGCGCCATCTGCATCGGGGTCGCGCGGACGTCACGCTGCCCGATACCGGACTGGGCGGTCGAGGGGACGTCCTGGTCCCCGGGGATGGCGGACTCCGCGACGGTGAGCTCGTAGGGGGGCGCGCTGTTGAAGCCGAACCGCTCGGCCTGGGTGGCGAGTTCCTCCGCCCCGAGTTCGACCGCGAGCTGGGCGAAGGTGGTGTTGCAGGACACGCGGAGCGCGTCCGCCAACGTGATGGACTCGCCGTCCGCGCACGGTCCCCCGCCGAAGTTCGGGATGTCGGCCGTCGTCTGGGGGACGTCGTAGACCTCGGGGTCGTCGAAGGTGTCGGTGGGCGACGCGCCCGCCTCGAGCGCGGCGGCCGCGGTCACGAGCTTGAAGGTCGAGCCCGGGGGGTAGGTCTCCTGCCGGGTGCGGTCGACCAGGGGGCGTGACTCGTCCGCGTTCAACGCCTCCCACGTCTCACGGATCTCGGTCGGGTCGTGGGAGGACAGCGGGTTCGGGTCGTAGGTCGGGTTGGCGTAGCTGGCGAGCACCGCGCCGGAGAGCGGGTCGATGGCGACCACGGCCCCGGTCACGCCCCCGAGCGCGTCGGCCGCGGCGCGCTGCACGTCCGGGTCGATGGTCAGCTCGACGGTGTTGCCGGCCCGGTCGCTGACGCCGAGCAACTCGCCGAGGTTCTGGGCGACCTCCTCGGTCGACCGCCCCGTGAGGTCCTCGTTGAGCGCGGATTCGAGGGCGGAGCGCTGCAGGATGAAGGAGTAGTACCCGGTCAGGTGGGCGTACAGCGGCCCCTCGGGGTAGGTCCGCCGGTAGCGCAGATCACCGTCGTCGGTCTCGACGCTCCGCGCGATGGCTTCCTCGCCCACCACCATCGGGCCCCGTTCGATGGCGTACTCGCGGATGATCAACCGCCGGTTCGCCGGATGGGTCGCCAGGTCGTCGGCCTGGAGCAGGGTGATGACGTTGAGGTTGACGAACAGCGCGCCGAACAGCAGGAGGACGACGCCGGCGACCCTCCCGATCGAGCGGTTCACGCTCGGACCGCCTTGCGTGCGGCGCGGTCGCGGTCTCGGTCGCGCCCGATGGCCTGTGCGCGGGACTCGTCGCTGGTGCGCAGCAGCAGACCGATGAGCAGGAAGTTGGCGAGCAGCGACGACCCGCCGTAGGACACGAAGGGCAGGGTGATGCCCGTCAGGGGCACCAGGCGGGTGAGACCGCCGACGATGACGAAGGTCTGGAAGGCCAGCGTGACCGTCAGGCCCGCTGCGAGCAGGGTGGAGAACTCGTCCTTGGCGGTGAGCGCGACCTTGAAGCCGCGGACCGCGAGCAGCAGGTAGGCGAGCAGCAGCGCCGACGCGCCGAGCAGCCCGAGTTCCTCGCCGATGACCGCGAAGATCGCGTCGGTCGCGCTGAAGGGGATGTCCTGCGGACGTCCGAAGCCCGGCCCCGTACCTGTCACCCCCCCGGTCCCGAGCGCGAACAGCGACTGCGCGATCTGGTAGCCCGCATCCTGCACCTGGCTCCACGGGTCGAGCCAGATCGACACGCGGCTGCGCACGTGAGCGAAGAGCTGGTAGGCGAGCGCCGAACCGGCCAGGAACGCGCCGCCACCGAGGATCGGGTAGGCGACGCGTCCCGTGGCGATGTAGAGCATGGCCACGAACGCGCCGAAGAACAGCAGCGCCGACCCGAGGTCGCGCAGCCCCGCCATGATGACCAGCGCGACCCCGGCAGCGACGACCACGGGGGCGAGGTAGCGGGCTGCGGGCAGGAGCAGCGGCCCGATGCGCTGGGTGGCCACCGAGAGCAGGGCCCGGTTGCGCTCGAGGTACCCCGCCAGGAAGACGATCATCGTCAGCTTGGCGATCTCACCCGGCTGGAAGGTCATGCCCGCGACGCGTACCCACAGTCGCGCTCCGTTGATGGTGCCGGCCGTGATCCCCGGGACCATGGGCAGGAGCAGCAGGCCGAGGGTGATGAGCCCGAAGGTGTACTGGTAGCGCCCGAGCTGGCGGACCTCGCGGACGAGCAGCAGCAGCCCGCACATGGCACCGATGGACACGATCGACCAGACGGTCTGCGTGACCGCCAACGTGCCGTCGGTGGCGAGGTCGACACGGCGGACGAAGACCAGACCGAGCGCGTTGAGCAGGATCGCGAGCGGGAGGAGCGTGGGATCGGCGTCCGGCGCCAGGTACCGCACGGCGATGTGGGCGACGAGCCCGGCCGCGCCGACCGCCAGGACGGGCGTGAGCGCGGTCGACGGGACGCCGGGGGTCTGGGAGAGCTGCAGGATCGCCGCCGCCGAGGCAGCGACCGCCGTCGCGCCGACGAGCAGGGACAGCTCGCGCCGGCGCAGCGACGCGCTGGCGGTGGCCGCGCTCACGGGCTGGTGTCGGTCGTGTCGTCGGCGTTCGGCTCGGCGTCGGCGTCCGGCTCGGCCCCGTCGATGCCGGCCTCGCCGTCGGCTCCGGCGGCGCCACCGTCATCGTCGCCGTCGGCGCGACGCGGCGCGTTCTCGATGATGCGGCGCGCGTCGGCGAGGTCCGCCGCGGCGACGCCGTCCTCGAGGGCCTCGGCGTACCAGGTGGGGATCTGGTCGACGTCGAGGTCGCTGCGCTCGAAGACGCTGCCGAGCTCCACGGGCCCGAGCGTCAGGTCGACGCCCCGGTAGATGACCACCTGCTCCTCGTCGAGACCGACGTAGTAGGAGCGATCGAGCAGGAAGCGGCCGCCCGCGAACGCGAGCGCGAGCAGCACGAGGACGACCGCGAGGATCGCCAGCACGCGGCCGAGCCCGGGACCCCGTCGGTGTCCGACGTCGTCCTCGCCACCCACCGGGCCACCACCGGTCGGGGTGAGCGCGCCGTAGTTGCCGAGCCGGCGAGCCCAGTCACCGCCTGTGGACTCCGACCGGGTCCCGATCTGGACCGGGGAGCGGTCCGCGCCCCCCGGGGCGCGGCTGTCAGGTCCGCCGAAAGGGCCGGTGTCCTCACCGTCCTCGTCGCTCCTGGTGCCGCCGCTGGCGTCGGGGGAGCCGTAACGCAGCAGGACCACCGTGATGTTGTCCGGCCCGCCGCCGGCGTTCGCCGCGTCGATCAGCCGGCGGAGGGTCTCGTCGGGGTCCTGGCGCGAGGTCAGCTCGTGGGCGATCTCGTCGTCGCTCAGGACGCCCGTGAGGCCGTCGGAGCACAGCAGGACCTGGTCGCCAGGGTCGAGTTCGACCGAGAGCGCATCGACCTCGATGTCGGGGGAGACCCCGATGGCACGGGTGATGATGGAACGCTGGGGGTGGCTGGCCGCCTCCTCGCGCGTGATCTGACCTTCGTCGACCAGGTGTTGCACGAGGGTGTGGTCGTCGGTCAGCTGCGAGAAGCGTTCGCCGCGCAGGAGGTAGGCGCGGGAGTCCCCGACGTGGGCCAGGTGCAGGCGGCGACCCTCGATCAGCGCCACGGTGAGGGTGGTGCCCATGCCGCGGAAGGCGGGATCGTCGTCGGCCATGCGCGAGACCGTCGCGTTGGCCTCGATGACCGCTTCCCGGAGCGCTGCGAGCGCCGAGGGGCCGTCGTCGAAGTGGACCGCGTCGAGCGACTTGACCGGTTCGAGCGCGGTGGCGGAGGCGACCTCGCCGGCGAGGTGTCCACCCATGCCGTCCGCCACGGCGACCAGCTGTTCGCCCACGTGGTAGGCGTCCTCGTTGGCCTTGCGGACGCGACCGACGTCGGTCAGTCCGGTGGCGGTGAAGGTCACGTCGGTCACCGGCGCACCTCGACCCGGGTCTTGCCGAGGCGCAGCTGGTCGCCGGCGCCGATCGGGACGGGGTGGGTCAGCTTGGCGCCGTTGAGGAAGGTGCCGTTGGTCGACCCGAGGTCGCGTACGTTCCACCCGCCGTCCCCGTCGGGAGCGAGCTGGGCGTGCTCGTCGGAGGCGTACACGTCGTCGATGACGATGTCGACGCTGTGAGCCCGTCCGAGGGTGATGGGCTGCTTGCCGAGCGGGCGTACGGCGGGGGGCCCGGTGGGGGCGTGGACCACGATCTCCCGCGGCGGCTTGCGGGCCCGCTTCGCGCCGTCGGGCGCTGGTGATGCGACGGCGGGCCGGGGAGGTGTCGCGCGACGCCGCGGGCCGTACAGGTCGACGGCGACCGCGCGGATGGCCCGGAACAGGAAGACGTACAGCGCCAACAGCAGCGCGAACTTCAGGAGCGTGAGGAGGGCGCCGGGGACCACGTCAGCTGCCCACCAGCTCGAGGACGACGTCTCCGAGCTCGATGCGATCGCCGGTGGAGACCTCGTGTTCGGCGGCGCGCCGCCCGTTGACCTTGGTGCCGTTGGTGGAACCGAGGTCGACCACCCACCAGGCGTCGCCGCGTCGGACCAGGGCGGCGTGCTCGCGCGACACGGTCGTGTCCTGCAGGGTCATGCCGCACGAGGGCAGGCGACCGATCACGAATCGGGTCCCGGAGATCGGGGTGCGCAGCGAGGTGTCCTCGCCCTCGACGACCCGGAGCTCGAGCGAGACGCGGGGGACGGCGCCGACGACCATGGTCCGATCGATCGCGGCTCGGTCGTCGCTCGGGGCGCGGGCCGGCGCAGCGCCGGCGGCGGGCGGCGGACCGGAGGCGGCGGGCGCGCGGGACGGTGCGGCGTCGTCACCGACGGCTTCGACGCGACCGGCGAGCTGGTAGCGCCCGACGCGGACCGTGTCGGACGCCTCGACACGGATCTTCACGGGTCCGCGCAGCTTCCAACCACGGTCGGCGGCGGTGCTGACCACGACCTCGCCGAGCTCACGGGGCAACGACGAGCCGAAGGTCGAGAGTCGTTCGTGGTCCTTGACGCTGACCTGGACGCGGTAGACGTTGGGCACCACCACGCCGTCGCTGGTCACGTGCTGGTGGTCCTCGGCGTAGCGCTGGACGGCCTTGGCGAGCTCGATGGGTTGGAGACCGGAGCGGAACGCGCGCGCGAAGAAGCCCTCGACGGCACCCTCGAGCCGCTTCTCGAAGTCCTGGAGCACGCCCATACGGTCGTTCCCGTGTCGCTTCGTCGCTCGTACTGACCCGAGGTGGCTCGGGTCGTGGTCGGCTGGTGGGCAGGTGGTCTCCACCCACACCAGGGCCGGGCGGACCGTAGCTCACCGACCCCCTGGACCGGTCCCGTCCGAACGACGCACGCGCTCGCGCGCCAGCGGGGGTGAGCGCCTACCGGCGGCGCGTTGCCGGTGTCCTCGGGCCGTTGCTACCTTCCGCGGCTCCACTCCTGGGCGGGTGGCGGAATTGGCAGACGCGCACGGTTCAGGTCCGTGTGTCCGTAAGGACATGGGGGTTCAAGTCCCCCTCCGC
>JBBECA010000026.1:0-4122 GCA_040882055.1 Nitriliruptor sp.
TCAAATCTGGTCGGGAGTACTTCTCCACACTTCGTGGATCTCGCGAGAACGGGCTCGAACCTCACGGTTCGAGCCCGTTCTCTGTTTCGATGGTCGCGATCCGGTCCGGTGCGTACCGGCGGAGGATCTCCAGGGCGAAGAGGACTTTGTCCTCCGCACGCTGGCCTGAGGGCTGTGACGATGACCACAGCTCGAGGTTCTCCAGGCGGTTGTCGGTGCGCATCCCGTTGCGGTGGTGCACCGACTCGTCGGGGTGGAGCGGGCGGCCGAGGTGGCGGGCCATGACCAGTCGATGCTCGGCGATCTTCCGCTCCCCGTGGGTGAGCCAACGATCCTCCGGCGGGACCGGGATGAGCCAGTAGCCGTAGTGCTCGAAACCCTCCCCGGTGACGATGCGGATCGGCTCCTCGTGGCGGACGTCGCCGGTGGTGACCAAGCGCTTGTAGTGGGTGCTACAGAGCCCTCGACAGTGACGTCGACGGTCGCAGCCTTCGACCTCACATGGACCGCTGGCTCGGAGAGGAACGTCGGCTCGTACGTCGCCGTGAGTTCGCCACCGCTGGTAGTGCGCGTGGCACCAACCCCGGGTCTTGGCGTCGCGGTCACAGCCGTCGACAGCGCAGGTCCGCGGTCGCTCGCCGCGGACCGGCGAGCCCGTGCGCAGCCAGCGCTTGTAGTGCATCCCGCACCAGCCGCGCGCGTACAGGTCGCGGTCGCAGCCGGGCTCGCAACAGCCCTCCTCCACACGGGCCACGCGGCGCTCCTGTCCGTCGGCGTGGTCCGCCCCCGCCGAGCACCGTGCCACCTGGCTGCGACATCTCGCTGCATCCCACCACATCACCCCGTGGGCGGCCGGTCGCCGGTGAAGATCGCCCGCGCCGTCGCCAGCGTGTCCGCGTCCACCGGGTCCTTGTCGTGGCGGTACCCGCGGACACGCGCGAACCGCAGGGCGACCCCACCCGCGTAGCGGGTCGAGCGCACGAAGCCGTCGAGCGCGATCTCGACCACCAGCTCCGGTCGAACGTGCACCACGTGTCCGTCGCGTCGGACCTCGCGGGCCAGCAGCTGCTCCGTCTGCCAGGTCAGCAGCTCGTCGGTCAGGCCCTTGAAGGTCTTGCCGAGCATCGCGAAGGCGAGCCCGCCGTGTTCGACGTCGACCGGGTCACCGAGCTCGGCGAGCGCACCGAGGTGCAGGTTCGACAACCAACCTCGGCGTCGACCCGACCCCCACTCGGCGGCCAGCACCACCAGGTCGAGGGTGTGCACCGGCTTGACCTTCCGCCAGCTCGCACCCCGGCGGCCCGCCTCGTAGGGCGCGTCCAGCGCCTTGACCACGACCCCCTCGTGGCCCGCCGACAGCGTCCGCTGCAGGAAGGCCTCACCCGCGCCCTCGTCAGCGGTCTCCAGCCGGTCGACGCGCAGGTCGGCCGGGACCGCACGATCGAGCGCCACGAGCCGGTCCCGGAGCGGCAGATCGAGCACGTCCTCACCGTCGAGGTGGAGCACGTCGAAGAAGCGGACGCTCAGCGCGATGTCCTCGCCGTCATCGACCTCGCGTTCGCGACCGACCCGGGACATCGTGTCCTGGAAGCGGCGGGGCCGTCCGTCACCGTCGAGCGCGAGCGCCTCGCCGTCGAGCACGGCGGTCGCGACCGGTAGCGACCGGACGGCGGCGACGACCTCGGGCATCCGGGCGGTGACGTCGTTGAGGTTGCGGGTGAACAACCGGACCTCGTCGCCGTCGCGGTGGGCCTGCACCCGCGCCCCGTCGAGCTTGGCCTCGAGCACGACGGGCTGGCGCTCGTCCGAGCCCGTCGCGCCGACGAGCGCATCGGCGACGCCGGTCGAGGGCGAGGCGAGCATCGGCTCGAGCGCGCGGCCGACCTCGAGGCGGAACGCGCGGAGCGCATCGACACCGTCGGAGACCGCAGCAGTCGCCGTCACGCGGAGGTCGCCCGACAGCATCGCCGCCCGGCGGACGTCCGACTCCGGCACCTCGGCGGCTCGCGCGATGGCCGCGGTCAGCAGCCCGGCGAGGGCACCCTGTCGCAGCTCGCGGACCGCCAGCCGACGCAGCCAGTCCTGTTCGTCGGTGGTGGCCCGGCCAAGCAGGTCGGTGAGCGCGGCGATGCGTGACGTCCGCGATCCGGTCCCCGCCGGGGTGTCCGCGATCCGCTGGAAGGTGGCGTCGACATCTTCGACGGTGAGGGTGCTGGTCGTGGCGGCAGGCGCCTCGGCGCCGAACACCGCGGTCGGCCCGACGTCCAAGCGGTCCTGGCGGGGCTCACCCGACAGGAACGACACGACGATCGGCAGCTCGTCCACGTGGGCAGCGCCGAGGACGGCGGCGAGGGTGGCGACCTTGGCGGTGCGTGATCGGGTCGCGCCGACCTCTCGGCTGGCCTCCACCACCTCCGAGAGCTGCACGGCGTGTCTCCTCCTCGGTGCGTCAGGTCCCCGCGGTCAGCTCGACGACGGGGACGTCCGATCGCCACGCGCCGGGCAGGACGGCGGGGCGGGCATGGAACGCGACGGCGCAGCGATCGACGTCGCAGGCGGCGGCGAGGTCGCTCGCGGGGGCCCAGTCCGGTCCTTCATCGGTGAAGTTCCGCCCCGCATCCGAGGGTGCGACGCGGGCCAGGAACGGCGCCGGGTCGGGGTCGTCGCCGGACAACCGGGCGGCGATGAGCTCGGCCGCTGCCAGATCCTCGTCGCCGTCGCGGCCGAGCGAGGCACCCGTCACCACGAAGGTCACACGGCTCGGCTGCGAGGCTGCGATCGCACGAGCGGTCGCAGCGGCCGTGACGAAGGACGCCGCGTACAGCGCGCCGGAGCCGGCACAGCGCACCAGCCCCTGGGTCCCGGCCGAGGTGCGGTGGATGACCGTAGCGCCGTCCAGGGCCAGCGTCGTCGTGGCCACCTCGGTCGGGGAGTTTCCGAGGTCGAAGCCGGGCAGGGGTGCGCCGCCCACCTCGCCGGCGAGCAGTGCCGTCGGCAGGTGCTCGTCACGGAGGGCGAGCGCACGCTCGGGCGTGTCGACCGCGAGGATCCGGCTGACCTCACGCTCGTGCAGCCACGGGACGGTCGTGAAGGCGCGCAGCACGTCGATGACGACGACCACCTCGTCGTCCTCGGCGTCGGCCAGGGGGACGAACCGGACGTCGGTCACACCGGTGCCGTGCGGAGGAACCGGACGAGCCGGTCGTGGGCGGCCACGATCCCGTCGATCGGGACGAGTTCGCCACGCTGGTGCGCCTGGGCGGTGAGGCCTGGGCCGTAGTTGAGCGCCGGTACGCCCACTTCGGCGAAGCGGGCCACGTCGGTCCACGCCTGCTTGGCGGCGACGGGTGCGTCGACCGAGTCGACGAAGGCACGCACCACCGGATGGTCGAGGCGGGGGGGCGCGGGTGGGGCGAGGTCGACCACCGTCACCTCGGCGCGACCCCCCACGCGCTCGCGCAGCTCGGCCTCGGCGTCGTCGAGCGTGCGGGAGGGCGCGAAGCGCAGGTTCAGGTTCACCGTGAACGCGCCCGGCACCACGTTGCGGAACGGTCGACCGGACCGCTCGCCAGGCTCCAGGCCGTCGCTCCAGGCCATCGTCGCCGACCAGACGTCGCGGAAGGCGATGCCGTCCACCTCGACGTCGGTGACGTGGTCCTCGTGGAGCTCGGCGAGGAAGGCGCCGGCCTTGGTGAGGGCGTTCTCGCCGTGCCAGGGGCGGGCGGAGTGGGCCTGTCGGCCGGTGAAGCGCAGCTCGGCGTGGATGCCGCCGAGGCAGCCGAGCTGGACCTCGCCGTCGGTCGGTTCAAGCACGATCGCCAGCGCCGCCTCGGTCAGCCACGGGACGCTCTCGAGCACCCCGCGCAGCTCGTTGTCGTCGGCGCCGCCCTCCTCGCCGCCGTACAGCACGAGGGCGAGGTCGTAGGGCGACGCGTCGCGCAGATCGTGATCCTCGAAGGCGGCCATCGCGATGACGTTGCCGGCCTTCATGTCCGACGCGCCACGGGCGACGACCACCTCGGTCCCGTCGCGGGTCTCGACCCGCGGCGTCACGTCGTCGTCGGTCGGTGGCACCACGTCGAGGTGCCCGACGAGCAGCACGAGCGGGCGCTCCCCCCCACG
>JBBECA010000026.1:4222-6424 GCA_040882055.1 Nitriliruptor sp.
CCGAGCAGGGTGCGTTCGCCGATGCGGATGACCTCCTTGCCGCCCCCCGACAAGGTGCCCATCACCGAGGCGGAGCCGCCGAGGTCCGAGCCGTCGCCCACCACCACGCCGGCCGAGATGCGGCCCTCGATCATCGAGGAACCGAGCGTGCCGGCGTTGAAGTTGACGAACCCCTCGTGCATCACGGTCGTGCCGGAGGCGAGGTGCGCACCGAGCCGGACCCGGTCCGCGTCGGCGATCCTGACCCCGCTCGGGACGACGTAGTCGGTCATCCGTGGGAACTTGTCGACGGAGGTCACCCGGACCTGGTGGCCGGCGGCGGCCAGCTCGAGCCGCAGCTCCTCGAACCCGTCGGGGTCGCACGGGCCGAGATCGGTCCACACCACGTTGTGCAGCACCCCGAACGTGCCCTCGAGCGAGATGCCGTGCGGGGCGACCACCCGCTGCGAGAGCAGGTGGAGGCGCAGGTAGGCGTCGTGGGGGTCGACCGGTGGCTGGTCGAGGTCCGCGACGAAGGTCGCGACGGCGACGCGCGTGGTCCCGGTCGGCGCGGCTGCGGCCTGACCGGCCGCCGCGAGGACCTGGCGGACCGTGGCGATCACCTCGTCGGCAGCACCCGCCTTCTCGAGCGCGGTGACGTGCTGCTCGGTGAGCTCGTGGGTCTCGGTGCCCTCGACGTGGCCGAGCGCGTCGGCGATGGCGCGGGCGCCGGGGGTGTCGAGGTTGACGTGGGGGAACCAGGTGTCGAGCACCTTGGTGCCGTCGCCGCGTCGCGAGCGGGTCGCGAGACCGATGCCGTGCGCGGGCCGGGGGGAGGAAGCGGACACGGGTGGCTCCAACGGGTCGTGGCGAGGGACCGGGTACCCGGTGACGCTACCGTCCGCGCCCACCGCGCCCGCCGCGCCCGCCGCCCGGAGACCGTCCCCGTGACCGAACGACCCGACGCCGGAGCCTCCGCCGACACACCGACGGACGACGAGGTCGTGGCCGAGCGAGCGCCCGAGGCGGACCGCCGGGCGACACCGTTCCTGCCGCTCGACGTCGCCGGCACCTTCGTGGTCGGGTTCGCGATGGGCACGGCCGACACGGTGCCGGGGTTCTCGGGCGGCACGGTGGCGCTCGTGTCCGGGATCTACGAGCGCCTCATCGCCAACGTCCGTCAGGGGGCTCGCGCGGCGTCCCTGCTGGTCCGTGGGCAGCTGCGTGAGACGGTCCGGGCGCTCGGCGCGATCGAGTGGGTCTTCGTGGTCGCGCTGCTGTCCGGGGTGCTGTCGGCCATCATCTCCCTGGCGTCGTTCCTCGAGGGCCAGCTCGAGGCCGCACCGGTACGCATGTCGGCCATCTTCCTGGGGCTCGTCCTCGGAGCGACCCTCGTGGCGGTCGGCGAGCTCCGCGCCCCCGCACCGCGCCACGCGCTGATCGGGATCGCCGTCGCTGCGGTCACGTTCGTGGCGCTCGGTGCCCGGTCGAGCGAGGCCGGTGACCCCTCGTTGCTGTTCCTGCTGGTCGCGGGCGCGGTGGCGATCTGCGCCATGATCCTGCCGGGAGTCAGCGGATCGTTCCTGCTGCTCCTGCTCGGCGTCTACGAGTACGTCATCGGCGCCGTGAGCGCCCGCGATCTGGCCGTCCTCGGCGTGTTCGCGGCCGGCTGCGTCCTCGGCCTCGCGATCTTCTCGACGCTGCTGAACTGGGCCCTGCGTGAGCACCACGACGGGGTCCTCGCGGCCCTGCTCGGTCTCATGGCCGGCAGCGCACGTGTCCTCTGGCCGTGGCCGTCCGCGACGGGGGTCGGCGATCCGACCCTCGGTGCGCCCGTCGCCGCCGACGTCCCGCTGGTCGCGGCGCTCGTGGTCGGCTCGGCCATCGCCGTGGCCGTCTTCGCCGTGGTGGCACGCCGGGTCGCCCAGGCGACCTGAGTCAGCTCGGCAGCCGTCCGGCGTCCACCGCGTCGCGCCATCTGGCGACCGCGGCGCGGCACGCCTCGACGGTCGGGACCAGCGCGAGCCGCAGCCACCCCGCGCCACCGGGCCCGAAGGCTCGGCCGGGCGACGCGACGATCCGTTCGCGCAGCAGCGCCTCGGCGTAGGCCGCGTCGTCACCCCCGGGCGCGCGGAACCAGACGTAGAAGGTCGCCTCGGAGCCGGAGACCTCGATACCCACCTCGTCGAGGAACGGCAGCACGACGGCCCGCTTGGCGGCGAA
>JBBECA010000027.1:0-1148 GCA_040882055.1 Nitriliruptor sp.
CGTGGCGCCGAGCGGACGCGTGCCTGTGGGCGACATCCGAGGTCATCGACCAGGACACCGCCCACTCGCTCGTGAAGACCGTAACGAGCCACCCCCCCCGGACCGCAACCCCGGACAACGTCCGAACGGCCAGCGGATCGGCCTAGGTTCGCCGGCACCTGTCGGCTAGGAGGTGCTCAGGTGGGTTTCACGCGCGAGGAGCTCGCGTCGTACCGCGGTGTGCGCGTGCCGGACCTCGTCGGCTCGGCCCCCCCGTCCCTGGTGTTCGTCGGCATCAACCCGGGGCTCTGGACGGCCGCCACGGGGACCCACTTCGCACACCCGGGCAACCGCTTCTACCCGGCGCTCCACCGCGCCGGCATCACCGACCGCGAGCTCGACCGCGTCGCGGGCCTCACGGACGAGGATCGGCGCCACCTCACCGAGCGTGGCATCGCGATCACCAACATCGCGCCCCGGGCCACGGCGAAGGCGTCGGAGCTGACGACGCAGGAGCTGCGGGAGGGAGCGGAGACGCTGCGGGAACGGATCGCGAGGTGGGCGCCGGCGGTCGTGGCCATCGCGGGGATCACCGCGTACCGGACGGCCTTCGCACGCCCGGCAGCCGTGGCCGGCCGGCAGGCCGAACGGCTGGCCGGGGCGGAGCTGTGGGTGGTGCCGAACCCCTCGGGCCTGAACGCGCACGAGACCACCGACACCCTCGCGGCGCGCTACCGCGAGGTCGCCGAGGCGGCTGGGGTGGTCCCGGCCTAGGAGATGATGGGTAGCCCACCGCCGCCGCCGCGCTTGGGGTCCATCGCGTCGAAGCCCTCGCCGATGGCCGGGAGCGCGTCCACCGCGTGCTGGAGCGGGTGGAGGAAGGGCAGGGCGGTCGGGTCGAGCTCCTCGTCCGGCGCGAACTCGTCGAGGTCGCCCTCATCGGTGAACCACGAGGCCGTCAGGTGGGGAGCGTTGCGTCGCGCCCCGAAGACGACCACGACCGCATCGCGTCCCTGGATCTCGGCCTCGGCGATGAACCCCCACGCGGGCGTCTGGGTGGGGGTGATCTCGTCAGCCGCCAGCTCCGCGAGGACCGCGTGACGCGCCTCGTCCTCGTCCGGGAAGCGGGGGAGGGTCAGGAGCCGGGTGCGCTCGGGTGCGGGGAGCAC
>JBBECA010000028.1:0-6295 GCA_040882055.1 Nitriliruptor sp.
GCCCGAACAGGGGCGCGCCCGTTTCGATCGCCGGATACGACGCTTCCTGGAGGAGCACCGATGAGCGAGGGCACAACCGGACGTCGCAGCTGGTGGGGCTGGGGCGACGCCGACCAGCAGCTCGACGACACCGCGGTGCGGGGGCTCGGCCAGGTGCTCGCCGCCCGCTTCGGGGTCGACCCGGGTGCGCCGGACACGCCGGTGGATCCGGACTCGGTGGACCTGCCGCGCCCACGGGTCTCGCTGCCCGCTGCACTCGAGCCGCTCGGCAGCGCCCGGGGCGAGGACCGTCTCCGCCACGGCCACGGCAACGCCTACCGGGAGGTGGTCCGCGCGCTCCACGGCGACGTGCCGACCGTCCCGGATCTGGTGGTGCGCCCCCGGGACGGCGACGACGTGGCTCGGGTGCTCGACTGGTGTGCGGACGCGCGGGTCGTGTGCGTGCCGTTCGGGGGCGGTACCTCCGTGGTCGGCGGGGTCACGCCACCGCCCGGCCCCACCGTCAGCCTCGACCTGACCGGGCTCGATCGGGTGCTCGAGGTCGATGAGGTGTCCGGGGCGGCACGCATCCAGGGTGGGGCGCTCGGGCCCGTGATCGAGGACCAGCTGCGACCGGCGGGCTGGACGCTGCGCCACTTCCCCCAGAGCTGGGAGTTCTCGACCCTCGGTGGCTGGATCGTCACGCGGGCGGGTGGCCACTTCGCGACCGGGCCGACGCACATCGACGATCTGGTCGAGTCGGTCACCGCGGTCACCCCGTCGGGGCTGTGGGCGTCACGCCGACTGCCGGCGTCCGGGGCGGGTCCGTCGCCGGACCGTCTGCTGCTCGGCAGCGAAGGCACGCTCGGGGTGGTGACCGAGGCGTGGGTGCGCGTCCAGCGGCGTCCGCGCTCGCGTGGACAGGCCACCGTGACCTTCGCGTCCGATGCCGCAGCGCTGGCAGGGGTACGCGCGTTGGTGCAGGACGGGATGCGCCCGGCCAACTGTCGTCTGCTCGATCCGATCGAGGCGGCACTGTCCGGGGCAGGGGAGCCGGACGGGACCCGGACGGTGCTGGTGCTCGGCTTCGAGGCCGCGGAAGCGCCGGTCGACGGAGAGCTCGACCGTGCGCTCACGTGCCTGCGCGACCACGGCGCCGAGGTGGCTGACGGACCGACCACCCGCACGGGCGACGTGACGGGCACCGCGGAGGGGGGTGCAGGGGCGTGGCGGTCAGCGTTCCTCCGGGCCCCCTACCTGCGCGACGGCCTGGCACGGCTCGGCGCGGTCGCCGAGACCTTCGAGACCTCCACCACCTGGGACCGGGCCGAGGAGACGATCGCCACGCTGCGCGAGAGCGTCCAGCGGGCGGCTGCGGAGGTCTGCGGACAGGCCCTCGTCGCGGTCCGGACGACGCACGCCTACCCGGACGGGATCGCGCCGTACCTGACCGTCGTCGCGCCAGGTCCCACCGGTCGGTGGGCCGCGCAGGACCGGGGGGACCGCGTCGCGCGGGGGCGGGCGGCCGCGGCGGCCTGGGACGAGGTCAAGATCGCCGCGGGTGAGGTGCTGCACCGCCTCGGTGCGAGCGCCACCCACCACCACGCCGTCGGACGCGACCACCGCCCCGTCTACGACCGTCAGCGGCCGGACGTGTTCGCCGCGGCGCTCCGTGCCGCGCGCGACACCATCGACCCCCACGGGGTGCTCAACCCCGGGGTGCTGACCGATCCCCGTCCCGGGAGCGTCGGTGCGGAGGCGGTCGCGGCGGTGCCCGAGCGTGCGTGATCACCAGGTTCCGAGCTGGGGCAGCATCCCTCTAGGGTCGCGGCCGTGACCGCGCTCGTGATCGTGACCGGCGGGTCCGCCGGGATCGGGCGGGCCCTGCTCGAACGTGCACCGGACGGGGCGGTCCGTGTCGACGTGAGCCGCAGCGGCTGCGACCTGGCCGGGGTCGAACACGTCCCGGCCGACCTCGCCGACCCGAGCGCGTGGGAGCCCGTCGGCGCGATGCTCCGCGACCGCATCTCGGCGCACGAGGGTGCACGGGTGACGGTCGTGCTGAACGCGGGCGTGATCGAACCCATCGGTCCCGCTGGCCGCGTCGACGCGGCCGCCTACCAGCGCAGCGTCCTGCTGAACGGCGCGGCACCGCAGGTGCTCGGTCACCACGTGCTCGCAGCGCTGCACGACCACCCGGGCGACCGACGTGAGCTCGTGCTGATCTCCTCGGGTGCCGCGCGGACCGCCTACCCGGGGTGGTCCGCTTACGGCGCGGCCAAAGCGGCGACCGACCAGTGGGTACGGACCGTGGACGCCGAGCAGGCGCTCACCGAGCGTCCCGTCCGGGTGCTGGCGGTGGCCCCCGGGGTGGTGGCGACCGACATGCAGGTCGCCATCCGTGGGGCCGAACCCGGCGATTTCCCGCCGGTCGAGCGGTTCCGTGACCTGCACCGCTCGGGCCAGCTCGCCGATCCGCTCGACGTCGCGACCCGGCTCTGGGCCAGGCTCGACGACGCGCCGGCGGACCCGGTCACCGATCTGCGCGGCGCCTGAGCGTCGCCGACCTCGGCGCTGCGGCGCCAGACGAAGGAGCCAACGTGTCCGGTCCGCTGTCGGGGATCCGCGTCGTCGAGATGTCCGCGCTCGGTCCCGCGCCGTACGGGGTCATGTTGCTCGCCGATCTCGGTGCCGACGTCGTCCGTATCGATCGCGCGGCGGGCGGGCAGGTGAAGGTCGGCTTCGAGGCGACGATGGTGGGCCTGTCGCGCGGCCGTCGGTCCATCGCGGTGGACCTCAAGACGGTGGAGGGCCGCGAGCTCGTCCACCGGCTCGTCGCTGAGGCCGACGTCTTCGTCGAGGGGTGGCGCCCCGGCGTCGCCGAACGGCTCGGGCTCGGTCCGGACGACCTGCTCGCGGTCAACCCACGGTTGGTCTACGCGCGCACGACCGGGTGGGGGCAGGACGGGCCGCTGGCGCCGACGGCCGGGCACGACATCGGCTACGCCGCGATCGCCGGGACCCTCCACACCGTCGGTCGGGCGGACGGGCCGCCGCCACCACCGGTGAACTACCTCGCCGACTTCGGTGGCGGCGGCACGTTCCTCGCCATCGGGGTGCTCGCGGCCCTCGTCGAGCGTGATCGATCCGGGCGGGGTCAGGTGGTCGACACCGCGATGGTGGACGGTGCGGCGTCCCAGACCGCGTTCCTGCACGGGCTGCTGGCGATGGGTGGGTGGAGCGACGAACGCGAGGCCAACCTGCTCGACGGTGCCGCGCCGTTCTACGACACCTACACCTGTGCCGACGGGCGGTACCTGGCCGTCGGGGCCATCGAGCCCCAGTTCTTCGCTGCCCTCTGCGAGGGGCTCGGTGTCGACCCTGCCGACTTCCCCCAGCAGGATCGCGCGAGCTGGCCGGAGCAGAAGGCCCGGTTCGCCGAGATCATCGCCACGCGCACCCGCGACGAGTGGGCCGAGGTGTTCGACGAGACCGATGCGTGCGTCGCGCCGGTCCTCTCGCTGCGGGAAGCTCCGGAGCACCCGCACAACGTGGCACGTGGCGCGTTCGTCGACGTCGCTGGCTCCCCGCAGCCGGCGCCGGCTCCACGCTTCTCCCGCACACCCGGGGCGGTCCGACGGCCGGCGCCGACGCACGGCGCGGACACCGACGAGGTGCTCACCGAGCTCGGTCTGGACGCCGAAGAGATCGCCGCCATGCGCGCCGATGGCACCGTCGCCGGGTGAGCGCAGCGGCGACGGTCACCGCTGGCGCTGCCGACCCGGTGCGCAGCTCACGCTGCGGCCTGCCCGTCGTCGGTGCCGCCGTCGGTGGCCCCGCCGTCGGTGGCTCCGTCGTCGGTCCCGCCGTCGGTGGTCCCGTCGTCACCACCGCCCCCGTCGTCGCTGCCGCTCCCGTCGTCGCTGCCGCTCCCGTCGTCGCTGCCGCCACCGTCGACGACGCCATCCACGACGTCGTCGTCGGTGCCGTCGGTCCCGCCGTCACCGTCGGTCCCGTCGTCGGTGCCGTCCTCACCGTCGTCGCCGTCGTCATCGGTGGGTTCCGGTGCGACCTCGACACACGGCTGACCGTCCTCGTCGGTCACGTCCTCGATCACCTCGGGCTGCGGGTCGGCGTCCTCGGACGGCGGGTCGGCGAACGCGAAGCCCTCGGGGCACTCCGGTTCCTCCTCCTCGGGCGCCTCCTCGACGCACGGGTCGCCGTCCTCGTTGCGGATATCGGTCAGCACGTCGGGGAAGAAGCCGTCCTCGTCGGCTTCGGTGGGCGGGTCGCCGAACGCGTACCCGTCGGGACACTCCTCCTCGGGTTCGGGTTCGCCACCCTCGAGCGCGGACAGGTCCGGGGCGACGAAGTCCTCGACATCGAGGCCTTCGACCGCACGTGCCATGTAGGCCCCCCACAGCGGGGCGGCCAGGCCACCGCCGGTGGCCTCGCCCTCGATCTCGGAGTTGTCGAGATTGCCGAGCCACACGGATGTGGTCAGCTGGGGCACGTACCCGACGAACCACGCGTCACGTGACTCTTGGGTGGTGCCGGTCTTCCCGGCGGCGGGTCGACCGATGTCGGCGGCCGTGCCGCTGCCGCCGCTGATGACCCCGCGCAGACCCTGAGTCACCACGCGCGCGACGTTCAGGTCGACGCTCTGGTCCTCCTCGACCGCGGGTTCCCACACGACCTGGCCGTCGGCGTCCTCGACCCGCGCGATCAGGTGGGGGGTGACCTGCACCCCCTCGTTGGCGAAGGTGCCGAACGCGGTGGCCATCTCGAGGGGGGTGAACTCCTCCGGTCCGAGCGTCAGGGAGGGGTTGGCCTCGAGCGTCGCACCGTCGGGGCGCAAGCTGGTGTCGGTCGGGTAGAACTCCTGATCCTTCTCGGTGGGTAGCCCAGCCCGGCCAGCCGCCTCGATGACCCGGTCACGGCCGGCGGCCTCCTGCATCTGGTAGTAGATGGTGTTGGTCGACGAGGCCGTCGCTTGGTAGACGGTCTGCTCGCCGAACGTGGTCCCCCCGAAGTTGTTGACCGACCCGTCCTGGTCCTCGTACTCGATCTCGGCCGGTGCCGGGAAGCGGGTCTCGGGGGAGAAGCCGGCCTCGGTGAACGCCTGGAGGGTGAAGGCCTTGAAGGTCGATCCCACCTGCCGGGGGCTGACGAGCGCGGTGTTGATGTTCTGCTCCCGCGCGTCGGGCCCGCCGACGAGCGCCCGCACGCCGCCGGTCCGCGGGTCGACGGTGACGATGGCGCCGGTGTCGGTGGGTCCCTCGGAGACGGCGCGAGCGAGCTCCTCCTGCGCGGCCGCCTGCATGCCCTGGTCGAGCTCGGTGTGGACGCGCAGCCCCCGGTAGAGCTCGCTGCCCTGGAACTGCGGCTGCGCGGTCAGCACGCGGCGGACGGCGTCGAGGTAGTAGGCGTTCGGGCCGAGGTCGACGTTGGTGCGTGCGCTGATCTCGGGCAGACCGACGTCGACGAGCTCGTCGTGGGTGGCCTGGTCGATCCAGCCCTCCTCGAGCATGCCGCCGAGCACGAAGCGGCGCCGTTGGTCGGCGCGATCGGGGTTCTCGCCCGGGTCCCAGGACTCGGGGGCCGGCAGGATCCCGGCGAGCGTCGCCGACTGGTTGACGTCGAGCTCGCTGGCCGGACGGTCGAAGTAGACCTGGGCCGCGGACTCGATCCCGATCGCGCCGCGCCCCCAGTACACCGAGTTGAGGTAGAAGCCGAGGATCTCGTCCTTCTCGTACGCCCGCTCGAGCTTGATGGCGAGCGCGGCCTCCTGGACCTTGCGCGTGTAGGTCTGTTCCGGGCTGAGCGCCGCGTTCTTGATGTACTGCTGGGTGATCGTCGAGCCACCCTGGGACACCTCGCCGCCCCGGACGTTGGTGAACAGCGCGCGCCCGATGCCGGTCGCGGAGATGCCGCTGTGGTCGTAGAAGCCCCGGTCCTCGGCCGCCATCACCGCTTCACGGGTGTGCTCGGGGATCTCTCCGAGCTCGACCAGCTCCTGGTTCGCGGCCTCGGAGAGGTTGCCGACCTCGTCGCCGTTCGCGTCGAGGACCGTCGATGCCGTGGCGGCGATGTCGTCGGGCAGCGGCACCGACGAGAACACCAGGAAGAACAACAGGAGCCCGATGGCAGCCAGCGCGAGGGCTGGCAGCACCAGCAGCGCCACGTACCAGCGCTTCCACCACGGTCGATCGTTGCGGCGGGTGGTGTCCTTGGCGGGACGAGCGGCCATCGTGATCTACCTCGCGCGGTGGGGGTCCGCGCGGGTGGCGGACCGGCGAACGGTACCGAAGCCGGA
>JBBECA010000029.1:0-30659 GCA_040882055.1 Nitriliruptor sp.
ACTTCGACCGGTTCATCGACATGGAGGTGGTGTTCTCCGAGGAGGTCAACCCCCGGATCGAGGACCGCGTCACCTGCGAGGTGGTGCTGCACGCCAAGGGCAAGTACCTGCGGGCGTCCGCGTCGGGGCCCGACCACATGACCGCGATCGACCGGGCCGAGGCCAAGCTCGTCCGCCAGGTCCGCAAGCTCAAGACCAAGCTGGTCCAGAAGCCGCGCCAGGCCGCGGCGGCCGCGCACCCGGCCAACCGCCAGCCGGTGTCGGCCGGTGCCTACGAGGACGACGACATCTGAGGGACGGCTCGGGCCGGGGGTGGCGTCCGAGGTGCCCACCCCCGGGGCCGACCAGCCGCACCGACCGGCACGTCTGCGGGGCGGGAGCCCGCGCCGCGGCTTCCGCACGGGCTAGACTCGGCCGCCGCGCAACCGCCGTCGGTCCGCGCGAGGGGAGCGCACCGTGCCTGACGTCGATCCGATCCGCACGCTCATCGCCGACGACCACGAGCTGTTCCGTCGGGGTCTGCGCATGGTCCTCGACGACGAGTCCGACATCGACGTGATCGGCGAGGCCGGCGACGGCGAAGCGGCCGTCGAGATGGCCCGCGAGCACGCTCCGGACGTCGTCGTCATGGACGTGCGGATGCCGGTGCGCTCGGGTATCGAGGCGGCGCGCGCCATCAAGGAGGAGCTGCCGGGCACCAAGATCCTCGTGCTGACCATCTCCGACGAGGAGGATGACCTCTACGAGGCCATCAAGGCCGGCGCCAACGGCTACCTGCTCAAGGAGATCTCGATCGACGAGATCGGCCACGCGGTGCGTTCGGTCAACGGTGGCCAGTCGCTGATCTCCCCCTCGATGGCCAGCAAGCTGCTCGACGAGTTCGCGGCCATGATCAAGAAGGAGGAGGAGAAGGAGCAGGTCCCCGCTCCCCGCCTCACCCCGCGCGAGATGGAGGTCCTCCAGCACGTCGCGCAGGGCATGAACAACCGCGAGATCGCCCGGACGCTGTTCATCTCCGAGAACACCGTCAAGAACCACGTGCGCAACATCCTCGAGAAGCTGCACCTGCACTCGCGCATGGAGGCGGTCGTCTACGCCGTCCGCGAGAAGCTGCTCGAGATCACCTGACCCTGCCGAGCCCCGCCGGAGGCGGGGTGTCACGGTCTGGGGCGCACCCGCCACGGGTGCGTCCGTGGCGGGTGGGCAGCTCGCCCGTGGCCGACCGGCGCGCCTGTCGTACCATCGGCTGCGGTGCCCGCCCCCGTGCGCGCGCACCAGCGACCACCCCGCCCGCCGTGCTCCCCCGCGGGCGGACCCAGGCGGCGGCCCCCTCGGGCCCCCGGATCGACCGAAGAGAAGCTCCATGGCAGTCCTCGACAAGGTCCTGCGCGCCGGCGAGGGACGCAAGGCCAAGCAGGTCGGCAAGATCGTCGACCAGGTCAGCGCCCTCAGCCCGGAGATGGAAGCCCTCTCCGACGCCGAGCTGCGTGCCAAGACCGACGAGTTCCGGCAGCGGCTCGAGGACGGTGCCGACCTCGACGATCTCACGGTCGAGGCGTTCGCGGTGGTCCGTGAGGCGGCCTGGCGGGTGCTCAAGGAGCGCCCGTACGACGTCCAGGTCTTCGGTGGCCTCGCGCTCCACGGGGGCAACATCGCCGAGATGAAGACCGGTGAGGGCAAGACCCTGACCTCGACGATGCCGGTCTACCTCAACGCCCTCGAGGGGCGCGGCGTCCACATCGTCACCACCAACCCCTACCTCGCCAAGCGCGACGCGGACTGGATGGGGCGTGTCCACCGCTTCCTCGGCCTCACGGTCGACGTGGTGTTCTCGGGCCAGACCAAGGACCAGAAGCGCGCGGCGTACGCCGCCGACATCACCTACGGGACCAACAACGAGTTCGGTTTCGACTACCTGCGCGACAACATGGCGATGACCAAGCAGGCCCAGGTCCAGCGCGGTCACCACTTCGCCCTGGTGGACGAGGTCGACTCGATCCTCGTCGACGAGGCGCGCACCCCGCTGATCATCTCCGGCCCCGCCGAGCAGTCCGCCGACCTCTACCAGGTCTTCGCGCGCCGCATCGCGCCGAACCTCACCCGCGGCGAGGAGGGCGAACGTCCGGGCGAGGCGACCGGCGACTTCGTCGTCGACGAGGCCAAGCGGACGGTCGCGGTCACCGAGGAGGGTGTGTCGAAGGTCGAGAAGCTGCTCGGCATCGACAACATGTACGAATCGGTCAACACCCCGCTGATCCACCACCTCCAGAACGCCCTCAAGGCGCGTGAGCTGTTCAAGCGCGACCGCGAGTACATCGTGGTCGACGGCGAGGTCAAGATCGTCGACGAGAACACCGGCCGTGTCCTCGACGGTCGTCGCTACTCCGAGGGGCTGCACCAGTCGATCGAGGCCAAGGAGGGGGTGCAGATCAAGGACGAGAACCAGACCCTCGCCACGATCACCCTCCAGAACTACTACCGGACCTACGACAAGCTCGCCGGCATGACGGGTACCGCCAAGACCGAGGAGGTCGAGTTCCTCGAGATCTACGACCTCGGCGTCATCACCGTCCCGCCGAACCGGCCGCTGATCCGCAAGGACGAGGCGGATCTCATCTACAAGACCGAGGCATCCAAGTTCGAGGCGGTCGCCGCGGAGATCGAGGAGCGGCACGAGAAGGGGCAGCCGCTGCTGATCGGTACCACCTCGGTCGAGAAGTCCGAGACCGTCTCCAAGCTGCTGACCCGGCGCGGCGTGCCGCACGAGGTCCTGAACGCCAAGAACCACGCGCGTGAGGCCCACATCGTGGCTCAGGCCGGCCGCAAGGGCGCGGTCGTGGTGTCGACCAACATGGCCGGCCGCGGTACCGACATCATGCTCGGCGGCAACCCCGAGGAGATGGCCCGCGACGAGGTCAACAAGCTCCCCGAGGACACCCCGGAGGAGGAACGCGAGGAGGCCTACGAGGCGGCGCTCGCGCGCTTCGACGAGGCGTGCCGCGCCGAGGGTGCCGAGGTCAAGGAGCTCGGCGGCCTCTACGTGATCGGGACCGAGCGACACGATTCACGCCGCATCGACAACCAGCTCCGCGGTCGCTCCGGACGTCAGGGGGACCCCGGCGAGTCGCGGTTCTTCCTCTCGCTCGACGACGACCTGATGCGGCTGTTCAACGCCTCGGCGGTCGAGCGCATCATGACCCGGCTGAAGATCCCCGAGGACGTGCCGATCGAGCACAAGTGGGTCACCAAGGCGGTGCAGAACGCGCAGGGCCAGGTCGAGAGCCTGAACTTCGACCGGCGCAAGAACGTCCTCAAGTACGACGATGTGATGAACGAGCAGCGCAAGGTGGTCTACGGCCAGCGCCAGAAGCTGCTCGAGGGTGACTACGAGGCGGTCGAGGAGCTCGCGCAGAAGTACATCGAGGACGCGATCGAGGAGCTGGTCGACGAGCACTGCCCGCAGGGCGTGTTCCCCGAGGACTGGGACCTCGACGGGCTCGCGGCCCGTGTCGAGGCGATCTACGACACGACCTTCGACTTCGAGGCTGTGGACCGCGACCGGATCGACCACGCGACCATCGTCGAGCAGCTCATCGACGACGTGCACGACGCCTACGACCGGCGCGAGGAGGAGGTCGGCGGCGAGGAGGTCATGCGCGAGATCGAGCGCCGCGTGATCCTGTCGGTGGTCGACCGCAAGTGGCGCGAGCACCTCTACGAGATGGATGCGCTGCGTGACGGCATCGGCCTGCGCGCCGTGGGCCAGCGCGATCCGTTGACCGAGTACCAGCGCGAGGCGTTCGCCTCCTTCAGCGACATGATGGCGGGGCTCAAGGAGGAGGCCACGACCTACTTCTTCCGCCTACCGGTCAAGCGGGAAGGCGAAGGCGGTCAGACCACAGCGGTCGCCCCGGGCTCGGCCGGTGCGGTCGGGACCTCGGGGGCGGGGCAGGCACCGGCGAGCCCGGCCGACGCACCGACCACCGGGGCGGCACCGACGCCCGCGGCGGCCGGGACGGCGCCGGCGGGGTCCCCGACCGAGGGTGCTGCCGCCGACGCCACCGGGACCGACGGCGACGGTGCCGGTGCCGGTGGCGGCGAGGACGGTGGAGGCCAGGCCCCGACCCGTGGGGACGTCGCGGCGGCGATCCCGCTCGGTGATCGCGCTGGCGCCAGGTTGACCTACCGGTCGGGCGCGACCAGCGGGAGCGCCGACTACACCGTCGACGACGGACCCGCGACCGCGACCGACGAGCGTGGTCGGACCGTCGAGCAACGGGAGGACGGGTCGACCGTCCGGCGCGTCGCCGCCGGCGGGACCTACACCGCCGAGGGGAAGGTCGGACGCAACGAGCCGTGTCCCTGCGGGTCGGGCAAGAAGTTCAAGCGCTGCCACGGCGCGGACTGACCTTCTCGAGTGCCGCGGCCTCCGCGGCGGCCTCGTCGAACGCGTCGGGCCCCGTCCCCACGAGGGGGTCCGAACGCGTCCGCAGGGGTGCGAAGCCGCTCTCGGGCGCGGTGAGTTCGGTCGCCCGCCACGCGCCGTGGTGGCGTTCCAGCCGTACGGCGAGCGCCGTGACTCGGCCGCAGGTCTCGATCAGCGCGGTGGCTTCCACCGCACCGGAGGGTGTCGGGGCTGCGACGAGCACGCGCCGGACCTCGGGGAGCTCCTCGAGCCGGGCGCCGCGGAGCTGCACCGCCAGCCGTCGCAGGAGCGTCGGGGCGAGCACCGGTTCGAGCTGCGCCAGCGGTCGCCGACCGGCGGCGACCTCGCTGCTGGCGCGGACCAGCATGGCGACGAACCGGGCGGGGTCGGGGCCACGTGAGGGGCGCGGGGTGGTGGGCCGCCGGGCGGTGGTGCGGGCGGGGCGGCCGCGGACGGGTAGGGCGATGATCGTCGCCCCGGACCCCTCCCCGTCCTGAGGTTCCCGGGGAGGCGTCGGTTCGGGTCCGCAGGTGCTGGTCACGGTGATCCCCGTCGTCGAACGTGCGCGTGCCACGCGTCGCGTGGTCAGATCGTGTCGTCGCGGTGGTGGCCGAGGACCCGGATGCCTCCCGGGTCCTGCTGCAGCCAGACCGGCCCCTCGGTGCGCTCGCCGAGCGCCGTCGATGCGGTCACGTCGGCCACCACGAGGCCGTCGGCGTTGGTCGCCAGCTCCCGGACCGTGGTGTCGCGGTACCCGGCGTCCGTGAGGGCATCGAGGACGAGCGTGGTGAGACCCTCGGTACCGGTGTCCTCCAGCTGCGGGGGCACCGGCGTGAGGTCGATGGCGTCCGGGAGCCACCAGGGCGGTCCGCCGGGGTGCACGCTCGCGGGGGTCAGCGAGAGCGGCACGGCGAGCCGGCGAACGACGGCGTCGGCGTAGCGGTCCTCCTCGCGTTCGAGCAGCACGGCCGACACCGTCGCGACGGCGTGCGATGGCCCTTCGAGCGCGATGCGCTCGACCACGACGTGCTCGAGGTAGCTGCCTCGCTGCGGGTCGAGACCGCTGTCGCGCAGGTCCGGCCCGCGATCGGACAACCACGCCCGGGCGACCGCCACCGCCACCGCTTCACCGACCCCGTACGCGAGACGTGGGTCGCCGAGCTCGACGCCCGGCTGATCCGGCTCGGGACCGTCGTCGGCGGTGACCGGTCCAGCGGGGCCGGTGGTGGCTCCGTCGGTGACCGTCGGCGGTCTCCCGGCCGGGTCGGGGAGCGCGGCGAGCGGGTCGGCGGCGGCGCCCGCCGGGGCCTCGGGGCCGGCGACGGCGCTCGCGTGGTCGGGGATCGCGCCGTCCCCCGTGCGGTCGCCGCCTCGGACCACGAGCAGGAGCACGACGAGCCAGGGGGCGACGGCGGCCACGAGCAGCACCCGTGTGCGGCGGGGCGGCCCGGGCTCCGCCTCGGTGTCGTCGAACCAGCGGGCCGCGTCGTCGGTCACCGTCGCTGCTCCTGTCGATGGGGTGACGCGTCGGCCCCGCGGGGGCGGTGGCGGGGCCGACCTCCGGCCGAGGCACGGAGCGGTGGCGTCGCTGAGGAAAGTACATCGAGAAGGAACGAGATACTACGTAAGTAGGTACCGCGCTGTGGATGACGAGCAGGACGGCCTACGCTCCCGGTCCCGACGGTCGAGGACGAGGTGATGAGCGAGGTCGGTTCACCGCGCGGCCCGACCGCGCCGACCGGTGGTCCGGTGCGGCAGGAGCTCAGCGACGCCGAACGCAGCCGCCGGTTCGAAGCTGAGGTGCTGCCCCACCTCGACCGGCTCTACGGCGCCGCCATGCGCTACACCCGCGACCCCCACGACGCGGCGGACCTCGTGCAGGAGTCGATCGCCAAGGCGTACCGCTCCTTCCACCAGTACCGCCCGGGGACCAACCTCAAGGCGTGGCTCTACCGGGTGCTGCACACCACCTACCTGTCGATGTACCGCAAGCAGCAGCGGCGGCCGCAGGAGGACCTGCAGGACCAGCTCGACGACTTCTCCTTCTACGACGAGATCGCGCGCGCCGGCGGCCGCTCCGCCGAACGTGAGGTCCTCGACTCGTTCACCGACGACGAGGTCAAGCAGGCGCTCGCCGACCTGCCGGAGAGCTTCCGCGTGGCGGTCTACCTCGCCGACGTGGAGGGCTTCGCGTACAAGGAGATCGCCGAGATCATGGACACCCCGGTCGGCACGGTGATGTCGCGGCTGCACCGGGGAAGGAAAGCGCTGCAGAAGGCGTTGGCCGGGTACGCCCGAGAACGTGGACTGCTCGAGGACTGAGCGACACCCGGGAGGGTCAGCCGCAGGGCGACGACCGATCTGGAGGAGCACCGGTGAACGAGGACGAGAGCGCAGCGATCGCTGGCGCACGTCAGGAGCCCGCGTGCGGCCCCGACTGCCAGGAGGCGCTCGACGAGCTCGAACGGTTCCTCGACGGCGAGTTGCCCGACGTGGCTCGCGCGCGCATCCAGCAGCACCTCTCCGATTGCTACCCCTGCACGGACCGGGCCACCTTCGAGGAGCAGTTGCGTGCCATCGTGCGTCGCGGCTGTGCCGACAGCGCGCCCACGGAGCTCGTCGACCGGATCCGAACAGGCCTGCGGGCGGGCGACCTGCGTGGGACCGACGGCTCGTGAACGCGGACGGCGACTAGCCTCGCGGGACGCCGTGACCGCCACGGCGTTCGAGGACCCGAGGTCGCCCCGCGATGTCCGATCGCCCCGTCGTCGTGACCGGAGCCGCCGGCTTCATCGGGTCCAACCTGGTGCGTCGTCTGCTCGAGGACGGGCGTCGCGTCGTCGGTGTCGACGACCTCTCGTCCGGCTCGCTGGCCAACCTCAGCGAGGCCCGTGACCGTCACCCCGGTCGCTTCGAGTTCGATCGACTCGACGTCACCGCGGGGGGGCTCACCCCGCTGGTCGAACGGCTGCGCCCCGAGCTGATCTACCACCTCGCGGCGCAGGTCGACGTGCGACGCAGCGTCGAGGACCCGATCGGGGACGCCGCCACCAACGTGCTCGGCACCGTCGCGGTGTGCGAGGCCGCCGCCCGGGGTGGGGTGCGCAAGATCGTCTACGCGAGCTCGATCGGTTCCTACGGCGAACCGCGCGAGGATCAGCTCCCCGTCGGGGAGTCGTTCCTCGACCCCGCGCTCTCGCCCTACGGGGCGAGCAAGCGCGCCGCCATGACCTACCTGGCGACCTACGAGGCGCTCCACGGGGTGAACTGGACCGCGCTCACCCTCGCCAACGTCTACGGCCCGGGCCAGACGACCGCGGGCGAGGGCGGGGTGGTCGCGACGTTCGCCGGCCGGATGCTGGCCGGACGACCCGTGACGATCCACGGCGACGGTGAACAGACCCGGGACTTCGTCTTCGTCGACGACGTGGTGCACGCGTTCGTGTTGGCCGCCGACCGCGGCGACGGGCAACGCTTCACGGTGGGGACCGGGGAGCGCACCAGCATCAACCAGCTGTTCCGCGCCCTCGCGGCGGCCACGGAGTACCCGCACGAGGCGACGCCGGCGCCGCCGCGGGCGGGGGAGATCCGCCACAGCGCGCTCGACAGCACCCGGGCATCACGCGAGCTCGGGTGGAAACCGTGGACCACGCTCGAGGAGGGCCTCGCGGCCACCCTCGCCTGGGCGGCCGAGGGGTAGGAGGCAGGGGTTGTCGTACACCAACGAGGTGGGGGAACGTCTGCGCCGCGCCCGCGTCGACCGCGGGATGTCGCTGCAGGATGTCGAACGCCGGTCCGACGGTCGCTGGAAGGCAGCGGTCGTCGGTTCCTACGAGCGCGGCGACCGCAACATCTCGGCGACCCGCCTGCTCGAGCTGGCCGAGTTCTACGGGGTCACGGTGGCCGAGATCCTGCCGGGGGAGCTGGCGGCACCACCGAAGCGCGCCGACACAGGGGTGGTGCTCGACCTCGAAGCCCTCGGCGCGCTCGGGCCGACGTGGGCGGGGCTGCGCCGCTATTGCGAGTCGATCCAGCAGCAGCGCGGTGACTACAACCGACGGGTCCTGTCGGTGCGCGGCGAGGACCTACGCGCCATCGCCGCGATCCAGGCCGTCTCGGTCGGCGAGCTGGTCGACCAACTGCGTGAGGTGGGGGTCCTGGCGTCACCCGGTGGCACGCCGGGACCGCAGGGTTAGACGACCGTCACGTCCGCGGTCCGGTTGAGCGCATCGAGGACCGAGCGCACCACGGCGTCCGCGGTGGCATCCCGCACCAACGCGCTGCCGGTGACGGTGCGTTCCCCCCGCGCGGTGCGCAGCTGGATGACGGTGAGCGCGATGCGGTGGTCGAGGAGATCGACGATCTCGCTGCCACGGAGCTCGACGGCCGGGGAGGCGCCGAGCGCCGGGACCAGGGCCGCCAGGGCGGCACGCGCGACGGCGTTGCGTCGTCCGTGCGGGGTCGACGCGCCCTCGGCTCGGCCCGTCAGCACCTCGCCGGCGTGGCGGAGGGTGACCTCGGCGTGGACCTCGGTGCCGGCGTGGGACACCGTGATGCGGTCGACGGTCGCCCGCGGCACCGCCCGGGGACCGACGGGCTCAGCGTCGGGCGCCGGGTCCTCGTCGAGCTGCACGACCGAGACCACCCGGTGGTCGGTGGTCACCCCGTACTGCGCCATGAGCAGGGTCTGGACGTCGCGGACGGTCTGTTTGGGGGAGCGGTCGAGGGTGGTCACCACGTGCAGCTCGTCGACCTCGCGGTCGTAGCCCGCCACGAGCCGAGCTCCGAGCACGCCCGGGATGTTGCCGAGGCCGCGTTCGACCTCGGCGCGTCGTTCCGGATCGTGCAGGTCGGTGCGCAGCGTGAACAGCCTCGGGACGGTGGTCACCGGTTCGCCGCCGACGGCGGCGAGCTCCTCGTCGTCACGCACCGCGTCCTCCATCCGTGACTCCGCCTCGCTGTGCCCCGTCAGCGAGCACATCGTAACGGCCACCGCCGCTCGGACGGCACAGCCGGCACCGCTGGCCCGCGTGTGCGCTACGCGCCCCCGAAAGCGCTCCGGGCGCCCGATGGCTGCGAGGTTGGTGTTGTGTGTGTGGAAGATGTGGCGTTGACAACCGAAGAGCGAGCGGTGCGCGGAGGAGGTCGGCGCGGTCCCGGGCGACCGGGACCGTGGGTGACCGGGTCACCACGACCGGTGAGAGGGGAAACGACCTCGCCCCACCAGAACCACCTGCACCTGCACCACCTGTAGCACCTGCACCACGGCGAGTCCGAACATCGGCACCACCATCGAGCGGAGCGGACACGATCGACGTCCACCAGCGGGGACGGCGGCTCGGGAACGATCTCGATGGAGGTACGACATGACCAAGCGTCTGTTCGTCGCGCTGTCGGCCCTGGCGACGCTCGTGCTGTCGTCTGGCGCCAGCACCACCTGGATGCGCTGACAGTGTGATGTCGATCTCCTCCGCCCACCGCTCGCTCCTCGGTTCGCCGACGGGGCCGTCCAGCCAGGAGCAGGTGTGCGCGCCGACCGACTGCACCTCTTCGTCACCGCTGTCGCGGTGGCGGGTGTCGCGGCGGTCGTGGTCTCCGCCCTCCAGGGCCTCGGCTGGCTCGCGGCGGCGTTCGCGGCGGCGTTCTGGGCCACCGAGTACCTGCGCTCGAACCTGCGCGACGACGTCCAGGTGTCGCTGTCGAACCTGGTGGTGCTGGTGGCGATCCTCCACGGGGGAACGGCGCTGGCCGTCGTCGCCACGGTCGGCGCGCTGCCGTTGTTCGCGGTGCAGGCCACCGACCAGCGGCTCCTGCGCACCGCGTTCAACAGCGGCCAACTCGCGGTCTCCGCGGCCGTCGCCGGGACGAGCTACCACCTCGTGACCCTGGCGACGGGAGCCAGCTTCCCCGCGCCGATCACCATCGTCGCCATCGCGGTCGCATCGGTGGTCTACGTGCTGGTCAACAACGTGCTCGTCGGTGTGGTCGTCGCGCTGTCGAGCGGGGAACCGGTGCGCAGCGCCCTGTCGTCGGTGCTGCAGGTCGGCTGGCTCCAGGGGCCCTACGTCGGCATCGCCATCCTCGCGGCCGCGCTGCTGCGGGCCGGCGGCGTCGGCCCGGCGCTGCTCGTGCTGCTCGCGCTGCCGGTCTTCGTGGCTCGCTCGGGGCTGCTCGCCTTCCAACGCACCGACGAGGCCTACGACCGACTCGTGCGCTCGTTCGTGACCGCCATCGAGGTCAAGGACCTCTACACCCGCGGCCACTCGGAACGCGTCGCCACCCTGTCGGTGCACGTCGCCGAACAGCTCGGCGTGCCTTACGACGAGAGGCGGCTGACCGGGTACGCGGCGCTGCTGCACGACGTCGGCAAGATCGGCGTCCCGCTGTGCGTCATCAACAAGCCGGGGCCGCTCGACGACGACGAGTTCGCGCTGATCCGGGAACACCCCAGCATCGGTGCCGAGATCCTGCGCGACATCGATTTCCTCGCACCCGTGCTCGACATCGTGCGCTTCCACCACGAGCGGCTCGACGGCCGCGGCTACCCGCACGGCATCGCCGACGACGAGCTCGGCGACCTGGTGCGTATCGTGACCGCCGTCGACGCCTTCGACGCCATGACCTCGACGCGTTCCTACCGTCGCGCGCTGCAGGTCAGCGAGGCGGTCGAGGAGCTACGTCGCTGTGCGGGGGGCCAGTTCGACCCGGACGTGGTCGAAGCCCTCGCGGTCGTCGTCGAGCGTCTCGGGTGGCAGCCGACGATCGAGTTCGCGTCCGCCGCCGAGCTCCACGGTCACGACATCCCGCAGGGAGGTGCCGCGGAACGGCAGGTCTCGCGCTCGGAGCCGAGCTCGTGAGCGGCCGGACCCGCGGTCCCATCGGTCACTACGTCCCGGGCCTGGTGGCCGTCCTCGCCGGATCGGGGGCGTGGCTCGCGGGCGCTCCGCCCGAGCGGCCCGTGGCCGCCCACCACCTCGTGCTCATCGTCCTCGCCGTCGCCGTCACCGAGCTGCTGCCCATCCGACCGCCCCGTGGTCGTCCCGTGCCGACCTCGACCGCCGTGGTGGCCTTGGGAGCGCTCATCGGCGTGGCGGCACCCCTGCTGGCGGTGCTGACCTTCTGCGGGTGGGCCCTCGCCCGGCTCAGGGACCGTGCAGCGGGAGCGCTCGCCAACCTCGTGGTGTCGGTGTCCACCGCCTGGGTGCTGGCCGGCTTGGCGGCGTTCGGTCGGAGCCTGCGCGCGCCCTGGCACGGTGCTCCCGGCAGCGGGGTCGAGCTCGACCTCGTCTCGGCGGTGCTCGTGGCGCTCGTCCTCGTCACCGTCCTACCGGCGCTACAGGTCCTGATCCTCGGTGACGAGGCGCGCTTCCCGCTGCGCCGCGTGGCCGACGAGATCCGGGCCACCTGGACCGCCGACCTGGCCATCGCCTCGACCGCGGTCATGGGCGCGCTGGTCCACCGCCCGCTCGGTCCGTGGACCCTGCCGTCGATGCTGATCCCGCTGCTCGCGGCCCGCATCGGCCTGGCGCGCTTCGCCGGCGTGACGGCCGCCTACGACCAGACCATCCGCGCGATGTCCCGGCTGCCGGAACAGCTCGGGACGGTGAGCGCGGAACACGGTGTCCGGGTGGGCTCGCTCGCCCGTGACGTCGCCTTCGAGCTCGGCGCCGACGCCACGAGCGCGCTCGAGATCGAGCAGGCGGCCTACCTCCACGAGCTCGGCCACATCCGGCTCGAGCCCGAGGACCGACCGACCCGGGCCGAGCTCGCCCAGGCGGGCGCCCGCGTGATCGCCTCCGCGGGTGACCTGGACCGGGTCGCCGCGATCGTGCACGCCCACGGTGATCCCGTGCAGCTCCGCCAGGTCGATGCGGACCTCGCTCGCGCGGCGCGCATCGTGGCAGCGTGCTGCGAGGTCGATGGGTACGACCCGGACCTCACCGATGGCGGCCAGCGCCACGAGGTCACGGTCCGGCTGGTACGCGCCGTCGAGGATCTCGACGTGGTGCGGGCCGTGATCGACGTGTGCGAGCGTCGTGTCAGGACACCGGCGCGCCGCTGACGTCCCGCTGTGCACGGCCGCGGCGTTCGCGTTCGGTGCGCCAGCTCATCAGTGCGTGTGTGAGCGGCAGCAGCCCGGCGCCGATGAACAGGTCCCCGATGGACACGATCGATCGCAGCGGCGGCAGCGGCAGCACGTCGGCGAGCCAGGGCAGCCGGGTCGCGTCGGTCATCAGCGTGTGCTTGCCGGGTGGGACCTGGAGCTCGCCCAGCCCGAGCGCGCGGACCGCTTGAGGGTCGACCGGCATCGCCCCGTTCGCCGCGATGGCGGCGGCGTTCATGAGCAACCCGAGGGCAACGAGGCCGATCCCCGGGAGCCGGCGGTTGAGGCCGAGCCAGGCCACCACCAGCAGCTGGCTGACCACGAGGATCGTGACCCCGGCGAGGCTGGCATCGCCGAGGAGCCCTCGGCCCGCGGACAGATCGACGGCGAGCTGGAGCCCGAGGCCGAGGAACAGCAACCACGGCGCGGTCAGTGGGGCTTCGGCGAGACGGCGGAGCCGGCCCCCACGCAGGTACGAGGCGAGGACAGCGGCGAGCACGATGGTGAGGGTGAACGGCATGGGATGCCCCTGACGAGGGGGATGGTGCCACGCGCCCCGCTCGGAGGTGCGCACGCGCGAGACCTAGGGTCCGACCCGCGCGCCCAGGGGGCTCGGGTGCGGCCGGCGAGCGAGGAGGCCACGTGAGCGTGCGGACGGAACGTGACGGAGCGGTGCTCCGGGTCGTGATCGACCGGCCGGAGCAGCGCAACGCGCTCAACCCCGAGGTCCTGCGGGGCCTGATCGCCGCGTTCGGGGCGGCGGCGGACCCGGACGTGCGGGTCGTGGTGCTCACGGGTGCTGGGGACCGCGCCTTCTGCGCCGGCGCCGACCTGGCCGGTGGGCTCGGCGCGGAGGCCTCCGTCGTCGCCCAGCACGACCAGCGCGGGTTGCTGCGCGAGCTGTTCGCTGCCGTGGAACGCCTCCGCGTCCCGCTGGTCGGCCGGGTCAACGGGCACGCGCTCGCCGGCGGGCTCGGGGTCGCGCTCGCCTGCGACCTGCTCGTGGCCACCGACACGGCCGAGTTCGGGACGCCGGAGGTCCGCGTCGGCCTGTGGCCGTTCGTGATCTCCGCGCTGCTGACCGAACACCTCGGACCGAAACGCGCGCTCGAGCTGATGATGACCGGTCGCCGGATGTCGGCCGAGGAGGCGCGCAGCTGGGGCCTCGTCAACCGCGTGGTGCCGGCCGATCAGCTCGATCAGGCCGTCGATGAGCTGGTCGACGAGCTCACCGCCGGCGCACCGCTCGCGCTCGCGCTCGGGCGCCGATCGTTCCACGAGGCGCGGCAGATGGCACCGGGTGCGGCGCTGGCCTACCTGCACGGGATGCTCGACCTGACCGTCGGGACCGACGACGTCGTCGAGGGGGTCACGGCGTTCTTCGAGAAGCGACCGCCGACGTGGCGGGGACGGTGAGCCTGCCCCGGGTTGCCGTACGGACCCGACCGCTAGGCTCGGACGCATGAGCACCCCTTCCGCTTCCGACCGCCAACGCGGTGGTCCCCGATCCGGGGGCGATGCGTCGCGCGGTGGCGCTCCGCGCGGCGAGGCCGGTCAGGGACGCGGTGGTGGCGGCGGCAAGGGGAGCAAGGGCGGCGCTGGTCGGGGCGGCGGCAAGGGTGGCCGTCCTCCCCGCCGGTCCGCGAGCGGTGAGAACGAGACCGTCGCCCAGCTGACCGGGCCGCTGCAGAAGGTGCTCGCGCGGCTGCCCGCCACGCAGCGCAAGGTGCTCGAGCTCCGCATGGGCTTGGCCGACGGCCACCCGCACGACCTCGCGGACACCGCGCGCGAGCTCGGCCTGTCGCTGTCCGAGGCGCGGGACATCGAGCAGCGGGCCTTCGGCTACATCCGCGACGCGGTGCCGCTCGAGCAGCTGCAGCGCTTCATGCCCCGGTCCTAGCCCGTGTCCTCGCTGCAGGATCTGGTCGAGGAGCGGGGTGGCCTGCGTGGCAGCGCGGTCGACGTCCTCCAGGCCATCGTCTCCGACTGGCAGATCCTGGCCGACCTCTCCTTCGCCGACCTGGTCCTGTTCTGTCGCGACCCGACGTCGGGGGAGCTGTCCGTGGTCGCGCAGATGCGTCCGTACACGGCGCAGACGATCTACAACGAGGACCTGGTCGGCACCACGTTCGACGCCGATGCCCGCCCGGGTGTCACCCGCGCCTTCCTCGAGGGGGTGATCGTGCGGGACGGCGAGCCCGACTGGTCGACGGGCGTCCCGGTCCGCGAGGAGGCCATCCCGGTCCCGCTCGAGGGCGAGGTCATCGCGGTGGTCACGCGTGAGGCGAACCTGTCCATGGTGCGCGCGCCCTCGCAGCTCGAGCTCACCTACCTGCAGGCGGCCAACGAGCTGTCGGCGATGCTCGCGCAGGGGGCGTTCCCCTTCCCCGACGAGGATCCGGAGCGCGAGCTCGCACCGCGTGTCGGTGACGGCCTGATGCGCCTCGATCCGTCGGGGACGGTGGTGTACGCCTCACCGAACGCCATCAGCGCCTTCCGTCGGCTCGGGGTGGTCGACAACGTCGTCGGCCGCAAGCTCAGCGAGTTCGACCTCGACGACGCCGCGATGCTCGAGGCGCTCGGGGACGGCGAGCCGCTCGAGTCCGAGGTCGAGGCGCGGGGAGCGGTCGTGCTCCGCCGCCTGCTGCCTCTGACGCGTGAGCACCACGTGCTCGGCGCCCTGGTGCTGATCCGCGAGGTGACCGAGCTCCGCCGTCACGAACGGCTGCTGCTCTACAAGGACGCCACCATCCGCGAGATCCACCACCGGGTGAAGAACAACCTGCAGACGGTGGCCTCGCTCCTGCGTCTGCAGTCACGCCGGCTGTCGTCGGACGAAGCTCGGCAGGCCCTCGGCGAATCGGTACGACGCATCTCGTCGATCGCCCTCGTCCACGAGACGCTGTCGCAGGACTCCCGCCAGCGGGTGAGCTTCGACAAGGTGGCGGGCCGCCTGATCGAGATGCTCGGGACCGGTCTCACCGACCCGAACCGGCCGGTGAAGATGGAGCTGACCGGTGGGGCCGGTGAGCTCCCGGCCGAGGTCGCCACGCCGCTCGCGCTCGTGCTCTCGGAGCTGGTGCAGAACTCGGTGGAGCACGCCTTCCCCGGGCGGGGCGGGACGGTCGTCATCGACCTCGAACGGCGACCCGCGTCGCTGCACCTCACCGTGCGCGACGACGGGGTCGGAGTACCTGAGGGGTGGACGGTCGAGGGCGACGCGAACCTCGGGCTGCGGATCGCCACGACGCTGGTGGAGTCCGAGCTCGGCGGCACGCTCGAGGTCGCGCGAGCCGACCCCGAGGGCGGCACGATCTGCGAGGCGCTGCTCCCCTTACCGCGCTGACCCACGCGGCGCGGGGTCAGGCCTCGCCGGGGAGCCCGTCGGCGGGCAGGCTGGGGACGCCGTCGCGCAGCGTCGGCCCCTCGCCGGTGTCATCCTGCGCACCGCTGGTGTCGTCCGCGCGTCCACCGAGCGAGGGATCCTGCGCCTGTGAGGACGTCGAGGCGCGGACGAGGCTCACGAGGATCAGCGCCACGAACGCGGCGGCGCCGAGCACGAGGAGCGGACCGCGCCAGCGCGACGGCGCGGCGGGCTCGGAGGGTCCGCTCGGGCCGGGGACGTAGCGTTCACGGTCCTCCGACACCGACCGGCCGGTCGCCTCGGAAGGCTCCCGGCCGGGTGGTGTGGTGAGGTAGGTGCGTGTGGGCACGCGTGTCAGCTGGCCATGCGCCGGCGACGCTGACGGGCGCGCTTGAGGGTGCGGCGCTCGTCCTCGGTCAGCCCGCCCCAGACACCGGCGTCCTGGTTGGTCGAGAGGGCGAACTCGAGGCACTGCTCACGCACGTCGCAACGGGCGCAGACGCGCTTGGCGGCGTCGGCCTGGTCGACGGCCGGCCCGGTCGTCCCGATGGGGAAGAACAGTTCTGGATCCTCGTCGGTGCAGGATGCGCGTCCGCGCCAGTCCATAGCTCGCTCTCCGTTGACGTCGTTCGACGTCGTCGTGGTCCGGGGGCCGAAGGGCCTCCCTGCCGGTCCGGTGCGCCATCGGGCGGCACCGGCTCTAGCAACGCCCGAGGGCGTCAGGAGGTGCGTGCGGGTCCGGACCGCCAGGTCCCGGAGCCGCTCGTGAAGTTCTTCACGAACTCCAGGTACGGGACCGTAACCGACGCGATCGCCGTGTCAAGGACTTCCGCTTGCTCCAGCACGCACTCGTCGTCCGGAGCCCCCGCACGCGCGCAGCCCGCACGCGGAGAGCCGCGCGGATCGCGCGTCAGGCGATGACCCGGAGCGCGTCGCGGACGGCGGTGAAACGCACCTCGCGGTGCTCGCCGGCGTAGTCGCCGTCGACCATGAGCGGCAGCGCGGTGGGGGAGGACAGCACGAACTGGTCGAGGTCGTGCCAGTACGGCACGTCGTCGCGGCCGATGTGGCCACCGTGACGGAACGCCCGGGACAGGATGCTGAGGAACGCCGGGGTGCTGACGGCGGGGATCGCCAGCAGGTCGAGGCCCAGCTCGAAGGTGGCGTCCGGGTGCACGTGCATCGGCCGGGGCCCGAGGTAGGTGTAGGGGTCGGCGTTGGCGAGCAACGTCAGGGCGTACGGGCCGCGATCGGTCCCGTCCGGGAGCCGGACGGTGATCGCGGTGTCGTCCCGGCGGGAGCCGACGAACCACTCGTGGGCGGTGGCGTAGATGAACGCGGCCTGCTTGAAGCGACGCTTGCGTTCGGGGTACTGCTCGACGTGACGTACCACCGCAGCGTCGAAGCCGTAGCCGGCGTTGAACCCGAAGTAGCGCTCCCCCGCCCGTCCGAGCGCGATGCGCCGCTCCCGGCCAGCACGTAGGTGCTCGAGCAGCGTCGCTGTCGCATCGACGGCGTCGTTGGGGAGACCGAGCGCCCGCGCCAGCACGTTCGCGCCACCGCCTGGGATGATCCCGAGCCGGACGTCGGTGCCCGCGAGGGCCTGCAGCACCTCGTTGGCCGTGCCGTCCCCGCCGAGGGCGAACACCGCCTCGACGCCCTCGTGCACGGCGCCGGCGACGAGGTGGGTGGCGTGCCCACGTTGCTTCGTCGCGACCACCTCGAGGTCCACGGTCGACGCCAGCGCCGAGGCGATGACATCGCGGACGCCATCGTCGGTGGTGGTCGCGTTCGGGTTGAACACGAGGATCGCGCGCACGAGGCCTCGCCCTGGCAGGTGGGCGGTGAGGCTAGCCGTCGGGCTCGACCGCCTCGTCCCGGTCGGACGGCGGATCCTCCACCTCCGGCGAGGGGGACGGCTCGGGCGGCGCGGGCGGCGCGGGGGGCGGCTCATCGGGCGACGGCGAGGGTTCGGTCGGCTCGACGGTTCCATCCGACGCCGGCGGCGCCTCCTCCTCCTCGGGCTCCTGCGCCGGGGTGGTCTCCGACGGGGTCGGGGTCGGCGGCGCCGGCGGGGCTGGGGCGGGGCGGCGTGGCGGAGGTGGTGGTTCCGGGCAGGTCTCCCTGGGCGCGAGGATGCGAGGCACGCGGACCCGCTCGCCCGGACACCACGCGGCTGCGCGCAGACCCGTGAGCGGATCGATCTCGATGTCGACCCAGTGCTCGTCGGCGAGCTCGAAGCCGACGGGCTGGCGGGCGGCGAGGGCATCGCGCATCAGATCGGCGAAGATCTCGGCGGGGATGGAGCCCCCGGTGACGCGCCGCACCCCCCGCACGCCCGTGAGCGGGACGTTGCCGTCCGCGTGCCCCACCCACACGGCCGCCGACAGGACCGGGGTGGTGCCCGAGAACCAGGCATCGACGTGATCGGAGGTGGTGCCGGTCTTGCCGGCGACCTGCCACCCCGGGACGCGGGCCGCGAGGCCCGTGCCGGCCTCGACCACCCCCTGCAACACCCCGGTGGTGACGTAGGCCACGTCGGGACTGAGCACCCGGCGGGCGGTGCTGTCGGGCAACCAGACGGTCTCGCCCTCGGCGTCCTCGATGCGCTCGATCACGGTGGTGGGCTGGTGTGCGCCGCCGTTGGCGAGCGTCGCGTACGCGGCTGCCATGTCCCAGGTCGTCACACCGAGCTCGCCCCCGCCGAGGGTGATCTGGGGTTCGTCGCCGGGGACGGGGGAGAGCACCCCCATCGCACGAGCGATCGCGGCGACGCGGTCGACCCCGACATCGACGCCCAACCGGGCGTACGCGGCGTTCACCGACAGACGGGTCGCGCCAGCGAGGGACACGTCCCCCGGGTCGGAACGCTCGTAGTTGCGGACCTGCCAGGTGCCCTGGCGGGTCTGGATGGTGCCGGGGGTCCCGTCGAGGCGCTCGTCCGGGTGGTACCCGCTGGCGATGGCCGCAGCGAGCACGAAGGTCTTGAAGGTCGAGCCGGGCTGGCGCCGCGCCTGGCTGGGCAGGTCGTACTGGAGCTGGTCGTAGCTGCGGTTGCCGGTCAGCGCCAGCACGTGACCGGTGGCCGGCTCGACCAGGGTGACGGCCGCCTCGGGGTCATCCGCTCCCGGCAGGTGGTCGGCCAGGGTCCGGCGCGCGAGCTCCTGTAGCTCGAGGTCGACGGTGGTGTGGATGGTGAGGCCTCCGCGGTAGAGGCGGTCGGCGCGCTCGGTCTCGGTGGCGCCGAAGCTCGGGTCGGCCATGAGCCGCCGCACGACCAGGTCCACGAGGTGAGGCTCGCGCACGGAGGGCAGGGGCTGCCGGGCGGAGACCTCGATGGGCTCCTCGAGCGCGGCGTCGCGCTCCCGGTCGGTGAGGTAGCCGTGTTCGGCCATCCGTTCGAGGACGTCGTCACGGCGCCACCGCGCGGGACCGGACGACCCGGTCGGTCGGAGCGACGACGGGGCTCGGATGATCGCCGCCAGCAGGGCGGACTGGGCGGCGTCGATGTCGGCGACGTCGCGCCGGAAGTAGGTCTCGGCAGCGGCTTGGACCCCGTACGCGCCTTCACCGAGGTAGACGGTGTTGAGGTAGTCCTCGAGGATCGCGGCCTTGGTCCGGGTGCGTTCCATCTCGCGGGCCAGCAACGCCTCGGTGAGCTTGGCGTCGTAGGTCCGTCCGGCGGCCGGCTCGTAGAGCAGGCTCACCAGCTGCTGGGTGATGGTCGAACCGCCCTGTTCGATGTCGCCGGTGGCGGTGTTGCGCACGAAGGCTCGGACGACCGCGCGGGCGTCGACCCCCCCGTGGTCGAAGAAGCGCTGGTCCTCGGCGATCAGGACCGCGTGGACGAGGTGCTCGGGCATGGCGGACAGCGGGATGGGCTGGCGGTGCTCGCGGCGGAGCACCGCCAGCACCTCACCGGACGGAGCCACGACGGTGGACTGCAGGCCCGGTGAGCGGGGGGCCAGGCTGGCCAGCGACGGCAGCTCGAGGGTGATGACGTCGCCGCAACCGGACAGCACGACGGCGCACAGCAGCGCGAGGGCCACGCCGGACCTGCTGCCGCGCCGCACCGCTCCGCCTCCCGTGCCGCTTCGATCCGGCCACCCGCGGAGTATCGGTCACCAGCGCGGCCGGCTACAGCCTCCCACGCCGCCCGTGCATCAGCCGGCCGCGGCGTCGAGCGCTCGATCGAGGTCGGCGAGCAGGTCGTCGACGTCCTCGATGCCGACCGAGAGCCGGATGAGGTCGTCCGGCACCTCGAGCGGCGTGCCGGCGACCGAGGCGTGGGTCATGATGCCCGGCACCTCGATCAGGCTCTCCACCCCGCCGAGCGACTCGGCGAGGAAGAACAGCTCCGTCGCCTCGCAGACGCGGGCGGCGACCTGCGCGCCGCCGGTCGGGCGGAACGAGACCATCCCGCCCGCCCCCGTCATCTGTCGCTGCGCGAGCTCGTGGCCGGGGTCCGACGGCAGGCCCGGGTAGTGCACGCCCCGCACCCGCGGATCGGCATCGAGGACGTCGGCGATCCGGGTCGCGTTGCTGACGTGACGGTCCATGCGGACCCCGAGCGTCTTGAGCCCGCGCAGGGTCAGGAAGTTGTCGAACGGCCCCGGGACGGCGCCCACGGCGTTCTGGAGGAAGGCCAGGTCGGCCGCGGTCGCCGTATCGGTGCACACGGCGCCGCCGACCACGTCGGAGTGGCCGCCGATGTACTTGGTGGTCGAGTGCACGACGATGTCGGCGCCGAGCGCGGCCGGCTGCTGCAGGTACGGCGTCGCGAAGGTGTTGTCGGCCACGAGCCAGGCGCCGCGGTCGTGGGCCAGCTCGGCGAGGGCGGCGAGGTCGAGCACCTTCAGCAGCGGGTTGGACGGCGTCTCCGCCCAGACGTAGCGGGTGGTCGGTCGGAACGCCGCGGCCACCGCATCGAGGTCGGTCATGTCGACGGCGGTCGATTCGATGCCGAACCTGGAGTGGACCTTGTCGAGCTGCCGCCAGGTGCCGCCGTAGACGTCGTTGGCGCAGACGATGTGGTCACCGGGGGAGAGCAACCGGATGATCGCGTCCTCGGCGGCGAGCCCGGACGCGAAGCACACGGCCGCCTCGGTGCCCTCGAGCGACGCGAGGCACTCCTGGAGCGCGGTCCGGGTCGGGTTGCCGGTGCGGGCGTACTCGTAGCCGAGGTGCTGTCCGGCAGCGGGCTGGGCGAAGGTGGAGGTCTGGTAGATCGGCACGATGACCGCGCCGGTCCGCGGGTCGGGCTCCTGCCCGACGTGGATGGCGCGCGTGGTGAAGCCGTGCGCCGCGGCGTCGCGACCCTCGGGGTCGGTCAGGTGATCGGTGACGTCGCGCTCCCTCATGCGCGTGCCGAGAGGTACTCGAGGACGTCGGCGCGGCTGATCACGCCGACGAAACGCTCGCCGTCGCGTGCCAGCAGGGCGCTGCCGCCACCCGCCAGTTCGGCGGCCACGTGACCGAGCGGATCGTCCAGAGCCACGGTCGGCAGCGGTGGCTGCATCACCTCGCCGATCGCGCGCTGCATCACCCCGGGGTCGGCGAGAGCCGCGTCGAGCAGGGCGTTCTCCCGGATGGAGCCGAGGACGTCGTCGGTGCGCGCGTCGTCGTGCACCTCCTCGGCGAAGACGGGCATCTGCGACACGCCGTACTCCTTGAGCAACGCGATCGCGGCGGCGACGGTCTCGCCCGGGTGGAGGTGGATCAGCGAGGGCAACCGGTCGCTGGTCTTGGCCGCGAGCACGTCGCCGACGGTGCCCTTCCCGGCGGTCGGCTGGTTGAAGCCGTGCTCGGCCATCCAGGTCTCGTCGTAGAGCTTGGACAGGTACCCCCGGCCGGAGTCCGGGAGCAGGACCACGATGAGCGCGTCGTCGGGCTGGGTAGCTGCGTAGCGGTGCGCGGCGACCAGCGCCGTGCCGCCCGAGCCGCCGATGAGGATCCCCTCCTCGCGGGCGCAGCGCCGCGCCATCTGGAACGATTCGGCATCCGAGACCCGCTCCCAGACGTCGACCATCGTGGGGTCGAAGGTCTCGGGCCAGAAGTCCTCGCCGATGCCTTCGACGAGGTAGGGGCGGACCGTGTCCCCGGAGTAGAGCGACCCTTCCGGGTCGGCGCCGACGATGGCCACCCCGGGCTTGCGCTCCTTCAGGTACCGCCCGACGCCCGTCACGGTTCCGCCGGTCCCCACCCCGGCGACGAACGCGTCGATCTCGCCGTTGGTCTGGCGCCACAGCTCGGGCCCGGTGGAGAACGCATGGGTCTGCGGGTTCGCCTGGTTGAAGTACTGGTTCGGCTTGAACGCGTTCGGCTCGGCCGCGAGGCGATCCGAGACCGAGTAGTAGGACCGCGGGTCGTCGGGCTCGACGGCGGTGGGGCAGACCACGACCTCGGCGCCGTAGGCCCGCATCAGGGAGACCTTGTCGGAGCTCACCTTGTCGGGGACCACGAAGATGCAGCGGTAGCCCTTGCGGGCCGCGACGATGGCGAGTCCGACGCCGGTGTTGCCCGAGGTCGGTTCGACGATGGTGCCACCGGGCTTCAGGATGCCGGCCGCCTCCGCCGCTTCGACCATGGAGATCCCGATGCGGTCCTTGACGCTGCCGCCGGGGTTCAGCATCTCGAGCTTGGCCACGAGCGTCGGGCCGACGTCCTTCGACAGGCGGTCGAGCCGCACGAGCGGGGTGTCGCCCATCAGCCCGATCAGGTCGGGGGCGATCTCGCGTCCGTCGGCATCGAGGTGGCGTCGCGGTGCCTCGAGCGGGTCGTGCTCGATGCCGATCGTCCGCGTGTAGACGGAACGGTCGGTCACGTCGATGTCGGTCACGGCGCGGCTCCCCGGCGGTCGGTCCTCGGTCGACCCCGAGCCTACGAGGCGGGCGACCGGCCCGTGCGCTGCGACCGAGCGAGCCGACCGCGTCCCCGATCGCTCGGCCTGTTCGGGGTCCACTGTGCGGTCGAGGCCTGGTACGGACGCACCTCCGCCGGCGTCTGAGCGCCGGCGGAGGGTGTGTTGGACGTGCTGGTGCGATCAGCGCGGCCGGCCGTACCCGACGATGCCGGACCGGCTCAGGCCGGTGCTCGAGACGCGGACGTACTTCCCGCTCGACGGGGCTTCGACGACCTTGCCGTCACCGATGTACATGGCGACGTGGCTGATCGGGGAGTGGTAGAAGACGAGGTCACCGGGTCGCAGGTCGCCCCGGTTGATCCGCTGGGTGCCGCTGTACTGGTCGCGGGAGACGCGTGGCAGCGTCACGCCGGCGGCGCGCCAGGCGTAGCCGGTCAAGCCGGAGCAGTCGAAGCTGCTCGGGCCGGTGCCACCCCACTTGTAGGGCTTGCCCACCTGGGCCAGCGCGACCTCGACCGCCTTCTGACCGGGGGCAGCCGCTCGGGCGTCTGCTTCGGCCTCGGCCTTCGCCGCGGCTTCGGCGTCGGCCTTCGCCTTCGCATCGGCCTCAGCCTGGGCTTCGGCGAGCTGACGCTCGTGCTCGGCCTGACGCTCGGCGAAGGGAGCGAGCTCTGCCTGCTCGACCAACTCCAGACCTCGGGCCAGGAAGGTCGCGGCGTGGGCGCGGGAGAGCTGGCTGGTCGAGCAGAACCGCACCAGGTCGCAGCCGGCGGTCAACCCCGCCTCGGCCATCGCGTCGACGGCGGGACCGTGAGCGCTGTTGGTGTCCAGGAAGTGCGGCCCGTCGGTGGCAGCCGGCAGCTCGAGGGCCCGCACCAGCAGCGTGGCGAGCTCACCACGGCTGATCGCGTCTCCCGGGCAGAACCGGCCCTCGCCGCACCCCGAGGTCACGCCCGCTTCGGCGATCGCCTCGATCGCCTCGTGGTGGACGCTGTCGGCGGTGTCGGTGAAACGCGGCTCGACCGGCTCGCCGTCGCTGTGGGTCTCGACGGGGACCTCGAGTTCGAGGGCCCGGAACAGGATCGTGGCGACCTGGCCACGCGTCAGCTGGGCGTCGGGGCAGTACCGGGAGTCCTCGCAACCCTGGACCAGGCCCTCAGCGGCGAGAGCGTGGACCGAGGCCTCGTGCGGCGATCCGGAGACGTCCGAGAAGGAGGTGGTCGTGGCGGCGGCAGGCGTCCCGATGAGGGCGAACGACAGCAGGGCGGTCAGGGCGGTGAGGGCGCGGCGGAGGGACATGGATGCTCCAGGTCGGGCGGACGCGCCCCTGCTACGTGGGGCGTGACGCTCGGTGCGGGCAGGGTGCGGCGGGGGATGGTCTGCGAGAGACGGCCCTGGGCCGCGGGGTGAGGTGGCCTCACCCGGAACACCGCATCGGTGCGGTGCTCCCGGTCACGTGCGCCGCGGAGGGTGACCGAAGGACCACGGCCGCGCTGTCACCCGCGCGCTGCAAGCACGGGCGCCCGGAGGGGGAACTTCGGGGGCCACGAGCAGGGCCGCCCCGTGGGCCGGCTGTGCTGCGGTGGGCGCTCCGACGACCGTTCGGTGCCGGCCGGGACCCGCGCGTGCCCACCAGCTGGCAGACCTCGTTCCGGGCAGCCCGGGCCCGGAGCGACGGAACCCGCCTCGGGAGGCGGGTTCCGGATCGAGTACCCCCGGTAGGAATCGAACCTACGCTTCTGGCTCCGGAGGCCAGTGCTCTATCCACTGAGCTACGGGGGCGCGAGGTCGTACACGTGGCGTGACCCGGCGGCCGGGGACCGTACCAGCCAGGGGGCCGGGAGCCGCGTGCCGGGACGGGTGTGCCGGGGCGGCTACGGTGCGCGATCCGACCCGTCCGTGTCCCAGGGGGAGCGAAACGTGGTCCGCGTCCTGGCCGTCGACGACGATCCGATCATCCTGCGCCTGTTGCAGCTCAACCTCGAGCTGGAGGGGCACGAGGTCGTCACCGCCAGTGACGGCGAGGAGGGGCTGCGTGCCGTCCGCGAGCAGCGGCCCGAGGTGGTGCTGCTCGACGTGATGATGCCGAAGCTCGACGGTCTCCAGGTCTGCGCCGCGGTCCGTGCGGACGAGGATCCGCAGGTCGCGGCCACGCCGATCATCATGCTCTCGGCCAAGGCGCAGGAGGCCGACGTCGATGCCGGTGCGATCGCGGGGGTCGACGCCTACATCACCAAGCCCTTCGATCCGCTCGAACTCGTCGACCTCGTGGTGCGGCTCGCGGCCCCGTAGGCTCCGCGGTCACGCCGCCCGCCACCTCGCCGCCCGCCGGAGCTCCCGTGGCCCGTCCCGACATGCACGATCCGGTCCTCGCTGACCTCGCGGCGCGCATCCGTGCCGCCGTGGTCGCCGCTGGCTTGCCCGACACCGATCCGGCGCTGGAGCGGCCGAAGCAGGCCGAGCACGGCGACTGGGCGACGACGGTCGCGCTTCGGCTCGCCAAGCCCGCCAAGCAGCCGCCGCGCGAGATCGCTCAGCAGTTGATCGACCACCTCGAGCTGCCGGAGGTCGTGACCGAAGCGACGATCGCGGGCCCCGGCTTCGTCAACTTCCGCCTCGCACACCGCTACCACGAGGACCTCGTGCAACGCATCGTCGAGGAGGGCCTGCGCTACGCCCGCACCGAGCTCCCCGACGAGCGTCGTGAGACCGTCAACGTCGAGTTCGTCTCGGCCAACCCGACGGGGCCGCTGCACATCGGTGCCGGCCGGTGGGCCGCCACCGGTGACGCCATCGCCGAGCTGCTCGAGGCAGCCGGGCACGCGGTCACCCGCGAGTACTACGTCAACGATGCCGGTGAGCAGATCCGACGCTTCGGCGAGTCGGTCGTTCTCGTCGCGACCGGTCGTCAGCTGACCGAGGACCACTACCGCGGCGACTACATCGCCGATATCGCCGCCGACCTGCGCGCCGAACACGGTGATGAGCTGTTCACCCGCGCCCCGGGTGATGCGCCGACCCTGGATGGCGGCGGCGCGGCCCACGCTTCCGGTCCCGGTGGCCCGCTGACCGAGGACGCCGACGTCGCGCCGGGGCAGGTGGACGCGGCGATCTCCGCACGCGTCGGGGTGCTCGCCGTCGAGGCGATGCGGCAGCGGATCGAGGACCAGCTGCTCGAGCTGGGGGTCCACTTCGACGTCTGGTTCTCCGAACGCACCCTCCACGACTCGGGCGCCATCGAGCGAACCGTGGCCGAGCTCACCGCGGACGGGCAGACCTACGAGACCGACGGCGCCGTCTTCCTGCGCACCGAGGTCCACGGGGACGACAAGGACCGCGTCCTCGTCCGCTCCGACGGCCGCCCGACCTACTTCGCCGCCGACTGCGCCTACATCCGGGACAAGTGGGCCCGCGTCGACGGACAGAGCGGCGGTGGCGGTCGTCTCATCTACCTGCTCGGCGCCGATCACCACGGCTACGTCGCCCGGCTGAAGGCGGTCGCCGCCTGTCTCGGGATCCCGGGGGACCGTGTCGAGGTACCGATCGGTCAGCTCGTCAACCTGCTCCGCGAGGGTCAGCCGGTGCGGATGAGCAAGCGGGCCGGTGAGCTCATCACCCTCGACGAGGTGGTCGACGAGGTCGGCGTCGACGTCACCCGGTACGCCTTCCTGCGCCAGAGCCTCGACTCGACCATCGACTTCGACCTCGCGGTCGTCACCCAGCAGTCGATGGAGAACCCGGTCTACTACGTGCAGTACGCCCACGCACGGATCAGCTCGATCCTGCGTGCAGCCGACGAGCGCGGGTTCGACGCGGACGAGGTCGACGACGCGGACCTGTCGCTGCTCGACCACCCCGCCGAGCTCGAGCTGCTGACCGCCATGGCACAGCTGCCGCTGGTGGTCGCCGAGGCGGCCGAGCTGCGCGCCACACAGCGCTTGGCGCGCTACGCCGAGGAGCTGGCCGGCACCTTCCACCGCTTCTACACCGAGTGCCGCATCCTCGCCCCGGAGGAGGACCGCACGCCCGAGGAGACCGCTCGTCTCGAGGCGCTCGGTCGTGCCCGGTACCACCTCGCCCTCGCCGCCAAGCAGGTCCTCGCCGATGCGCTCGGCCTGCTGCGTGTGGCCGCTCCCGAACGGCTCTGACCATGCCCGGACCCTGGCCCCTCACCGCCGAGCGCGACGACGGCGGTGTGCTGCACATCGGTGGTGTGTCGGTCACCGACCTCGCCCGTGAGCACGCGACCCCACTGTGGGTCGTCGACGAGGTCGATCTGCGCGAACGCTGCCAGCGGTACGTCGCGGGCTTCCCCGGCGTCGAGGTGGCCTACGCCTCGAAGGCCTGGTGCACCGTCGGCATCCTGCAGATCGTCGACGAGGAGGGGCTACTGATCGATGTGGCGTCCCACGGCGAGCTGCACACCGCCCTCGTCGCTGGGGTCGACCCGGCCAAGCTGATCCACCACGGCAACAACAAGGGTGAAGCCGAGCTCGACCTCGCGCTCGAGGTCGGCCTCGGCCGCATCGTCATCGACTCCTTCGACGAGCTCGCTCGCGTCGAGCGCCTCGCCGCCGCGCGCGGCACCGTCGCGCAGGTGTGGTTGCGGATCACCCCCGGTATCGACGCTCACACCCACGAGTACGTCCGCACCGGGCACGACGATGCCAAGTTCGGGTTCACCCTCTCGCTCGGCCTCGCCGACGAGGCCTTCGCTGCGGCACGCGATCTCGAGCACGTCGAGGTGGTCGGCATCCACGCCCACATCGGCTCGCAGATCTTCGGGACCGACCCCTTCATCGCGAACGCGGACGTCTGCCTCGAGCTGATGGCTCGCTGGCGTGACGAGCACGGCATCGAACTGGCCGAGCTCAACCTCGGTGGCGGCATGGGTATCCGCTACACCCACGAGGACCACCCCGTCGAGGTCGCGCGCTACGGCAAGGCGGTGCTCGAGGCGGTCGAGGACGCCTGTGCGCGGCTCGATTTCCCGCGTCCCCGGCTGGTCGTCGAACCCGGTCGCGCCATCGTGGGCCCCTCGACGGTCACCCTCTACGAGGTCGGGACCATCAAACCGCTGCCGGGTCTGACGACGTGGGTCTCGGTCGACGGGGGGATGGGTGACAACATCCGCCCCGCGCTCTACGACGCGGTCCACGAGGTCGCGCTCGTCAACCGCGACAGCGACGCCGAACCGCAGGCGGTCACCGTGGTCGGCAAGCACTGCGAGTCGGGTGACCTCGTTCGCGAGCACGCCCCGCTCCCCGGCGACCTCGTCGTGGGCGACCTGCTCGCCGTCGCCGCGACCGGGGCCTACACCGCATCGATGGCCTCCAACTACAACCGTCTACCGCGGCCCGGTGCGGTCCTTGTGCGCGAGGGGCAGGTGCGCGAGCTGCTGCGTCGCGAGACGCTCGACGATCTGGTGGGCCGCGACGTGCCCATCCGATGAGCCGGACGCGAGCCACGCCGTGACCGACCGGCCCGACCTCGCCGGTGACCCGAAGCTGCGCCGCCTCGACGAGCGGCTCGGACTCGCGGTCAGCCGCGCCGGCATGTCGCCGCGGACGTTGGTCACCTACGCGCGTGACCACGTCAGCGTCCGGACGCCGTCCCGGCCGGATTTCCGCGACGGCAACACCATCGACCTCGAGGCGGTCCCGGCACCCGCTGACCTCGTGGCGTGGACCGGCCGCTTCGCCGAGACCATCGGCACGTTCGGTGCCACGCACGTCCAGCTCCGGTGGGAGACACCGCTCGCTGCCGATGCACCGGCGGTCCCGCCGCAGGCGGATGCGGACCTCGTCGCGGCCGCGACGGATCTGGGCATGGAGCTGCACCCCACGACCGTCCTGCTGCTGGCCGAACCCGTGGCGCCACCCGCCGCACCGGCGGAGTTCGCCGTGGTCACCCCACCCTCGGTCGCCGCGGGTGGGGGTGGGCGGCAGATCAGCGCCGACGGCACCCCCGTGGAGGTGGAGCGCCGGTGGCACGGCGTGCTGGTCCTGCGCCGCTACGCGACCGGCGACGGTCCCGACGACTGGCGAGCCCCCGATCCCGGGTTCACCGCGTGGGCGGTCGACATCCAACGCGAGCTCGCGGCGGCCGGTCGGGCGACGATCTGGCTCGGGCAGCGGCACGGTGCCCCCGTCGCCGAGGCGGTCGTGCTCCACGACCGGCAGGGCCTGGCGACGATCGAGGACGTCATCGTCCACCCCGCCCACCGCCGCCTCGGGATCGCCTCGAGCCTGATCCACCGCGCCGTCGCCTCGCACCTCGCCGACCACCCCGGGAGCCGCATCGGCACCGGCGCCGACCCGGGCGGCAGCGCCGACCGCCTCTACCGCCGGCTCGGGTTCCGCCCCCACGCCACGGTCTGGTCCGCCGTGCGTGCTCCCTCGGCCCCCTGAGGGCCCTCCTGGCCTCGGGCGGGGGCCGGTAGGCGCCACCGGTAGGCTCCGAGCGCTCCCGTCCCCCGTCCGAGGCACCCTCCGTGGACCGCGTCATCCGCATCGGCCTGCTCGGCTGTGGCACCGTCGGCGCCGGGGTCGTCACGATCCTCGACCGCGAGGCCGACGACCTCGCCGCCCGGACCGGAGCGCTGCTCCAGGTGACCCGGGTCGCGGTCCGCGACACCTCTCGCGATCGTGGACTGCCCCTCCCGGCGGAGGTGTTCACCGACGACCCGATCGCGGTGGTCGAGGCCGACGACGTGGATCTGATCGTCGAGGTCATGGGCGGCCGGGACCTGGCCGGCACGCTCGTGCGACGCGCGCTCGAGCTCGGCAAGCCCGTGGTGACCGCCAACAAGGAGCTCATCGCGCACGAGGGACCGGAGCTGGCTGAACTCGCCCGTGCGGCCCGTGTCGACCTCAGCTACGAGGCTGCGGTCGCCGGCGCCATCCCGATCATCAAGCCGCTCAAGGAGTCCCTGGCGGGCGATCGCATCACCCGCGTGGTCGGGATCCTGAACGGCACGACCAACTACATCCTGACCCGGATGAGCGAGGAGAAGGCGCGCTACGCCGACGTCCTCGCCGAGGCGCAGGAGCTCGGCTTCGCTGAGGCGGACCCGACCTCGGACGTCGGTGGTCACGACGCGGCGTCCAAGGCGGCCATCATCGCCTCGCTCGCCTTCGACACCACCGTCCACGCCGCCGACGTGTTCCGCGAGGGGATCGAACACGTCACCGCCACCGACATCGAGGTGGCGACCCGGCTCGGGTACACGGTCAAGTTGCTCGGGATCGCCTCGGAATCCGACGGGGAGGTGGCGGTCCGCGTGCACCCGACCTTCCTGCCCGACACCCACGCCCTCGCGGGGGTGCGTGGTTCCTTCAACGCGATCTACGTCGAGGCGGAAGCTGCCGGCGAGCTGATGTTCTACGGCCGCGGGGCGGGGGGGCTGCCGACCGGCTCGGCGATCGTCGGCGACGTGATCGACGTCGCACGGAACCTCCTGCAGGGCGCTCCCGGTCCGCTCGCATCGACGCACCGGCACAAGCCGCTGCGTCCGATCGAGGACCTCCAGACGCAGTACTACGTCCTGCTCGACGTCGAGGACGTCTCCGGGGTGCTCGCCGAGGTGGCCCGCATCTTCGGGGACCACGGGGTCTCGATCGCGCAGGTCTGGCAGGAAGGCGCGGGCGCGACGGCCCAGCTCGTGCTGATCACCCACCGCTCGCGTGAAGGGGACCTGCGGACCTGCGTCGAGGCGCTCGACGCGTCCTCGTCGGTCCGCAGGGTCACGAGCGTCCTGCGGGTCGAAGCGGAGGTGTGGGAGTGAGCGGCGCTGGAGGCCCCGTGGTGGGTTCTGAGGGGCCGGAAGCGGTCTCGGAGGTCCAAGTATGAGCGGCGCTGGAGGCCCCGTGGTGGGTTCTGAGGGGCCGGAAGCGGTCTCGGA
>JBBECA010000029.1:30759-36548 GCA_040882055.1 Nitriliruptor sp.
GGTCCAGGTATGAGCGGCGCGGCGTTGCACCGAGGAGCCCACGTCTGGCAGGGCTTGATCCACGAGTACCGGGATCGCATGCCGGTCAGCGACGCCACGCCGGTGGTGACCCTGCGCGAGGGCGGGACCCCGTTGATCGTCTCCGAGGTGCTCTCGGAGCTGACCGGCTGCGAGGTCCACCTCAAGTACGACGGGGTGAACCCCACGGGCTCGTTCAAGGATCGCGGGATGACCCTGGCGATCAGCAAGGCCAAGGAGGAGGGCGCGGAGGCGGTGATCTGCGCGTCCACGGGGAACACCTCGGCGTCGGCGGCCGCCTACGCGGCGAAGGCGGGGCTGACCTGCGGCGTCATCGTGCCGAAGGGCAAGATCGCGCTCGGCAAGCTCGCACAGGCGCTCGTCCACGGGGCGCAGGTGCTGCAGATCGATGGCAACTTCGACCAGGCGCTGCTGATGTGCCGGCAGCTGGCCGACGAGCACCCGGTCAGCCTGGTCAACTCGGTCAACCCCTACCGCATCGACGGGCAGCGGACGGGGGCGTGGGAGGTCTGCGACCAGCTCGGTCGCTCACCGGACGTCCACATCATGCCGGTCGGCAACGCCGGCAACATCACCGCCTACTGGCGCGGCTACCGCGAGTACAGCGCGGACGGGACCATCGACGCGCTCCCGGTGATGCGGGGCTACCAGGCTGCTGGTGCCGCGCCGCTGGTCGTGGGCCACCCGGTCGAGAAGCCCGAGACGGTGGCGACGGCCATCCGCATCGGCAACCCGGCATCGTGGCAGCCGGCGGTCGAGGCGGCCGCCGACTCGGGCGGGTCGATCCGGTCGGTCACCGACCGCGAGATCATCGCCGCGTACCGCCAGTTGGCTCGACAGGGGGTCTTCGTCGAGATGGCGTCGGCCGCCTCGGTCGCGGGGTTGCTGCAGCTCCACGCTGCGGGTGAGCTCGAACGGGGCCAGACGGTCGTGTGCGTCCTGACCGGGCACGGCCTCAAGGACCCGGAGTGGGCCATCAACGGCGCCTCCCCGCCGGTGACCATCGAGGCCGACGTCGACGCCGCCGCACAGGCGCTCGGGCTCCTGGCGTGAGTCACACCGCCTCGGCGCCGGTGCACCACACCGTCACGGTCCCGGCCACCACGGCGAACCTCGGCGCTGGTTTCGACGCCTTCGGTCTGGCCCTCCGGGGTACCGGTGATCTGGCCGCGGTGCTGGCGGTGCGGTCCCTGCCCCGGTCGGCGCAGGACGAGCGGGTGCGGTGCAGCGGCGAGGGTGCGGGCGAGGTCGCCTCGGACGACGACAACCTCGTGTGGCGCTCGCTCGTGCGCTTCTGCGAGCACCACGACGTCCCGGTCCCCGACGTCGCGCTCCACGCCCACAGCACCATCCCGCTCGAGCGTGGCCTCGGTTCCTCGTCCTCGGCCATCGTCGCCGGACTGGTGCTCGGCCGGGCGCTCACCGGCGTCAGCGTCGGGGACAGGGACCTCGTCGGGCTCGCCGACGCGATCGAGGGGCATCCGGACAACGTCGCGCCGGCCCTCCTCGGTGGTCTGGTCGCGTGCGCGACCGACGACGACGGCCGTCTGGTGATCCGTCGGATCAACCCGGCGCCCGCGCTCCGGCCGGTCGTGCTCGTGCCGACGACCCGTCAGGCGACCACCTCGGCGCGGGCGGTGCTGCCCGAGTCCTTGGTGCGCGCGGATGTGGCGGTCCAGGCCGCACGCGCCGGGCACGTCCTCGGCGCGCTCGTCGGCGCGTGGCCGGCGTCGGTCGGCCTCAGCGGTGACCTCCTGCACGAGCCGGCACGCTTCGCCGCGATGCCGGCGACGGGCGCGATCGTGACGGCGCTCCGCGCGGCAGGGGTCCACGCGTGGCTCTCCGGGGCGGGACCCTCCGTCGCGGCCGTGCTCACGGGACCGGGGGATGGCCCTGTGGCTCGGGTGGCCGAGGTCGCGGCGGAGGGCGGCTTCGTGGTGCACCCGGCCGAGTTCCAGCTGACCGGCGCGCTCGCCTGCCCCGACGGAGGCTGCGCCCTCGCGGGCAGCGTGCCGGGCGGTGCGGACTGCGTGCGCTGCCCCCGACGAGCAGTATGATGCCGCCCTGCCGCGTCGACTCCGACGCGGGGACTCCCCACCCGGACCGCCAACGGTCGACCCCTGCGGCCACCGGTTCCCCGTCGCTCGGGACCTGCGGGCTCCGACACCGACCGGCCGGGTGATGAACCTCCTCGTGCCGGGTCGTCCGTCGGTGGTCCCCCCTTCCTCGCCGCCCAGGCTCGCGGCATCGCCCGTGTCGGCCTGTCCGTACCGGAGCTCGCCGTGAAGCTGTTCCTCGACACCGCCAACCTCGCTGAGATCACCGAGATCAACCGGTGGGGCGTCCTCGACGGCGTCACCACGAACCCGAGCCTCGCCGCGAAGGAGAAGCGTGACTTCGCGGGCATGATCCGCGAGATCTGCGCCGAGGTGCCGGGCGACGTCAGCGCTGAGGTGGTCGCCACCGACACCGAGGGGATGCTGCGCGAAGCCGCCGAGCTCGCCGCGATCGCCGACAACGTCGTGATCAAGCTGCCGCTGACGCCCGATGGCCTCGGTGCCTGCCGGAAGCTCACCGACGACGGGGTGAAGACCAACGTCACGCTGTGCTTCTCCGCGACGCAGGCGATCCTGGCCGCGAGCGCCGGTGCGACCTACGTCTCGCCGTTCGCGGGTCGGCTCGACGACATCGCCAACGACGGGATCGCCCTCATCGCCGAGATCTGCGGGATCTTCCGGACCCAGGGCTACGCCACCCAGGTGCTCGCCGCCTCCCTGCGATCCCCGCAGCACGTGGCCCAGGCCGCGGCCGTCGGCGCGCACGCGGCGACGCTGCCGACCAAGGTGTTCGAGCAGATGGTCAAGCACCCGTTGACCGATGCCGGCCTCGAGCGCTTCCTGGCGGACTGGGCCGACTACCAGGCAGCGCTCGAGGCCTGAGCCGCGCAGCCACCGCGGCCCTGACCGGGCCGCCGATCAGCACCTGAGCGGCCGCGCGGTCGCCACGGGGAGGACCAGATGGATCGCAGCACCCTGGAGCGCAAGGCACTCGCGGAGCTCCGCGAGATCGCCGGCGCCCTCGACCTTCGCGGCTACCAGCGGATGAAGAAGGCCGATCTGGTCGATCTCATCGTGGGTGCCGCTCCGTCGGACTCCACCGCCTCGGGCGCCACGGCCAGCGGAGGGTCGTCGGCCCGGGCGGGATCCGAGTCGGGCGACGGTTCGACCGCTGACCGGTCGGGGTCGTCGAGTTCGGCGGAGGCGCTCGTCGCGCGGCGTCGCGGGAGCTACCGCTCGAACGGTCAGGACGAGAGCGGTGATCGCGACGGCTCCGATGGGCGTCCGGTGCGTGCCGCCGCTGGTGGTGGCAGCGGCGATGACCGCAAGGACGCTCGCCCCGAGCGCGAGACGAGCGAGCGTGGCGCTCGCGCCGACGATCGCGGCCCACGAGCCGACGACCAGCGTGGCGACGACCGCGGTACGGACCGTGCCCGAGACGGACGTGACGACCGTGACGATGACGGCGACGACACCGAGGGCAACCGCAACCGGGCCAAGCGCGAGCGCCGCCGCAAGAACCGCCCCGGTGGGCAGGGGCAGGGCCAGCAGGACAACCTCGACGACGCGGAGGTGCGCGAGGGCATCCTCGACCTCCTGCCCGAGGGGTACGGCTTCCTGCGGGTCACCGGGTACCTGTCGGGTCCGAAGGACGTCTACGTCTCGCAGTCGTTCGTGCGCCGCTACGACCTGCGGCGTGGTGACCGCGTGGCGGGGCCGATCAGGCGCAACCGCAACAACGACAAGTTCCCGGCGCTCGGTAGGGTCGACGCGGTCGAAGGTGTCGCGGTCGCCGACCTCGAGGGGCAGTCGAAGCGTCCGGAGTTCAAGGACCTCACCCCGCTGTTCCCCGACGAGCGGCTCCGTCTCGCCGGTGGCGAGAACGCGACCATGGCGATGCGTCTGGTCGACATGTTCACACCCATCGGCAAGGGGCAGCGTGGGTTGATCGTCTCGCCCCCGAAGGCCGGCAAGACCACCGTCCTCAAGCAGCTCGCGGCGGCGATCGAAGCCTCGGATCCGGACCTGCACCTGATGGTCGTCCTGGTCGACGAGCGCCCCGAGGAGGTCACCGATTTCCAGCGGTCGACCGAGGGCGAGGTCATCTCCTCGACCTTCGACCGCCCCGCCGAGGACCACACCCAGGTCGCCGAGCTCGCCATCGAGCGGGCGAAGCGGCTCGCGGAGCGTGGTCGCGACGTGGTCATCCTCCTCGATTCCATCACCCGACTCGGGCGGGCCTACAACCAGACGGCGCCGACCTCGGGCCGTGTCATGTCCGGCGGGATCGACGCCGCCGCGCTCTACCCGCCGAAGCGCTTCTTCGGCGCCGCCCGCAACATCGAGGAGGGCGGCTCGCTGACGATCATCGCCACCGCCCTGATCGAGACCGGCTCGAAGATGGACGAGGTCATCTTCGAGGAGTTCAAGGGCACGGGGAACATGGAGCTGCGGCTCGACCGCCGGATGGAGCAGAAGCGCATCTTCCCGGCCATGGACATCCAGGCCTCCGGCACCCGCCGCGAGGATCTGCTGCTGCCGCAGGAGCAGATCGACACGATCTGGAAGCTCCGCCGCCTCCTGTCCACCATGGACACGGAAGCCTCGCTCAACCTGCTCATCGAGAAGCTCAAGGCGGCCAAGTCCAACGAGCAGTTCCTGCAGTTGATCACCAAGTCCAACCTGCAGTGATGTGACGCCCGCACCACGACGAGGCCCCCGCCGCGGCGGGGGCCTCGTCCGTACCGGTGCGAGCTCAGCCGTTCGCTGCGCTCACCTGCGGCTGAGCAGCCGCAGCACGTACCAGAACATCAGGGCGACGGACGCGAACAGGCTCATCGCCGCCGCGACCTCGCGGTCCGCCGGGTAGGAGCGGTAGATCTTCTGGGTGTCGTAGAGGATCGCACCACCGGCCAGAGCGATCATCGCCACCGAGAACCACGCGCCGAGCTCGATCGACGGGAAGATCACGGCCGCGACGATGGCGCCGAGGGCGAGGAACCCGGCCCACATCAGCAGGCTCCGCAGGAAGCTGAAGTCCTTGCTGGTGGTCAGGGCGATGCCGGACAGGCCGGCGAAGGCGATGAGCGAGATCCACGCGGCCGTCGAGATGACACCCGGGAACTCCTGGTTCGCGATGGCGAGCGGCAGGGTGAAGATGACCGAGTAGACCGCGATCATCGCCGCGTATCCCGCGTACTGGGCCGCGGGCGAGGTCGCCTTCCAGGCGAAGCTCGAGCCGAGCCACGACACCAGCATGAACCCGCCGAGGACGAGCAGCCACGAGGTGCTGTTGATGGCGTTCGCGATGTCGTAGGCGAGCCCCGAGCTGAACAGGTAGGACTCGATCGCGACGAAGGCCGCGATGCCGGCGATGAGGTTGAGGTAGACGCGGCGCATGAAGCGGGAGCGGACCTCGGGCCGCTCGGTGGCGACCGCTCGTGGGGCGTAGCCCGGTAGCTGCTGTTGGCTCACAGGTGTGGTCTCCTCCGGCGGCCGGCGCGCCGCGGGGCTCCGCGGGCTGCCGGGCGTACGTGCTACGACAGCGTGCCACACCCAGCTCCGTCCGGCCCGCGGGTGGAGCCACGCCGATGCACGTCCTGCGAGGGCCGAGGCGCGCACGGCGTGCGGACGCCGGACCGGTGCGGAGGTGACGACGTGCGCGGGGCTCGGTACCGTCCGCTGGCGCGCGCT